>MKWN01000001.1 GCA_001899775.1 Thiobacillus sp. 65-29
GCGCTCCTTGCAACCAACTGAATTTATTCACGATTTAACCGGACAGCAGTGAGGTCCGATAAGAGATAAAGCCTTGATCGAGAGCATTAGGGAAAACAAAAGACCTAGTAATAGACCTATCCTCGTCAAGCTAGATGAATCATTAAGAGTTGTACGTGAGCTGAAGTTTCCGGATAAGGGGCGGATCAACAGCGTGTTTATACAAAGTGGAAAGATTTACGTTGTTGTCGACTATGAACAGAAACCTTTTGAAGTGCTGGAATTGTCTCCTAACCTTTCCATTCGCAAAAAATATTCGCTTTCCACTGGCTTTGCGACGGGTATTCCATTGCGGGATGGTGGTTTTGCAATTACTTATACGGAAGCGCCGAATATGGATATCGTGATCGAAAAACGCGACGCCAGGTTTGGCTTGCTCTGGAAAAAGAAACTCTTTACCAAAAAAGGCGTCAGTTCGGCGTTTTTTTCTCTTTGTGAATTGCAGGATGGTCTGGGGCTGGTCGGCCAGCTAGACAACCGGCTGGTCGTTGCGCGTATCGGCATGGATGGCCAGTCATTGCGAATAACAAAAGGACCGGACAACGGGCTGTATGTTAGTCCCTCTGATACATATTTGCTTGGTGTGCGGGGTAACGACATACACATTCGTGGAATCGGGCTGAACTCAGCTAGCCGTAATAGCGAAAGTTTTCATTACGTCGAAACCCCATGAGTGTCGGGCATGTCGCCATGAAACGCCGCAGCTTCCTGGCCGCCTTCGCGCCGGCGCTTGCGCTGTTCTGTTGGAGCGGGTTGCGCGCCGAAATCCTCCAGGGCCGAAACGCCAAGATGCACGGGCAGCGCGACCGCGCCGTATGGCAGGCCGTCAACCGGCTGGCGGGCGCGCGGCTTGCCAAACCCGGCGAACAGATTCAGGCCGTGTTCTTCATCGACTTGAACTGTCCCGCGTGTGCCCGTTTCTGGCGCTGGTTCGACACCCCCGCGCATCGGCAGTGGGCCACCCTGTGGGTTCCTGTCGCCTACATGAACGCACAGAGCCTCGGGCGCGCCGTCGCCTTCCTGCGCGCTGCCGACCCCTATCGGGCGCTGGCCTTGAACTACGGGAACTTTTCCGACGAAGCGCGGCAAGGCAAGCTTCCCGAAGCCGCCGACCCCTCGATACAGGAACAGTCCCGTGTACGCGCCAACACCCGCTACTGGAACGGTGCGCTGTTTCCCCTTACCCCGCTGTCAATTTACCGGAACGCCGATGCCAGCTACTGGCAACTGCTCGGCCTGTTGCCTGAAGAGGAAATGGAGCAGTACTTCGCTCGCCTCGGCCCGGCGAGGTTGCGGGCGTACTCCGATCGACGGCCATGAACGCCTTCCCCACGCAGCCTATGCCGGCATCGTCGAAGTCAGCGGTAACGTCCTCGACCTCTCCTTGCCAAGGCCGGCTTGTCCCTCACCTCCGCCATCCGCCAGGTCAGTGCCGAACTCGCCCCGCCCTTGGTGCACGAATTCCAGCTCATGCAGGGGTCTCCTGAGAAAACGGAAAACAAAGCACGCTAAACCGGAACGGCCGAAAATTCCGTCTTGCGTTGTACGGCAAATTGCCGTACGATTACATCAGGAGGACATAACCATGCCAGATGCCATCTCTACCGCCCGTCTCGAAGCCAGAATCAGCACCGATCTGCATTCGATGCTCAAGCGTGCCGCTGAACTTCAGGGGCGCACCATGACCGATTTCGTGGTGTCCGCCGTGCAGGACGCCGCACAGCGCGCCATCGAGCAAGCCGAAGTCATCCGCCTGTCTCTGGCCGATCAGGAATGTTTCGCACAAGCCCTGCTGTCGCCGCCGACACCGGCCCCTGCTCTGGAACGCGCATTCGCTCGCCGTAGCAAGCTCCTGCGCTCTGAATGAGCCGCGCACCGTTCCAGCTTGTGCCACTCGATGCGGCACATGATCGCGTCGCCTTCCGCAGTGATTCGGAGCCGCTGAATCGCTACCTGCGCGAGCAGGTCACACAGGACGTTCGTCGCCGCGTGGCCGCCTGCTTCGTGGCCTTGACGGACGGGCAACGCATTGCGGGCTACTATACCTTGGCGTCGGCAAGCCTGCTGCTGGCCGATCTTCCGGCCAGCACCGGCAAGAAGCTTCCGCGCTACCCGACCGTACCCGCCGTCCGCATGGGCCGTCTGGCCGTCGATCAGGCATTCAAGGGGCAAGGTCTCGGCGGTGCGCTGTTGGCCGATGCGCTTGACCGTGCCGCCCGTTCGGAGATTGCCGCCTTTGCCCTGATGGTGGACGCCAAGGACGAAGTGGCAGCGGCGTTCTACCGACATCACGGCTTCATTGCCTTGCCAGACTCGCCACTAAGCTTGTTCTTGCCGCTGGCAACTGTCCAGCGTTCTTGAAACTCGCCGTTCCAGGTCGTTTGAACCGAGAACGGTTTTTGAGAACCCCACAGCCACATCGGCGCTAGACCGCGCCACCTTCTCAGCAAGGCTTCTCGCAGACCGTCGTTTGCGAGAAACCTTAGCGTGCTTTGTTTTCCGTTTTCTGAGGCGACCCCATGCAGCACGAACAGCGTCTGGGCGTAAGCCTCGACGGTAAGCGTCCGCCCATCACCGTCTTCCCCTCGTCGTAATCCTCCATGACGATCCTCCCTTAATACATATTTGCTTGGTGTGCGGGGTAACGACATCCACATTCGCGGAATCGGGCAGAACCCGGACAGCGGTGGTAGCGAAAGTTTTCATTACGTCGAAACCCCATGACTGCCGCGCATGTCGCCATGCAACGCCGCAGCTTCCTGGCCGCCTTCGCGCCGGCGTTCGCGCTGTTCTGTTCGCGGGGGTTACGTGCCGAAATCCTCCAGGGCCGAAACGCCACGATGCACGGGCAGCGCGACCGCGCCGTATGGCAGGCCGTCAACCGGCTGGCGGGTGCGCGGCTTGCCAAACCCGGCGAACAGATTCAGGCCGTGTTCTTCATCGACTTGAACTGTCCCGCGTGTGCCCGTTTCTGGCGCTGGTTCGACACCCCCGCGCATCGGCAGTGGGCCACCCTGTGGGTTCCTGTCGCCTACATGAACGCACAGAGCCTTGGGCGCGCCGTCGCCTTCCTGCGCGCTGCCGACCCCTATCGGGCGCTGGCCTTGAACTACGAGAACTTTTCCGACGAAGCGCGGCAAGGCAAGCTTCCCGAAGCCGCCAACCCCTCGATACAGGAACAGTCCCGTGTACGCGCCAACACCCGCTACTGGAACGGTGCGCTGTTTCCCCTCACCCCGCTGTCAGTTTACCGGAACGCCGATGCCACCTACTGGCAACTGCTCGGCCTGGTGCCTGAAGAGGAAATGGACCAGTACTTCGCCCGGCTCGGCCCGGCGAGGTTGCAGACGTACACCGATCAACGGCCATGAACGCCTTCCCCACGCAGCCCATGCCGGCATCGTCGAAGTCAGCGGCATCGCCCTCGACTTCTCGCTCTTCGATCGCTGGAGCGAGGCATGATTGCCAGCGGTCTTGCCGTTCTCGTTGCGTTTGCCGTCGTGCTCGTCGCCTGGGCGCCTGCCGATCCTGGCAGCCCCTCATCAACCGGCAGCCTTCACCCACGAATCCTTCAAGGCCACCGTCCGGTTGAACACCGGCGTACCCGGTTTGCTGTCGACGCGATCGGCGACGAAGTAGCCGTGCCGCTCGAACTGGAACGACGCTTCGGGGACGGCGTCGCGGAGGCAGGGCTCCAGTTGCGCGCGGATGACCTTCACCGAATCGGCATTGAGGTCGCCGAGGAAGTTGCCGGTCTCGGCGCCGGGCTGCGCAGTTTTGAACAAACGGTCGTAGAGGCGCACCTCGGCTGCGTACGCGTGTGCGGCGCTCACCCAGTGGATGTTGCCCTTGACCTTGACCGAATCGGCGCCGGGGGTGCCGGATTTGGTGTCGGGCAGGTAGTCGCAGTGCACGGCGGTGATGCGGCCGTCGGCATCCTTGTCGCAACCGGTGCATTTCACGACGTAGCCGTAGCGCAGGCGCACCGAATTGCCGGGGTATAACCTGAAATAACCCTTGGGCGGTGTCTCCTCGAAGTCCTCGCGCTCGATCCATAGTTCGCGCGAGAAGGGGATGGCGCGCTTGCCGAGCTCGGGTTGCTGCGGGTGATTGGGAGCGAAGCAGTCTTCCGACTGGCCTTCGGGATAATTGTCGATGACGAGTTTCACCGGGTCGAGCACGGCGATGCGGCGCGGCGCGGTGTCGTTCAAGGCGTCGCGCTGGCAGGCCTCGAACACGCTGTAGTCGATCCAGCCGTCGGCTTTCGACACGCCGATCTGGTCGGTGAAGCGGCGGAAACCTTCCGGCGTGTAGCCGCGGCGGCGCGCACCGGCGAGGGTGGGCATGCGCGGGTCGTCCCAGCCGGAGACGTGCTGTTCTTCCACGAGCTGGATCAGCTTGCGCTTGGAGAGCACGATGTAGGTGAGGTTCAGCCGCGCGAACTCGATCTGCTGCGGCAGCGGGCGGGTGAAGAAACCGCCGTCGGCGAGCCGGTCGAGGAGCCAGTCGTAGAACGGGCGCTGGTCCTCGAATTCGAGCGTGCAGATGGAGTGAGTGATGTGCTCGATCGCGTCCTCGATGGGATGCGCGTAGGTGTACATTGGATAAATGCACCATTTATCGCCGGTGTTGTGGTGCGTCGCGTGCTTGATGCGGTAGATCGCCGGGTCGCGCAGGTTGATGTTGGGCGAGGCCATGTCGATCTTCGCGCGCAGCACGTGCGCGCCGTCGGGGAATTCGCCGGCGCGCATTTTGCGGAAGAGATCGAGGTTTTCCTCGACCGACCGATTCCGATACGGGCTGTCCTTGCCCGGCTCGGTCAGCGTGCCGCGGTAGCCGCGCATTTCGTCGGCGGTGAGCGAATCGACGTAGGCGTGGCCGGCCTGGATCAGGGATTCGGCGCAGGCGTACATGGTGTCGAAATAGTCCGACGCGTAATAAAGGTGTGGGCCCCAGTCGAAGCCCAGCCACTTCACCGACTCGATGATGGAATCGACGTATTCCTGCTCTTCCTTCTCGGGATTGGTGTCGTCGAAGCGCAGATGACAGACGCCGCCGTAATCGCGCGCGAGGCCGAAATTCAGGAAAATCGATTTGGCATGACCAAGGTGCAGATAGCCGTTGGGCTCGGGCGGAAAGCGCGTCTCGACGCGGCCGCCCCATTTGCCGGAGGCGTTATGCTCGTCGATGAGGTTGCGGATGAAGTTGGCGGCGGGCGCGGGCGGAGTATTCATGATCGGAGCGGTAGGGCGTTACTGGGGTTTTCGGAGGGGGGCAGGCAACAGTCACACAAGCCTGACGCCATCCCAGTATCCGGCCAGCGCGCGATCGTTGGTCAGAAGTACCAGAGGCTCGGTCATGCTCTGTGCGACCAGCATGCGGTCGAACGGATCCTTGTGGAGGTCGGGGAGCTGCAATACTGCCTCGGTGTGGCGGCCCAGTACAGGCAACTCCGCTATGCCCATGGTATCCAGCGCTTGCCGCAGCTTGCGCAGGTCCACCGTAAAGTCGTTACGCCGCAGTGCGGCCTTGATGGCGATTTCCCACAGGCTGGCGGTGCTGCAAAACAGCATGTTGTCGGTGTCTTCAAGAAGTTCGCGGGCGGCATCGCTGAGACGGTCGCTCTGCGTCACACACCACAGCAGCAGGTGCGTGTCGAGCAGAAGCCGCATCAAAGACCGCCCTCGAAGGCGGCCTGGATGTCGTCGGGCAGCGGCGCATTGAAATCGTCCGGTACCTTGAACTGACCGTCGAGCAGACCCAGGCGGCGTTTCTTGGGTTGGCGTGTGAGTCGGGTCAGGCGGGCGACCGGCTTGCCGGCGCGCGCGATCACCACGTCCTCGCCGCTGGCGGCCTGATCCACCAGACGCGACAATTGCGTCTTCGCGTCGTAGATGTTCACGGGTTGCTTCATGGTGGTTTCCAATATCGCTTGAGCCAGTACTTAGTCTAGTTGGTCAGGCAAGGCGTGGCAAGCGTTATCCGAAGCGAAGCCGATCGCGCTCGGGGTGACAGACGTCTCGCCCTCCTCCATTCAACCCGGATTATCCCGAAAAATCCATTGGAACAGCCGTGCGTGACAAATCAACGGGTTGTAGGTCGGGTTTCAACCCGACGCAACGGTCGGTTGAGGTCCAGTCGGGCTGAAGCCCGACCTACGATGCCACGCAGACAGCCCGGTCGAGTTTCGACCCGACATGTCGGGTTGAAGCCCGATCTACGGTCTATCGGGTAATCCGGGTTCAACCCAAAAAATCCATTGGAACATCCATATTTGAGAAATCAACGGCTTGTAGGTCGGGTTTCAACCCGACACAACGGTCGGCCGAGAGTCAGTCGGGCTGAAGCCCGACCTACGGGACAGCGCGGACAGCCAGGTCGGGCTGAAACCCGACCGTCCTATTGGATAATCCGGGTTCAATAGTCAAACAGGTTTTCAGTCAGCCAGCCGAATTCCCATCTTCCCTTGGGAGTGCGGTTGAGGACAGGGTGTCGGCCGCAATCAAATGGGGGTCACCGTTATTGATTCGGCCAGTTGAATTTTGAAGTACCCAGGAAACCCGATTCGATGAAGCAAGGTCGGGAAGGTGAACAGGCCGAAGCAATAATCAATCAAAACAGCGCCCTATTGAGTTGGCCCAACGAAGTTGTCCACCCCTGAAGGCCTTGCAAACCATTACGGTTTCAAACTTCTTCGTGCCGACTCAATAGCCACCCTGCTCGCTTGCAGCAATGCGCGGTCAGTTGATGATGCCACCGCCGAGGCAGGCTTCACCGTCATACAGCACAACCGACTGGCCAGGCGTGACCGCCCATTGCGGCGCGTCGAACGCGAGTTCGAGCGTGTCGGCGTCGAGCCGGGTGATGCGGCAGGTGGCGTCGGTCTGGCGATAGCGCGTTTTCGCGGTATAGGGCCTGTCGGGATCGGGCGCGACGCCGGCGATCCAGTTGAGCTGCCCCGCCGCGAGCGTGCTCTGTTGCAGCAGCGGATGGTCGTGGCCCTGCACGACGACGAGCGTGTTGGTCGCCATGTCCTTGGCGGCGACGAACCAGGGTTCCTCGCTGGCCCCTTTCTGTCCGCCGATGCCGAGGCCCTGCCGTTGACCAAGCGTGTAGTACATCAGCCCCTGGTGCTGCCCCACGACACGGCCTTCGGGGGTCTTCATCGCGCCCGGCTCACGCGGCAGATAGCGTTCGAGAAACGCGCGGAAGTTGCGCTCGCCGATGAAGCAGATGCCGGTGCTGTCTTTCTTGGCCGCGTTGGGCAGGCCGATCCTGCGTGCGATTTCGCGCACCTCGGGCTTGCACAGGTTCGCCAGCGGAAAGAGGGCGGGGGAGAGCTGCGCCTGATCGAGGCGATAGAGAAAATAGCTCTGGTCCTTGTTGGCGTCGGCCGCGCGCAGCAGGGTCGCGCGGCCGGCGCTGTCCGTACCCTTGCCGGCGTAGTGGCCGGTGGCGATGTATGCGGCGCCGCGCGCGATGGCGTCGTCGAGGAAAGCCCTGAACTTGATCTCGGCATTGCACAGCACGTCGGGGTTGGGCGTGCGCCCGGCCTGGTATTCGGCGAGGAAGTAGCTGAATACGCGTTCCTTGTATTCGGCGGCGAAGTTGACCGCCTCGACCTCGATGCCGAGCACGTCGGCTACGGCCAGCACATCGAGAAAATCCTGGCGTGCAGTGCAGTGGTCGGTATTGTCGTCGTCGTCCCAGTTCTTCATGAACACGCCGAGCACGTCGTAGCCCTGCTGCTTCAGCAGATGCGCGGCGACGGCGGAATCGACCCCGCCCGACATGCCGACGACGACCTTGGTACTCATGCGCTCAGAATTTCCGGATCGGCCCGGGGTACTGCGCAAGGACGACATCGGCGGTGAGCAGGGTGATGCCCTCCACGGTGGCTTGCGCGACCAGGATGCGGTCGAACGGATCCTTGTGCAGGTCCGGCAGGCTGTCGATGAACACGGCGTGCTCGCTGGTAATCTGCAGTTCCTCATAGCCGTTGTCGAGCAGACCGCGGCGCAGCACGCGGGCATCGACCTGAAAGTCGGCGCGCCCCAGGCCGCGCTTGATGGCGATTTCCCACAGGCTGGCGGCGCTGAACAACAGGGTGTTGCGGGGATCTTCCATGAGCGCACGCGCGGCGACGGGCAGCCGGTCAGGCGTACCGGCTGCCCACAGCAGCAGGTGCGTGTCCAGCAGCAGCTTCACGCCGATTCGCCAAACAGTTGTTCGATGACTTCGCTGCCCATGCGGTCGAAATCGTCCGGTACGGCGATCTGTCCTGCCATGAAACCCAGTCTCTGGATTTGCGTGCCCGAAGGGGCCTCCAGCCGGGTGACCTTGACCAGCGGTTTGCCCGCCTTGGCGATGACGAAGGGCTCGCCGTCGACAGCTTGATCGACAAGTTTGGAAAGCTGGGTTTTGGCTTCGTGAATATTGACGGTGTGCATGGGAGGGGTCGATTGAACCAAGTCCGGTTAGTCTAGTTCAATTCGGGCCGGGTGGGAAATGCTTGAGGAAGCGCTGGCCAGATCCAAATCCGCCACGGCGAGGCGAAGCCGAAGCCATCCAGGCAACGGCCGTCCACGACTGGGTTGCCTCGTCACTTCGTTTCTTGCAATGACCCAAGGGGCTGGGTTCATGCGCGGCTTACGAAATCGGGCGGGAAGCGCACCGGCAGTGATTTCGGTGGGCGCCAGCCACACCTCGCGCCGAGGTCAATCGCCGAGCACCCTGGCCAGCGCCGCGCGCGAGCCGCCCCAGTCCGCCGCGTACCAGCCGGTTGTCGAGCGTGAAGAGCTTGAAACGCAGGCGTGAAGGGTGCGGCAGGCCGGCGGCGGCAAGGTTGGCGATCAGACAGTCTTGTGGCCAGGGCGGGTTGTCCGCGGACGTGATCATCGCGAGCACGCTGTGTCCGGCGGGCGTATTGAACCCAAAAAATCCATTGGAACATCCGTACGTGAAAAATCAACGGGATGTAGGTCGGGTTTCAACCCGACATGTCGGGTTGAAACCCGACCTACGGTCTATTGGATAATCCGGGTTCATGGCGGATCCCGGTGAGTCGTCATTACGTTCTTACTGTAAGCCATGCGGGTGTGCCGATCAAGAACGGCGCAGGCGCTGGCGTGCCGCCGGCCTCACGCGCGCCTCACGAAATCGGCCGGGAAATGTTGCCCGGCGAGAACATTCTTCACGCCGCGCGTCGCCCGCGGGCTGTGTTTTCACCCCGCGCCAAACCGGCCGTCCGGCCAGGCGCGCGCGCGGGCGACGGCGACGAGTGCGGCGAGCAGGTCCGGCAGCGCGGCCTTGACGCCTTTGCCGGTGAAATGGCGGGCGATGTCTGCGGGGGCGAGCGGCGCGGGCGCGGCAGCGAGCAGGGCGGCGACCGCGCCGAGGCGCTCCGGCAGCGTGGCGGGCCAGGGCTGCTTGTCCGGCCCGGCAGCGGCGGCCGGCACTGCGTCGTCGCCGGCGGACAGGTCGAGCGCGGCGGCGGGCGCCGCGGTGGACTGGAAATCCGGCCGCAGCCAGCGCACCTGCCCGGCGCCTTCCTCGCGGGCGCGCGCGGCGTTGAGCGCGACCAGCCGCGTCAGCAATTCGGCTTCGCTCCCCTCTCCCGTTTGCGGGAGCGGGGCCGGGGGAGAGGGACGCGGTTCCACCGCGCGCGCCTGCGGAAGCGCAACCGGCGCAGATGAAATCAGATCGCCCCACCCATATGCGTCGAGCACCGCCGCGTCGAGTTCGTCGTGCAGGTGTTTCAATACGCCCGCCAGTCCCTGTTCGTGGATGGCCTGTTCCCGGGCGTTGAGCGCTGCGCCCGCGCGCAGTTTTTCCAGCACGTTGTACAGGCCGGTGAGGGTGAGGCCGGCGATGGCCCTCTCCGCCGACGCTTCTCCCGCTTGCGCGCCCCTCTCTCCCGGCCCCTCTCCCGCAGGCGGGCGAGGGGAGAGGACGCGCTTGCGGTGGGCGTCGAGGCGCTCGGCGAGGTCGCGGATGCGGGCGGCCTGTTCGGGTGTGGCGGCGGGGAAGGGAAAGCGCTCGAAGCAGGTGGACTTGACGTAGACCGGGTCATTGCCGACGCCGAGACGGCTGCCTGCCGCCAGCGCCCAGACACCGTGCACGCGCGACGACAGCACGCCGAGGCAATAGGCGTCGTCGAGCGCGATGGCGATGAGCTTGTTGTCGGGTGCGATGGCGGCGTCGAGGAACTGGAATACGCGGTGCTTGGTGGTTTCGACGGTGGCGATGTAGCGGGGCAGGCCGGCGAGCATTTTGCGGAGTTCGCGGCGAGGTTCACCGAACAGCCACCAGTTGTCGCGGTAACTCGCCCGCTTGTTGGCATCGCGTTCCGGCTTCACCCGGTCGTGCAGCCACTGCCAGACGGCCGGATGTTGCGCGCGCAGGCCGGCTTCGTCGCAACCCCAAGTGTCGATCACTTTCACGCCGCGCGGTTTGTCGGTCAAATCACGGCCGTTGCGGTAGTCGCGCACCAGCGGCGAGGCGAGGCGGGCCGCTTCCTCGGCGGTGACGATGAAGCCCGCGCCGTGGAGCTTGAATCCGGGCGAACTCAACCCGGCGTTGGCCTGCAGCGGAACCGCCGCCGCGACGTTGGCGCCGATGCGCAGGTCCGCGTGGATGCGGCCGACGCGCTCGACGCACACGATGTCGATTTCGCCGTCGTGGCCGGGCGTTTCGCGGACGACGGTGAGCAGCCTGCCTTGCGTGCCCTCTCCCTCAGCCCCTCTCCCGCTTGCGCGCGCGGTGGAACCGCGCCCCTCTCCCCCAGCTCCTCTCCCGCTTGCGGGAGAGGAGAGAGCGGGGGCGGCGACGGTCATGGCCACGCGCACGGCGGCGCCGTCGGCGCTGTCGACCCAGGGGTGGTCGGGGATGGCGAAGGCGAGGTAGAGCGCGTCCACGTGCGTGGCCGGTTCGCCAGCCTTCTGCGCCGTATCGTTCACCCCCTCCCCCCTCGGGGGGGAGGGCTGGGGAGAGGGGGCAGCCGCCCGTGACGATGCGGACAGGTGCGCCTCCAGCACGCGCCGGTTGAAGGTCTGCGCGAGGCTGTTGGTGGTGATGAAGCCGAAGCGGCGGATGCGCCCGGCGGTGAGCAGGCGCGCGGCGTGGTCCCACCAGAACATGACCAGGTCGGCGGATTCCGGCACGCCGGGGTGGGCGGCGCGCAGGGCTTCGACGTAGCCGTCGCCAAGCGCGCTGCGCAGGGTGGACGCACCGAGAAAAGGCGGATTGCCGACGACGAAATCGGCGTCGGGCCAGGCGGCGGCGCGCGGGTCGCGATAGCGTTCGACCGGCACGCGCGCGGCTTCGTCGGGCACCGGCCGGCCGGTGGCGGGGTGGGGCTTGAAGGTGACGCCATCCCAGCGGGTGAGCGGTGTGCCGTCGGCGTCGGTCACGGCTTCGATTGCGGACCATTCGAGCATGGCGTCGCGGCATTCGATGTTGCGGAAATCGCGCAGGATGGGGCGCGGCGGCTGGCTGCGGCCGCGGGTGCGGAAGTGCCATTGCAGGTGGCCGATCCACAAGACCAGTTCGGCAATCGCGGCGGCGTGCGGGTTGCGCTCGATGCCGAGGAACTGGTGCGGGTCGACGGCGAGGCCCTCGGTGTCGAGCGTGTCGCTGACGTTCATCGCGGCGAGCTGTTCGAGCACGTCGCCTTCGAGCCGCTTGAGGTGTTCGAGCGCGATGTAGAGGAAGTTGCCGGAACCACACGCGGGGTCGAGCACGCGCAGCGACGCGAGGCGGGTCTGGAACCCGCGCACGAGGCCGATGGCGGCCTTGTGGTCGCCGTCGTCGTCGAGCTTGATCGCGGCGGTCTGGATGTCGATCCATTCGGCGCGCAGTGGCTCGATCACCGTGGGCAGCACCAGGCGTTCGACGTAGCCGCGTGGGGTGAAGTGCGCGCCGAGGGCGTGGCGCTCGGCCGGGTCGAGCGCGCGCTCGATCAGCGTGCCGAAGATGGCGGGCTCGACGTGTTTCCAGTCCTGGCGCGCGGCGTCGAGCAGGCGCGCGATCTGCGGCGCGGCAAGCGGCAGCGCGGTGGGCGTCTTGAACAGCTTGCCGTTGAAATGCGCGACCTCGGCTTGCAGGGCGAGCGACCAGGCGCCGCCGTCCATCGCGCGCCACAGGTCTTCGAGGTTGGGGGCGAGGCTTTCGGGGCGGGCTTCGGCGCGCGCGAGCAACTGGGTGAAGCCGCCGGCGGGAAGCAGGCCCACGTCCTCGGCGAACATGGTGAAGAGGCAGCGGGTGAGAAAGCCGGCGACCGCCTGCGCGGGATGACCGGTGGCTTCGAGCTCGCGCGCGAGCGCGCCGAGCGCGTTGGAAACGCGGATGGTGACGTGCGCGGCGATGCGCTCGGGGTTGAGCGCGGCGGGGTCGGCGAAGCACAGGCGCAGGCGCTCGCGGATGTCGTCGCGCGCGAGGTCGGCGATGGCGATGCGGTAGCCGGCGCGATCCGGATACATCTCATAGGCGCGGTCGTTGTCCTTGAACTGGGCATAGAGCGCGATGAAACGGCCGACGTTGACGACCATGAGCACGGGCGGGCGCGGTTCGGCTTCGGGCAGGTTGCGCGCGTAGCTTTCGGCCTGCGCCTTGGCCTTGAAGAGTTTGCGGTCGGCGGATTCGGCCGACTTGCCGAGATGAAAACTCTTCGATTCGCAGATGAAATGGCCGCGCTTGTAGGTGTCCAGAAAACGGCTGGTGCCGGCCGACTCGCCGTCGCGCGCGTCGATCCAGCGCTCGAAGACGTAGGCGTTATGCGCGTCGTCGGCCTGCGCCGGCTGCGGCTTGTCCACGCCCAACAACTCGCACAGGTCGTTGAAGAAGAGCTGGTAGTTGGCGCGCTCGCTGCCGTCGGCGCCGTTCCATTTGGAGATGAAATCCTGCGGGGTCATGGCTCAGACCGTTTCGACCCGCAATCCGGCCAGGCGCGCTGCGTCGATCTGGCGCTGGTCGGCGGAAACGAATACGTCCACTTGCAGCACACGGGCGCTGCCGATGTGGATCGCGTCCATGCCGCGCAGCGGGGCGGCCTCCAGGCTGGCGAGGGTCTGTGCCAGCACCGCCGGGCTGAGATCGCAAATCGCGGCGTCCTCGATATCGGCGAGCAGCAGGTGCTTGAGTTGGCGGTATTGGCCGTCGTCGATGCGCGCCTCGCGGCGCAGGCGGCAGAAGGCCGATACGATTTCGGGCAGGGCGATGGCGGACAAGCCGATTTCCGTCGCCCGGTCGCACCAGTCCAGCACCGCGTTCGTGCCGGGTTCGCGGACGTAGCGTTTGACGAAGGCCGAACTGTCGAAAAAAACCCGCATTTCAGCGGTCGGTCTCGCGCTCGTCCAGGATCATGCGGCTGAGCGATACGCCGTCGAGCAGCAGCGGCTGCGCCGGGCGACGTTTCCACGACGGCAGGTCGGGCGCAATCGGTACGATGTCGGCAATCGGCTTGCCGTTGCGCAACACTCGCACCGGCTCGCCCGCTTCGACCAGGTCGAAATACTGCTTGGCGTGGTTGCGCACGTCGGTAAAGGTGGCTTGTTTCATGGCGGTCCCCGATCGATATGTACATTGGAGTGTATGCCAAAATGTGCATGATGGCGAGGCGCTGCCGTGAAACCGGATGATCCAATAGACCGTAGGTCGGGCTTCAGCCCGACAAGTCGGGTTGAAACCCGACCTACACCCCGCTGAATGGATTGATCACATTGTCGGTGCAGCGTGGGGGGGCGCAAACACGCCGGCGCGCGCGGTCGAAGCGGACGGGCGTACCAAGCGCGTCGCGCAGTTTGGCGATGAGGCGGTGCGCCGTCCGGCGAGGATTTTGTGAAGGTCGTACAGCCGGTCGAATTTGTTCATGGCGCGTGGCGGACCCGAGTCAGACGTGATGCACGAAATCGAGCGGGAAGCGCCGACCGGCCAGATAATCCTCGACGCAGCGCATCACCAGCGGGCTGCGGTGGGGGGTGGGATGCGTGGCAATCTCCTCGGGCGTCAGCCATACGGCGCGCACGATGCCGTCGTCGAGCGGGCGTTCAGGCTCGAAACCGGTCACGTCGCAGACGTAGGCGAAACGCAGGTAGGTGATGTCGCGGCGCGGGTAATGCGTGGTGTAGCAACCGATGAGCGCGCTCGGCTCGACGCGGTGCGCGGTTTCTTCCAGTGTCTCGCGACGCACCGCGTCGAGCAGGGTTTCGCCGCGCTCCCAGTGGCCGGCGGGCTGGTTCAGGCGCAGGCCCTCGGCGGTATGTTCCTCGACCAGCAGAAATTTGCCGTCACGCTCGACGATGGCGGCGACGACGACGTGCGGCAACCAGGTGTACGCATCAGACATGCAGTTCCTTCCATTCTCCAGGCTTCAGTCCGCCCAGTCGCCATTCGCCGACCGCAGCGCGCACGAGACGCAGCGTGGGAAAGCCGATTTTCGCCGTCATGCGCCGCACCTGGCGGTTCTTGCCTTCGTGGATCACCAGTTCGATCCAGGTGGTGGGAATGCGCGCGCGAAAGCGGATCGGCGGATGGCGCGGCCACAGGCCCGCCGGTTCGTCGATGATGCGCACTTGCGCCGGACGGGTGACGAAATCGCCGAGGTCGACGCCACGGCGCAGGGGTTCGAGGTCGGCGTCGGTCGGCGCGCCCTCGACCTGTGCCCAGTAGGTTTTGGGCAGCTTGTGGCGCGGATCGGCAATGCGGGCCTGTAGCGCGCCGTCATCGGTTAAAATCAGCAGTCCTTCGCTGTCGGCGTCCAGACGGCCGGCGGCATACACGCCGGGCACGTCGAGATGGTCGCGCAGACCCTGCCAGCGCCCCTCGGGGGTGAACTGGGAGAGCACGCCCCAGGGTTTGTTGAACAGGACCAATCGCGCCACGCCGCAGGACGAATTTGCAAAACCGCCATTTTACGTTAGCCGAGCATCCATTCCTGTCACACCTGCCATGACCTACCAGCATATCCAGATTCCCGCCGACGGCCAGAAGATCACCGTCAACGCCGACAACACGCTCAACGTCCCCGATGCGCCGATCATTCCCTTCATCGAGGGCGACGGCACCGGCGTCGATATCACCCCGGCGATGCGCCGCGTGGTCGACGCCGCGGTGGCGAAGGCCTACGGCGGCAAGAGGCGGATCGCGTGGATGGAGGTCTACGCCGGCGAGAAGGCGGTGAAGGTCTACGGCGGCGACCAGTGGTTGCCCGATGAGACCGTCGCCGCGGTGAAGGACTACGTGATCTCGATCAAGGGTCCGCTCACCACGCCGACCTCGGGCGGTATCCGCTCGTTGAACGTCGCGCTGCGTCAACTGCTCGACCTCTACGTCTGCCTGCGCCCGGTGCGCTATTTCACCGGCGTTCCGTCGCCGGTGAAGGAGCCCGAAAAAGTCGACATGGTGATCTTCCGCGAGAACACCGAGGACATCTACGCCGGTGTCGAATGGGAAGCCAACTCGGAACAGGTCAAAAAGGTCATCGCCTTCTTGCAGCAGGAAATGGGCGTGCAGAAGATCCGCTTCCCCGACACCTCGGCCATCGGCATCAAGCCGGTTTCCATAGAAGGTTCGGAGCGCCTCATACGCAAGGCGATCCAGTATGCGATCGACAATGGCCGCAAATCGGTGACGCTCGTGCACAAGGGCAACATCATGAAGTTCACCGAGGGCGGCTTCAAGAAATGGGGCTACGAACTCGCCGCACGTGAATTTGGCGCGACCCTGATCGACGAGGGTCCGTGGATGAAGCTGCCTGAGAAATATGGGGCAGGCGGCATCGTCATCAAGGACGTGATCGCCGACGCCTTCCTGCAGCAGATTCTGCTGCGCCCTGCCGAGTACGACGTCATCGCCACGCTCAACCTCAACGGCGACTACATTTCCGATGCGCTGGCGGCCGAGGTCGGCGGCATCGGCATCGCGCCGGGCGCCAACCTGTCGGACACCGTGGCGATGTTCGAGGCGACCCACGGCACCGCGCCGAAGTACGCGGGCAAGGACTACGTCAACCCGGGTTCGCTGATCCTGTCGGCGGAGATGATGCTGCGCCACCTCGGCTGGGTGGAAGCCGCGGACCTGATCGTCGCCAGCATGGAAAAGGCGATCCAGGCGAAGACTGTGACCTACGACTTCGCGCGCCTGATGGACGGTGCGACCGAGGTGAAGTGCTCGGCGTTCGCGGAGGCGATGGTCGCGAAAATGTAAGTCACCCCCGCATGTCGGGCTGAAGCCAGGCCTGCGGCCCATTGCATGATCGGCTCGAACCCCAGGCGGCATTGACGACGCTTGATGTCGACACCGCGGGATGCGTCGCTCAGGCCGGGTCGGGGGCGGTCCACCAGCCGCTCATCAGACGTTTGGGCCTCGACCGGGCGCGCACCTGCGCACTGGTCGCCCAGTCTTCGAGCTGGACGACGAGGCCGGCATAGACGCCATAGCCGTCGCCCGCACGAATCTCGCCGTCGGTTTGCAGGCTTTCGCCGACCCGGATCGCGCCGCCGGCGATAATCGCGTCGTGTGCCTTGATGCCCCAGCCGGCTTCCAGGTGGTCCTGGCAGTGAATGGCGGCGCCCGCCTCGATGCCATGGGCGACCCGGACGGCACGGGCGCCGGTCATCACGCCGCCAGTGCGCAGGCTGCCGTCGCACTGCACGGTGTCCCGGGCGATCAGATCCAGGCCGATGTGGGCGCTGCCGCCGACCGTCAGCGGGCCGGCGCAGGACAGATCCCGCTCGGTGCGCAGGTTGCCGCCGCAGCGCAGCGGGCCGTCGGTCTCGATGCCCCAGTCGGCCTTGATGTCGCCGCCCGCCTCGAGTGCGCCGCCGCAGCGGATGTTGCCGTCGGTTCGGACGTCCTCGCCCGCGGTGATCGACTGGCCCGCACGTATTCCCCCGCCCGCCCTGATCGAACGTCCTGCACGCAGGACCGTGTCGACCTCGATGTTGCCGCGCACCTCGAGCGTACCGGCGAACACCATGGCGTGTGCGTCGATCGCATCCACCGTCAACACCGCATCGGTCGGGCCGAACTGGGTGAGTAGCCAGCAGGCGTCGTCAACCCGACCCTCCTTGACGAGGGCGTCGAGCAGCGGCTGGTAGTCGCCGCCGTGCTGATGGGTGCGCAGAAACCAGCGGAAGCCCTCGGCGCAGGGCCGCTTGGCCTTGAGAAAGTTCCTGGTCAGATCCATGGCGCCCCCGCCTTGTCGGACAAGTGCTGGCCGATGCGCTGCAACAGGCTGGAAAAGCGCGCGGCAAGGGGCAGGCGGCGGTATATGGCGGCCCGAGGCGGTTCGTGTTCCAGCCAGGAAAGATGGACGAAGCTGGGGGCGTCAAGCATGGGCCTGACATGAACGAGCGTACGCATGGTGACTCCCAAGAGCGCAGCCGTATCCGAAGACAAAGCGGCCGCCAACGCGCCTGGCTTAGGCCCGGCGATCGGTGTTTGCGCAAATGAGAGGAAGGTGAGGGATCGCCGGGCTCAGGTATCTGCGTCCGGCGGGCAGGCACTCATGACACTCGTCAGCTTGAGGCCGAGCGCGTGCATGCCTGCCATCAGGGTCTGGCGGGCGGCAAACGAGCGGACGAGGCAAAGGGAAGCACGCATGGTCCCGAAGGTAGGCGATTGGGTGGAGCCTGTCAAGGCTGGCTGGCTGGGCGCCGGCATGCGGAAGGTACGGCAAAAGGACCGCCGGAGCGGTCCTTGTCTTGCAGCGTACAGGCCCGGTGTGCTGTTCAGATCACGCCCTGTGCCAGCATGGCGTCCGCCACCTTGACGAAGCCGGCGAGGTTGGCGCCGTTGACGTAGCTGACACTGCCGTCTTCGCGCCGGCCGTACTCGAGACAGGCACGGTGGATGCCCTGCATGATGCCGAGCAGCCGGGCGTCGACTTCTTCCCGCGGCCAGGAAATACGCATGGCGTTCTGGCTCATTTCCAGGCCCGAGGTGGCCACGCCGCCGGCATTGCCGGCCTTGCTGGGGGCGTACAGGATGCGGTGCTTGTCGAACAGCTTGGCGGCATCCGCGGTCGAGGGCATGTTGGCACCTTCACCCACGGCGAGCAGACCGTTTCTGATCAGCATGGCGGCATCGTCTCCGGTGAGTTCGTTCTGCGTGGCACACGGCAGCGCCACGTCCATGGGTACGCTCCAGGGGCGCACGCCGGAATGGAACTCGGCGCCGACGCGCTGCGCATAGTCGCTGACGCGGCCGTGCAGGTGGTTCTTGACTTCCATCAGTTCGGCGAGCTTTTCCGGGGTGAAGCCGGCGTTGTCCACCACCGTGCCGCTCGAGTCCGATACGGTGACGACCTTCGCACCCAGGGCGATGGCCTTTTCAATGGCGTACTGGGCCACGTTCCCCGAGCCCGACACGCCGACCCGCAGGTTCTCCATCGAGCGGCCGGTATGCTTGAGCATTTCGTCGACGAAGTACACCAGGCCGTAGCCTGTGGCTTCCGGGCGCACGAGCGAGCCGCCGTAGCTCAGCCCCTTGCCGGTGAACACGCAATCGGAGCGGTTGGTCAGCTTCTTCACCATGCCGGCCATGAAGCCGACCTCGCGCGCACCGACGCCGATATCGCCGGCCGGCACGTCGGTGTCGGGGCCGATGTGGCGATGCAATTCGGTGATGAAGGCCTGGCAGAAGCGCATGACTTCACCCGGCGACTTGCCCTTGGGATCGAAATCCGACCCGCCCTTGCCGCCGCCCATGGGCAGCGTGGTCAGGGCGTTCTTGAAGGTCTGCTCGAAGGCGAGGAATTTGAGGATGGACAGGTTGACGGAAGGATGGAACCGGATGCCGCCCTTGTAGGGACCGATGGCCATGCTGTGCTGGATGCGATAGCCGCGGTTGACCTGCACCTCACCATGATCGTTGACCCAGGAGACCCGAAAAATCACGATCCGCTCCGGCTCGATCAGGCGGTCGAGGAGGCCGTGCTCGGCATACCTGGGATGCTCCGTGATGAACGGCCACAGGCTTTCCACGACTTCGGTGACGGCCTGCAGGTATTCGGGCTGCCCGGGGTTGTGTTCGGCAGCACGGCGAAGGAATTCGTCGGGGTTCTGGTATTTCATGGTGAGCGGACTCTGTCTGTGTCAGAAGCGAAATGGCGGGACTTTACCAGTTATGGCAAGAGTCGTCATGGGGACGGGTGCGCGCCGCCCAGGTTTCTTCGTCGTCCATGCACCGATGCAACAGTCGACCGCTTGGTAGGTCCATCAGAGGGCGGGGAGACGGAAACGTTTGTGGCGATTCGTCGTTTCATGTTTTGGGGCGGCGAATCGCCACGAACCCGGATTATTCAGTAGACCGTAGGTCGGGCTTCAGCTCGGCATGTCGGGTTAAAACCCGACCTGCATGCCGTTGATTTGTCGCGAACCCGTGTTCCAATGGATTTCTTGGGTTGATTATTGCTTCGGCCCATTCACCTTCCCGACTTTCAATATCGAATCGGATTGCTTCGCCGCTTCAAACTCCAGCTGGCCGAATCAGTAATCCCGGTCCCAATACGGGTCCGGGCTGAAGCGCTCCACCAGGAAATCGATGAACGCGCGCACTTTCGCGGGCAGGTGGCGGGTCGGCAGGTAGAGGGCGTACACGTGCTGTTCCACCGGAATGTATTCGGACAGGGCCGCGCGCAACCGGCCGGCCTGGAGGTCGGCGCCGATGATGAAGGTGGGCAGCAGGGCGAGACCCAGGCCGCCCAGCACCGCCTGCGACAGGGCCTCGTCGTCGTTGATGCGCAGCCGTCCCGACACCGGCACGGCGATATCGCCTTCCGGTCCGGTGAAGCGCCACAGGCCCTGTTCGCCGGAGTGCGTGTAGTCGAGGCAGTTGTGCTGCGCCAGATCCTGCGGAACACGGGGCGCGCCGTGTCTTGCGAAATAGCCGGGCGTCGCACACAGCTTGCGGCGCACCGGCGCCAGGCGGCGGGCGACGAGGTGGGGCGGCAGCGCGCGCGCAACGCGCACCACGAGATCGTAGCCTTCCTCGGCGAGATCGATCGCCCGGTCAGTGACGCTCATGTCGATGCCGAGTTCGGGGTGGTCGCCGAGGAAATCCGCCAGCGCCGGCGCGACGTGCAGCGTGCCGAAGGCGACCGACGCGGCCACCTTCAGCACCCCGCGCGGCTGGGCGTGCAGGCTGCTCACCGCCTGCTCCGCCTGCGCGGCTTCGTCGAGGATGCGGCTGCAATGCTCGGCGAAGGCCGCGCCGACTTCCGTGACGCTCAGGTGGCGCGTGCTGCGGTGGAGCAGACGCGCGCCGAGCGCTTTCTCCAGCCGGGTCACCGCCTTGCTGACGGCCGAGCGTGACACGCCAAGGCGACGTGCGGCGGCGGAGAAGCTGCCGCCTTCCACGACGTGGGCGTATACCGCCATGAGGTTCAGATCCTGCATGGGTAGATTGTATCCTTTGGAGCAACATTCCTGTTCTGTTTATGGGCTTATTGAGCCCTGCGATCGCCTCTACCATGAGCCCGTCGACATTGTGCCCGCCGCGACGCCCTTCTTCTTCGACACGGAGAGTTTCGATGGAAAACAACGAATTGCTGATTGTCGACCGTGACTTCATGCGGCTCGTTCCGCTTGCGCGCGGCAAGGGACTGGCCGAGGAACTGGATCGCGCGACTGTAATCCCTGCGGAACGGATGCCGCGCGATGTCGTCAGGATGCATTCCCGCGTCACCTACGTCGACGAGCATTCGGGCGAGCGCCGCGACGTGGAACTGGTTTTTCCCGACGAGGTGGACGTGACGCTCGGCAGGATTTCGGTGCTGGCGCCGGTCGGCTCGGCGCTGCTGGGCCTGCAGCAGGGGCAGGGCATCGAGTGGCCGTTCCCGGACGGGCAGGTGCGGCGCCTGCGTGTGGAGCGTGCGCGGCCGCCGAAGCGCTGAAGGCATGCGGAAGTGCGCGCGGCGTGATCGCCGCGCAGGCGATCGGGCCGGAGCCCGATTCGCGCGCAAGCCAATAGACCATCCGGGGGAAAGGCAGGGCGAACGAAATGGTTTATTCGGAATTTCCCGTCGAGCGCCTGGCGCGACTGGCGTCGAGCCCGTTTCAGGTCGGCTTCGCCCGCCAGGCCATGCGCATGCTCGAGCCCTCCGAAGCGGTCGCCTACGATGCGACGCAGGACGGTCTGCTGATGCGGGCCCACAACGAAGACGTTCTCGCCGGGCCGGCCGCATCGCTGCGCGATGCCTACCGCGACGCGCTCGTGCTGCTGCCTCCGCAGGTCCGTTACATCACGCTCGACGGCCGGCCGTACGAGCCGATCATGGTCGTGCGCGTGCGCACCGTTCCCTGTTATTGGGATGACGTGCGCGCCGACCTCGCCGCCCGCGAGGCCACGCTGCTGGAGGAGCAGGTCACGCTTCGCGCGTGTGTTCTGCACGCCGAAGCCCCCCTGCGCCGATTGCTCGGCTACGCCGAGAACCTGGCGCAGCTCAGCGAAGGCACGGCGCAGCACGGGATCCGGCTCGACCGCTACGTTCCGATGGGAGAGCCGCCGGACAGCTGGGCGGCGTGAGAATCCCGGGCTCCGCTTCGGTCGCCCGGCAAACAAAAAAACCTCGCCGGCGTGGCGAGGTTTTTCGGGGCTTGCGGCGGCTCAGCCCTGCGGCTGGATGTTGGAAGCCTGCTTGCCTTTCGGCCCCTGGCTCACTTCGAAGCTGACCTTCTGGCCTTCCTTCAGCGTCTTGAAGCCATTGCCCTGGACGGCGGAAAAATGTGCGAACACATCCTCGCCGCCGTCATCCGGGGTGATGAAGCCGAACCCCTTGGCGTCGCTGAACCACTTGACGGTACCTGTTGCCATTAAAACTTTCCTCCTTGGCGGAACACTGAATACACCGCTGACGCGGCCGACAGGACGGCATGATTGTTATGGGCCGTCAGTCTGAGTTCAAGCGCGCTACCCGGTGCTGTCCCGGCGGTAATGCCAAACCTGCTCGGTTCTTGAAGCCAAACTTCCGGCTTTTTACTACCGCCCATGGGTTTTTACAAGGGGTGCGGCGCAAAAATCGCGTCATTCTGTCGCACCCCCGTGCGGCAGTGTGACATGCATGCCTTGGAGTAGGATGCCCGGCATGCGTACGCACTGGGACATTTTCTGCAACGTCATCGACAACTACGGTGACATCGGTGTCGCATGGCGTCTGGCGCGCCAGCTCGTGGCCGGCTGCGGGCAACGGGTGCGCCTGTGGGTCGACGACCTGGCGGCATTCAACCGCATCTGGCCGGCCGTCGACCCGCGCGCGGCGGCGCAGACCCTTGAAGGTGTGGATATTCGCGTGTGGCGGGTGCCGTTCGCGCATGTCGAACCCGCGCAGGTGGTGGTCGAGGCGTTCGGCTGCGCGCTGCCGGAAGACTATCTGGCCGCCATGGCGCGCCGCGCGTCGCCGCCGGTGTGGATCAATCTCGAATACCTCAGCGCCGAGAGCTGGGTGGCCGACCACCACGGCCTGCCCTCGCCGCATCCACGCCTGCCGCTGACCCGGTATTTCTTCTTTCCCGGCTACACCACGGGGACCGGCGGCCTTGCGGTCGAGCCCGACCTGGCGACACGGCGCGACGCGTTCCTGCGCGATGACGCGGAACGCTTCTGCGCGGACCTCGGCCTCGCGCCTGCGCAACCAGGCGAATGGCGGATTTCGCTGTTCGCCTACGAAAACGAGGCCCTGCCGGGGCTGCTGGATGCCTGGGCGGGTGGCGCGGACCGTGTCGTCTGTCTGGTGCCGGAAGGGCGGATCGTGCCGCAACTGGAGCGCGGGTTCGGCGGCCGGCCCCTGACGCCCGGCGACGTGAGCGAGCGTGGCCGGTTGCAGGTGCGGGGGCTGCCGTTCACCGACCAGGACGCCTACGACCGCCTGCTGTGGGCGTGCGATCTCAACTTCGTGCGCGGCGAGGATTCCTGCGTGCGCGCGCAATGGGCCGCGCGCCCGCTGGTGTGGCAGGCTTACCCGCAAGCGGAAGCCGCGCACCACGCCAAGCTCGAGGCCTTGCTGGCGCGGTATGTCGCAGCACTCGACCCTGTCTCGGCGCGGGCGGTTGCGGGGATGTGGCGCGCGTGGAACGGCGTCCCCGGCGCGCCCGCCGCCGGGGACGCGTGGGGGGCCTGGCAGGCGCAGCGGCAGGCCATCGAGGCGCATGCCCACGCGTGGCCCGGGCGACTGGCCGACGCCGGTCGGCTCGCAGAAAAGCTGGTGGAATTTGCAGAAAATCGGTTAAAATAACGGGTTTTCTCAAAACCCCAGCTTTCTCTTTTTTGCAGGACAACCGCCATGAAAATCGCCCAGGAACTCCGCGCCGGCAACGTCGTGATGATCGGCAAGGACCCGATGGTCGTGCAGAAGGCCGAATTCTCGAAATCCGGCCGCAACGCCTCCGTCGTCAAGATGAAACTGAAGAACCTGCTGACCGGCAGCGGCACCGAGGCGGTGTACCGGGCCGATGACAAGTTCGACACGGTCACGCTCGATCGCAAGGAATGCACCTATTCCTACTTCGCCGACCCGCTGTACGTGTTCATGGACGGCGACTACAACCAGTACGAGATCGAAGGCGAGAACCTCGGGGATGCCCTCAACTATCTCGACGACGGCATGCCGGTCGAAGTGGTGTTCTACGAAGGCAAGGCGATCTCCGTCGAAATGCCGACCACCGTCATCCGCGAAGTCGAATACACCGAGCCCGCCGTACGCGGCGACACCTCCGGCAAGGTCATGAAACCGGCCCGCATCAAGCCCACCGGCTTCGAACTGCCGGTTGCCGCCTTCGTCGAGATCGGCGACATGATCGAGATCGACACGCGCACCAACGAATTCAAGCGCCGCGCCAACTGAGCGCAGCAGCGGGTTCGGACAACGAGGCAGCTTCGGCTGCCTTTTTGTTTGTACGCGCAACGGCGACCGAGAGGGCGGGGAAATGACGCCACCCGGGCCGCCGCGGCGAGCATTCCCCTCTCCCCTCGGGGAGAGGGCGGGCGGTCCCGTTGAATCGGATCGCTCAGCGTCCGTCGCCCATTCTGTTTTCCGGACCCTACCCCCGCCGCGTTAAAATGGTCCTCTGTTTTTCCGCAGCCGCCCCATGACCGACCCGCACTTCGTCCACCTTCGCCTGCACAGTGAATTCTCCGTCACCGACGGTCTGGTGCGGGTGGGGGATGCGGTCGCGCGGGCGCGCGAGACGGGCATGCCGGCGCTCGGCCTGACCGACCTTTCCAACACCTTCGGCTGGATCAAGTTCTACGGCGCGGCGCGTGGCAAGGGCGTGAAACCGGTATTCGGCTGCGACGTGTGGCTGAGCAACTTCGCCGACCGCAACCGGCCGTCGCGCCTGCTGCTGCTGGTGCAGCACCGCGAAGGCTATCGCCGCCTGTGCGAACTCCTGTCCCGCGCCTACCAGGAAAACCTGTACCGCGGCCGGGCCGAAATCGATCCCGCCTGGTTCGCCGAGGGCAGCGACGGGCTCATCGCCCTGTCGGGCGGCGACGCCGGCAACGTCGCGCAGGCCCTGCTCGACGACAAGCCGGATGCCGCGCGCGCCGCCGCCGAGGCCTGGGCCGCGCTGTTCCCCGGGCGCTATTACCTGGAACTGCAACGCTACGGCCAGCCGCACACCGAACACCTGATCGACGGCCTGCTCGACATCGGCGCCGCGCTCGGTCTGCCTGCGGTCGCCACCCATCCGATCCAGTTCCTCGCCGTGGACGACTTCAAGGCGCACGAGGCACGCGTGTGCATTGCCGAGGGCATGATGCTCGGCGACCCGCGCCGCCCGCGGCCGTTCACCGCCGAGCAGTACTTCAAATCGCCGGACGAGATGGCCGAGCTGTTCGCCGACCTGCCGGAGGCGCTCGCCAACAGCGTCGAAATCGCCAAGCGCTGCAACCTCACGCTGGAGCTGGGAAAAAGCAGGCTGCCCGACTTCCCGACGCCGGACGGCATGAGCCTCGACGACTACATCCGCCAGCGTTCGTACGAGGGTCTCGCCGAACGCATGGCGCACCTCTACCCGGACGCGGCCGAACGCGCGGCGAAGCTTCCGGAATACACCGAACGTCTGGAATTCGAGCTCGGGACCATTATTCAAATGGGTTTCCCCGGCTACTTCCTGATCGTGTCGGACTTCATCAACTGGGCCAAGCACAACGGCGTGCCGGTGGGACCGGGGCGCGGCTCCGGCGCCGGCTCGCTGGTCGCCTACTGCCTGGCCATCACCGACCTCGATCCCCTGCGCTACGACCTGCTGTTCGAGCGCTTTCTCAATCCCGAGCGGGTGTCGATGCCCGACTTCGACATCGATTTCTGCCAGGACGGGCGCGATCGCGTGATCCAGTACGTGAAGGACAAGTACGGCCACGCCGCGGTGTCGCAGATCGCCACCTTCGGCACGCTGGGCTCGAAATCGGTGATCCGCGACGTCGGCCGCGTGCTCGACATGCCTTACCTGTACTGCGACAAGCTCTCCAAGCTGGTGCCGGTCGAGGGCGTGAAGCCGGTGTCGCTGGCGAAGGCGCTGGAGATGGAGCCGCAGTTGAAGGAGCGTTACGACCAGGAAGAGGAAGTGCAGGAACTCTTCGGGCTGGCGACGAAGCTCGAGGAACTGACGCGCAACGTCGGCATGCACGCCGGCGGCGTGCTGATCGCGCCGGGGCGGCTCACCGATTTCTGTCCGCTGTATCGCGCCGAAGGCTCGGACGCGGTGGTGTCGCAGTTCGACAAGGACGATGTCGAGGCGATCGGTCTGGTGAAGTTCGACTTCCTCGGCCTGCGCACGCTGACCATCCTCGCCGAGGCGGTGCGCTTCGTGCAGCGCCATCCCGGCATGGAGAGCTTTCGCCTGGAAGACCTGCCGCTCGACGATCCGGCCGTCTACAAGCTCTTTGCTGACGGCAACACGACCGCGGTGTTCCAGTCGGAATCGCGCTCGGCAAAGGATCTGGAAAAGAAACTCAAGGGCGACTGCTTCGAGGACATCATCGCGCTGATGGCGCTGAACCGGCCGGGGCCGCTGGGCTCCGGCATGGTCGACGATTTCATCGTGCGCAAGAACGAGCAGCGCAAGACCGGGCGCGGCAAGGCCGAGTGGTATTTCCATCCCGATCTGGAAGACACCCTGAAATCGACCTACGGCATCATCGTCTACCAGGAGCAGGTGATGCTCGTGGCGCAGATTCTCGCCGGCTATTCACTCGGTGGCGCCGACCTCTTGCGCCGCGCGATGGGCAAGAAGAAAGCCGAGGAGATGGCCAAGCAGCGCGAGATCTTCCTCGCCGGGGCGAAGGGCCGCGGTGTCGACGATGCAGTTGCCGGGCGGCTCTTCGACCTGATGGAGAAATTCGCCGAATACGGCTTCAACAAGTCGCACTCGGCAGCGTATGCGCTGGTCGCCTACCACACCGCCTGGCTCAAGGCGCACTACCCGGCCGAATTCATGGCGGCGACGATGTCCTCGGAAATGTCCGACACCGACAAGGTGCGTATTTTCCACGAGGATTGCCGCGCGAACGGGCTCACCATGCTGGGTCCGGACATCAACCGTTCCGGCTACCGCTTCGAGCCGGTGTCGAAGGCCGAGATTCGCTACGGCCTGGGCGGCATCAAGGGCACGGGTGAAGCGGCTATTGCCGCGATCGTCGCCGAACGTGAGGTCAATGGCGCTTATCAGGGGCTATTTGATCTGGTGCGCCGTGTCGACAAACGCTACCTCAATCGTCGCGTGCTGGAAGCGCTGGTGAAGGCGGGCGCCTTCGATTCATTGAACGACCATCGCGCGAGCCTGATGGCGTCGATCGGCGCGGCACTCGAATCCGCTGATCGCGCCGCCCGGAGCGGTGGCCAGGCGGGTCTGTTCGGCGACGTGCTGGAAGGCGGCGAGGAACTGGTCGAGGTGCCGCGCTGGGCCGAGCCCGAGCGACTGGCGCAGGAAAAATCCGCACTCGGCTATTTTTTCAGCGGCCACCCCTTCACGGCCTACGAGGCCGAGGTGACGGGTTTCGCCAGGCGCCGCTTCGACAGTCTGGAGCCTGCGCGCGAGCCGGTGACGTTGGCCGGCGTTGTCGTGTCCCTGCGCACCCAAATGACCCGGCGCGGCAAGATGGTCATCCTGCTGCTCGACGACGCCACGGCGCAGGTCGAGGTGGTGGTGTTCAACGAACTGTTCGAGCAGGCGCGCGCATTGCTGAAGGAAGACGCCCTCTTGGTGATCGAGGGCAAGGTCAGCCGTGACGACTACTCCGGGGGCGTGCGCATCACGGCCGAGCGTATCGACGACCTTGCCGGGGCGCGCACGCGCTTTGCCCAGGGGCTGGTGCTCGCGTGCAATGGTCAGTCCAGCGGCCGTGCCCTGGGCGAGTTGCTGGCACCGTACAAGACGGAGGAGGGCGGGTGCCCGGTGTGGGTGGAGTACCACAACCAGGCGGCGCGCTGTCGCGTGCGCCTGGGGGATGGCTGGCGCGTGCGCCTCGACGACCGGCTGATCGAATCCCTGGGGGGCTGGCTCAAGCCCGGCGCGGTGAACGTCGTGTATTGAGCGGCGCGGGCTGACGCTGCGAGTGATGCAACCGGCCAGGCCGTGAATTTAGCCTTGACGCTTGTCGCGGTTCCCGCGGGATATGAAGAATCGGCTTGCCGTGAAGCTTCCGCCACTGCGAATCGCGGCGAGGGCGCCGCCGCACACGGGTGCAGGAGAGCCTCCTCGGCCCGATGCCATGGATGGCTGATCGGGGCTGGGTTGTCATACATGATGTTCCAACGGAATTCATGGGTGATACGAAAAGACCACGGGGCAACACGAGATAGAGCTTGACATGCATAGAGTTATATTAGAGAATTCTAATAACACTGAGGCGCCGCAATGGGTCTTGGTGTTGTCTCCTCCAATCCTCCTCCTTTGGTGGATACTCTGCCCGACTCCCCCGAGTCGGGCATTTTTTTGTGCGCCCGGCACGGGCGCACTCTTGTGGGTGAAAGTCCCACCGT
>MKWN01000002.1:0-33390 GCA_001899775.1 Thiobacillus sp. 65-29
GGCCGAGGAGCGATGACCAACCATTGGGTTGACATCAAGAACGCGGATCTGGTCCTGATCATGGGCGGCAATGCCGCCGAGGCCCACCCCTGCGGCTTCAAGTGGGTGACCGAGGCGAAGGCGCACCGCAAGGCGCGTCTGATCGTGGTCGATCCGCGCTTCACCCGCTCGGCCGCGGTGTCCGATTACTACGCGCCGATCCGCGCCGGTTCGGATATCGCCTTTCTTGGCGGCGTCATCAACTATCTGCTGACGCACGACAGGATCCATCACGAATACGTGAAGCACTACACCGACTCCAGCTTCCTGGTGAAGGACGGGTTCTCGTTCGAAAACGGCCTGTTTTCCGGTTACAACGCGGAGAAGCGCAGTTACGACAAGTCGTCCTGGGGTTACCAGATCGGCGAGGACGGCTACGCAAGGGTCGACCCCACGCTACAGCATCCGCGCTGCGTCTTCCAGTTGATGAAGGCGCACTACAGCCGTTATACGCCCGAGATGGTTGCGAACATTTGCGGCACGCCGCAGGACGCCTTTCTCAAGGTGTGCGAGACGATCGCGGAGACCTCGGCAGCCGACAAGACCATGACCATCATGTACGCGCTGGGCTGGACGCAGCACTCGGTCGGCTCGCAGATGATCCGTACCGGGGCGATGGTGCAGTTGCTGCTGGGCAACATCGGTGTGCCCGGTGGCGGCATGAATGCACTGCGCGGACACTCCAATATCCAGGGGCTGACCGACCTGGGCCTGCTGTCCAACCTGCTGCCCGGCTACCTGACGTTGCCGGGCGACGGCGAGCAGGATTACCACGCCTACATCGCCAAACGCGCCTCCAAGCCCTTGCGTCCGGGTCAGCTGAGTTACTGGCAGAACTACAACAAATTCCACGTCAGCCTGATGAAGGCCTGGTTCGGCGACGCCGCCACCGCGGAGAACAACTGGTGCTATGACTGGCTGCCCAAGATGGACAAGGGCTACGACCTGCTGCAGGTGTTCGAGGACATGGGGCAGGGCAAGGTCAACGGCTACGTCTGCCAGGGTTTCAACCCGCTCGGCTCGGCGCCGTGCAAGGTCAAGGTGTCGAATTCGCTGTCCAAACTGAAGTTCCTCGTCATCATCGATCCGCTGGCGACCGAGACTTCGGAGTTCTGGCAGAACCATGGCGAGTACAACGATGTCGACCCGGCCAAGATCCAGACCGAGGTGTTTCGCCTGCCGTCGACCTGCTTTGCCGAGGAGGATGGCAGTCTGATCAACTCCGGACGCTGGCTGCAGTGGCACTGGAAGGGCGCTGAGCCGCCCGGCGACGCCAAGGGCGACCAGGAAATCATGGCTGGAATCTTCCTCAGGATCCGTGCCCTCTATCAGAAAGAGGGTGGGGCCTTTCCCGACCCCGTCCTCAATCTGACGTGGAAGCACAAGGTGCCGTCGTTCCCCGCTCCCGAGGAACTGGCGCGGGAGTTTTCCGGCAAGGCGTTGAAGGACGTGACCGATCCCAAGGATCCGACCCGGGTGCTGGTCAAGGCGGGCGAGCAGTTGAGCGGCTTCGGCGAACTGCGCGACGACGGCTCGACCTCCTGCGGCTGCTGGATTTTTGCCGGCGCCTGGAGCGAGAAGGGCAACCTGATGGCGCGGCGCGACAACGCCGACCCCTTCGGCATCGGCCAGACGCTGAACTGGGCTTTTTCCTGGCCAGCCAACCGGCGCATCCTCTACAACCGCGCTTCCTGCGACCCGAGCGGCAAGCCCTACGATCCGGCGCGCAAGCTCGTGGAATGGGATGCGCGGGCGCACAGGTGGACGGGTGCCGACGTACCGGACTTCAAGATCGACTCGGCGCCGGAGGAGGGTATGAACCCCTTCATCATGAACCCCGAAGGGGTGGCGCGCTTCTTCGCGGTGGACAAGATGGCGGAAGGGCCCTTCCCCGAGCACTACGAGCCGTTCGAGACGCCGCTGGCGGCCAATCCGCTCGCGCCCGACAACCCGGTGGCGCGTTCTTCACCGGCGGCGCGGGTGTTCAAGGACGACTGGGCATCGTTCGGCAAGCCGGACAAGTTTCCGTTCGTCGCCACCACCTACCGGCTCACCGAGCACTTCCACTTCTGGACGAAGCATGCCCGCCTGAATGCCATCACCCAGCCGGAGCAGTTCGTCGAGATCGGCGAGGAACTGGCAAAAGAGAAGGGCATCAAGGCCGGCGACCATGTACGGGTGAAATCGAACCGCGGTCATATCGTCGCGGTCGCGGTGGTGACCAAGCGTCTCATGAGCCTGGACGTGAACGGCAGGCGGACCCATACGGTGGGCGTCCCCCTCCACTGGGGCTTCATGGGCCTGGCGAAGAACGGCTATCTCACCAATACGCTGACCCCCTTCGTGGGCGACGGCAACACCCAGACGCCGGAGTTCAAGGCGTTCCTGGTCGACGTCGAAAAAGTCTAGGAGACGGCCATGGCACTGCAATCGCTCGATATCAAGGCCCGCTCCGCCACCACCACCCAGCCGCCGGTCGCGCGCGATCCGATTCACGTCGCCAAGCTGATCGACATCTCCAAATGCATCGGCTGCAAGGCCTGTCAGGTGGCGTGCATGGAGTGGAACGACCTGCGTGACGAGGTCGGCACCAACGCGGGAACGTACGACAACCCGCGCGACCTCACCGCCCAGTCGTGGACGGTGATGCGCTTCTCCGAGGTGGAGGTGGAGCAGGGCCGGCTGGAATGGCTGATCCGCAAGGACGGCTGCATGCACTGCGAAGACCCGGGATGCCTCAAGGCGTGTCCGGCGCCGGGGGCGATCGTCCAGTCCGTCAACGGCATCGTCGATTTTCACCAGGAGCACTGCATCGGCTGCGGCTACTGCATCACCGGTTGCCCGTTCAACATTCCGCGCATCTCGAAGAAGGACAGCAAGGCCTACAAGTGCACGCTGTGTTCCGACCGCGTCGCCGTGGGAATGGAGCCGGCCTGCATCAAGACCTGCCCGACCGGCGCGCTGGTGTTCGGCACCAAGGGCGACATGATCCGCCATGCGGAAGGGCGTATCGCCGACCTCAAGGAGCGCGGCTACGCCAATGCGGCACTGTACAACCCCGAGGGCGTCGGCGGCACGCACGTGATGTACGTGCTGCAGCACGGCGACCAGCCGGAGCTGTACGCGAACCTGCCGAAGGACCCGCACATCAGCCCGCTCGTCAGCGTGTGGAAGGGCATCACCAAGCCGCTGATGAGCCTGGGCATCGGGCTGGCGGTGTTCGCGGGCTTCTTCCATTTCATCAACGCCGGCCCCAAGGAGGTCGAGGAAGAGAAGGCGGACTGAACCGCTTCGCTTCGATCTTTCACCCGACATCAAGGAGCGAACATGGGCACGATTCAACGCTACACGGCGAAGGAGCGCAGCAACCACTGGATAGTGGCGATCGCTTTCGTTCTCGCCGGCCTCTCCGGGCTGGCGCTGTTCCATCCGGCGTTCTTCTTTCTCACCAACCTGTTTGGCGGCGGCCCCTGGACGCGCATCCTGCATCCCTTCATCGGTGCGGTGATGTTTTTGTCCTTCATGGCGATGGCGGCGCGTTTCTGGCGGGCCAACCAGATCACGACGGCCGACCGGCAGTGGATGGGGCGTATCAAGGACGTACTGTGCAACCACGACCAGAATCTGCCCGAAGTCGGCAAGTACAACGCCGGGCAGAAATACCTGTTCTGGGTCATGGTGGTGAGTATCCCCGTGCTGCTGCTTTCGGGCATCGTCATCTGGCAGCCGTGGTTCGCGCCGTTTTTCCCGGTCGGGCTGCTACGCGTGGCGGTGGTCGTGCATGCGCTGGTCGCGTGGATCTTGATCCTCGGCATCATCGTGCACATGTACGCGGCGATCTGGGTCAAAGGCTCGGTGCGCGCGATGACGCGCGGTACCGTGTCGGAGGCCTGGGCCAGGCAGCATCACCGTGCCTGGTATCGCGACATGACGGGGAAATAGCCCTGGGCTTGCCTTTCTGGGTAATTGTCCAGACTGAAGAACCGCACACGGATACCTATCGCGCATGACGACGACCCTTATGCAGCCCGGCCAGATCGAAGCGGCGGCCGGCAACATCCCCGAACTGCGGCTGCCGCCCGCCGACGTGTTCCGCGTGCGCGCCCGCCGGTTCGAGCAACTGGCCGATGGCCATGCGATGGCCGACTACCTGCGCTTTGCCGCGGGGCTGGCGCACGCGCAGCAGGGTCTTCTCGATGCCGGCCCGGCGGGCGAACTGCCCGCGCCTGGACGGATCGAGCAGTGCCGGGAGCACGGCATGCCGCCGCTGGCGCCCGCTGGCCTCGCGCGCCCCGCATGGCACGACACCGCCCGCGCGCTCGCCCGCAGCGTGCAGCCGCTGCTCACGCCCGCCGGCCGGTCCGCCCTGCAGCCGCTGCTGGACGGGCAGGCCGCATGGCTCGACGAACAGGCTGCATACCTGTTCGATAACGACCTGGAGCACGTGGATGCGGCCGTCGCCCCCGTTATCGGGGCGGCGTTGCAGGTACACTGGACGCAGCTTGCGCGCCGGCTCGAGCCTGCGCGGGTCGCACGCCCCGAGCTGCCCAACCTGTGTCCCGTGTGCGGCTCGCACCCGGTGAGCTCGGTGGTGCGTATCGGCGGCGCGGAGAATGGCCTGCGCTACCTGCACTGCACGCTGTGCAGTTCGGAGTGGCACGTGGTGCGTGCCAAGTGCAGCAACTGCGACAACACCCGCGACATCGGCTACTACCATCTCGAAGGGGGCAACCGCGTGGTCGAAGCCGAAAGCTGCCCCGAATGCCGGACCTACCTCAAGATCGTCCACCTGGAGAAGTATCCGCAGGCCGATCCGGTCGCCGACGATCTTGCCAGCCTCACCCTCGATCTCCTGATGGACGAGACCGAGCACACCCGCAGCGGCATCAACTGGTATCTGATCCACGGCCACCCCTGACCGCTCACCCTTCACCCCAAAAAAGGGATTGTCTATCGTGCATAGCGCCCCGCATCTCCGCCCCCCGTCGATCGACCGCGTCCTCAACTGGAGCGCGGTCGTCCCACTGATCGCCGAATACGGTCGCGAACCGGTGCTCGCCGGAACGCGCCGCGTGCTCGACCATGCCCGCGAGGCCGCGCGCGGCGGCGCGCCGGTCGACTACACCGAGGCCGCGCTGGCATTCGAGCTTGCCGCACACCTCGCCGAGCGGCACGCGCCGCGCCTCAAGCCCGTGTTCAACCTCACCGGCACGGTGCTGCACACCAACCTCGGTCGCGCGACACTACCGGACGCGGCGGTCGACGCGCTCGTGAAGGCGGCGCGCTCGCCGTGCGCGCTGGAATACGACCTGGCAAGCGGTGGCCGCGGCGACCGCGACGACGTGGTCGAGGGCGTGCTGTGCGAGCTGACCGGTGCCGAGGCCGCCACCGTGGTCAACAACAACGCCGCCGCGGTATTTCTGCTGCTCAACACACTGGCGATGCGGAAACAGGTGATCGTCTCGCGCGGCGAACTGGTGGAAATCGGCGGCGCCTTCCGCGTGCCTGACATCATGAGCCGCGCCGGGGCGAAGCTGGTCGAAGTCGGCACCACCAACCGCACCCACCTGCGTGACTTCGCCGACGCCATCCACCCGCGCAGTGCCCTGCTGATGAAAGTGCACACCAGCAACTATGCGATCCAGGGCTTTACCGCCAGCGTGCCGGAGGCGGAACTGGCGGCGCTGGCCCACGCCAGCGGCCTGCCTTTCGTCGTCGACCTCGGCAGCGGCACGCTCACCGACCTGGCCCGCTTCGGCCTGCCGCGCGAACCGACTCCGCAGGACTCGATCACCGCCGGCGCCGACCTCGTGAGCTTCAGTGGCGACAAGCTGCTGGGCGGACCGCAGGCCGGCATTCTGGTCGGCAGCCGCGAATTGATCCGGCGCATCAAGAAAAATCCGCTCAAGCGCGCGCTGCGCGTCGGCAAGCTCACCCTGGCGGCGCTGGAGGCGGTGCTGCACCTTTATCGCGACCCCGACCGCCTGCCCGAACGGCTCACCGCGCTGCGCCTGCTGACACGGCCGCAGACCAATATTCATGATCAGGCCCTGCGGTTGCTGCCGACCATGCAGCAGGCGCTCGCCGGCTGGCCGGTCGGCGTGACCGTCGAGCCCGCGCTGTCGCAGATCGGCAGCGGTTCGCTTCCGGTCGACCGTTTGGAAAGCTGGGCGCTGGTCGTAAAGCCCGCCACGCGCAGGACCGGCGTGCTGCATGACATCGAAGCCGCACTGCGCGGGCTGCCGCAACCGGTGATCGGCCGCATCGCCGACGGTGCACTGCGCCTCGACCTGCGCTGTCTCGACGACGAGGCAGGATTCCGCGCGCAGCTCGCAGGGTTGGCCGCAGCATGATCATCGGCACCGCCGGTCATATCGACCACGGCAAAACCACGCTGGTGCGCGCGCTCACCGGCGTCGACACCGATCGGCTCGCGGAGGAGAAAGCGCGCGGCATCAGCATCGAGCTGGGCTACGCCTACCAACCCGCAGCGGACGGCGGCGGCGTGCTCGGCTTCGTCGACGTACCTGGCCACGAACGCTTCATCCACACCATGCTCGCCGGCGCGGCAGGCATCGATTTCGCGCTGCTGGTGCTGGCCGCCGACGACGGTGTCATGCCGCAGACGCGCGAGCATCTTGCCATCCTCGATCTCCTCGGTGTCACGCGTGGCGCGCTCGCGCTGACCAAGATCGATCGCGTCGACGCCGCGCGCATCGGCGACGTGACGCGCGACGCCCGCGACCTGCTCGCCGGCACCGCGCTCGCCGGCAGTCCCGTGTTCCCCGTCGCGGCGGTCAGCGGGCAGGGGCTGGGCGCGTTGCGCGACCATCTGCACACCGAGGCGCGAACACGGCCGCGGGCCGAAGAGGCCGGCGGCTTCCGACTGGCGGTCGACCGCAGCTTCACCTTGAAGGGCGCGGGTACCGTCGTCACCGGTACCGTATTCGCCGGTCGCGTCGAAGTCGGTGACGAGCTGGTGGTGACGCCAAGCGGAAAATCGGTTCGCCTGCGCAGCCTGCACGTGATGAACCAGGCCGCGCAATCGGGGCAGGCCGGGCAGCGCTGCGCACTCAATCTTGCCGGTATCGCCAGGGACGAAATTGCCCGTGGCGACTGGATTGTGGCGCCGCGTCTGCACGCGCCCACCGCTCGCTTCGACGTGCGGCTGCACCTCTCGCCGCAGGCGCCCGCGCCACTCGCCCACTGGGCGTCGGTCCACCTGCACCTGGGCGCGGCGCATGTCATGGCGCGGGTGGCTCTGCTCGAAGGCGAAATGCTTGCCCCCGGCGCGTCCATGCTGGCGCAGCTGGTCGCCGACCAGCCGCTTGGCGCGCTGACCGACGACCGCTTCATCCTGCGCGACGCCACCGCGCGCCACACCCTCGGCGGCGGCACCGTGCTCGATCCCGACGCCCCGGCGCGCAAGCGCAAGACGCCGCTGCGGCGCGCCGAGCTGGCCGCCCTGGAAACCCCCGATCCCGCCAGGCGTCTGGCGTGCCTGCTCGACCTCGGCGGGGTGGACCTCGACCGCCGCGCCGTGCACTGGAACCACAACGATCTCGCCGCCCACCTGCCGGCCGGCAGCGCACGCGTGCACGCCGGTCAGGAGGACTGGGCGTTTTCCAGCATGCACTGGACGAGCCTTCGTGATAAATTTCGCGCCGACCTCGCCGGTTTTCACGAACGCTTTCCCGACGAGCAGGGGCCGGCGGTCGCCCGTGCCCGCCGCATGTTCTTCCCCCGGCTGTCCGCGCCGGTGTTCACCGCGCTCGCCGATTCACTCCTCGCCGACGGCAGCCTGCAACGCAGCGGGGCATGGCTGCATCTGCCGACCCACACGCTCGTCCTCAGCGGTGACGACGAGGTATTGTGGCAGCGCATCCAGCCCTGGCTCGCCGAGTCACCGCTCGACCCGCCCTGGATGCGCGACCTGGCAAAACGGGCCACGCGCGACGAAGCCGCGATGCGCCACCTGTTGCAGAAGCTCGCGCGGCAGGGCAAGCTCTACCAGGTCGTGCGCGATCTCTTTTACCTGCCCGAAGCCGTCGCCCGGCTTGCGGCACAGGTGCAGGAACTGGAGGATGCCAGCGGTGCGGCCCGCGCCGCGGAATTCCGCGACAAGAGTGGCCTCAGCCGCAAGCGCGCGATCCAGGTACTCGAGTTTTTCGATCGGGTGGGCTACACGCGCCGCGTACGCGAAGCCCACCGGTTGCGCAACCCGGAGCTGTTCGGGGGTGGCGCGCGCAGAATTTGAACCGGAATTATCCAATAGACCGTAGGTCGGGCTTCAGCCCGACATGTCGGATTAAAATCCGACCTACATCCCGTTAATTTGTCGCGTACGGATGTGCCAATGGATTTTTTGGGGTGAAACAAGAGCTTCGACACGGAAGGGATGCGTTCCTGGTGGTGCGGCCGGACTTCAAATCCGGTTGGGGGTGTCAGTCGCTCCCGGGTGGGTTCGACTCCCACTCCCTCCGCCACTTCAGCGCCGGGGCCGGCCGCGCAAGGCTCGCCACCGGCAACGTGGCCGATCATGGGGAGCCGGCTCAGCATGAACAGTTTCGTCTCGCACTATGCGCTGTTTCTTGCCCAGGCCGCCACTCTCGTGCTCGCCGCCATCGCGCTCGTCGCCGGGCTCGCCGCGCTGTCGCGCCGCAAGGCGAAGCACTCCGGCCAGATCGAGGCCACCGACATCAATCGCCAGCTCGAAGCGGCGGGTGACCGCATCGAGGCGGCACGGTTGCCGAAGAAGGCCCACAAAGCCCTGCTCAAGCGGCGCAAGGCCGAGCGCAAGGCGAGGCAGCGGGGGGAAGTCGGGCCCTGCGCTTACCTCATCGACTTCAAGGGCGATCTCCGCGCCTCGGCCTTCGTCGCGCTGCGCGAGGAGATCACCGCCATCCTGCAGGTCGCCCAGCCCGGCGACGCGGTGCTGCTGCGGCTGGAAAGCCCCGGCGGCATGGTCAACCGCTACGGCCTCGCCGCCGCTCAACTGCTGCGGCTGCGCGATGCCAAACTGCCGCTCACCGTGATGGTCGACAGCGTCGCCGCCAGCGGCGGCTATCTCATGGCCGCCGTTGCGGACAAAATTGTGGCCTCGCCGTTTGCGCTGGTCGGCTCGATCGGCGTCGTCGCCCAGATCCCCAACTTCCATCGCTGGCTGCAGGCGCGCGACATCGACTGGGAACAGTTCACCGCCGGCAAATACAAGCGCACCGTCACCGTGTTCGGCGAAAACACCGAAGCCGGCCGCGCCAAGCTGCGCGAGGAGCTCGAGGAAATCCACGCGCGCTTCCGCGCCTTCGTGCACGAGCGCCGCCAGCTCGACATGGACAAGGTCGGCACCGGCGAAGCCTGGCTCGGCAGCCAGGCGCTGGAGCTGGGGCTGGTCGACGAACTCGCCACCAGCGACGAGATCATCCGCGCCGCCTGCCAGCAACGCCGCGTGCTGCAGGTGAGCTACCAGCGCAAGATGACGCTGCCCGAGCGGGTGAGGATGTCGGCGCAGGCGGCGTGGGACGGGATCTGGCAGCCGCCGGGTTCGTGGGGCTGATCAAACCAGAGCCAGTCGATAACCCGCCGACCTATGCGAAAATCCCCCTGATAACAAACAAGGGGGTGTCTTGGCTTTGCAGCCGGAACAACACGCGAGGGGGAATATCGATGCGCTGCTGGTGGCGGCGGGTTGGCACGTCTGCGATGCCAACGCGGCCAACATCCATGCCTCACAAGGCGTGGCTATCCGCGAATTCCCGCTGCCCGGCCACGGTTTTGCCGATTACCTTCTCTACATCGACGGCAAAGCCGCTGGCGTAATCGAAGCCAAGAAAGAAGGCGTCACCCTCACCGGCGTTGAAACGCAGTCCGACAAATACACCCAGGGTTTGCCCGCCGGGTTGCCGCGCTGGAGCAATCCGCTGCCGTTTGCCTATCAATCCACCGGCGTGGAGACGCGCTTCACCAACGGCCTCGATCCCAACCCGCGCTCGCGCCCCGTGTTCGCCTTCCACCAGCCCAAGCTCTTGGCCGAATGGCTCGCCTTTCTCCCCTCGCCCGCGAGCGGGAGAGGGGCCGGGGGAGAGGGCTTGCTGGCGGCTGACGCAAGCACCGGCACTTTACTGGGCAACCTCCAGTCCATGCCGGCGCTCAAGACCGAAGGCCTCTGGCCCGCCCAGGTCCAGGCCATCCAGAACCTCGAACACTCCCTGAAGGAAAACCGCCCCCGCGCCCTGATCCAGATGGCCACCGGCTCGGGCAAAACCTTCACCGCCATCTCGTTCATGATCAGGCCATCCATCACCGGCAGAGGGCGGCAAGAGAGCTCGGATTGGGCGGCGAACTGGGCCCAGGTGTGCAGGGCGGCGAAATCGAGGGGGAGGATACGGCCGGCGAAGCGCTGTTCCACCTTGCCCAGCCAGGCGGTGAGCTTCTGGCTGCGGCGGGGGTCGGTGGCGCGCAGCTTGAGGATGCTTTTCTCGATTTCGCCGAGGGTGATGACGCTGAGGTGGAGGCTGGTCTCGTCCTGCTCGTCGAGCCAGGTGATGACCTGCGGCGCGGGGGATTTCTTGAGGTATTCGGAGAGGACGCAGGTGTCCGGCAACCAACTCATGGCTCGACGTTGCGGCCGGTGTCCGGGTTGCGGGCGAAATCCAGGTCTTCGCCGGCGAGGCCGGGCCGCAGCAGCAAGGCGGCGGAGAGTTTGCCTCGGCGCGGGCGGGTGAGCCGGGCGTAGGTGTCCGCTGACACGACGACCGCTGTCGGCTTGCCGTGCACCGTGACGACCTGGGCATCGCCGTGTGTGGCTTCCCTGATCTGCTGGCTCAGGTTGTTCTTGGCTTCCTGCAATTGCCATTCCTGTGCATGATGATCGTCCTCACATTCTGTCCAGTCTGGCCAGAATACAACACCGTGCGGGCGGGTTGGCATGCGTGGTTTCAAACATCCGGTTTCAAACGGGGTGCTCATGCCGTCCGCACCCGCCGCTCCACCGTCAGCACCTCGCCCGCCGCGTCCACCACCGCATACAGTCGGGGCTGCGGACGGCCGGCCCACGCCGGGCCGGGGGCGGGGGTGTCGAGGTAGACCACCTGCGCGCCGTCGAACTGCCGCTCGACCTGGCCGCGGGCGAGCAGATCGTTGAGGGCGTCGATGGAAATCCCGCGCTGCTTCATGCGGCTGAAGGCGAGGGGGCTGATCTTTCCGAGCTTCATCATGGTTTCTCCTGTGCGTGCGCGGCGGGCCGGGGTCGGCACATTCGCATTGGCGTTTTCCGGTTTCTGTATTTATACTGTATACGCATACAGTTGTAAATATGTACAGTATTCGGAGCAATGCCATGCGAGACCTGACCCCCCGCCAGGAAGAAATCCTGAATCTGATCCGCGAGTGGATCGAGACCACCGGCCTGCCGCCGACGCGCGCCGAGATCGCGCAGCGCTTTGGCTTCAGCTCGCCCAATGCCGCCGAGCAGCATTTAAAGGGCCTGGCGAAGAAGGGGGTGCTGGAACTGGTGCCGGGCACCTCACGCGGCATCCGGCTGCCGGGCGGCGGCGGGATGCCGCTGGTGGGTCAGGTGGCGGCGGGCAGCCCGATCCTGGCGCAGGAAAACATTGAGCGGCATTACCAGCTCGACGCCGCGATGTTCAGTCCGCGTGCGGACTACCTGCTCAAGGTGCGCGGCATGAGCATGCGGGACGCCGGCATCCTCGACGGTGACCTGCTCGCGGTGCACCGCAGCAATGAAGCCAAGGCCGGGCAGATCGTGGTGGCGCGGATCGGCGACGAGGTCACGGTCAAGCGCTTCAAAAAGCGCGGCCACACCGTGCAGTTGCTGCCGGAAAATCCGGATTTCCAGCCGATCGAGGTCGACCTCACGCGCCAGGAACTGGTGATCGAGGGGATCGCAGTCGGGGTGATCCGCAATGGCAGGAGCCTGTGAGAGGTTTCCAAAATGGAAATAGCGCGCCAGGAGGGGAGCCCTGTGAATTCCTCCCTTGAATCGGTGCTGCAGCATCCCGGCATCTGGCGCGGCAGCCAGCGCGCGCAGGCGGCCGAGGCCGTGCTGCCGACCGGGTTCGCCGCGCTGGACGCGGTGCTGCCGGGCGGCGGCTGGCCGCGTGGCGCGCTGACCGAGCTGCTGATCCGGCGGCAGGGCATCGGTGAGCTCAGGTTGCTCACGCCGGCGCTGGCGCGCCTGTCGGAAGAAGACGGCTGGCTTGCCTGGGTGGCACCACCTTACGTGCCCTATGCCGCGGCGCTCGCCGCGGCCGGTATCGACTTGGCACACGTGCTGGTGGCGAAGCCCGCCAGCGACGCCGACACCTGGTGGACGGCGGAGCAGGCGTTGCGCTCGGGGGCATGCGGGGCGCTGCTGGCGTGGCTGCGCGCGGCCGACGAGCGGCGCATGCGCCGCCTGCAACTGGCAGCCGAGACGGGTCGCGCCTGGGGCGTGCTGTTCCGCCACGCGCGTCTTGCCACGGAGCGTTCGCCCGCCGCGCTGCGCCTGCTGCTCGAACCCGCAAGTGAAGGGCTTGCGGTGCGCGTCCTCAAGCGGCGCGGCGGGCCGGTGAACCGGCCGCTGGTGGTGGCCTTGCCCGACGCGGGACGCACGACGTCCGTGCTGTCGCTGGCGCGTTCCTGAATCGTATTCCCGCGGTACGTTCTGCGAGCGGATTGTCATGCTGTGGCTCGCGCTCCATTTCCATTCGCTGCCGCTGGAAGTTTTCACCCGCGGCGCGGCCGTGTCCGGGCCGCTGGCGGTGGCCGAAAAACTGGGCGGCCGCACCCGGGTCGTCGCCTGCAACGCCGCCGCCGAGGCCTGCGGCGTGGGTGCGGGCATGGCCGCCTCCGCGGCGCAGGCCCTGGCCGACGGCCTCGTCGTGCGCCAGCGCGATGCGCTGGCCGAACAGGCGGCGCTCGAGGGGCTCGCCGTGTGGGCGGGGCGCTTCACGTCCTCGGTGAGCATGGCGCCGCCCGCCGGGCTGCTGCTCGAAGTCGGCACGTGTCTCAACTTGCATCGCGGCCTGGGCAATCTGCTGAAGATGGCGCGCAGCGGGCTTGAAGAAGTGGGCTACGCGGCGGCCATGGCCTGCGCGCCGTCGTCGCGCGGCGCCTGGTTGCTGGCGCGTGCGGGCGTGGAAAAGGCGATCCACGAGCCTGCGCGGCTGGAAGCCATTCTCGTCACCTTGCCGGTCGCGCTGCTCGACCAGCCGGCGGGGGTGGTGGAGGGTCTGGACAGGATTGGCGCATCGTCGCTGGGCGACTGCCTGCGCCTGCCACGCGCCGGTCTGGCGCGGCGCTTCGGCCAGGCGCTCGTCGACGAACTCGACCGCGCGCTGGGACGCGTGCCCGAGGCACGTGCCTTCTTCGAGCCGCCGGCGCGCTTCGAGCGCGCGCTGGAACTGCCCGCGCCAGTGCACGTGGCGGAAGCACTGCTGTTCGCCGTGCGCCGCCTGCTGCCGGAGCTGGAGGGATTTCTCACACGGCGCCAGGCTGGCGTGCAGGAACTGGAACTCGTCTGTCGCCACGAACGGCGCGACGCCACCGTCGTGAAGCTCGGCTTCGTCAAGCCGGTGCGCGACGCCGGGCGCATGCAGCTGCTCATGCACGAGACGCTCGGCCGCACCCGGCTGCCGGCAGCGGTACACACGATCGTGTTGCGCGCGCCGCGCGTGCAGCCGCTGGCGGGAGCGAACGCTGACCTGTTCCGGACGCAACACGGCGAGGCCGACGGCGACCTGCTGCTCGAGCGTCTGCGCATCCGCCTCGGCCCGGACGCGGTTCACGGCGTCGAGACCGCCGCCGATCATCGTCCCGAATGCGCCTGGCGGCCGGCGCAAGGCTCGAAGCGTGCCGCTGCGGCCAACCGCCACCGCCCGCTGTGGCTGCTGCCCGATCCGCTGCCATGCCGCGACGGCCGGCTCAAGCTGCAATCCGGCCCCGAGCGCATCGAAAGCGGCTGGTGGGACGGCGGCGATGTCGCGCGCGATTACTACGTGGCGGAGGATGGGGACGGCGCGCGGCTGTGGGTGTATTGCGACCGTGTGAGTGGCGAGTGGTATGTGCATGGGGTGTTTGCGTGAAGATGAAAGGCGGCCCTGTCCCTGACCCTCTCCCCAAGGGGAGAGGGTATGAGGATCGATGCTTCGCAGCGAAACCAGGCATTCCATGGGAACCCCTCTCCCACTTGTGGGAGAGGGGGTGGGGAGAGGGCCGGTCTTAAGCTGTCATGTCCTACGCCGAACTCCACTGCCTCTCCAACTTCACCTTCCTGCGCGGTGCGTCGCGCCCGGAGGAACTGGTCGCGCGCGTGCATGAACTCGGCTACGCGGCGCTCGCCATCACTGACGAATGCTCGCTCGCCGGCGTCGTGCGCGCGCACGTGGCGGCGAAGGAGGTGGGCTTGAAGCTCATCGTCGGCAGCGAAATCGAATTCAGCGAAGGCACGCGCGTGGTGCTGCTGGCAACCGACCGCGCGGGCTATGGCAATCTTTCCGCGCTCATTACGCGCGGGCGGCGCAGTGCGATCAAGGGACGTTACAGGCTTTCGCTCGCCGACCTTGCCGATGGCGTGCCCGGCTGCCTCGCTCTACTGCTCGCCGACCCGCCGCCAACGCTTGCACACGCGCAAAGCATCGCCGCACGCTTCCCCGGCCGCGCCTGGCTCGCGGTGGGGCTGTTCCGTGCGCCCGACGATGCCGAGCGGCTCGGCGCGGCGATCGAGCTGGCTGAAACATCCGCCCTGCCGATGGTTGCGGCGGGCGAGGTGCACATGCATGTCGCCGGACGGCGCGCGCTGCAGGACACGCTCACCGCGATCCGTCTTGGCGTGCCGGTGTTCGACGTGGGCAACGCGCTCCATCCCAACGCCGAGCGCCATCTGCGCGCGCCCGCCGACCTGGCCCGGCTTTATCCGAAGGCCTTGATTGACGCGACACTAACGATCGCCGCGCGCTGTAGCTTTTCGCTCGATACGCTGCGTTATGAATACCCGGAAGAGCTGGTGCCGCCCGGCGAGACCGCGATCGGCCATCTGCGCAAGCTGACCGAGGAAGGTCTTGCCCTGCGCTTTACTGCAGGTACGCCAGAGGCGGTGCGTGCGCAGATCGAACACGAACTCGCGCTGATCGAGGAACTCGGCTACGAGCCGTACTTCCTCACCGTGCACGACATCGTCCGTTTCGCCCGTCGCCGCGGCATCCTCTGCCAGGGGCGCGGTTCGGCGGCGAATTCGGCGGTGTGCTACGCGCTTTTCATCACCGAGGTGAATCCGGCGTGCATGGCGATGCTGTTCGAACGCTTCATCTCGCGCGAGCGCAACGAGCCCCCCGACATCGACGTCGATTTCGAGCACGAGCGGCGCGAGGAAGTGATCCAGTACCTCTACGCCAAGTACGGCCGCGACCGTGCCGCGCTCGCCGCGACGGTGATCAGCTACCGCCCAAGGAGCGCGATGCGCGACGTCGGCAAGGCGCTCGGCTTCGACCTCGAGCAGGTCGACCGCCTGGCCAAGTCCATGGCGTGGTGGGACGGCCGCAAGATCAAGCCCGAGCGCCTGATGGAAGCGGGCTTCGATCCTGCCAACAGAAAAGTCGCGCTGCTGATCCGGCTGGTCGACGAACTGGTCGGCTTTCCGCGCCACCTCTCGCAGCACGTCGGCGGCTTTGTCATCGCGCGCGGACAGCTCTCGCAACTGGTGCCGGTCGAGAACGCGGTAATGCCCGAGCGCACCCTCATCCAGTGGGACAAGGACGATCTCGACGCGCTGGGGCTGCTGAAGATCGACGTCCTCGCGCTCGGCATGCTCTCGGCGATCCGCCGCGCGCTCGACCTCGTGAGCAGCATGCGCGGGTGGCCGTTCGCGATGAGCGACGTGCCGTCCGAGGACCCGGCGGTGTACGAGATGATCGGCCGCGCGGACACGCTCGGCGTGTTCCAGATCGAGTCGCGCGCGCAGATGGCGATGCTGCCGCGCATGAAGCCGCGCCGCTTCTACGACCTGGTGATCGAAGTTGCCATCGTGCGTCCGGGACCGATCCAGGGCGGCATGGTGCATCCCTACCTGCGTCGCCGCGAAGGCACCGAGCCCGTTACCTATCCGAGTGAAGCGGTGCGCGGCGTGCTGGAAAGAACGCTCGGTGTGCCGATCTTCCAGGAACAGGTGATGCAGCTCGCGGTCGTCGCCGCCGGTTTCACACCGGGCGAAGCCGACCGGCTGCGCCGCTCGATGGCGGCATGGCGCAGGAAGGGCGGGCTCGATGCATTCGAGCAACGCCTCATCGACGGCATGCGCGAACGGGGTTACACGGAGGATTTCGCGCGGCAGATTTTCATGCAGATCCAGGGATTCGGCGAATACGGTTTTCCCGAATCGCACGCTGCGAGTTTCGCACTCCTGGTCTACGTCTCGGCCTGGCTGAAGCGCCACGAGCCGGCGGCGTTCGCCTGTGCGCTCCTGAACAGCCAGTCGATGGGCTTCTACGCGCCGGCGCAGATCGTGCAGGACGCGCGCCGCCACGGGGTGGAGGTGTTGCCGGTCGACGTGCTGGAAAGCGAGTGGGACTGCACGCTGGAGCAGGGGTCAGGATTCAGGGGTCAGGATTCAGGGGGTGGAGGTGGGGGAGAGGGGCAAGGCCCGACCCAAGCACAAAGCACCCCCTCTCCGCTGGAACGATTGCCCGCTCCCCTTCGGGGAGAGGGCTGGGGAGAGGGGGGGCGTGCATGCGAAGGCACGAGCCCGCCCGCCCTCCGTCTCGGCCTGCGCCTGGTCAATGGCTTTTCCCTCGAAGGCGCCGCGCGCCTGACCGCGGCGCGCGCGCAAAAGCCCTTCGCCAGCGTCGACGATCTCGCCGCACGCAGCGGGCTCGATGCGCGTGACCTCAAGTGCCTCGCCGCCGCCGGTGCGCTGGCCCGTCTGGCCGGCCATCGCAGGCAGGCTTATTGGGATGTCGCCGGCATCGAGCGAGCCAACCCGCTCGCCATGGCGCGCGCTGAAGAGCCGCAGCCCGACTTGTTTCCACTCAGCGAAGGCCAGGACCTCGTCGCCGACTACGCCAGCCTGGGCCTCAGCCTCGGCCGCCATCCGCTCGCGCTGCTGCGCGACCGTCTGCGACGCGAGCGGATCGTTACCGCCGAGGCACTGCGCCATCTGCCGCACGGCCGCCTCGCGCGCGCCGCCGGCCTCGTGCTCAACCGCCAGCGCCCCGGCACCGCGAGCGGCGTCACCTTCCTCACCCTGGAGGACGAGACCGGGCATGTGAACGTGGTCGTGTGGCGCGACCTCGCCGAGCGGCAGCGGCGCGAACTACTCGGCGCGCGCCTCCTGGCCGTCTATGGCACGCTCGAGCGGCAGGGCGACGTGGCGCATCTTGTCGCCGGGCATCTGCGGGATATGACGCCGCTGCTGGGCAATCTGGTCACGCATTCGCGGGATTTTCATTGAACCTGAAAAAAGCAGTTGAACCACAGCGACACAGAGAACACAGAGCAAAAACATGTGTGTCGGCAAGCACCGTCCGTCACCCGATCCGATTCTTGCGACGTTTAACTCAACATGCCGCCGTCCACGCGGAACTGCGAGGAGGAACAGCACCATGTTCGCGATGTCCGCGCTCTCGGCGTAACGCCCCAGAGGGATGGAATGGGCGATGGCTTCCTGCGATGCGCCGGAGCCGCTTTCCAGCGAACGCACCATCCGTGTGTTGACCGGCGAGGGGCGCACGGAGTTGACGCGCACCTGATGCGCTTCATTCCTGCGGGTGTCGTCGATTTGTTCGAGATGAACCGGGGGCAGCAGGTATGGACGCCCGCAAGGACCGCAACGCTCCGGCAAGGGCTTCAAGCGAGGCGCAGGATGTCCAGATAACCGCGCCGCGTCATCGCGCGCGCCTCGTCGAGCAGTACGGTGTCGGTCTCGCTCAATGCTTCGCTTGCAGCGGCGGCATCCAGCACGCGCAGCAAGACGTTCCAGTGCGCGCGCTGGTTCGCCACCGTCAGCGGTGCGGCCACGCCTGTGCGGCGCAATTCGGTGGCACGGCTGACGAGACGGAATTTCGCGGTTTCCAGTTGCGGCGGCAGCGGCAGGGCGAGGTCGAAGCTGAAGTCCATACGCAGGGGATCGTCGACCGGCCGCGGCTCCGGCGGTGCGGACGGACGCCAGGACAGCTCGTCCGGGTCGGGCGCTGCGCGTGCGGGATCGAGCGGGAATTTGTGGAAGCCCCATTTCGCACCCATCCAGCATTCCAGCAGCACACGGTCGTCGTCAACGACGCACAGTTCTCCCGCAGGTGCGTCAAGCCCGGTATCGCCCGGCAGGGGGCCGTAGGCGCGCGGGTCCTGCTTCCAGCGCAGGAAGTCGCGCTGCGGCGGCGCGCCGTAGGCGGCTTCCAGGGCGCGCCAGATTTCCATGAAGCGGCGGTAGTCGCGCTGGTACTCGGGGTTGCGGCGCAGGAACTCCCACGCCCACTGGTCGCGCGTCAGCGTGTCATAGGCCATGTCAGATCGGCAGGAAGATCATGCTGGCGAAGTTGACCACACCGAAGCGGATCGCGCGGCTGGTCTTGTCCTCGACGATTTTCGCGAGCGTGTCCTCGATGCCGATGAGCTTGCCGAATTCACGCTCGAAGCTGAGGTTGGCGGTGCCGCCTGCTTCCATGCTGTTGGAGACGAGGATCGCTTCGCCGCGCTCGTTGCGCGCATTGGACAGCTTCCACACGATGGCCTCGGTGTTGCGCGCGGCGTTGTAGAGCTTCTGCGCATCGACTTCGCTCAGCAGGTAGAACTCGGTCTGGTGATTGAACGCCGCCATGTGCATCACCAAGAGGCCCTTCATCAGCGCGTGCACCCGGTCGCCGGTGAAATCGGCGCGCCACGGCTCGCGCAGCGCATGCTCCCACTGGATATCCCCGGGCGGCGCTGCCTGCCAGTGTGCCACCGGATCGAACAGGGTGGCGGTGGCCGCCTCGGCGCTCGTCTGTCCGCTCTTGCGCCATTCGTTGGGATTGCGCCGGTACAGTTTCAGCGTGAGCGTTTTCAGGATCGCGAGGATTTCCTGCTGATGAATCTCGATCACGTTGTCGACGTCGCCCTTCGCCAGATCCTTCACGCTGAAGCTGCGCGCGCTGCTGGTGCCATCCTTGCGCTGGATGGCGGAGGTGCTGCAGGCAGCCAGCAGGGCGGTGAAGGTGAAAACGACGGCGAGGACTAGGCGGCTCACGAAGAGCAGCTTACCTCAATTGTGCGCGCCCAGTCAGGCGGCTCGGCGGCATAGGTCTCGAATTCCGGCTGTTCGTCGTAGGGGCGCGTCAGCAGGCGACGCAGGCGTTCGATTTCGCTGTAGTCACGCTGGTCGGCGGCGCGGCGGATGGCCGTCTCGGCGAGGTGATTGCGCAGGATGTATTTGGGATTGACGCGCCGCTGCGCGGGCGCCCGTTCCGTGTCCTGCGAGCCCTGCCGCCGCAGTGCGGCGCCATAGCGCGCGGCCCAGGCGTCGAACGCCGCACGGTCGATGAAGAGATCGCGCAGCGGCGCGTTGAGCGCGCCGGCGGTGCTGTCGAAATCGCACAGACGGCGCATGAAGATCGTGTAGTCGACGCGATTCTGCGCCAGGAGTTGCAGCACATCCATGATGAGAGACACGGTATCGTCGCCAGGCGCGAGACCGAGCTTCGCTTGCATGCGCCCGAGGTAGGCGCGGCCGAAGGCCTGCGGATAGTCACCGATTGCCTGCGACGCCGTTTCCACCGACATCAGCGGCACCAGCGCCTGGGCGAGCTTGGTCAGGTTCCATGCGGCGACGTCCGGTTGCTGGTCGAAGGCATAGCGGCCGCCGGTGTCCGAGTGATTGCAGATGAAACCCGGATCGAAGGCGTCGAGAAAACCGAACGGCCCGTAGTCGAGCGTGAGCCCAAGGATCGACATGTTGTCGGTGTTCATCACCCCGTGCGAAAAACCCACCGCCTGCCACTGTGCCATCAGCTCGGCCGTGCGCAAGGCGACCTGGCGCAGGAACTCGGGGTAGGGGTCGGCAAGATCCGCGAGCTCCGGGTAGTAGCGCGCGATGACGTAGTCGGCGAGTTGCCGGATCGGTTCGACCTGGTTGCGGTAGTAAAAAACTTCAAATGATCCGAAGCGCACGAAGCTTGGCGCCAACCGCGTCACCAGCGCCGCGGTTTCCTCGTCCTCGCGGTAGACCGGGTGGTCGCTGCCGACGATGGCGAGCGCGCGGGTGGTCGGGATGCCGAGCGCGTGCATCGCTTCCGAGCAAAGAAACTCGCGGATGCTCGAGCGCAGCACCGCGCGGCCGTCGCCACCGCGCGAGTAGGGCGTGCGCCCGCCCCCCTTGATCTGCACTTCCCAGCCTTCACCCTTGGCGTTCCTCACTTCGCCCAGCAGGATCGCCCGGCCATCGCCCAGTTGCGGCACGTAATGGCCGAACTGGTGTCCCGCGTAGAGCGCGGCGAGTGTGTCCATGCCCGGCAGCAGGCGGTTGCCGGCGAGCGTTTCAATCAGTTCCGGGCGCGCCATCTCGCCGGGATCGAGATCGAGCAGGGCCAGTGCCTCCGGGCTGTAGCAGACCAGGTACGGGCCGGGTACCGGCGTCGGACAGACGCGCGAGTAATAGGCCTCGGGCAGACGCGCGAAGCCGTTGTCGAAATGCAGGGATTCGAGTGTGGCCATTGGCCGATTCTACGGCCAGGGAAGACGCGCGCGACCCGGCTGCCTACAGGGGTAAACCCGGATTCTCCATCAGCCATTCAGACATCGCAAAACCGACGGGTTGGCAGGTCGGGCTTCAGCCCGGCATGTCGCCTGCATCCCGTTGATTTTTCACACACGGATGTTCCAATGGATTTCGGTTGAAGCAATCGTCCATCAAGGTGGTGGACAATGCCAGCCTCCCGGTACGCATGGGTTCTGCGTTCCCGGCGCTCATGCGGCTTCGTGCCAGTTAATCCATTGCAAGCCCTGAATACGGGAAAATTCGCGCGCATTGCGGGTTACCAGCGAGGCCTGATAACGCAATACCGTCGCAGCGATCAACGTATCGTGCGGACCGATGGGCGTGCCTGCGGTCTCGAGCTCCACACGGATACGGGCGGCATGAGCCGCGCATTCGCGATCGAACGGCAGAATCTGCATCGGTCGCAGCAAAGCGGTTAATGCCAGCAGGCGGGGATTGGCTGCCTCCGGCGGCAAACGCAAAAGACCGTAACGAAGTTCGTATTCCACAATGGCAGGCACGCCGATATCGGCAGGGGAAAAAGCTTGCAGGCGCGGCACCACCTGCGGATCGCCGCGAAAGTAGTAACTGATGGTGTTGCTGTCGAGAATCAGCATGACAGGCAATCAAAAACCCAGGCGTGGTACATCCGCTGGCTGCGAGGCCGGACTTTCTTCGCGCAGGGGAAAATCGGCGAAACGCCCCGCCAACGCCAGGCAATCCCGCGGCCATTCATGGGCGGCATATTTGCGGATGATTTCCGCCACCCAGCGGCTTTTCGACATGCCATTGGCCCGTGCGGCCTGCTCGACCAGCGCCTGCGTGGCCTCGTCCAGATATAGCGTGATTTGCGACATGGTGGCAGCTCCTTGTAATCAAGCCGTACAAGTATAATTGCAAGTATATTTGATGCAGCAAGCACGTCAAGTCAGAGTCGGTGCATCGTGCTGGCGTCCTGCGATCAAACGCAAGCGATCCCCTCCCTACTCGTACAGCCGCACCGCGAAGCCGTCGTGCTGCCACCCGGCTTTCGGCTGCCAGCCGGCGGCCTGTGCCAGCGCGTCGAATTCGCGGGGGACGAACTTGTAGGAATACTCGGTGAGCAGGGTTTCGCCGCAGTCGAAGCGGAAGCGCTGGCCCGCGACGTTCACTGTCTGCTCGGTGAGGCTCGCGAGGTGCATTTCGACGCGGCCTTCCAGCGGGTTGTAGAAGGCGTAGTGGCGGAAGCGTGCCAGGTCGAAATCGGCAGCGAGTTCGCGGTTGATGCGCGCGAGCAGGTTGAGGTTGAACGCGGCGGTGACGCCGGCCGCGTCGTTGTAGGCCGCGTGCAGGCGCTGCGGGTCCTTCTTGAGGTCGAAGCCGATGAGCAGGCGGCCGTCCGCACCGGCCAGGCGGCGGAAGCGCGCGAGCAGGGCGGTGGCGGCGGCGGGCGGGAAGTTGCCGATGCTGGAGCCGGGGTAGTAGACGAGGTGCGGGCCGGCGGCGAGCCAGGGATCGGCCGCATCGAGCTCACCGAGGAAGTCCATTGCCAGCGCGCTCACGTCGATGTCCGGGTAATCGTGGGCGACGGCCTGCGCGGAGGCGGCCAGCGGTGCACCGGCGATGTCCATCACGACCAGTCGGTTGGGGCGCAGGGCGTCGAGCAGCCGGCGCACCTTGGTGCAATCGCCGGCACCGGGTTCGACGATGCTCTCGACCTTGCCCAGCGCGGTGGCGATTTCGGGCAGGTGGGATGCCATCAGCGCCTGCTCGGTGCGGCACAGCGCATACTCGGGCTGCGTGCAGATCGTCTCGAACAGGTGGCAGCCCGCTGCGTCATAGAAATATTTCGGTGGAATGCTCTTCGGGCGGGTCGCGAGCCCGGCCAGCACGTCGGCACGCAGCCTGTCCTGTGCGGCGGGGAAGTCCTGGAAGCTGAACCGCACTCAGGCACCAACCACGACGTCGCGACCGGGGCCCAGCCGGCCGATTTTCGTCGCCTGCGCGAAGCCGTGGCGGCGGAAGACGTCCATCACCGTGTCGCGCGCCTCGGGGGCGCAGCTGACCAGCAGGCCGCCGCTGGTCTGCGGATCGGTGAGTACGGCGCGCTGCCAGTCGGCGATGCCGTCGGCGAACGTGACCTCGCTGCCGTAGCTCGTCCAGTTGCGCTGGCTCGCGCCGGTGACGTACCCGGCCCGCGCGAACTCGCCGACGCCGGGCAGGAGCGGCAGCCGCCTCAGTTCGACCGCGGCCGACACCTTGGACGCGCGGGTGATCTCGAGCAGGTGGCCGAGCAGGCCGAAGCCGGTGATGTCGGTCATCGCGTGCACGCCGGGCATGTCGGCGAGCTCGGCGCCGGCGGTGTTGAGCTGGGTGGTCGCGGCGATCATCGCGGCGTACTGGTCGGCGCTCAGCGCGCCCTTTTTCAGGGCTGCGCTGTAGATGCCGACGCCGAGCGGCTTGCCGAGGATCAGCACGTCGCCGGCCTGGCCGCCGGTGTTCTGCTTGACGCGGCGCGGGTCCACCACGCCGATGCCGACCAGGCCGTAGATCGGCTCCGGTGCGTCGATCGAATGGCCGCCGGCGATCGGGATGCCTGCCGCCTTGCACACCGCTTCGCCACCCGCGAGGATGCGGCGGATCACGCGCTGGGGCAGCTTGTCGATCGGCATGCCGACGATGGCCAGCGCGAACAGCGGCTTGCCGCCCATGGCGTAGACGTCGGACAGCGCATTGGTCGCGGCGATACGGCCGAACTCGTAGGGGTCGTCAACGATGGGCATGAAGAAGTCGGTGGTGGCGACGATCGCCTGTTCGTCGTTCAAGCGGTATACCGCGGCGTCGTCGCCGTGTTCGACGCCCACTAGCAGGTCGGGGTGGGAAGCCGCCCGATGCGAGGCGAACGGGGTGTCGGCGAGGATGTCGCGCAGCACCGCCGGCGCGATCTTGCAGCCGCAGCCGCCGCCGTGGGAGAAGCGGGTGAGGTGAATCGGTTCTTCGGGTTCGTTCGTGTCGTCCATGGAAATGCTTCCCTCGTGGAAATTCTGTCTAGAATCCAATTAACCATAGTGCATCATGCAATGAACCAAATCCGACCCGTCAGCGGCTATCCTGCAACGGCGCTCGTCAAGCGGCTGGCGCAGGCGCGCGGTCGCCTGCGCGCACTGATCGACTGCCTGCCCGAGGGCGGCTGGCTGGGGCCGCGCGCGGAACACCTGAATCCGCCCCTGTGGGAGTATGGACACATCGTCTGGTTCCAGGAGCGCTGGTGCCTGCGCGCACAAGCCAACGGCGGCTACGCGCCCAGTCTGCTCGATGACGCCGATGCGCTGTACGACTCGTCGAGCGTGGCGCACGATCTGCGCTGGGACCTGCCCCTGCCACGGCCGGCGGTGCTCGATGCCTACGCCGACCGGGTGGCCGGGGCGGTCGCCGAGCGTCTCGCACGCGGCGCCGATGACGAGATCGCTTACTACGCCGAGCTGTCGCTGTACCACGAGTTGATGCACGTCGAGGCCTGGTGGATGGCGTTCCAGAACCTGGGCTATGCGCCACCCGCGCACGCTCCGGGCGATGCTCTGCCGCCCGCGCGGCGACTGACGTTCGATGCGGGCGAGGTGGCGCTGGGCAGCGGCGCCGACGCGGGCTTCATTTTCGACAACGAGAAATGGCGCCATCGCGTGCCGGTCGCGGCGTTCGACATCGATGCGGCGCCGGTGTCCGAGACGAGCTTCACGGCGTTCGTCGATGCCGGTGGCTACCGGAACAAGGGCTGTTGGTCGGACGCGGGGTGGGCCTGGCGCGAGGCCGCGGGTACGAGCCAGCCGCTCTACTGGCGAAGCGGGGAGGGCGGCTGGCGGGTGCGGCGCTTCGACCGCTGGGATGCGCCAAGGTCCGACGCGCCGATGCTGCACGTGAACCGCTTCGAGGCCGAGGCCTGCGCCGCCTGGATGGGACGACGCCTGCCGGGCGCCGCGGAGTGGGTACGGGCAACGACGCATCCCGACTTTCGGCGCGGCATGGCCTGGGACTGGCTGCGGGATCCCTTCGCGCCATATCCCGGCTTCTCGCCCGACCCCTATCGCGACTATTCCCGGCCGTGGTTCGACACCCATTGGGAACTGCGCGGCGGCGGGCCGTTCACCGATGCGGCGTTGAAGCGTCCCGGCTATCGCAATTTCTACCGGCCGCACCGGCGCGACCCGTTCGCGGGCTTTCGCACGGTCGGCGGCGCATAGCGGCTCAGCCGCCGGTCATCGACATGAAGCGCATCACCTTCTGCGGCGCTTCGCGGAATTCGTGGCGCTCGGGCTTGAGGTCGATGGCGTGCAGGATGGCGGCGTCGAGTTCGGCGTCGCTGCAGCCGTCGCGCAGCATGGGGCGGAAGGCGAAGTGCTCGTCCTGGCCCAGGCACATGTAGGCGGTGCCGTCGACCGCGACACGCACGCGGTTGCAGGTCTGACAGAAATGCTGCGAAATGGGGGTGATGAAACCGACGTTGAAGCGGCCGTCGGCGCTGCCGAGATAACGCGCCGGGCCGGCACCGGGGAAGGTGGTGTCGAGGAGACCGAATTCGCGGCGCAGGCGCTCCTTCACCGGTTGCAGGTCGAGGTATTCGGCGTTGCGGCCGGTGGCACCCATGGGCATGGTCTCGATCAGCCGCAGCACAAAGCCGCGCGCCATGCAGAAGGCGACCATCTGGTCGATTTCGTCGTCGTTGATGCCGGCGAGCGCGACCATGTTGAGTTTGATCGGGGAAAAACCCGCGGCCTGCGCGGCGTCCAGCCCCGCCATGACGCGCGCCAGCACGTCGCGGCCGTTGATGCGTTCCACCCGCGCCTGCTGCAGCGAGTCGAGGCTGACGTTGAGCCGCGTGACGCCGGCGGCTTTCAGGGCGGCGGCGTGTTTCTCGAGCTGCGTGCCATTGGTCGACAGGGAAAGATCGTCGATGCCGGGAAGGGCGGCGAGGCGAGCGCTCAGTTCGACGATGTCGCGGCGCAGCAGCGGCTCGCCGCCGGTGAGACGCACGCGACGCACGCCGAGGCGCGCGAACGCACCGATGAGCCGCTCGATCTCGTCGAAATCGAGCCAGTGCGCGGGTTCCTCGAAGCCGTTGAAACCCTCCGGAATGCAGTAGCTGCAGCGCAGGTCGCAGCGGTCGGTGACGGACAGGCGCACGTAGTCGATCTGGCGGCCGAACTGGTCGATGAGCTGGGGCGCGTTCATGATGCGGGCGATGGCTGACAGGGCAGGGTTATATATGTAAAAATATAACAACTTCGGAGGCGGCAGGCAATGAGAGTTTTTGGCATCGCGGGCTATAGCGGCAGCGGCAAGACCACGCTCATCGAGCGGGTGTTGCCGCAACTCGCCGCGCGCGGCCTGTGGGTCGCGGTGATCAAGCACACGCACCACGACTTCGACATCGATCAGCCTGGCAAGGACAGCTGGCGCGCGCGCTCAGCGGGGGCGGCGGCGGTGCTGCTGTCTTCCGACCACCGTACCGCGCTGCTCACCGAGCACCGCAACATGCCGCCGGCGCTCGACGCGCTGCTCGACCGGTTGCCGCCGTGCGACCTGGTCCTGGTCGAAGGCTACAAGCGCGAGCCGATCCCGAAGCTCGAAGTGCACCGCGCGGCGACCGGCAAGCCCTGGCTGTTCCCCGAAGACCCGCACATCCTCGCGGTGGCGAGCGATGTCGCACCGCCCGATGGTTTTCCCCGCATCGACCTCGATGCGATTCCGCAACTCACCGATTTCATCGTCGACCATGCTCTCAGCCGATCAACTGCTTGACGCCCTGCTCGAACGCGCGCGCGGCGTCACCCAACGGGAAACCGTTGCCGTCACCGACGCGCTCGGACGCGTGCTTGCCGCACCGCAGACTTCCGGCGTCACCGTGCCGCCCATGGACAACAGCGCGATGGACGGCTATGCGGTACGCGTTGCCGACGTCGCCACACCCGGGGTGAAGCTGGCCGTGTCGCAGCGCATCCTCGCCGGCGCCGTCGGCGTGCCGCTCGCGCCCGGTTCCGCGGCGCGCATCTTCACCGGCGCGCCGGTGCCACCCGGCGCCGACGCCGTGGTGATGCAGGAATACTGTGCGGCGGAAGGCGACGTCGTGGCCATCCACACCCAGCCGCACGTTGGCGAGAACATCCGCCGTGCCGGCGAGGACGTCCGCGCGGGCGACGCGGTGCTCGCCACCGGCACCCGTCTGGGTGCGGCGGAAATGGGACTCGCCGCATCGGTGGGACTGGCCGCACTGCCGGTGTTCAGGAAACTCAAGGTGGCCTGCTTCTTCACCGGCGACGAACTGGTCGCGCCGGGCATGACGCTCGCGCCGGGGCAGATCTACAACTCCAACCGCTATACGCTGGCGGGCCTCATCGCCGGACTGGGCTGCGAACTCATCGACCTCGGTATCGTGCCGGACACACTGGACGCGACCGAGGCGGCGCTGGCGCGCGCGGCGCGCGAAGCGGACGTCGTCATCACCAGCGGCGGCGTGTCGGTGGGAGAGGCGGACTACGTCAAAACCGCGGTGGAAAAGCTCGGCCGCGTCGAGATGTGGAAAGTGGCGATGAAACCCGGCAAGCCGCTCGTCTACGGGCGCGTCGGCGAGGCGGATTTCATCGGCCTGCCCGGCAATCCGGTATCCGCCTTCGTCACCTTCGGCCTGTTCGTGCGACCCTTCCTGCTCAAGCGCATGGGCGCCGCCGACGTGCTGTATCGCGCGTTCGCGGTGCAGGCCGGCTTCGCATGGAGCAAGCCCGGCACGCGGCGCGAATTCCTGCGCGCGCGCCTGCAACCCGACGGCCGGCTGGCGCTGTTCCCCAACCAGAGCTCGGGCGTGCTGACCTCGTGCGCCTGGGCCGACGGCCTGGTCGACCTGCCCATCGGCCAGACCATCCGGCAGGGCGACTGGGTGCGTTTCATTCCTTTTTCGGAGCTGCTTGCATGAATACGCTACGCGTTCTGTACTTCGCCCGCCTGCGCGAGCGCTTCGGCATGGCCGAAGAGACCCTCGAATTTTCCGGCGCCACCGCCGCGGATCTCGTCGCCACGCTGCACGCACGCGGCGGGGCCTGGGCCGAGGAACTCGGCGGCAGCCGCACGTTCCGCGTCGCGGTCAACCAGGACGTCGTCGCGCTCGACACGCCGCTGCCCGAGCGTGCGGAAGTCGCGCTCTTCCCTCCGGTAACCGGAGGGTGAGTCGATGAAGATCCTCGTGCAGGGGGACGCCTTCGACCTCGGCGCCGAAGTCGACGCGATGCGTCACGGCCGCACCGACATCGGCGCAATCGCCAGCTTCGTCGGTCTCGCGCGCGACATGAACGAGGGCAGCGGCGTGGCGGCGATGACCCTGGAGCATTATCCGGGCATGACCGAGAACGCGCTGGGCAAGGTCGTCGACGACGCATGCGCGCGCTGGCCGCTTCTCGACGTGACCGTGATCCACCGCGTCGGCCGTCTGCTGCCGGGCGACCCCATCGTGCTGGTGGCGGTGGCGTCGAGCCATCGCGGCGAGGCGTTCGCCGCGTGCGAGTTCATCATGGATTACCTGAAGACCCGGGCGCCGTTCTGGAAGAGGGAAGAAACGCCGGAGGGCGCGCGCTGGGTCGAGGCGCGCGCCAGCGACGAGGACGCGGCGGCACGCTGGCTCGCAGACTGAAATTCTCTCCGGCGGGGCTGGGGCTTGACATTTGTTCTAACGCGAACTAAAGTGGTTCGTGTTAGAACAAATATTGCCCTCAATGCGTGCTGCCGAATTCCTTCCTACCGTCCAGGCCCTGGTCCAGACCTATCAGGCTTTCGAGTCCTGTTCCGGCGCGCACATCCGCACCCTGGGACTGACACCGCCGCAGTTCGACATCGTCGCCACACTGGGCAACACGCCCGGCATGACCGCCACCGAACTCGGCGAGAAGACGCTCATCACCAAGGGGACGCTGACCGGCGTGGTCGACCGTCTCGCCGCGCGAGGCTGGGTCGAGCGCGTTGCCCACGACAGCGACCGCCGCTGCCAGATCATCCGTCTCACGCCGGCCGGCGAGGCCCTGTTCAAGCAGACATTCCCCGCGCACCTGGCCTACCTGGCGCGCTGTTTCGCAACGGCCAGCGCCGCGCAGCACAAGCGTTGGCAGGCGGCACTGCGCGAACTGGCCGGACTTTTCGCCAAGGAGAATCCCTGATGCCCGATCGCTACACCCCGCCCGCCATCGTCCTGCATTGGCTGGTCGCCCTGTTGATCTTCGTCGCCTTTCCCCTCGGCGTCTATATGCACGAGCTGCCGCTTTCGCCCAGGAAGTTGCAGTTATACAGCTACCACAAGTGGATCGGCGTGACGATCTTCCTGCTGGTCGGCCTGCGTCTCGCCTGGCGCGCGACGCACGTACCGCCGCCGCTGCCGGCGGGCATCGCCGCGTGGCAGCTGCGCGCCAGCGCGATCGTGCATGGCCTGCTGTATGTCCTGATGCTCGCGATACCGCTTACCGGCTGGCTCATGAGCTCGGCCAAAGGTTTTCCGACGGTGTGGTTCGGCATCCTGCCCCTGCCGGATCTGGTGGAAAAAAACCGCGAACTCGGCGACCTGCTCGCCGGCGTGCACCAGACACTGAACTTTGCGTTGCTGGGGCTGGTCATCCTGCACGTTGCCGCGGCCCTGCAACATCATTTCATCGAACGTCAGCCCTTCCTGCAGCGCATGGGTCCGGGCGGAAAGGCAAAGGAATCGACATGAGAACACTGACCCTCGGATTGCTCGCCCTGTTCGTCGCCTCCACGGCGCACGCGGTGGAATACACCACGGTACTGCCCAAGCAGAGCCGCGTCGACTTCGAATTCCGCCAGATGGGCGTGCCGGTGAAGGGCGGTTTCAAGCGCTTCACCGCCCAGATGGCCTTCGATCCGGCACGTCCGGAAGCCGCCCGCGCACAGATCGACATCGATCTGGCCAGCATCGACGCCGGATCGCGCGAGGCCGACGAAGAAGCAGCCGGCAAGCTCTGGTTCAACCGCAGCGCCTACCCCAAGGCGACGTTCGTATCGTCCAGCGTGCGTGCGCTGGGCGACGACCGCTACGAGATGCGCGGCACGCTGACGCTCAAGGGCCGCAGCCGCGAACTCGTCGTGCCGGTGCGCTTCGTACCCGGCAAAACCGCCGCTGGCTTCGACGGCAGCTTCATTCTCAAACGCCTCGATTTCGGTATCGGCGAAGGCATGTGGGCCGACGTGGCCACCGTCGCCAACGAAGTCCGCGTAACTTTCCGTATTGCCGCCACCGGCAAGTAACCCGCAGTTCCACCCACGAGGAGCCACGCATGAAACGTATCGCCCCCCTGTTCGCGTTGACCGTCTTGACCGCCGCCGCGCATGCCGCGCCGGAGACCTACACCGTCGACAACAGCCACACCTTCCCGTATTTCACCTACAGCCACTTCGGTTTCTCCAATCAAACCCACCGCTTCGACAAGACCAGCGGCACGGTCACACTCGACCGGGCGGCGAAGACCGGTGCCGTCGATGTGGTGATCGATGCCAAGTCGGTGAACACCGGGTTTCCGCTGTTCAACGAACACATCCAGAGTGAGGATTTCTTCGACACTGCGCAGCATCCGACCATCACCTTCAAATCGAAGGCGATGAAGTTCAAGGGCGACCAGCCGGTCAGCGTCACCGGCGACCTCACGCTCAAGGGGGTGACGCGGCCGGTGACGCTGGCGATCAGCCAGTTCAAGTGCATGACGCATCCGGTACGCAAGGTCGATGCCTGCGGCGCCAACGCGAGCACCACCCTGAAGCGCACCGACTTCAACATGGGCAAGTACGCACCGGGCGTCAGCGATGAGGTGTCGCTGGTGATCGCGATTGAGACCTACAAGGCAGCGCCGGCACCGTAAGTCGGCTGGCTGGCACCGTCGGAGCAGGACTGACCGGAAATCCGCTTTGGCCGTTGGATTTCCGTCAGCCGTTCCCCGCCGGCCGCGTGTCCATCAATAGGATCGACACGTAACGCCGTGTTTTGATGGAATATTTATGTGAGACCTTGGGCGGATGGGCATGGCACGCTGGTTGCACGTGAGAAATACGTACCGGGCGTATGCACCGTCCGGGCGGGGCGGCCAAGCCGCCCACGCAAATATCCGCGTGTCCATTCGCACAAGGAGCTCACATGAACCGTCTCACCCTGTTCGCAATGCTGCTTGTCTGTGCCACGTCCGCTCAGGCGGCGCCTGAAACCTATATCATCGATGCCAGCCAGACGGCATCACTGTTCAGCTATCGCACGCTGGGCCTGCCCAGCCTGACCCACCGCTTCGAGCGCATACGCGGACGCATGGTGTTCGATCTGACCGCCGGCACCGGATCGGCCGATGTGACCATCGATGCCACGTCGGTTAACACCGGCCAAGCCACGCTGGACACAAAGATTCAGAATGCGGATTTCTTCGATACCGCCAACCATCCTGCGATCACTTTCAAGTCCACGCGCATGACACTCGATGGCGATCAACCGAGCCTCGCGGGCCTGCTCACGATCAAGGGTGTGACGAAACCGGTGACACTGGCGCTGAGCAACTTTCACTGCATGCAGGATCCGAATTTCAAGGTCGACGCCTGCGGCGCCCGCGCGACGGTCACGGTGAAACGTTCGGACTTCAATATGGGCAAGTACGCCTTCCTCATCAGCGACGAAATCACGCTGAGCCTGGCCTTCCGTGCCGTCAAGCAGGATGCCTACATCCAGGTGGCAAGCCGCGACCCCATGCAGCAATAAATCCGAATTGTCCGTTGGGCGGCAGGAGACCCGCTTGCGCACCGAATCCGGCTTTCACGCAATGCCAATGCCCATTTGCACCGCAAGCGGTGCTCCACACGGGGTAGGGTGTCGTAGGAGGGCCGCCCTCGGCCCGATGCCGTAAAGGCTTCCCCGCCCGAAGATCGCGGCGAGCACCCGGATGGCATGGAGGCGCCGCCCCTGCCAGGACCGCATGGGCGTCTGTCAGGCCGTTTGGGCTGATGGGTCACGTGTCGATATGCGAATGGATTTTTTGGGATAAAGACTAAAATGGCGTTTTGCTGGTCGGAAGCGCCTCCCTTGGAACCTCATCACCTCGAACTGCTGGCACCGGCACGCAACGCCGACATCGGTATCGAGGCCGTCAACCACGGGGCCGATGCGGTATACATCGGCGGGCCGTCATTCGGCGCGCGGGCGGCGGCGGACAATAGCGTCGCCGACATCGCACGGCTGGTCGCGCACGCACACCGCTTCAACGCGCGCATATTCGCCACGCTCAACACCATCCTCGCCGACGACGAGCTGGAACCCGCACGCACGCTGATCCATCAACTCTACGATGCCGGCGTCGATGCCCTGATCATCCAGGACATGGGGCTTCTGGAACTGGCTCTGCCGCCGATCCAACTTCATGCCAGTACGCAATGCGACATTCGCACACCGGCCAAGGCGCGCTTCCTGCAGGACGTCGGTTTCTCGCAGATCGTGCTCGCGCGCGAACTCGATCTCGGTGAGATCGCCGCGATCCGCGCCGCCACGCACACCGCGACCACCCTCGAATATTTCGTCCACGGCGCGCTGTGCGTCGCCTACAGCGGCCAGTGCTACATCAGCCACGCGCACACCGGGCGCAGTGCGAACCGCGGCGATTGTTCGCAGGCATGCCGCCTGCCCTATCAGGTCATCGACATGGAAGGGCGCATCGTTGCGCACGACAGGCACGTGCTGTCGATGAAGGACAACAACCAGAGCGCGCACCTCGAAGCCCTGGTCGACGCCGGTATCCGCAGTTTCAAGATCGAGGGCCGCTACAAGGACATGGGCTACGTGAAGAACATCACCGCCCATTACCGCACCCTGCTCGACGAACTCATTGCCCGCCGTCCCGAATTCGCACGCGCCTCGTCCGGCCGCACGCGCTTCACGTTCAGGCCCGACCCCAACCAGAACTTCAACCGTGAATTCACCGATTATTTCGTCAATGGCCGCCAGGCCGACATCGGCGCCTTCGATTCGCCGAAAAATCCCGGCCAGCCGGTGGGCTACGTCACCCGCCTCGGCGATGCGTGGATCGAGCTCGAAACCGACGATCCTGCGACCGTGCTCAACAATGGCGACGGGCTGTGCTACTACACCTTGCAAACCGAGCTTGCCGGATTTGCGGTGAATCGCGCCGAGCGGACGGAGCGGGGTGGTTGGCGGGTGTTTCCGCGCGATGCGCTGGCGGATTTCGAGAATCTGCGTATGGGCACGCGGATCAACCGTAACCGCGACATGGCCTGGCAGCGCCTGCTGGAAAAGCCCTCTGCTGACCGCCGCATCGGCGTGTGGTTGCATTTCGGCGAGACGGCCGATGGCTTCGCGCTGACACTCACCGATGAAGACGCTCATGTCGCCAGTGTGCGCGCAGCGCATGCAAAGGAAGCGGCGCGCGACGCGGCGAAGGCCGAAGCGAACCTGCGCGGGCATCTCGGCAAGTTCGGCGCGACGATCTTCGAGCTTCTGGATCTGCGCATCGAGGTGTCGCAGCCCTGGTTCCTGCCCGCCGCGTTCGTCAACACCCTGCGCCGCGATGCCGTGGCGGCGCTGGAAGCGGCACGCGCCGCGGCGTACGTGCGTCCGCGGC
>MKWN01000002.1:33415-47808 GCA_001899775.1 Thiobacillus sp. 65-29
ATCCGGAAGATACGCTCAGTTACCTTGCCAACGTGTTCAACCACAAAGCGCGCGATTTCTACGCCCGACACGGCGTCAAGGTGATCGATGCGGCCTACGAGAGCCATGAGGAGACCGGCGAGATCTCACTCATGATCACGCGCCATTGCGTGCGTTATGCGCTCTCGCTGTGCCCGAAGCAGGCAAAGGGCGTCACCGGCGTGCAGGGCACGCTGCGTGCGGCGCCGCTCACCCTGGTGAACGGCAGCGAACGGCTGACGCTGCGCTTCGACTGCAAGCGTTGCGAGATGCACGTGGTGGGGAAGATGAAGCCAGCGGTCGTGCGCCGGACGGAGCCGCTGAAGTTCTACGCGACGCGTCCCGCGTGACTGGCGAATCAGGCCGGGCGCACCGGCAGGCGCTCGCCCAGCTTCAGCAGGAATTCCGCATGGCGTGCTTCGGCGCGCAGGTAGGCGGCAATCAGCCGCTCGGCGTCCTCGGTGAGACGGCTGCCGCCGGGACCGCTTTCCACCAGCGGTACGTCCCACGCCGTATTCATCGCATCGACCGCGTCCCAGGCGGCCTTGTAGCTCATTTTCATCGCTTTCGCCGCGCGTGAGATCGAGCCGGTTTCGCGGATGCGCTGCAACAATTCGACGCGCCCGCGGCCGAGAAAATTGCGGCCGTCGAGGGTGAGCCAGAAGCGGCCGTCTGCCTTGAGCGGAGTGGTCATGTGCCGAGTGTAGCAAACGCCCCCGGCGTGGCCGCGGTCGACTAGAATATTCGCATGAGCCTACGCATCCCACGTCGCGCATGACCGCATTCGTCGCTATCGGCGTGGGGGCTGCCATCGGTGCCTGGCTGCGCTGGGGGCTGGGCCTGTGGCTCAACCCCCTGTTCCCTTCGTTGCCGCTGGGCACGCTCGCCGCCAACGTGATCGGTGGCTATTCCATTGGTCTGGCGCTGGCCTGGTTGGCCGACCACCCGGGGGTGCCACCGGAAGCGCGCCTGTTTCTCATCACGGGCGTGCTCGGCGGTCTCACGACGTTTTCCACGTTTTCCGCCGAGGTCGTCACCGCGCTGATGCGCGGCCTGTGGTTCACCGGCGGTGCGATCGTGCTGGCGCATCTGGCGGGCTCGCTCACCGCCACGGGGCTGGGCTTTTATACGCTGAGGCTGCTGAAATGAACCCAAAAAATTCCTTGGAACATCCGTACATGGCAAATCCACGGGACGTAGGTCGGGTTTTAACCCGACATGTCGGGCTGAAGCCCGACCTACGCTCTATTGGATAATCCGGGATGAATACGGTGTGCCTGCGGGTCTTCGTGTCCGAGTCCAGCCGTCACCACGGCAAGCTGACCTATGAATGGCTGCTCGACACCGCCCAGGCACTCGGCGTGCCGGGCGGTTCGGCGTTTCGCGCCCTGGCCGGATTCGGCCGCCACGGTCGCCATGACGCCGGCTTTTTCGAACTGGCGGGCGACTTGCCGGTGGTGGTGGAATTCTTCCTCGACGCCGCCGAAGCGGATCGGCTGTTGCAGACGGTCAGCGATGCCGGCCTGCAACTGGTCCATACGCGCTGGCCGGTGCAGGTCGGCACGACCGGGCCGACGAATTCATGAACTGAATCAGGCGAAGCAAACCCTGTCGCACCGAGGGTTGAACTCACGCGCGCTCCCCTCATCTACAACCTACACGTCCCACGAGGAGTCGGCGATGAGCGAATGGGTGGAAGCACGCGTAGTCGAACGTATAGACTGGAACGAGGCGCTGATTTCGCTGCGCTTCGAAGCCGAGCTGGATCCTTTCAGTGCGGGCCAGTTCATTCGCGCGGGGATGGACATCGATGGCGAACGCATCGGGCGCCCGTATTCCATGGTCAACGCCCCCGACGAGCGGCCGCACGAGATTCATTTCAACGTCGTCCAGGACGGCCCGCTGTCACCCCGCCTGGCGCAGCTTCGACCCGGTGAGCGTTTCTGGGCCGTGCCCACGCCCAATGGATTCCTCACCCTGGACGAAATTCCCGACGCCCGCCATCTGTGGCTCCTCGCCACGGGTACCGCCATCGGTCCCTTTCTCTCCATCCTGAAAACCGCCGCGCCCTGGTCGCGATTCGAACAGGTGGTGCTGGGTCATTCGGTTCGCACACGCGACGATCTGAGCTACCCGGACACCATCCAGGAACTGCGGCAGCGCCATCCCGCGCAATTCCGCTTCGTTCCGTTCATCACCCGCGAGCCCTGCGACGGCCAGATCTGTCAACGGATTCCGGCGAGCATCGAAAGCGGCGCACTGGAGCAGATGACCGGCCTGGCGCTGACGCCGGAAACGGCCCACGTGATGTTGTGCGGCAATTCCGGCATGCTGCAGGATGCTCTGGCCAGCCTGGAAAAACGCGGGATGACGCGGCATCGCCGCCGCGAACCCGGCCACGTCAGCATGGAAAAATACCACTGAATCCGGCGCGCACGCCGCGCCGGGAAAGGGATGGCTGCGTCAGACCACGCGCAGGGAAAGCGTGGCCAGGCCGTTGCTGGGGTAGGCCGCGCGCCGCGGCGGCTCGTCGCCGAGTTCGAAACGCTGCGTCCGCGCGAGCAGTTCCTCGAGCGCAACGCGCAGTTCGAGTCTCGCCAGCGGGGCGCCCTGGCAAAAATGGATGCCCCGGCCCCAGACCAGGCCAGCGTCGGTGTTGCGTTCGAGCCTGACGGCGCAGGCATCATCGAACACGCGCGGGTCGCGGTTGGCGGCGATCCACATGAGCGTGAGCCGCGCACCCTTGGGAATGATCCGGCCCTGCATCTCGACCTCGCGCGTCGTGGTACGTGGGTTGGCGACCAGCGGCCCGTCGGCCCGCAGAATCTCCTCGATCGCGGCGGGGATGAGCGCGGGATCGCGCCGCAGCCGCTGCTGCAGGTCGGGCTTTTCGGCCAGATGCAGGGCCAGGATGCCGAGTCCGGCCGCGACCGTACCGTGCCCGGCGGTCCAGTTGCGCAGGACGCTGACGATCTGGTCATCGTCGAGCGGTACGCCGTCGACCTCGGTTGCCAGCAGGGCGTCGGTGGCGTCGGGCGCATGGTTCGACGAAGCACGGTGCGTGGCGAGATTGGCCTTGACGTGCTCGGAGAAGAGATTCGCCAGCGCGCGGCCGACACCGGGCTCGCGCGTGAAGGCGGCCTGCTGGCTGCCGTGCACCCAGCCGCCGAGACATTCCCACTGCGCCTCGGGCCAGCCGAGCAAGGCACACAGCGTCTTCAAGGCAAAGGGCATGGCGAAGGCTTCGATGAACTCCATGTCGCCGCCTTTGGACAAAGGGGCGAGAAGCCGCGCGGCGATTTCGCGGGCGCGCGGCTCGAGCTTCGCCATTTGCGCCTGTTCGAAGTTGGGTTCCAGGGCTTCGCGATAGCGGGCATGTTCAGGCGGATCGATCCCGTTCGGGATCGCCAGGAAGCGCGACACATTGCTGTACGTCTCCGGATCGGCCAGCACCGCGGTGACATCTGCGTGGCGGAACAGCGACCAGCCGATGAACTCGCTGTGCGCCACGGGGCAGCGCTCCCGCATTTCGTCGTATGCCCGGTGCTGGTCCTCCAGGATCGAGGCGTCACGCGGATCCCAGTCGTCATGCAATGCTTGGTCCATTCCGTTTCTCCTTGGGTGGAAGTGGTTTATGCGCGTCTCAACAAGATCGTGACGAGCAGCGAGGCGTCCTCCAGTGCCCTGACCGCGTGCGGTGCCGCGTCGGCAAGGTAGACCAGATCGCCCGCCCGGAGGGTCTGCGTGCGTCCGTGGGCATCGAGCTCCACGACGCCCTCCAGGCATTGAAGGGTGAGTGCACCAGACGCCTTGTGGTCCGGGGCCGTTTGCCCGGCGGGCAGCACGAAGCGAAAGATTTCGAGGTGCTCCGCCCTCACCAGCGTACGCGAATGCGTTTGACGCAAGGCCGCGCCAAGGGGGCGGATATCGATCAATTCGCCGGATGCTGCGTGGGTCATGGCCATGAATACTCCTTGCCGGCACGTGGCGAATGCGGATTCAACCGGAGTCAAATTTTCGTCCCGAAAAATCCATTGGAACAGCCGTGCGTGACAAATCAACGGGTTGTAGGTCGGGTTTCAACCTGACGCAACGGTCGGTTGAGGTCCAGTCGGGCTGAAGCCCGACCTACGAGGCCACGCAGACAGCCCGGTCGGGTTTCGACCCGGCATGTCGGGCCAAAGCCCGACGGTCTATTGGACAATCCGGGTTCATTATCCTAGAAACCGCGGTTGGACGCACCCGATGGTGCGTCGGATCGCGTGGCTGCCGCGAAGCAACGACGCCGCAGGCCGGGGCCTGCAAGGAGGCGCGACAAAGGCAGGCGCGTGAGCCGGCGTGCCAGCGGGTGCGTAGCGGACTCACCTGACAGGTGACGACAAACGAAGGCACACATTTCAGCATTCATACGGCGTTGATGAGAGCATCAAGCGGTCAACTGCGGTTTTTAGGATTATAGTTATCAGTCCCGGTTTGCAAGCGAAGCGAAGCATCGCGGGCCGTCACGCGCCAGCAGCGCCGCGCCGTAGGCCGCTTCGGTGTGCGCGGCGCGCGCCACCGGCACGTCCAGATGGCGCGCGCGGATCCGGGTCCAGGCCGGGTTCTTCGCGCCGCCGCCTGCGGTTTCCACCCGCCGCAGCGGGCTCGCACCGAGTTCGGCGAGCAGGGCGTAGCCTCTCGCCTCGATGCGCGCCAGGCTTTCCAGCAGGCCGTGCAGGAATTCGGCATCGTCGGCGGGACGCGGGGTGAGGTGCGGCGCGAGCGTCGGGTCGTTGACCGGGAAGCGTTCACCGGTCCGTGGCAGCGGCAGATAATCGAGCGGACTCGCGATGGCGGGGTCGATCCTTTCGGACAGCGCGGCGAGCGTGCGATCGTCGAAAAACTGGCGCAGCACCGCACTGCCTGCATTGGATGCGCCACCCGCCAGCCAGCGTGTGCCGAACCAGTGCGAATACACCCCGTGCGCGGCCGATTCCACCCGCGTGTCGGAGAGGAGTTTCAGCACCAGCGTGCTGCCGAGCGAAGTGACGGCGTCGCCGCTGTCGCTGACCCCGGCGGCGAGAAAGGCGGCAATGGAATCCGTGGTGCCGGCGCGTACCAGGCAGTCGCTGGCGATGCCGAGGTAGCGCGCGCGGCGATGCGCCAACGGCCCGAGCACCGTGCCGGGCGCCACCGGCTGCGGCAGGCTGTCGATGTCGACGAGGAACTTCACCCATTCGGGCCAGGCCAGCGCATCGAGGTCGAGGCCCATTTTCAGCGCGTTGTGGTAATCGGAAAACCCGACCCGGCCGGAGAGGAGCCCGCCGAGCCAGTCGGCCTGGTTCAGGTAGAGACTGGCGCCGTGCCCGCCAAGCCGCTGCTTCAGCCACAACACCTTGGCCAGACCCGAAGTGACCGCCGTGGCGGGATGCCCCGGCTCCGCCGCGCGGGCGATGCGCGCCGCCTCGTCCACCGCGCGGCCGTCGTTGTACAGAAGCGGCGGGTGGCGCGGCGCGAGCGTCTCGTCGCAGGCGATCACCGTACCCGACGTGCCATCGACCGCCACCGCCGCCAGTTGGGCGCGCAGCGCGGCGGGCAGCGCAGCCGCCAGATCCCACAGCGCCTCGCGCCAGATGCCCGCTGTTTCATAATCCCGCAGCGCGCCGAAGTCGCGCGTGTCCTCGGCGACGACGTCGCCCGTGGCGTCGATGACGCAGGCGCGCGCGCCGGAGGTGCCGAAGTCGATGCCTAAAAAATACAACGTCTTATCCGAGTATATTCGACTGATGCTCGAACTGCGTAAGATCGACGCGTGGCGCCGGCTGCCAGCCTTTTTTGCGGTGTTCTGCGACGACGTTGGTGAAGATGCCGCCGCGCACGTAAAACTTTGCGGTCAGGCGCATGAAGCGTGGCTTGGTCGCCTTTACCAGGTCGTCGAGGATGCGGTTGGTGACGTCCTCGTGGAAGTGGCCTTCGTCGCGGAAGCTCCACATGTAAAGCTTCAGGCTTTTCAGTTCGACGCAGGCCTTGTCGGGGATGTAGTCGATGCTCAGTGTGGCGAAATCGGGTTGGCCGGTCTTGGGGCAAAGACACGTGAATTCAGGGACTTCCATGTGAATGTGAAAGTCGCGCTCAGGCTTGGGGTTGGGGAAGGTTTCCAGGGTCTTGCTGGGCGTGGAGGGCATGGCAGGCGCTCGGTGTAGAATGGGCGGTTGATTGAGGCGCCCCGCGCGGGGGTGCCGGGAGACACCATTATAAGGTTGCGCCGTCTTGCGACTCACCCATATCAAACTCGCCGGTTTCAAGAGCTTCGCCGATCCCACCGTGATACCCGTGCCCGCCCAGTTGACCGGGGTGGTCGGGCCGAACGGCTGTGGCAAGTCCAACGTCATCGACGCGGTGCGCTGGGTGCTCGGCGAATCGTCGGCCAAGCACCTGCGCGGCGAGACCATGCAGGACGTCATTTTCAACGGCTCGGGCACGCGCAAGCCGGCCTCGCGTGCCTCGGTCGAGCTGCACTTCAATAACGAGCTCGGCCGCGCCGCCGGGCAGTGGTCACAGTACGCCGAGCTCGCGGTCAAGCGCGTGCTCGACCGCAGCGGCGATTCCACCTACTACATCAACAACATGCGGGTGCGGCGGCGCGACGTCGCCGATCTCTTTCTCGGCACCGGCGTCGGCGCGCGCGCCTACGCCATCATCGAACAGGGCATGATCGCCAAGCTGATCGAGGCCCGCCCGGAAGAACTGCGCGCCTACCTGGAAGAGGCCGCCGGTGTGTCCAAGTACAAGGAACGCCGCCGCGAGACCGAAGCGCGCCTGAAGGACGCGCGCGACAACCTCAACCGCGTCGAGGACATTCAGCGCGAGCTGACCGCCCAGGTCGAAAAACTCACGGCGCAGGCCGAGACCGCGCGCCATTACCGCACCCTGCAGGCCGATCTCACTCTTGCCCAGCACCGCCTGTGGTACGCGAAGAAGCACGATGCGGCGCAACAACGCGCGCGCATCGATCGCGATCTCGGCGTGGCGGAAAACCGCCTGGAAGCGGAAACCGCGCGCCTGCGCCACATCGAGGCCGAACTGGAAAGCGCGCGGCAAGGGCAATTCGCCGGCCAGGATGCGCTGAACACGGCACAGGCGGGGTATTACGCGGCACAGTCCGAGGTCGCGCGCATCGAGCAGACCATGGCGCACCAGAACGCCACCCGCGAGCGTCTGCACCGCCAGGCACAGGAACTGGCCGCGCGCGTGGCGTCGCAGCAAGCGCGGCGCCACGACTTGCGTGCGGCGCTTGAAGAGGTGACCGCACAGCAGCCGGCGCTCGAGGCCGCGCGCGATGAAGCCGACGCCGCGGCACGCGAGGCCACCGACAGCACGCTGCCGCAGAAGGAGGCGCAACTGCGCAGCGCGCAACAGGCGGTGGGTGACGCGCAGCGCGCGGTGTCGCAGCTCGATCAGGCGCGTCAGGTCGACGACAACAGCCTGGGCCATACGCGCCGCCAGATCGAGCAGCTCGACCAGCGCCACCGCCGGCTGGAACAGGAACAGGCGCAACTGCCGCGTCCCGATGCCGCCGGTCTTGCGACCAAGCAGTTGGAAGCCGACGAACTGGCGCAGGCGCTCGCCGCCGCCCAGGACAAGCTGCGCGAGGCCGAGACCGCGCTGCCCGCGCTCGATGCCGAGCGTACGCAAACCCAGCTCGAACTGGATGCCGCGCGCAAGGCGCTGCACCAGACCGAAGCCGAGCTTGCCGCGCTGAAAAAACTGCAGGAAAGCCTCAAGGCCGACGAGAAGCTCGGCACCTGGCTGCGTGAGCGTGGCCTGGACACCGCGCCGCGCCTGTGGGAGCAACTCGCCGTCGAGCCCGGCTGGGAGGCAGCCGTCGAAGCCGTGCTGCGCGAACGCCTGCAGGCGGTCGCCGCCAGCGTCCGACCGGACTGGTTCGACGCCGCGCCGCCGGCCCGTCTCAGTGTATGGCGTGGCGACGGCGAAACACCCGCACCCGCGCCCGACAGCCTCGCTGCCCGGGTGGCGTGCGACGATCCCGCCGTGCGCGCCGTGCTCGCCGACTGGCTCGCTGGCGTGCGTGGCGTCGACGACGCTGCGGCGGCCGAGGCCGCCCGCGCCGAACTGCGCCCCGGCGAATGCCTGGTCACCCGCGAGGGCCACCTGTTCCACCGCCACAGCGTAACTTTCCACGGCCCGCACACCGCGGTCGAAGGCATCCTCGCGCGCGGGCGCGAACTGGAGCGCCTGACCGGCGACGCTGCGCGCCTGCGCGAGACCGTCGCCGCCCTCGAAGCGCGCGCCGCCGATGTCCAGCAGCGCCACGCCGAGCGGCAGCGCGAAATCCAGGCGCTGCGCGCGCAGAGCGGGCACACGCAAAACCGCCACCACACCGCGCAGATGGAACTGCTGCGCCTGCAACAGGCGGTCGAGCGGGTGCAGTCGCGCGCCGCGCAGATCGCCCAGGAACTCGACGAAATCCACCTGCAACAGGAGGAGGCGCGCGCCGGCGTCGCGATGCTGGAAGAACGCCTCGCCGCCTATCGCAGCGAAGGCGAGGCGGCACGCGAGGCGCTGTACGCCGCGCGCCAGCAGCGCGACCAGGCCGACCGCGCGGTGTTCGAGGCGCGCGAGATCCAGCGCGCCGCCGAGCGCCGCCACCAAGAGGCCGGTTTCGCGCTGGCCACCTGTCTTGGCAAGGTCAGGGAGCACACCGAGTCGCTTGCGCGCATCGAGCAGGAAATCGCTGCCGACGACGCGCGACTCGCCGAGGTGCGCGACGAACTCGCGCGCCTGCCCGCCGACGCCCTCGATGCCGAACTGCAACAGGCGCTCGCCACCCGCGCCGCCGGTGAGGCTGCACTCGCCGCCGCGCGCGATGCCCTCGAAGGCCTGACCGCGCAGTTGCGCGGCCATGACGAAGCGCGCCTCGCCTGCGAGCAGGGGCTCGACCCCTTGCGTCGCAGCATCGAGCAACTGCGCCTGAAGGACCAGGAAGCCATGCTCACGCAGGCGCAGTTCGAACTGCAACTGCGCGAGGCCGCCGCCGACGAGGCGAGCCTCGAAGCCGGACTGGCCGACAGCCCCCGGCCCGCGCAGTTGCAGACCGAGATCAACCGCCTGCAGGGCGAGATCGCCGGGCTCGGCGCGGTCAACCTCGCCGCGCTGGACGAACTCGTCCAGGCGCAGGCGCGCAGCGAATACCTCGCCGCGCAGTCCGCCGACCTCATCGAGGCCGTGTCCACCCTGGAAGACGCGATTCGCCGCATCGACCAGGAATCGCGCGCGCGCCTCAAGGAAACCTTCGACACCGTCAACCAGCACATGGGCGAACTGTTCCCGCTGCTGTTCGGCGGCGGCCAGGCGCGCCTCATCCTCACCGGCGAGGAGCTGCTCGACGCCGGCGTGCAGGTGTTCGCGCAGCCGCCGGGCAAGAAGAACACCTCCATCCATCTGCTCTCGGGCGGCGAAAAAACGCTCACCGCGCTCTCGCTGGTGTTCGCCATGTTCAAACTCAACCCCGCGCCGTTCTGCCTGCTCGACGAAGTCGACGCCCCCCTCGACGACGCCAACACCGAACGCTACTGCAACCTGGTCAAGGCGATGTCCGGGCAGACGCAGTTCCTCTTCATCACCCACAACCGCGTCACCATGGAAATGGCGCAGCACTTGGCCGGTGTCACCATGCAGGAGCCGGGCGTGTCACGCATCGTTGCGGTCGACGTCGAAGAAGCGATGGGGATGGTGGAGGCGGCCTGAGTTCGGGTTGCTGCTCGAACCCGGATTATCCAATTGCCCGCATGTCGGGTTGAAGCCCGACCTACATCCCACCTACATCCCACTGATTTGTCACGTAAGGTGCTTCTGTGGTGAGGAATTCGGGTTGAATAGTCACGCTTGACGTTAATCACGCCAAGCGTTATGAATATTCCATGATCCAGTCGTTCCGCTGCCGGGACACGCAGGCATTGTTCGAGCGCCGGCGTGTCGCGCGTTTCGCCAATATCGAACGGGTAGCGCGGCGCAAGCTGGAGCAGTTGGAGTGGGCGGAGCACATCGACGATTTACGCATTCCGCCGCAGAATCGCCTGGAGGCCCTGAAGGGCGACCGCAAGGGGCAATGGAGCATCCGCATCAACGACCAGTGGCGCGTGTGTTTCCGCTTCGAAAACGGCCGGGCGCTGGATGTGGAGATTGTCGATTATCACTGAGGAAGCGATGCAATGAAGAAACTCGCGCCCATTCATCCCGGCGAAATCCTGCTGGAAGATTTCCTGAAGCCGATGGGCATCAGCCAGTACCGGCTGGCCAAGGAAATCGGCGTGCCGCCGCAGCGCATCGGCGAGATCGTGGCCGGGCGCCGCTCGATCACCGCCGATACTGACCTGCGTTTGTGCCGCTTCTTCGGGCTGTCAGAAGGCTATTGGCTGCGTGGCCAGGCGCGTTACGACACCGAAGTGGCAAAGGATGCCCTCGCCGGAGAAATCCGGAAGATCCTCCCGTGGGCCGGGCGCACGGTGGCCTGAACGCCGCGTCGTTGTTCCGCCAGGGACTGGCAAACGTGCTTTTGCGTGACGCGCCAGAACCGCAGGATTTCAACGGCATCACCGCAACCGCGAAATGCTGTGCCAATCCACGCTGTACCTCTCCACAAACTCGATAAGCCGTCGTCTTCCGATACCGCCAGCCCGGTGAGGCCCGACAAGATTCCCATCGTCGCTGGCGCGAAAGCCGGCCGTCCGGTGCTGCCCGGTGATCAAGTGGAAGAACAACGTCGAATTAAAAAATAATCTCTCGATAAAACAATTGGTTACGCTTATTCTACAACTTTAGTTGTATAGACACGCGAGCGGCCATCTGTTGCACTCATAAAAAACGCCGCAAGCCCCTGCCAAATGGCTGCACGTCGCCGACAGCGACTGCTGGTCAAGGGCTGGTCCGACGGCGAGCTTGGCATCGTCCTCGGCACGGCCGCGCCCGCAGTGCCCCCCGAACCCCCCACCGTCCTCACCGGCACCGCCACCCCCAACCACCTCCAGGCCGCCCCCGGCGGCCAGCGCGTCGAAGGCCTTGCCGGCGCCGACATGATTCTCGGTTCCGGTGCCAGCGGAGCCGATCACCTCCTCGGTGGTGACGGCGCCGACTGGATCGTCGGCAACGGCGGTGCCGACCTCATCGAAGGCGGCCTTGGCGCTGATACATCAGCGGCATTCATGGCAACAGCCAGGCCCACGGCGGCGACGGCAACGACCTCATCACCGCAGCCCTTGCCGAAGGCATCCAGCTCACCGGCATCGGCAACGTTCCCGGCCTCACCGCCGACATTCTCTGGGCCGACGCCCGGAGCGGCTTTGGCCGCAGCACCGGCCTCGTCTACGACGCCAGCGGCAACCTCGACCTCGCCCACGGCTCCGTTCCCCTCGCCCCCTACGGCGGCGCCTCCGCCCTCAGCGGCGGCTGGACCTTCAGCATGGCCTTCGGCGGCAGCACCTGGAACATCACCTACAGCCATCCCACCCTCGCGCCCGGCGGCAAGACCCCCACCGGATACTGGGAGCACTTCATCACCCCCGTCAGTCTCAGCGAAGGCGTCTTCCTGTTTGGCGACGCCGGCGACGACCTCATCGTCGGCAATAACGGCGCGGACTATCTGGATGGCGGCAGCGGAGCCGATCAACTGTTTGGCCATGCCGGAGACGACGTCCTCGACGGCGCTACCGAAAACGACCTCCTCGCCGGCGGCGACGGCCGCGACATCCTGCTGGGTGGCAAGGGCGACGACCAACTGTATGGCGAACAGCAGGACGATGTGCTGATAGGCGGCAGCGGCAACGACGTGCTGTGGGGCGACTCGCCCAATGCGCTGCTGGCCGGGTGGGACGGCAATGACTACCTCACCCGCGACGGCGGCGGCGACGGCGTCATCGACGGCAGCACCCGCAGCTCGATCCCTGCCTGGACTGAGAAATATATCCCATACCAATCAATGCGTTGCGGCGCTCTTACAACTAAAGTCGTATAGACCGCCGGCGCGCCTTCGTGCACGCTTCCGAAAGTCCGGCGCAAGGCCGGCATGACGAGAAGAAGGTGGGCGAAAGGGAGATATCGCGTGATGACGGACGGCAGCATCGTCGCGCGGGTCCGCTCGGACGCCAGTCTGGTTTCACAGGGAATCGACATGAATATTGGAACATCAATTCGCTGTTGGGCGATAGTGGTTCTACTGGTATCGATGGGAGGCGGCATGAACGCGTGTGCGGACGGAACAAGCTGGAAAGAGGAACTGCTGCTGCACGATGGCAGGAAGCTGATCGTGGAGCGATCAATCGTACGCAAGGGGCGGCACGAGCCCTTCCAGCGGCCGCCCATTGGAGAAGAAAGCCTGAGCTTTAAGCACCCGGTCACACATGAACGCATTCGTTGGAAGGATGAGTATGGCGACGATGTGGGGATGTCCAACTTTGGGCTGCTCATGCTGGAAGTCGACCAGGCGGCTGCCTATATCGTCGCAGAGCCGAGGGGCTGTCTGTCGTACAACAAATGGGGCAGACCGAATCCGCCTTACGTCGTATTCAAATTCAAGGATGGTGACTGGAAGCGCATCGCATTGCAGGAACTGCCTGCCAGATTTAACAAACCCAATCTGGTTATGTCCTCACCGGACGATGAGGCAAAGCAGGCCGGCGGACGCCTGATCACCGCCGAGATGGTGAACCGGATCAACACGCCCGTGGCGGCATGGGCTATGCAACCCCAGTACAAGACCATTCTGCGGGAGGCGATGAAGCCTGGGTCGCCGGGGGTGGGCTGCGAGGAACTTGTTTATTACAAAGGGGCGTGGGTTGGCCCGGGCGATTCCATTGGTCGCCGGATGATGGATCGGATGTCGAAATAAATATTTGAAATCTCAGGGAGCCGAAATCATGGCAACACAATTTGAAATCGACAACGCGCTGATGGCGGGCGTGGCCTATCGTTCCACGCGGGATTCCCGCAATCGTTTTCCGCTTCCAGCAGGGTGGTCGGAAATCCCTTTGTCTCATGCAACATTACCCGGCGGCTTTGAAGCAGTATCCTTTAAGCAGGACACCAAAATCGTCATCTCCTTCGCTGGCACCGGCCCTGGCCTGCTGCCTGGCAGCCCGGGTTTCGTGGACTGGATTGCAAACAGCGATCTTGCGCTGGGTTCCATGTCCAGCCAGCTTGTACAGGCCGCGCTCTACTACCTCGAAGTCAAGGCCGACAACCCCGGTGCGACCATCAGCTTCACTGGTCACAGTCTCGGCGGTGGACTTGCTGCCCTGATGGCGGTCTTCTTCGACAAGCAGGCCGTCACCTTCGATCAGGCCCCGTTCGAGAACTCATCGGCCAGCATCATCAGGGACGAACTGGAATTTTTCCTGAATGGCTATGGCTACAGCGACGCTGATCTCACCGCGTTTGTGCCCGAATTCATGGCTTATGGCGGCAAAGGTACCCGCACCGCCAACGTCACCGGCTACTACGTGGAAGGTGAGGTGCTGCAACACCTTCCCCTGCTGGACACCATCGGCACGCAAACTTCCCTCTCGCAGAGCGGCACAGGTCTTGACATCCTTGGCGTCGACCTCCACTCCCAAGCCCTGCTCACCGCCTTCCTGCTGAACGATGACTTCCGCGATCTCAGCTTCAAGTTGCCGAGCCTGCTGGAAACTCTGTTTGACGATGGGCTCTATGCTCGCAGCACTGAACCGGGACCCAATGCGCAACCCAACTTCCTTGATAACCTCCTCCGGCATCAAATCGGCGTCGCCGCCGACCCCGTTGCCGGGCTCGCCGCCATCCCCGCCGACGCCATGCTCGATCGCTTCGTCACCGATCTCCAGAAACTCACCCCCGACACCTGGGGTACCGCCTCCAATGCCGAGATGGCCAAAGCCCTGACCGTGGCGGCGATGGAATATCACTACTTCAAGGACGCCGCCGAGGCCACCCAACTCTTCACCTTCGCCGACAACGGCCTGCACTTCAAATACAGCGACATCGGCGCTTCCAGCTACAAGAGCCTGCCCAAGCTGGTCGATGCGGTTGATGCCTTCCTCGCGCCGGAAGAGCGCACCTTGCTCACCGGCAAGCTCGTCAAGCAGGACGGCTGGCACATCCAGTCCGGCCTGAACGGCATGACCACCCATGCCGGCGCCGGCAACGACGTCCTCATCGGTGGCGCCGTTGCCGACAGCCTGTGGGGGGGTGGCAGCAACGACATCCTCATCGGTGGTGCGGACGACGACGTACTCGCGGGCGAAGCCGGCAACGACTTCTTGCTGGGCGGTATTGGCAACGACACCTCACTACTGTCCGGTTAAATTGAGGAATGAATCGCTGTAAGCCATGTTTGATGCCGGTTT
>MKWN01000003.1 GCA_001899775.1 Thiobacillus sp. 65-29
GATCGTGCCGCGTGCGCTCGTACAGGTGCTCCGGCGTGCCGCGCAGGTAGACGACGACGCCGCCCTGGCGGAGCCGCTCGCGGTTCGCCGCCGACAGCACCGCCCCGCCGCCGGTCGCCAGCACGATCCCCGACAAGGCCGTCAGGTCCGCGATCGCCGCCTCCTCGCGCTTGCGGAAGCCCGCCTCGCCCTCGATCTCGAAGATCACCGGGATCTTCACCCCGGTGCGCGTCTCGATCTCGTGATCGGAATCATGAAAGACGCAGCCGTAGTGCTTCGCCAGCAACCGCCCCACTGTGGTCTTGCCCGCGCCCATGAGGCCGACGAGAAAAATGTTGTCCTGCTTGCTCATGCGCGCATTTTAATTGAGCAGTAGCGGAAACGTCGCCACGCCGTACGGCAGGCGCGCACAAAAAACGCGGGACATGCCCGCGTTCTTCTGTACCTGGCCGCGCTCAGCGAAGCGACAGGCGCTCGTCGAGAATTCGCGGCGTGAGGAAGATCAGGAGTTCGATCTTCTCTTCCTGCTTGTTGCTCTGCTTGAAGAGATGGCCGAGGAAGGGCAGATCGCCAAAGAACGGTACCTTGCTGATGTCGTTGCGGTTGACCTCCTCGAAAATGCCGCCCAGCACCGCGGTTTCGCCGTTGTTCACGCGTACCTGCGTCTTGGCCCGCTTGGTCTCGATCGTCGGTGCGTTGATGCCGGGTGCCTGGATCACCGGACCCCGCGCGTCCTTCTGGATTTCGACGTTCATGATGATGGAATCGTTGTTGAGGATCTGCGGGTCGACCAGCAAACACAGGAACGCATCCTTGAACGTCACCGTCGTGGTCACGCCGGCGGTCGAGATCGTCTGCGTGACATACGGGATCTGCTCACCCTGCAGGATCACCGCCGGCTTCTGGTTGGAGGTGACGATCCGGGGGCTGGAGAGAATCTTGCCGCGATTGTCCGCCTCCAGCGCCTGCAACTCGAGGCTGATCAGGTTGCCCGTGGCGATATTGAGCAGCGACAGGCCGAACGACCCCGGCGTCGTGGTGCTCGTGATCGGCAGGTTGACGTGGTTGGTGGCGACACCCGCTGTCGCGCCGCTCTGGGTACCGCTGAAGGAGATGCCGGTCTGCGACCCAGCCAGGCTGGTCGTTCCCGAGATGCCCGTGGCAAGGCGCGCACCCAGCTGGCGGCCCCACTGCGAGTCCGCGATCACCACGCGCGCCTCGATCATGACCTGCCGCGTCGGTACGTCCAGACGTGCGAGCAGTTCACGGATTTCCTGGATCTTGCGCGCCGTGTCGGTAATGATCAGCGTGTTGGTCTTGAGTTCATAGGTGGCGCGTCCGCGCTTGGACAGCATTTTCTGGTCCGAGTCCTTGCCCTGTTGCGAGGCCTGACCTGCGGCCGCACTGGTGATTCCCTGCGCCTCCGCCGAACAGTTGACCGCCTGGTTCCTCGCGGCACGCAGGGACGCCCCGCCAGCGAAACCGTAGAGCATGGTCTGCGCCTCGTCCGCCCGCATGTAGTTGAGCGGAATATATTCGGTCACCATCGGCTCGAGATCTTCGACCGCTGCCTTGGCTTCGAACTCGAGTTTTTCCTTGGTGAACAGTTCGTCCTTCGGCGCGACCCAGATGACATTGCCGTTCTGCCGCTTGTCCAGGCCCTTGGTCTGCATGATGAGGTCGAGCGCCTGGTCCCAGGGCACGTCCTTCAGGCGCAGGGTCAGGTTGCCGGTGACGGTGTCGCTGGCGATGATGTTGAGACCGGTGAAGTCGGCGATGACCTGCAGCACCGAGCGCACCTCGACGTTCTGGAAGTTCAGCGAGAGCTTTTCGCCGACGTACTTGACCTTGCCGTCGGCGGTGCGCTTCTGTCCGTCGACGGCAGGCTTCACCTCGACGATGAAGCTGTTTTCCGTCTGGTAGGCCGAATATTCCCACGCGCCCTTAGGCGTGATCACCATGCGGGTGTTGTCGCCCAGCGCATAGGCTTCGACAGTCTGTACCGGCGTGCCGAAGTCGGCCACGTCGAGGCGGCGCTGCAGCGCCTTCGGCAGGTCGGTTCCAACAAAATCCACCACCACGCCGTTGGCCTGCTGACGGATGTTGATACCCGTCTGCGCATCGCTGAGCGTGGTGACGATGCGTCCCTCGCCTGCGACACCGCGACGGAAATCGACGTCACGGATGCCATGACGCTTGTCCGACGGCCCCGCCTCGGCGAAGCGCGGCGTGGCGTTCACGGGTGCCAGGCCGGTGCCGGCGTCGCCGAGCGCGACATAAAGCGCCGTGCCGTCGACGCGCGCCTCGTATTCCGCCGCCTTGCTGAGATTCAGCACCACCCGCGTGCGCGTGCCGGCCTGCACCACGTTGACACTGGTCAGCGGACCCAGGTTGGCCTCGACGACGTTGCGTCCCATGGCATTGCCGGTATCGGGCAGATCGAGCGCGATGCGCGGCGGGTTCCCGACCGTGAAGCCGGCGGGGGTCGTGGCGAGCGGTTGCTTGAGGTTGACGCGCACCATGACCTTGCCGCCGGGCAACGTGGTCGTCTCCACGCTCTGCACGGCATTCGCGGTCGGCGGGGTGTCGGCGGCATGCGCCGCTGGCAGCAGGGCGACCGCTGCCAGCGCGACGGCTCCCAGCATACGGCAGGCGAATTGGTAGGCAATTTTCGGCAATGCGTTCATGTCAGCCTCTTTGTAATCAGCACTTCTCATCGGAATCATTCCTGCAGCATCAGCGAACTGGTGCGCTCGGACCAGTCGCCCGCGCTGTCCTGCACGGTTTCGCGCAGCGTCACTTCGGTGTCGCTGATCTGCGTGATGCGGCCAAAATTCTGGCCCGCATAATTGCCCGTACGCACATGATAAATGGCGTTCTCCGGCGTCTTGATCACTGCATGCATGACGCCCTTCTTGGCGAGCACGCCGACCATCTTCAGGGTTTCCAGCGAGAACGCCTCGAGCGGTTCTCTCGGCCGGGCGAAATCGGGCTGCACGCCGCCTCCGCCGCCGGACGACAGCTTGCGCGGCTTGAATGGGTCGGGCAGGTCGAACGCGCCGTAGGTGAACGGCTCGTAGACCTTCACTTCCGGCAACGGCTCGATCTTGCCCTGCATGTCCTTGCCGGCCTCGGCAACGAACCGCTGGAGGTCATCCATGTCACCCCCTCCGCATGCACTCAGGCCCAGTGCGGCAAGGAGAATCGTGAAGCGCCTCATTTCTTGCCTCCCTTCGCCTTGTTCTTGTCCTTGTCCTTGGCCTTTTCACTGGCCTGCTTGTGGGCAATGATCTCTTCCTCGTCCAGATAGCGGTAGGTCTTCACCATGGCCTCCATGCTCAGGACGCCATCCTTCGCCGGTTCCATGGAAATATTGTGCAGCGTGACGATGCGCGACAGTTTGGCGACGTCGCTGACGAAGGCGGCGATGTCGTGATAGCCGCCCGTGACCTTGACCTTGATCGGCGTCGAGGCATAGAACTCCGACACGCTCTCGGTCTCGGGCTTGAACAGTTCGAACTGCAGGCCGCGGCCCAGGCCAGCCTGGTTGACGTCGGTAATGAGCGCATCCATTTCCTGCTTGTTGGGCAGTTGCTTCAGCAAGGCGCCGAACGCCTGTTCGATGTCGGCACGTTGCTTGGTGTACGCCTCCAGATTGACCGCCTGGTTTTTCTTGGTGGTGAACGCACCCCGCAACTCGGTTTCCTTCTGCTTCGCCGTACCGAGCGCATCCATGCCGCCGCGCCAGTCGAACCACCAGCCGGCCAGCACGATGGCCGCGCACAGCAGCGCCAGGGCCGCCAGCTTGCTTGGCAGCGGCCAGTCGGCCAGCGTCTTGAGATCGAGCTTGTTCAGTTCGTCGAGCGTCATGCCTTGCCCCCCTTGCCTTTCGCAGCGGCCTGCCCGCCCGCTTCCGTGCTCTCATCCGTCTGCTGCCGGGTCTGCTTGACCGCCAGCACGAATTCGTTCGCACGCAGGTTGTTCACGGTGGCGGCCTTGATTTCCACCAGGCTGGCCGACTCGAACCAGGGGGAATTGTCGAGGTTGCGCATCAGCGTCGATACGCGCGCGCTCGACTGGGTGTAACCGCTGAGGGTGATGGAATCCCCGGTCTGCTTGAACGACTTGAGATAGAGGCCGTCGGGCAGCAAGCGGATCAACTGGTCGAACAGGTGAACCACCTCGGTGCGGTTGGCCTGCAGCGTCTCGACCACCTGTTTGCGATCCAGCAGCGCCCGCGTCTGCTCGCGGATCTTCTTGATTTCGCCGATCTGCTCGTCGAGTCGGGCGATTTCCTTCTCGAGGAAGGCGTTGCGCTCATTTTGCGTCGATTGTCGCGCGGCGATGACGGCGTGTCCGGCGACGACCGCGGCAACACCGACGGCAACCGCAACGCCGAGCATGGCGGTGAACTGGCGTCGCCGCGCGGCGCGCGCCAGTTCACGGTGGGGGAGTAGGTTGATGCGGATCATTGGGGATCGAACCTCCGCATGGCAAGGCCACAGGCAACGAAGAGTGAAGGGGCGTCCGCGGTCAGGGCCTGCGGGCGCACCTTGGAACCGACCGCCATGTTGGCGAAGGGATTGGCCACCTGCGTCGGGGTGCCGGTGCGCTGGGCCACCACTTCGTCGATGCCGGCAATCATGGCGCCGCCACCGGCAAGCAGGATCTGGTCGACCTTGCGGTACTGCGTCGAAGTGGTGAAAAGCTGGAGGGCGCGGCCGATTTCCATCGCCAGCGTTTCGCTGTAGGGTTGCAGCACCTCGACTTCGTAGCTTTCCGGCAGGGTACCCTTGCGCTTGGCGTTTTCCGCCTCCTCGCTGGTCATGCCGTAGCGACGGGAAATCTCGTTGTTGAGCTGGTTGCCGCCGAAACCGTGTTCACGCAGATAGACCGACTCGTTGTCGTGCAGGACATTGATGTGCATGTTCTGCGCACCGATGTCGATGATCGCGACGGTCTGTCCAGCGCCGCCGTTGGGCAGCAGGTGGGCGATCTGCTCGTACGCGGCCTGCGTGGCGAAGGATTCGACATCCAGCACCAGCGCCTTGAGGCCGGCCGACTCCGCCGCGGCGACACGCTCCTCGACTTTTTCCTTGCGTGCCGCGGCAAGCAGGATCTGCACGTCGTCCGGGCTGGCGGGCGAGGGGCCGAGCACCTGGAAGTCGAGATTCACTTCGTCGAGCGAGAACGGAATGACCTGGTTGGCCTCCGTCTCCACCTGGCGTTCCAGGTCGAGGCCCTTGAGGCTGGCCGGCGCCAGGATCTTCTTGGTGATGACCGCGGACGACGGCAGCGCGATCGCCACGTTCCTGACCCGGCTGCCCAGATTTTTCCAGGCGGTGCGCAGCGTCTCGCCCACCTGGTCGAGGTTGGCGATATTGCCATCCGTGACCGCATCCTTGGGCAAGGGCTCGATGACGTAGCGCTCCACCCGCAGCATGCCCTTGCCCGCGTCGGACAACTCGACCAGCTTGACCGCGGTCGTGCTGATGTCGAGCCCGAGGATGGGCAGCCTGTTGGCTGACAGCCAGTCCAGATTGATATTCAGGTGCAAGTCTTTTCCTTTACGCTTCTGTGAGTTGGCGCTTTTTTTTATTTTTATTTTTAAATCCTAGCAACAACACACGGTTTTTGACAGTAATTTTCTTGCCGCACCGCAAGAGTTGAACACCTGTGTCCAATTTCCAACACCACTAACGCCTATAATCTGCGAAAACTTTAGGCATCAAACGAAGGAAGCGGATGTTTTCGAAATGGTGGCATTACGCGCTGGCGGCGGTCGTCAGCCTTGGCGTCGTCGGCACCGCGCTCGCCGGCCTGGCGGCCGCGCTGATCTATCCCAACCTGCCGCCGCTCGAGGCGCTCACCGACTACAAGCCCAAGCAGCCCCTGCGCGTGTACACCGCCGACGGCGCGCTGATCGCCGAGTTCGGCGAAGAGCGCCGCGCCTTCATCCCGATCGCGCAGGTGCCGGGCTACATGAAGCAGGCGATCATTGCCGCGGAAGACGAGCGCTTCTACACGCACGGCGGGGTCGACACGCTGGGGATCCTGCGCGCGGCCGGTGCGAACCTGGTGTCGGGCGGCGCCAAGGAAGGCGCGTCGACCATCACCATGCAGGTGGCACGCAATTTCTTCCTGTCGAACGAGAAGACGTTCACCCGCAAGCTGTCCGAAGCCATGCTGGCGATGAAGATCGAGCACACCCTGTCCAAGGACAAGATTCTCGAGCTCTACATCAACCAGATCTACCTGGGCCAACGCGCCTACGGCTTCGAGGCGGCGGCGCGCACCTATTTCGGCAAGCCGATGAAGGAACTGTCGCTGGCCGAGTTCGCCATGCTGGCGGGGTTGCCCAAGGCGCCCTCGCGCTACAACCCGGTGGTGAATTTTCCACGCGCCAAGATCCGCCAGGAATACGTGCTGGGGCGCATGCGCACGCTGAAGTTCATCGACGAGCCGACCTGGCGCGCCGCAGTCGCCCAGAAGCTGGTGATCCGCCAGGCGCGCCAGCAGACCGATGTCGCCGCGGATTACGCGGCCGAAATGGTGCGCCAGGCCCTGTTCGAAAAATACGGCGAGGCGATCTACAGCTCGGGCTTCAAGGCGGTCACGACGCTCAGGCGCGTCCAGCAGGATGCCGCCAACCGCGCCGTCTGGCAGGGCATTGCCGATTACGACCAGCGCTACGGCTACCGCGGTCCGGAAAAGCAGGTGAGCCTGCCCGCCGACAAGACGGCACGCGCGGCCGCGATTGCCACGGCGCTCGAGGATCTCGTTCCCGTCAGCGACATGCTCCCGGCGGTCGTGCTGAGCGCTGACGCCAAGCTGATTCGCGCGCGGCTCGCCGACGACCAGGACATCGAGATCACCGGCAACTCGCTGAAATGGGTAGCACAGTGGGTTGCAGCCAGGAAGGGCCGCACGCTGCTGCCGGGCGCGGTGGTGCGGGTGCAGGCGGTCGGCGCCAAGCCGCAGTGGCGGCTGGTGCAACTGCCCGAAGTGGAAGCGGCGCTGGTCGCCCTGAACCCGAGCGATGGCGCCATCACGGCGCTGGTCGGCGGTTTCGATTTCAACCGCAACAAGTTCAACCGCGTCACGCAGGCGTGGCGCCAGCCCGGCTCGAGCTTCAAGCCCTTCATCTATTCGGCGGCGCTGGAGAAGGGCTATACGCCGGCCACCCTCGTCGAGAACGCGCCCATCACGCTGAGCGCGGACGAAGCCGGCGGCACCGCCTGGGAACCGAAGAACTACGACGGCAGCACCAGCGGGCCGGTGCGCATGCGGGTGGCCCTGACCAAGTCGCTCAACCTGGTGTCGGTGCGCATTCTGCAGGGTATCGGCCCCTACTATGCACGCGATTACATCCGTCGCTTCGGCTTCGATCCCACGCGCCACCCGCCCTACCTGACCATGGCGCTGGGTGCCGGCGGCGTCACTCCGTTGCAACTGGCCGCAGGATACGGCGTCTTCGCCAACGGCGGCTTCGCCATCCGGCCCTACCTCATCGACAAGGTCTACGACAAGGATGGCCGCCTGCTCATGCAGGCCGCCCCGCAACAGGCGCAACGCAACGCGCCGCGCGTGATCGATCCGCGCAACGCCTGGCTGATGACGAGCATGATGCAGGATGTCACGCGCTACGGCACCGCCGCGCGCGCCGCGCAACTGGGACGCAGCGACATCGCCGGCAAGACCGGCACCACCAACGATGCGCGCGACACCTGGTTCGCCGGCTACACGCCCGACCTGGTGGCGGTGAGCTGGATGGGTTTCGACCAGCCGCGCCCGCTGGGCCGTGGCGAGACCGGCGGCCAGACCGCGCTGCCGATCTGGATCAACTTCATGGGTACCGCCTTGCGCGGCGAGCCGCAAAAGAGCTGGCCGATGCCGGGCGGTCTTATCAGCGTCAGGATCGACCCTGAAACAGGCGCGCAAGTATCCGAATCGGTGCTGGGGGATCTCATCGGCGACCTGCTCGGCAAGCCCGAGAGCGGCATGATCGAACATTTCTACCAGGAATTTCCGCCGCCCGAGCCGCGCGGAGCCGACTGGAACGCCGACCCCGGCGTCACACCGGAACCGGCCTTGCCGGGAATGCCGCTATGAAACAGCACGACATGCGCCGACACATCGCGCATGCCGCCGCGCGCCTGCTGGCCGAGGACGGCAGCCTGGATTACGGCAGCGCCAAGCGCAAGGCGGCGCGCCAGCTCGGTGCCCCCGACAGTCGCAGCCTGCCGGACAATGTCGAGGTCGAGGAGGCCCTGCGCAGCTACCGGGCGCTTTATCAGGCGGAGGAAACGCGCGCGCAGCTGGCACTGCTGCGCCAGGTGGCGATCGATTACATGGAGCGGCTGGCCGATTTCGATCCACACCTGACCGGACCGGTATTAAACGGCACGGCCGGCCGCCACGCGGGGGTACAGTTGCAGCTTTTCAGCGATCAGCCGAAGGAACTCGAATTCCTGCTGATGCGCCTGCCGGTGCCTTACGCGACCGGCGAATTCCGTCCCGCGGACACCCCCACGCGCGTCTTCCCGCGCTTCGTACTGGACGATCCGCGCGCGCCCGTCGAGCTGGTCGTGTATCCTGCCGCCGAGCTGCGCAGCATGAAACGGCTGCAGGCCGACGGCAGCCCGCGCCGCGTGCGTCTGCCGCAGGCCAAGGCCCTGACTTGAGTTTTTTCCCGCAACGCTGGCACGGAAGATGCTCGCTTCCTGCCATATCGAATAACGACCCACCACCGACGTGATCCGATTCTTCCGGCACTACGTGCCGCTCAACCTGCTGCTGCTGGTACTGGTCGAGGCGTGCATCCTCGGCGGCGCCATCTATGCCGGCGTCGGCGCGCGTTTTCTCGACGCCAGCGCGATCCCCAGCGACCTGGAGCCGCTATTACCCAAGGCGATCAGCTTTTCGCTGGTGATGCTGGGGCTGATGACCGCCAGCGGATTGTACGACCCGGACTGGCAGGGCAGCGTGCGCGCACTCCTGCAGCGCCTCGGCCTGAGTTTCGGTCTCGGCCTGGTGGCGATGAGCCTGCTGTTCTATTTCTTCCCGATCCTGCTGGTCGGGCGCGGCGCTTTCGTGCTGGCGTTCGGCATCGCGCTGGTCGGCATTCTCGCCAGTCGCGTCCTGTTCACCCGCTGGACGCGCACCGCGGCACTGAAGACCCGCGTGCTGGTGATCGGCACCGGCAGCCGCGCCGCCCACATCGAGTCGATGTTCGCCAAACGCGGACCCACCAGCAACATCCAGGTGATCGGCTACCTGCCGATGGGGGGCAGTCATCATTTCGTCGACCATGCGCGCATTCTCGACACCGGCGAATCCCTGCCGGCACTCGCCGACCGCCTCGGCATCGGCGAAATCGTCATCGCCGTGCGCGACCGCCGCGGCGGCGGCATGCCCGTGCAGGAACTGCTGGAATGCCGGCTGCGCGGCGTCAATGTGCTGGAACTGTCGAGCTTTTTCGAGCGTGAAAACGGCCATCTGCAACTCGACTCGATGAACGCCAGCTGGATGATCCTGGCCGAGGGCTTCCGCCAGGGCATCCTGCGCGACACCTTCAAGCGCCTGTTCGACCTGCTCGCCAGCACCACGCTCCTCTCGCTCACCCTGCCGATCATGGCGCTCACCGCGCTCCTCATCAAGCTGGAAAGCGCAGGCCCGGTGCTGTACCGCCAGGAACGCGTCGGCCAGGGGGGGCGCAGCTTCATCATCCTCAAGTTCCGCAGCATGTGCGTCGACGCCGAAAAGGACGGCCGGCCGCGCTGGGCCCATCAGAACGACGACCGCGTCACCCACGTCGGCCGTTTCATCCGGCGCACGCGCATCGACGAGCTGCCGCAGGTGTTCAACGTCTTCTTCGGCGACATGAGCTTCGTCGGTCCGCGCCCGGAACGTCCCTATTTCGTGCAGGACCTGACCCAGAAGATCCCCTATTACGGTGTGCGCCATACGGTCAAGCCCGGCATCACCGGCTGGGCACAGGTGCGCTATCCTTACGGCGCGTCCGACGAGGACGCCACGCACAAGCTGCAGTACGACCTCTATTACGTGAAGAACCACAGCCTGTTCCTTGACCTCATGATCCTGTTCCAGACGGTGCAGGTTGTGGTGTGGGGCAAGGGCGCCCGCTAGCGCCACGCCCATCATGATCAGCATGCTGCTCCTGCTCGCCGGTGTCGGATATGGGCTGGCAGCACTTGCCTATCTCGGTCTGTCCGGACTGATCCTCGCCAGTTGGCGGCGTCGACCGCACGGCCGCCTGCTGCTGCTCGCCAGCCTGTTGTCGGCCGCATGGGGGGCGCTGTCCCTGTTGACCGCCTGGGGACTGCTGCCGGTACGCCCCGAACTGGCGGTGGAGGTGATGCGCAACGGCGCCTGGCTGGCCCTGCTGTTCCACATCCTGCGCCTGCGCCGCCCCGTCGGCACGCCGCTGCCGGCGCCGTTGCGCACGGTCCGCCTCGCGGGTGGCCTGCTGGTGGGCGGCCTGCTGCTCGCCGGACTTCAACCGCTCGTGCTGCCCGGCATGCCGGGCCTGCCACGCAGCGTGGGCAATCTCGGACTGGTGCTGCTCACCGTGATGGGGCTGGTGCTGGTCGAACAGGTCTACCGCGGCGCGCGCCCGGAAGACCGGTGGGCGATCAAGTTTCTCTGTCTGGGCGTCGGCGGCCTGTTCGTCTACGATTTCTACCTGTACGCGAACGCCACCCTGTTCGGCGCGTTCGACGCGCAGGTGTGGGCGGCACGCGGCTACGTCGCAGCCCTGGTGGCGCCATTGATCGCCGTCTCCGCGGCGCGCAACCCGGACTGGGCGGCACCCGTCGGCCTGTCGCGCAGCATGGCCTTCCACACCGCGAGCCTGCTCGCCGCCGGAATTTATCTGCTGTTCATGGCCGGCGCCGGCTACTACCTGCGCCTGTTCGGTGGCGAGTGGGGCGACGTGCTGCAAAGCGTGTTCATTTTCGCCGCCGCGCTGCTCCTCGTCCTGTTGCTGTTTTCCGGCACCCTGCGGGCACGCCTGCGGGTGTTCCTGTCCAAGCATTTCTTCAGCTATCGCTACGATTACCGCGAGGAATGGCTGAAGTTCACCCGCACCCTCGCCGAGGGGCCGTCGGGTACGCAGTTGTGCGAACGTGCCGCCGAGGCCCTGGCACGCCTGGTCGACAGCCCCGGCGGCGCACTGTGGCTGCGCGAGGGCAATGCCGGCTACCAGCGCGCCAGCCACTGGAACTGGAGCGATCTCGCCGGCACCGAACCCGCCGGCTCACCCTTCACGCGCTGGCTCGCCAGCCGCCAGTGGGTGATCGACCTCGACGAGCTTGAACGACGCCCGGAGTTGTATGGCGATCTCGAACCTCCCGCGTGGATCCGCAACGCGGCGGGCGCCTGGCTGGTGGTGCCGCTCATGCTGCACGACGAGTTGCTCGGCTTCGTCGTCCTCAAGCACTCGCTTGGCAAGGTGGTCTACAACTGGGAAGTCGGCGACCTGCTCAAGGTCGCCGCACGCCAGGCGTCCACCCATCTGGCGCAGATGCGCGCCGCCAACCAGCTCATCGTCGCGCGCCAGTTCGAATCATTCAACCGCACCACCACCTTCGTCATCCACGACCTGAAGAATCTCGTCGCCCAGCTCTCGCTCCTGCTCGCCAATGCCGAGAAGCACAAGCACAACCCCGAGTTCCAGGCCGACATGCTGGAAACCGTGGCGAATGCCGTGGCGCGCATGAACAAGGTGCTGGCGCAACTGCGCCGCGACAGCGACGCCGCGCCCATGCAGTCGGTGGCGCTCGCCGACTTGTTGAGCGAGGTCGCCGCCAGCAAGCAGGCGTTCAAGCTGCGCCCCGTGCTGGAACTGCCGCCCGCCACGCTGCACGTGCGCGCCGACCGCGAGCGCCTGGTGCGCGCCGTCGGCCACCTGCTGCAGAACGCGCTGGAAGCCACGCCACCGGGGGGCAGCGTTCGCCTGCGCGGATTCGAGCACGACGACCAGGCGTTCGTCGAGGTCGCCGACACCGGCATCGGCATGGACGACACCTTCATCCGCACCCGCCTGTTCCAGCCTTTCGATTCGACCAAGGGTGCCGGCATGGGCATCGGCGCCTACGAATGCCGCGAGACGGTGCGTGCGCTGGGCGGTACGCTCGACGTCGACAGCGCACCGGGGCGCGGCACCCGCTTTCTCATCAGCCTGCCGCTGGATCATAATGGCATCGGAGGACACGCCGCATGAGCGACGCCAAGCAAAAAATACTGCTGGTCGAGGACGATCCGGGGTTGCAGAAGCAGCTCAAGTGGAGTCTCTCCGACTATGAGCTGCTGATCGCTGCCGACCGCGACGACGCCATCGCCCAACTCCGTCGCCACGAACCGTGCGTGGTGCTGCTCGATCTCGGTCTGCCGCCCGATCCCGATGGCGCCACCGAGGGCATCGCCACGCTGCAACAGATCCTGTCGCTCGCCCCGGCGACCAAGGTCATCGTCGTCACCGGCAACCTCGACCGCGCCAATGCGGTGAAGGCCATCCACCTGGGTGCCTACGATTTCTTCCAGAAACCCTTCGATCCCGACGTGCTGGCGCTGATGATCTCGCGCGCCCTGCACGTCCACACGCTGGAACAGGAAAACCGGCAGCTTGCGGCGCGCCAGCAGCAATCGCCCTTGTCCGGTGTCATCACCGGCAGCGAAGCCATGCTGAAGGTATGCCGCACCATCGAGAAGGTCGCGCCTGTCAACGCCACCGTTCTGCTGCTGGGCGAATCCGGCACGGGAAAGGAAGTGCTGGCGCGTGCCGTGCATGAACTCTCGCCGCGTGCCGGCAAGCGTTTCGTCGCCATCAACTGCGCAGCGATCCCCGACACCCTGCTCGAATCCGAGCTGTTCGGCTACGAGAAGGGTGCGTTCACCGGCGCCGCCAAGCAGACCATCGGGCGCATCGAATATGCCAACGAAGGCACGCTGTTGCTCGACGAAATCGGCGACCTGCCCATGCCGTTGCAGGCAAAGCTGCTGCGCTTCCTGCAGGAGCGCGTGATCGAGCGCCTGGGCGGGCGCGGCGAAATTCCGGTCGACGTGCGCGTGGTGTGCGCCACGCATCGCGATCTCGGCGAAATGATCCGCAGCGGCAGTTTTCGCGAGGACCTCTATTACCGCCTGTCCGAAATCAGCATCACCCTGCCGCCGCTGCGCCAGCGTACCGGCGATGCCGTATTGCTGGCGCGCAACTTTCTCGAACTCCAGGCACGCGAACTCGGCCGCAACCTCAAGGGTTTCACCACCGACGCGCTGGACGCGCTCGAGGCGCACGCCTGGCCCGGCAATGTGCGTGAACTGGAAAACCTCATCAAGCGCGCCGCCATCATGGCCGACGGCAGCCTGCTCACCGCCGCCGACCTCGGCCTTGCGCCCCCGCACGCCGAGCCACCGCCCTTCAACCTCCGCCTGGTGCGCGAGGAAGCCGAGCGCGCCGCCGTACGCCGCGCCCTCACCCACAGCGACGGCAGCGTGGCGCAGGCCGCCGAACTGCTCGGTGTCAGCCGGCCGACGCTGTACGATCTGATGACGAAAATCGGGCTGAAGTGATCCGCCTTGGCCTGCCGCGGCAAAATCACCCCCCAACATAGGGAGTTTCATGTGTCCGTCCACCGCAACCGCAATCGTCCGTTCGCCGCGCTCCTCCTGAGCCTCACCCTTGCCGCCTGTGGCAGTGAATCAGCCGACGCCCTGCTCGCCAAGGCGCGGCAAAGCCTCGACGCCGGGGACGCGAAAGCCGCCATCATCCATCTCAAGAGTGCAATCCAGGCGGACGACGGCAACGCCGAGGCGCGCTTCCAGCTCGGCAGGCTGCAACTCGAGGCAGGCGATTTTGCCAGCGCCGAAAAGGAACTGAAGCGCGCGCGCCAGGCCGGCTATGCTGCCGACAAGGTGAACCCGCTGCTGGCCAGGGCCATGCTCGGCCAGGGCGAGTTCCAGCGCGTCCTCGACGAGTTGCCGCAACCGGAAACCGGCAGCGCGGCGGAAGTGCCCCTGCTGGTCGTGCGCGCCACCGCCCAGCTCGGCGCCGGCGCACAGGGCGAGGCCCGACAGAGCATCGAACGGGCGCTCGCCATTGCCCCGCAGGACGTCGAGGTCCTGCTCGCCCAGGCCCGCCTCGCGCTGTCCGAGAAAAATCCCGAGGAGGCGATGCGCCACGTCGACCAGGCCCTGCAGAACGCGCCGCGCGATCGCGACGCCTGGCTGTTCAAGGCCGACCTGCTGCGCGTCACGGGCAAGCCCGCCGACGCCGCCAAGGCGTATCAGGCCGCACTGGAAATCGATCCCGGCCACGCCGGCGCGCGCCTCGCGCTCGCCAGCCTCGCCATCGCCGAAAACCGCCTCGACGACGCGCGCCGCAACATCGACACCGTACTCAAGGACGCACGCAACTCCTTGCAGGCCCGCCATCTTCTGGCGCTGATCGAGTTCCGCGAAAACAAGCTCGAGGCCGCGCGCGACCGCCTGGCCGGCATCCTCAAGTCCGCTCCCGGTTTCATGCCGGCCGTCCTGCTTGCCGGAACGGTCGAGTTCGCCCTGGGCAACCTGCAAACCGCCGAGGCGCACCTCAACCAGGTGATCAAGGCCGCGCCGCACAACGTCCAGGCACTGCGCCTGCTTGCCGCCACCCAGTTGCGCCTGAATCGCGCCGACGATGCCGCACGCACCCTCGCCGCCATTCCCGAGACGGCCGAGGACGCGAGCTATCACCTCATCGCCGGTGAGGTCGCCCTCGCCAGGAAAGAATTCGACAAGGCCGCCGGGCATTTCGAGACCGCCACCCGCCTCAGCCCCGACAGCGCCGCGCTGCGCACCGAACTGGGCATCGCGCGTCTCGCCCAGGGCGACGCGCGCGCCATGGACGACCTGCAGGCCGCCGCCGCCATGGAAGGGGGCGGCGGGCGCGCCGACACCGTCATCATCCTCAACCAGCTGAAAGCGGAAAAATTCGACGCTGCGCTCGCCAGCATCGCCGCGCTGGAAAAGAAGCAGGGCGCCGACCCGCTGGTCTGGAACTATCGCGGCGCCGCCTATCTGGGCAAGAAGGACCGGGCGAAGGCACGCGAGAGCTACGCGCAGGCCCTCAAGCTCGATCCGAAATTCTTCCCCGCCGCTGCCAACCTCGCCCAGCTCGATCTCATCGACAAGCAGCCCGACGCCGCGCGCCAGCGCTTCGAGGGCATCCTCAAGGCCGACCCCGGGCATCTCAATGCCATGCTCGCGCTGGCCGATCTCGCCCTGCGCAACAAGGACGAAAAGAGCCATGTCGCCTGGCTGGAAAAGGCGATCAAGGCTCATCCACAGGCGCTCGAACCCCGCGTCGTCCTCGCTCGCCGCCAGCTCGCCCGCGGCGACACCGCCCAGGCGCTGGCAACGGCACGCGACGCCGCCAATGCCCACCCCGATCACCCCGTTGCCCTCGAAACGCTCGCCGCCGCGCAACTCGCCACGGGCGACACCACCAACGCGCAAGGCACCTACCGCAAACTGGTGGAGCGCTCGCCCAGTCCGGCAGTGCCGTTGACCCGCCTGGCGGCGGTGCAGGCAAGCACCCAGCAGTTCGCCGAGGCGCGCAAGTCACTGCAGGACGCCTTGCGCGCACAACCCGATCTGCTGGAAGCGCAGATGCTGCTCGGTCGCCTCGACCTCCAGGCCAACCGCTACGACGATGCGCTCAAACTCGCCCGACAGGTCCAGCAGCAAAAACCCAAATCCTCCGCCGGTCTCCTGCTGGAAGGCGACACCGCCATGGCGCAGAAGCAGTTCGACGCCGCGCTCGCGGCCTACGAACGCGCGCACGCCCTCGAACCCTCCGGGGCGCTGCTGCTGCGGCAGCACCAGGCACTCGTCCGCCTCGGACGCGCCGAAGAAGGAGACAAGCGCGTCACCGCCTGGCTCGCGAGTCACCCGCAAGACGCCGAAACCCGCCTCGCGCTGGCCAGCCTGCTGCTGAACCGCAAGCAGTACAAGACCGCCGCCGAACACTATCTCGTGGTCAACCAGAACCACCCGGGCAGTCTCGTCGTCCTCAACAACCTCGCGTGGGCACTCCACGAAGCACGCGACCCGCGCGCGCTGAGCTACGCCGAGCAGGCGTTCAAACTCTCGCCCGACAATCCGTCGGTCATGGACACTCTGGGCTGGATCCTGGTGCAGCAGGGGCAGACCGTGCGCGGTCTCAAGCTCTTGCAGCAGGCGCTGTCCAAGAAGCCCGATGCCGCGGAGATCCAGTGGCATCTCGCCGCCGCCTGGGCGAAAAGCGGCGACCGCGCCCGCGCGAAGAGCGAACTCGAACGCCTGCTGGGCAGCGGCCAGGCATTTCCGCAGGAGGCGGAAGCGCGTACGCTGCTGAAGCAGTTGCAGGGCGCGACACCGTGACACCGGCTGTAACAGCCCTGTAAGACACGGGGCCCCACATTGCGCAACGGAGTACAGAAAAAAATGACCCGCCATCCCATCGCTCTTGCCATCGCGCTCGCCCTTGGCGCATCCGTGCCGCTGTATGGATGCGACCGCGTCACCGGCCTCACCGAGCAGGAACACATTCAGCGCGCCAAGGATTTCGAGGACAAGGGCAACCTCAAGGGCAGCATCGTCGAATTGAAGAACGCCATCCAGAAGAATCCGAACAGCCCGCAGGCGAGACTTTTGCTCGGACAAATTTACCTGAAAGCCGGAATGAGCGCCGAGGCCGAAAAAGAACTCACGCGCGCCGAAAAGCTCGGCGTCAGCCGGGAGAGCATCAAGCTGCAACTGGGCGAGGCTCTGGTGAATCTGGGCGAGTACCAGCGGGTGCTCGAAGAAATCCAGCCTGGCGAACAAACCTCGGGCCCCAATCTCGCCCGCATCTATCAGTTGCGCGCCGATGCCCTGCTCGGCCAGGGCCAGCTGAAACCGGCATGCGAGCTATTCCAGCGATCGCTTGACACCGATCGGAACAACCCCGCAACCTATTGGGGTCTGGCCCGCTGCGCCATCGCCGAACGCAACATTCCGGCCGCCCAGGAATGGCTTGACGCTGCACTCAAGCTTCCGGAGAAGCAGGCGAGAACCTGGGTGTTCATCGGCGACCTGAAGCAGGTCAGCAACGATATCGAGGGTTCGTTGTCGGCGTATTCGAACGCGCTGAAAATCGACCCCGCGAATCCCGGTGCGTTGCAGAGCCGCGCAACCATCAACACGGTACTGGGCCGCCTGGAACCCGCGCGGATCGACGTCGACAAGGTGCGCGAACTGTACCCGAAGAGCGTTGCAGCGAGCTATCTTCAGACTTTCCTTCATTTTGCCGAGAAGAAGTATCCGGAGGCACGCGAAGCCTCGCTAGAAACGCTCAAGATGGCTCCGGACTACCTACCCGCTCTGTTGCTCGCCGGCCGTATCGAATCTGCCCTCGGCAATCTGCAAATGGCCGAGACCTATTTCGGCAAGGTGCTCCGAGTCGTGCCGCGCAACGGGTTTGCGTTGCGGGCACTGGCAACGACCCAACTGCGTCTGGGGCGTCCGGATGACGCCACGAAAACCATCGCCCCGATCGACATCGAAAACTCCAGCGACCCCGGCCTCCTCGCCCTGGCGGGCGACATCGCGGTAGCGAAGAAGAATTTTTCCAGGGCCACCTTCCTGTTCGAAAAGGCCGCCGCGCTCAGCCCCGGCAGCGCGGCCATCCGCTCCGAACTTGGCATGGTCCGCCTGGCACAGGGCGACGAGCGGGCCATGGACGACCTGCAGACCGCCGCGCGCATGGAAGGCGCGGCCGAAGAAGTCGACAGCGTCATCATCCTCAGCCTCATCAAGAGGAAACAATTCGATGCCGCGCTCGACAGCATCGCGCGCCTGGAAAAGAAGCGGCCCGAGGAACCTCTTGCGGCGTATTACCGCGGTGTCACCCTGCTGGGCAAGGAAGATATCGCCAAGGCACGCGCCAGCTTCGAACAGGCGCTGGCGCTCGACCCGGTGTTCCTGCCCGCCGCGACGAGCCTCGCCGCCCTGGACATGCTGGACAACAAGCCTGACGCCGCCCGCGCGCGCTTCGAGGCGGTGCTGAAAGAGGACGCGAACAACGTGCGCGCGATGATGGCCCTGGCGGACCTCGCGGCGTCGCGGAGCGACGAACCGGAGCAGGTGAAGTGGCTGGAGAAGGCCATCAAGACCGATCCCCGCGCCCTCGCGCCGCGCAGCAGTCTGGTCCAGCACCGCCTTGCGAAAAAGGAACCCGGCAAGGCGCTCGCGCTTGCCCGCGAGGCGGTCGACGCCAACCCGGAGGATCTCGGCGCACAAAGTCTGCTGGGCACGACGCAAATGGCCGCCGGCGACGCGGAAAACGCCGTCGCCACCTTCACCAAGCTCGCGCAGAAAAGGCCTGATTCCACCGACCTGCAACTACGCCTGGTGCTTGCGCAGGTGGCGGCGAAGAAATATGCCGAAGCGCGTACCACGCTCAACCGGTCCCTGCAGGGCAATCCCGACAATTTGCAGATGCTGGATACCCTGGTGCGTCTCGAGCTCGCCGACAAGAAACCTCAGGTCGCGCTTCAGGTGGCCCAGCAGATGCAGAAGCGGCAGCCCAAGTCCCCTGTCGGTCACGACCGGGCAGGTGACATTCTCGCCTCGCTGAAACGCCACCCGGAAGCCGTCGCGGCCTACCGCCAGGCGCTCACACTCGGCGCGCCCTCGGCAACGCTGGTCAAGCTTCTTGGCGTCATGACGGCAGCCGGCGACCGGAAGGGCGCGGACAATTTCCTCGCAACCTGGATCGCACAGCATCCCGCCGATCGCGAGGCGCGGCGCTACGCGGCGCAACTGCATATGCGCAGCGGCAGGAACAGGGACGCCATCGCCCAGCTCGAGGCGGTGCAGCGGCAGTACCCTGACGATGTCGCAGCCATCAACGATCTTGCGCTGCTCTACCAGCTCGAGAAGGATGTGCGCGCACGACCCACCGCCGAGCAGGCGTTGCGGCTCGCACCCGACAACGCGGCGGTCATGGATACGCTGGGCTGGATCCTGGTGGACGAAGGCCAGTTCAAGCGTGCGCTCGAGCTGCTTGGAAAAGCCAGCGCCAGGGCAGCCAAGGCTGGCAGCATCCAGTACCATTACGCCGTCGCCCTGGCGCGTTCGGGCAACAAGGCCGAGGCGAAGAAGCAGCTCAGGCTGCTGCTCGGTTCCGACGCGAAGTTTCCAGAGCGCAAGGACGCGGAGAAGCTGCTCAACACACTCTGAGAGACATGGCTTTGAACCTAAAAACCTCAGTTGGACGCGCCCGATGGTGCGTCGGATCGCGTGCCTGCCGCGAAGCAACGACGCCGCAGGCCGGGGCCTGCAAGGAGGCGCGACAAAGGCAGGCGCGTGAGCCGACGTGCCAGCGGGCGTGTAGCGGTTTCACCCAACCGGTGAAGGTGAGCAAGGCACAAAAGCCAGCATTCATATGACGTCGGCAGGAGCATGGAGCGGTCAACTGAGGTTTTTAGGTTGAAGCCTGCTGTTGATACCGGCAAGGGCCTGGGGTCGACCTTCGGCTTCCTGCGGGTCGATTCGCGGCTCGCCCTGCGCAACGTGCTGCGCCAGAAGCGGCGCAGTTACATCGCGATTCTGGCGATCGCCTTCGGCGTCGTGGCGATGATGCTGTCCGCCGGCTTCATCGAATGGATCCTGCAGGAAACCCGCGAGGATGCCATCGCCAACCAGTACGGGCACATCCAGATCATCAGGCCCGGCTACCACGACGACGGGCAGGCCGATCCCTTCGCCTTTCTCCTCCCCGGTAACGATCCCGCGCTGACCGTGCTCGCCCGCACCTCCGGTGTCGCAAGCGTGGCGCCGCGTCTGCAATTCACCGGTCTGGTCAGCCATGGCGACAGCACGCTGTCCTTCATCGGCGAGGGCGTCGACCCGGCGAAGGACCCGGCGCTGCGCAACCTGCATGTCGTCAAGGGAAAGCCGCTCGGCCAGGGCGATGGCCGCGGAATCCTGATGGGCGTGGGGCTGGCCGACAATCTGGGCGTCCAGGTCGGCGACACCGTGGTGTTGCTCGTCAATACCCCGAGCGGCGGCATCAATGCCGTCGAGGGCACGGTCATCGGCCTGACCTTCACCGCGATGAAAGCGCTCGACGATTCCGTCCTGCGCATCTCCATCGACATGGCGCGCGAACTCCTGCGCGTTTCCGGATCGCATGTGTGGGTGACGACACTGGAACACACCGGGATGACCGATGCCGTACTCGCCCGGCTGAAGGCCGAGAACGCGTTCCGCACCTATGAAATCGTGCCCTGGAGCAAGCTCGCGGACTTCTACAACAAGACCGTCGAGCTTTTTTCCAGGCAGATCGGTGTGGTCAAGCTCATCATCGCCATCATCATCGTGCTGGGTATCAGCAACACCATGACCATGAACGTCATGGAACGCACGGTGGAGATCGGAACCGCCATGGCCCTGGGTGTCAGGCGACACCGAATCCTCGTACTGTTCCTGCTGGAAGGTCTGCTGGTCGGCCTGCTGGGCGGCGCCATCGGCATCACGGTCGGCTATCTGCTCGCGCTTGCCGCCTCGGCAATCGGTATTCCCATGCCGCCTGCACCGGGCATGACCGAAGGATTCGACGCCGCCATCATCGTCACGCCGCGCATCGTCCTGGATGCGCTGGCCCTTTCCGTCACGACCACGCTGGCGGCCAGCATCTACCCGGCGTGGCGGGCCTCGCGCCTGGTGATCGTCGAGGCGCTGCGCCACAACCGTTGAGCATCCCGCCCATGTGGAAACTTGCCCTGCGAAATGTCCTGCGCCACAAGAGCCGCACCGGCATGACCCTGCTCGCCATCGTCACCGGCGTGGCGGGCCTGATTCTCAGCGGTGGCTTCATCCACGACATCATCGAGCAGTTCGGCGAGAGCCTGATCCATTCGCAGACCGGTCATCTCCAGCTCGCGCGCAACGGCTATTTTGCCCACGGAACACGCAGCCCCGAAAAATACGTCATTGCCGATCCGACGCCCGTGCGCGACGCGATCGCCAAGACGAAAGGCGTGGATGACGTCATGGGCAGGCTGTACTTTTCGGGCCTGCTCAACAACGGCCGCTCGGACCAGCCCGTGGTGGGCGAAGGGGTCGAACCCGCGCGCGAGGCGCGCCTCGGCACCGGCATGGTCATCGCCGCAGGCCGCATGCTGCAGGACGCGGACAGCCACGGCATGATGATCGGCCAGGGGCTCGCCCACACCCTGAAACTGCAACCCGGTGATTTCGCCACCGTCGTGACGAACACCGCCGACGGTGCCATGAACAGCCTCGAATTCGAAGTCGTCGGCGTGTTCCAGACCTTTTCCAAGGACTACGATGCGCGGGCCGTGCGCATCCCGCTGGCCGCCGCCCAGGAATTGCTCGCCACGCCCGGGATCAATATCCTCGTCGTCTCCCTGCGCCATACCAACGACACACGCCCGGTGGCGTCCGCGCTCGGCCCGGTCCAGCGGGCGTCAGGCCTGGAGATCAGGACCTGGGTGGAACTCAACGACTTCTATACCAACGCCGTCGCCATGTACGAAGCGCAGTTCGGCGTGCTGCAGGTCATCATCCTGCTGATGGTGCTGCTGAGCGTGGTCAACAGCGTCAACATGACCGTCTTCGAACGGGTCGGCGAATTCGGCACCATGATGGCCCTGGGTAACCGCAGCCGCATGGTGTTTCGCCTCATCGTCGCGGAAAGTGCCATCCTGGGGCTGGCGGGAGCGGGGCTGGGCGTTGCCCTGGGTGTCGTCCTCGCATGGGTCATCTCCGCCGTCGGCATTCCCATGCCGCCGCCGCCCAACGCGGACCTGGGCTACATCGCCCGCATCCAGGTCGTGCCTTCGGTCGCTGCCGGCGCCTTCGCGGTGGGACTGTTCGCCAGCGTCCTGGCCGCCCTGCTGCCGGCCGCGCGGGTGCGCACGATCCCGGTGGTGGACGCGCTGCGCCAGAACATCTGACGCCTGCGCGTCAGAAATCTCGCCGCAGTTCCGCGTACACCCGGTCGTTGGCGTCGTACTGGCCAAAAATGCCCGTCGGGGGTCCCTTGAAAATATCGAGGCCGAACACCGCGCGCCAGTCGCGCTCGAATTTCCATGTCGCCTTGGGGCGCAGCAGCCAGTCGCTGCGGTTGAGGCTGCTGATCAGCAACACGTCCGCCTCCCAGCTGCGGGGCAGATCCCGATGCACCAGAATGGAAAACCCGTTCTCGAACCTGTCGAAATTGATGTCCGCTTCGTGATCGAAGTACACGCGCTGGAAGAACTGGGTGTTCAGGCGCGTGTCGGACGACGGATTGAAGTCCAGGCCCACGGCCCAGTCGAGTGTGTTCTGCGCCACCACGCCGTCGCTGTCGGTCAGGTTCGTCACGTTGAACTGCCGCCCGTCGGTGTACACCGCTTCCGCCTTGAGGACGAACGTACCGAGATCCTTCGCCAGCGTCCCGCCCGCCTGCCAGATGCGCTTGTGGACGGGTGTGAACACATTCTGCGCCGTCGCGTCGCGCAGGAAAGTGGGCGCGCTGTCCATGCTCGTATAGTAGAAACCCGACAGATCCCAGCCACCGACGAGGCGCGACAGGCGCACCCCGAAATTGGTGTGATCGAGCCCGTTGGCGGGTTTGACTTCCTTCCTGATGATCGGCATGCCGGCAGGTGACAGGGGATACGGGTAGAAATCCGTTCCCGCACCCGGCCTGCCGGGGTCGAAGGGTTCACCGATCTCGTCGTATCCGGCGAACGGGATCCACACCAGCTCGGCATGGAAGTCGCCGCTGAAATACTCGCTGCGCACCGCCCATTGCGGAATGCGCAGGATCTGGAAATCGGGCAGGATGAATTCCCGCGAGTCCTTCACCGAAACCACGTCGGCGAAGAACAAACCGACCATCTCGCCCCATACGACATGCTGCCGGCCCACCCGCCACTCCCAGTCGCCGGTGGCGAAGTCGACGTAGGTCTCGCGCAGCTGCAAGCCCAGACGCTGCTTGTCGCCCACCCCCGAATGATAGAAGTCGGTCAGGTCGTACACCGGGTTGTAGTCGACACGACCGCTCAGTTTCCATTTGCCGCCCTGGCCAAACCGCCCTTCCGTGCCGAGCTCCAGGCGCCCCAACACCTTGGACCAGTGCCTCGGATCGCTATAGGTCCAGGCGAACTCGCTCTGGAAGTAGCCGTACACCGGCATGCCCTGCGCGTCCCCGGCCTGCTTCTCCTGCTTCTCCGCCGGGCGCTCGTCGCCGAACAGGGCGTCGCGCGTGGCGGGCACGCCCGGCTCCGGCGCGGGCTGCGGCGTTTTTTCCGCCGGCGGCTCGAGCGCGAACAAGTCGTCCCGCGTTGCCGGCCTGGCCGGTTTTTCGCCTTCGTCGCGCGCAGCGGGTGCAAGCTCGAACAGCGCATTGCGCGACACGGGCAGCTCGATACCCTTGTCCGCGACGAAAATCCGCCCGCCGATGCCCTCGATCTGCCCAGCATGGCCCACAAGGGGGATGCTGCACGCCAGAAACCCCAGCGCCGGCACCAGCCGCTGTCTCATTTCACGTCTCCCGGTTTTCATGTGAATTGCGTCCCGTCCTGACCTGCTGCCAGCGGTCGTCCACCTTCACCGCCAGCTTGGCCAGGTGGCCGTCCTCGATGCGCACGAGACGGTCCGCCATGGCCATGACGCGCCGGTCATGGGTGGAAAATATGAACGTCGTCGCGTAGCGACGGTTGATTTCCTTCATCAGGTTCAGGATCTCCTGCCCCGTGCGGCTGTCCAGATTCGCGGTGGGCTCGTCCGCCAGCACGATACGCGGATTGATCGCCAGGGCCCGGGCGATCGCCACGCGCTGGCGCTGGCCGCCGCTCAACTGGTTGGGCACGTGATGGGCATACTTCTCCAGGCCCACCAGCGCAACATAGCGCCGGACCCGCTCACGCCGCTCGATCCTGTCGACCTCGGGCAATTGCAGCAAGGGATATTCAACGTTCTCCGCCACGTTCAGCACGGGGAACAGGTTGAAGGTCTGGAAAATGAAACCGATGGTCCGCGCGCGCAGATCCGCCAGGGCGTCGGACGACAGCCCCGTGACTTCCCGGTCGTCGATGAACACCCTGCCCCGCGTCGGCGTGTCGATGCAGCCGATGATGTTCAGCAGCGTGGTCTTCCCGCTTCCCGAGGGGCCCGCAATGGCGAGGAACACCCCTTCCTCGATGGAGAGTGTGATATCGTGAAGCGCGGTCACCTTCTGTTCGCCAAGCAGGTATTCCTTGGCAACCGCCTCGATACGCACCAGGCTCATGGCTCTATCTTCGTATGGCGTCGCATCATTGGCAGGACTCCCAAATGCGTAACAAATCCGTAGTCATCGCCGGCCTGCTGTGGGGCTGCCTGCTCTTCGCCGCATCCGTTCCCGGCACCCGCGCAGCGGAGGACGCTCCCGGCGAGGATCCCGTGGCGCGCGGGATCCTCGCCAAATCCGACGAAATACGCTTTCCGGCCGAGGGGTTCCAGGTCGACATCGACATCAACAGCACGACCCCCGACGGCGAAACGGAAAAGCGGAAATACCGCGTCCTTTCGAAAGGCAACGAGAATTCCGTCGTCATGATACTTGAGCCCGCTGCCGAACGGGGCCAGATCATGCTCATGAAGGGCCGCGACCTGTGGGTGTTCATGCCCAACGTGTCGCAGCCCATCCGCCTCGGGCTCGCGCAGCGACTGACCGGACAGGTGGCCAACGGCGACCTCGCGCGCGCCAACTTCAGCGGCGATTATACGCCGCGCATCCTGCGCACCGAAAAGCTGCAGGGCGAGGAACAATACGTGCTGGAACTGCGCGCCGTCGACCGCGGCGTGACCTACCATCGCGTGCTGTACTGGGTGAACAAGTCCAACCACTGGCCACGCAAGGCGGAGTTCTACGGCGTATCGGGCCGCCTCATGAAGACCTGTCTCTACGAGAAATTCGAACTCATGGCGGGCCAGAAGCGGCCGACCCGCCTGGTGATGGAGGACGGACTCAAGCCGGGGAACGTGTCGGTACTCGAGTACGACGACATGAAAATGCGCGACCTGCCGGACAAGGTGTTCTCCAAGGACTACCTGAAGAAACTGCAGTAACGCGCCGCGGACCGGACCTGAACCGAGGGGAGTCCCATGCAAGTCGTCCTCATTACCCTGGCCGCGACGCTGCTGATCCAGTGCGGCTATTTCCTGTGGAAGCTGACCGCCGACGCGCTGCCCGAGGTGGGCAAGGCGCCCCTGCCGGCGCTCATCGCAGGCTTCCTTGGCAACGCCAAGTGGACGCTCGGGCTGATCGCCACCATCGTCGGCTGGCTGCTGTTCATCAAGGCCACCGACTTGGGCGAGATCAGCGTGGTGCAGCCGCTGATGTCGGTCGGCGACGTGTTCCTCGTCATCCTCGCCGTGACCTTCCTGCACGAACGGCTCACGCGCGGCGAATGGCTGGGCCTCGCCATCACCGTGGCCGGCGCCGTCGCGCTGGCGTTCGAAGCCGAGGTCACGACACCCGCCGGCATCGCCTGGCCGCGGCTCGCGCTCTTCCTTGCCATCGTGCTGGCTGCGGGGGCATTCATGCTGGTGCGGGGCTGGCGCAGCCGGCACGGAGAAGTGCCGCTCGCCATTGCGGTCGGCATCGGGTTCGGCCTCGGCGCGGTGCTGACCAAGCTGATGACGGCGTACATCGCCCTCGGTGGCATGGAACTGGAATCGTCGGCCTTCGTGCTCAATCCCATCCTGCCGTTCATGATCCTCGCCAACGTGGCGGGGCTTGTCCTGCTTCAGGTGGCGTTTCAGCGCGGGCGCGCCGCGGTGATCGTGCCGGTGCAGCTTTCCGTCGTCAACGGCATCGTGGTGCTGTCGGGTTATCTGGTTTTTGCCGAGACGCTCGCCGGGTCCCGGCTGTTCGCCATCGCACTCATCGTCCTGGGCACAGCCTGGCTGCATGCCGCCGCGCCGGAGCGGCACGCCTGAACCGGCAAGCGCCAGCGGAACCCACATCCTTCGCACCGCCGGGCGCGGACCTGCCCATCGGGTTCGCGAACGAGGCAGGGATCAATAAAAAAAGCAGCCCTTACGGGCTGCCTTTCTGCTGCCAGAATCAGTGGATTCAGGCTGCGCGGCGACGCATGCCGGCGAGGCCGACAAGTCCCAGACCCAGGAGCGCCAGGGTCGCGGGCTCCGGCACCGAGATCACCGCCGGGTCGTTGCTGGCATAGATGAAGGGGGAGGAGGCATCCCCGTTCCACCAGTTGTGGCTATTCAACTCGATCTCCGAGGTGGCCACGAACTGCGCGCAGCTCTTGGTCGGATCGGCGATTTCCGCGGCGGTGCAGAGCAGGGCGCCGGTCACGCCGCCCACGATGCTCTCGTTCTTGTCGTTGATCAGTTGCAGCGGGCCCGCATTGTAGGAGGGGCCCTTCAGCATCAGCGTCAGCGCCAGAAAGCTCTCGGTGGTCGTCGACGTGCCCGGTGCGGTCAGGTCATCGATAGCGTAGGCGAAATTGTCCGGCGACACCGTGGCAAGCCCCAGGCTGCCCCAGAACACGCCATCCGTCGCCAGGGTAATGACGTCCTGCACGCGCGTCACCGACCCGACGGCACCCGTGCTCCCCGCGGTGAAATCGGTGAAGGTGGTCGTACCCGCGCCGGATTGCGTGTACAGACGGAACATCTCGCCGGCCGCGAGGATGCCGAAGGGATCGGCCGCCACCGTGCCGAAGGTGATTTCAGCGGCAGTACCCACCGGGCCGACTGCCATCACCTGCTGGGCGAAGTAGCCGCTGAACTGGTCCGTCGGCCCCTGCATCCAGCTACCCGATGCATAGTTGTTGTTCTGCACGTTGATGACGCCGGCGAAAATGTCGCCCGCGGCAATATTCCCCGCGATGGTCGGATCCACCAGTTGATAACCGACCGGCCCGGTGCCTGCGCCGAGACACCCACCAACCGCACACGCGGCATCGGAACGGTACTGGTTTTCCAGGTTGTTGTAATAGATCGAGTTGCTGCCCGTGCCAAACGTGACAGCCTGGGCACCGCCCGCCACCATTGCCAGGGACGCCGCCAGCAAGGTCTGTTTGAATGTGATCATGATTTTCTCCATGTTGAATTGCTCGGGCCGCAATGTGCGGACACACCAAACGAAGCACGTGTCGTGCCAACCCGGGAGAAATGCGTTTATCTGTCTGTTTTATAGTGAAAAACGTTTTTTGCACCCCAAGCGCTCATGCCGATCCTCGCGCCATGTGTAAAGTTTTCCGACACCGGAATGGATCATTCCGGGTGCGTACTGGGCCGGATGGTCCAGTAGCGTTCGACCGGTCCGCCCGCAAAACCGATCCCCGCTGCGTAGGCGGTGTACAGCCGCTCGCAATCCGCCGCGTCGGCAAAGAACTCGCGGAACTGGCTGGCGTAGAGCGCCATCGCCTGCGTCTTGCGCGCGAAAACCTCGTCGAGCACGGAAACTTGCGCGTCGAGATGCCGCGATGGCGAGGCAGTGGCCGCCAAGCGGCGGTGCAGGGCGATGAGCCGGTATAGATAGATGCCCACCACGGGCAACGCGGACCAGCGCACGACGGCGGGCCGCAGGTTCTTCATCAGGGCGGTGTCGGCGTAGGCGGTGACCGTCTCGCGCCACGCACGCCCCTCCGGCACGGGTGCCAGCGTGGAATCGTTCGGTTGTCGCGGGTAGGCGCCGAGTTCGTTAAGGCGGTGGCGGGCGGCGTGGGGAATCAGGCAGTAGGGCGCGTCCTCGTAGTGGATCAGCCCGTCCCGCCCGATCCAGGGCTCGAACAACAGGTGCGCGAGCACGTGATCCACGTGCCAGCCGATCCCCAGCGGGACGTACAGACGTTCGTAATCGACGCCCGCCAGCCAGGCGAACACCCGCTCGCGCAGGGCGGGCAGGTAGTCCTCCATATCCTCCCGCACCGGCGGCCTGAAGATGTTGCCCAGGGAACGGTAGGCCGGACGCCTGAACGACACGTCCAGCTCGCCGAAATTGTGCGATTCGAATCCGAGAAATTCCGCTGCGGCGGCTTCTTCCCGGTAACGTTCCTCTCCCAGCACCACGGCGCGCAGCTTGACCTCGCCAAGATAGCGGGTAAACAGATTGAGCACGAGCACCGGACCTTGCGCAGCCAGGCGGGCGATTTCGCCGCCACAGGAAAAAACCGCGTCATCCAGATGGGGAGAGACGAAAACGGCCTTGTAGCGGGGCGCGCTCATGGACGGCGCCCTCCGATGGCGTCACGGTAGGCCTGCTCCAGGGCCGACACCACCAGTTCGGGCCGATAGGCATCGGCGCGGCGCCGGCCGGCCGCGCCCAGGGCCGCGCGCAGGCCGGCATCCGCCGCCAGCGCGGCGAGCCGCCCGGCGAGGTCCTGCGGGGTGTCGGGATCGACGATATAGCCGTTCACGCCCGGGTCGACCATTTCCGTAGCCGCCACGATGGCATGCGTGACGATGACCGGCCTGCCGAACCACATCGCCTCCATCGCCACCAGGGGTTGTGCCTCCTGGATAGACGGCAGCACGAACACATCGCACGCCGCGTAGTACCGCGCCAGACTGGGATGGTCGAGGAAGCCCAGGAACCCGACCTGCGCCTCGACCCCGAGCTGCGTACACAGGCGCCGCAACGCGTCTTCCTCGGGGCCGCGACCGGCGATCCACAGAACGGCGTCGGGCACGTCCCGCAGCAGTGCGGCAAACGCCTTGATCAGCAAGGGGATGTTTTTCTCCGGCCCGAGCCGGCCGGCATAAAGAATGGTGAACCCCGGCGTGCGCGGCGCGGGGATGATGCCGGCCGCGTCGTCGAACACGACGGGGTTGGTGATGTAGCGCACGGAGGTGCGCACGCCTTCGGCGGCAATCTGGCGGGCGAGATTCCCTGACGGCGCGATGACCATGTCGAAACGGTTGTTGGTATGGACCATCTGTCTGCGGATGAGGCCGCGAAAGGGGCGCATGGGAAGCGGCTGCGTCAGCACCTCGGCGCTGAAGTGATAGGTCGACACCTGCGGCAGGCGCATGCGCTCGGCGACCGCACACACTCGCCGCATCATGATACCGACGTAGTGGTGGTGCACGACGTCGGGCTTTTCCCGTTCGAGTATGCGCCGCACGGTGGCCCGCGACGGCAGGGCCTGGTAGAAGCCGTACACCCTGACGGTGAAGACGCGGTGAACGGTGACACCCTGCCACTGCTCCATTTCGGGTTCGCCCTTGCGCCGCGTCGTGATGACGGCAATCCGGTGACCGCGCCGGGAGAGTTCCGGGGCGATGAGCTTGAGATGAACCCCCACGCCGGTGGCCGCTGGCAGGAAATCATCCGAAATCATGCAGATGGAAAGCGGGCGTGCCACCGTGTCTTGCGTGGCGGGATCGGCCTGGTCGACCACTCAGCGCCCCCCGTCCATGAGCAGCCGCGACAACGGCTTGCGCAACGAACGCGCCGCCGGCGCTGGCCCATAGCCGATGCGCCCCATGAATACGGTCTGGTGCGCGCCGTCTACGCCCATCCAGTCTTCCATGCGCGCAGCCAGGCGGGCGGCACGCTCCCTGACCGCTTCGACAGCCGTGAAAGGCCGTCCCTCGCGCACGTAGCGGGAGAAAATCACCGGCGTCATTTCCGGCTGCATGAACAGACCCAGGCTGGTGGCGACAAGCCACAGCCGCTGCAGCGCGCGCCCGGCGGCGACGTAGTCATCGATGCCCGCGGGTGCTCGTTCGGCGACGAGGGCGAGATGGGCCGCGCAGCGCAGCCCGGGCAGGAGGTCGAGCTGAAGGCGCGGCATGACGGTGCCGGCGAGCCAGGTGTTGAGAAATTCGACCCGCCCCCAACTGCGCAATGCCCAGCGCATGAGACGTGCCGTCATGGGATCGACCCCGACGGCACGTTCGGGGACGCGGTCCTCGCTGAAATGCGCCGCCCATTCGATGATGTCGCGGTGGGTCGGATAGGCTTCCGGCATGGTGAGGCGGTTCTTGCCGTTGGCCGCCATGAAGCGCGCCAGCGCCCAACGCTGCGAAAACCCCTCGAACCAGACCAGCCGATAACCGGGCACGCTGGCGGCAAGCGCCGCCTTGTGCGCAATGTCGAGAGGGTGGCCCGACATCGCGCGGCGTTGCACGGTCCGCCGTTCGATCATTGCGACCAGCGGATCGGCCGCCAGCCCCTCGCGCCGGACAAGCCGCACCTCGTAAACCGGCGCGCTGTCCGGGTATCCGGGCTGGCGCTGAATGTCGGCGTGCAAACCCTCGGCCGTCGCGGCGATGGCCAGCGTCTCCAGCAGGGCGCCGTGCGCAATCTGGCTGGCGTGGCCATCGAGATCGTAGACGCAGTGCGCGCGGGTGTCGTGACCGAGCACGCGCAGGTGATCGTCGGCAACCACCTCGAAACGCCACGGCTGGGTGTTGTCACCGCTGGGTGCCCAGCGCGCCCGATCGAGAATGCGCCGCAGGGGCTCGGGGATGGCCGCGTTCACGTCAGAGTCCCAGTTGCCGCCTGGCGATAGCGATCGCCAGGCGGTTGGCCGGATTGCGGTTGCCACCCGGCCGCCAGGTGTGCGCGCGCCGGTTGCGGTAGGCGTCGTACTGGATGCCGTGTGGCGCCGCCCATGCCTTGCCGCGGCCGAGCAGGATCTTCAGCGTCTCGGCGGCCGCGACACCGGCACAGAGCTGGCAGGCGATGACGGTCGACGGGCCCTTGCGCGCCCTGAGATCGACCCGCGTCCGATCCGCCAGGTAATGCCGGTGCAAGAGGCCTGGCGCCAGCCCCACGAGGAAGCGGATGGCCTTGTCCAGTTCAGGTCGGTCGCGCAACTGGAAATAGTCCTCGAAACGCATGCCCCCCGGCAGGAAGTTGAGCAGGGCGGCGCTCATGCCGAGCGGCGCGACGGTGACGGCCGGAATGCGGTGTTCGGCGCAGTACGCGAAAACCTGTTCGCGCACCTCGAACGCGAAAAAATCGAGGCCGTCGACGTAAAGATCGACGTCGCGGAAGAATTCGGCAAGATTCTGCGCATGCACGCCCTGGGGGAAAACCCGGATGTCCGCCTCGGGATTGATGTCGCGCGCCATCCCCGCGAGAACCTCGACCTTGGAACGGTCGAGCGTGCTCATGCCGGCGCCGGCCTGGCGATTGAAATTGGCGAGCTCGAAATCATCCAGGTCGGCGATGCAAAAACGCCCCACGCCCAGTCGCGCCAGGGTAAGCAGATGAAACCCGCCCACGCCGCCCATGCCGGCAATCGCCACACACTTGCCGCGCAGGCTCTGCTGCTCGGATTCGGTGGTCCAGCCGATGTTGCGCGAAAATGCGGTCGTGTAGTCGAAAGGAGGCATCACGGCCAGCAGGGATCAGCCCCCCTGGAGACGGCGGGCGATACCCAGTTCATCCGCTTTCGAAAAGCCGTGGGGGTAAAGTGATTTTTCGCCCGGCGGCGGCAGCACGCCGCCCAGTTCGGCGATCTTGCGATCGATGTAAGCCATCTCGATGTGCAGCAGCACCGCCGGCGCGCCGACCCGGGGGCACATTTTTTCGGCGCCCAGCTGTTCGTAGCCGAGCATGCGCTTGTAGAAGAGCACATGGCGCGGATTCACCTCGATCACGAAATCCGTATAGCGATGAATGTGAAAGGCGTAGATGAAGGCGATATGGAACAGCGCGGCGAGCACCGACTTCGAGGCCGTGCTCTCGTCGACCGCCAGCTTCGTCAACTCGGCGACCCGCTTGCCCTGGGCGCGCAACTGATCGACCTCCGCCCTGTAGAGCTCGTCGACCACCAGTCCCGCCGGGCTGTCGAGACCGAGCGTCACGGTGCCGGCGACCTTGTCTTCCTGATGCGCCACCAGCGTGATCCGGTTGGGGTCGTGCCGCACGCCGGCGGCACCGTAGCCACGCCAGCTGTACATTTTCTCGATCAGCAGGCTGGCCGACTTGCGCCGCTCGTCGTCGTGCGCCAGGCGAATCTTGAATTCCTGCCGGCTGACCCGTGTGGTGTCGGCGGCCTGCGCCTCGCTCTGGTCCAGACACAGGTCCTTCAGGCGGTACGGCGACTGGAAGGAAACAATGGTCTTGTCCCATTCGTCGGGCTCGCGCCGGCTTCTCCTGAAACCGAAAATGGGTTTGTGAGACTCAGACATCATCATTCCAGCCCCGCACGGGAAAAGCAGTCGGGCAATATCAGCACCGGGCTGCTGTCGATACAGTCAATATTTCGACATCCGTACGGCAAAACTTGAGGGGCGCGCAATCAGGCGCGCAACCATTTCGCCGCATCGCGCGCAAAATAGGTCAGCACGCCGTCCGCCCCCGCCCGCTTGAACGCCAGCAAGGACTCCAGCACGCACGCACGCTCATCCAACCAGCCATTCTGTACCGCCGCTTTCAACATAGCGTATTCGCCGCTCACCTGATAGGCGTAGGTGGGCGCGCCGTAGGCGTCCTTGACGCGGCGGATGACGTCGAGGTATGGCAGGCCGGGCTTGACCATGACCATGTCGGCGCCCTCCTCGAGGTCGAGGCCGACTTCCCACAAGGCCTCGTCGCTGTTGGCGGGATCCATCTGGTAAGTGTACTTGTTGCCCTTGCCGAGGTTGGCGGCGGAGCCGACGGCGTCGCGGAAGGGGCCGTAGAAGCTGGAGGCGTACTTCGCCGCGTAGGCGAGGATGCGGGTGTGGATGTGGCCGCCGGCTTCGAGCGCGGCGCGCAGGGCGGCGACGCGGCCGTCCATCATGTCGGAGGGGGCGACGACGTCGGCGCCGGCCTGCGCGTGGACGACGGCCTGACGCGCCAGCACCGCGACGGTTTCATCGTTGAGCACGTAGCCGCTGTCGTCGATGAGGCCGTCCTGGCCGTGGCTGGTGTAGGGGTCGAGCGCAATGTCGGTGATGACGCCAAGTTCCGGAAAGCGTTTTTTCAGCGCGGCGACGGTGCGCGGCACCAGGCCGTCGGGGTTCTCCGCCTCCTCGGCGCCGGGGGTTTTCAGGCCGGCATCGATCACCGGGAACAGGGCGAGCGCCGGGATGCCGAGGCTGAGACACTCCTCGGCGATGGGCAGGAGCAGGTCGAGGCTGACCCGCTCGACCCCCGGCATGGATCCGACGGCTTCGCGTTTTCCTGCGCCGTCCAGAACAAACACTGGGTATATAAGATCATTGGGCGTAAGTGTGTGCTCACGCATCAAACGGCGGGAAAAATCGTCGCGGCGCATGCGGCGCATGCGGCGGGCGGAAAACTGGCCCAGGGGGAGGCTCACGGGTATCTCCAAAAAAATTCCTGCCCCGGCGGAACTCTCGCGCCGGAGCACGCTCTATCTTACAGACGATTTGCATCGTCTCCCGCTTCTCCTCCCTGAGCGGGCTGCCTTAATCCCCTTAAGGCACCTTTGCCCCGATCCCTTCCCTTGATCGGGGCTTTTTATTCCTGCGCACCGGCCACGGCCGGTGGCGCCTCGTTCGACGCCGCCGCCGACTGCAACCACGACTCGATGTGTGCGGCGGCCTCGTCGGCACCGAGCTTCGACAGACTGGAAAACAACTGCACGCTGACCTGCGCCATGCCGGCGAGTTCCGCGCGCACGCGCCGCAGCGTCTGCGCGCGTTCGCTGTTCGACAGCTTGTCGGCTTTCGACAGCAGGATGTGCACCGGCTTGCCGGTCAGCGCGAACCAGTCGAGCATCTGTCGGTCCAGCGCGGTCAGCGGGTGACGCGCATCCATGATGAGGACCAGCCCGGCGAGCGCTGCCCGCGTCTGCAGGTAGGCCGACAGCAGCGCCTCCCACTGCGCCTTGATCGCCGGCGGCACCTTGGCATAGCCGTAGCCCGGCAGATCGACGAGATAGATTTCCGGCGTGAGGGCAAAATAATTGATGAGCTGCGTGCGCCCCGGCGTCTTGGAGGTGAACGCGAGCCGGTGCTTGCGCGTCAGCAGGTTGATGGCGCTGGACTTGCCGGCGTTGGAACGGCCGGCAAAGGCGATTTCGGCCCGGCTGGGCGGCAGGTCGCGCAGGTGCGCGGCCGAGGTATGGAAGTGGGCGTGATGAAGCACGGACTTGGCAGTAGCGGAGCTTGCAATTAAACTACCCTTTTTACCAAGTTTTGCAAGCCTCAGGAGCTTTCGATGAAATTCGCCCTTCCGCTGGTTGCCGCGCTGCTCGCCGCCTCCCCCCTCGCCTCGTTCGCTGCGGCCCCCGGCAATGCCAAGGCCGCCGAACCCATCGTCACCCAGCTCTGCGCGGCCTGTCACAACATGGACGGCAACAGTGCCATCGCCGCCAACCCCAATCTGGCCGGAACGAACGCGGAATATCTCTACAAGCAGCTAAGCGAGTTCAAGGCGGGCACGCGCACGGGCACCGTCATGCCCGGCATGGTCGCCAGCCTGAGCGATCAGGACATGAAAAATCTTGCCACGTATTTCAGCGCGCAAAAACCGAAACCCGCGACGGCGCAGGATCAGGCGCTGGCACTGGCGGGCCAGAAGATTTACCGCGGTGGCGTGCAAGGCACCGGCGTGCCGGCGTGCGCCTCCTGCCACGGCGCGCAGGGCCAGGGCATTCCGGTGCAGTTCCCGCGCCTGGCCGGGCAGCACAGCGACTACGTGTACGGGCAACTGAACGCCTTCCGCGTCGGCGAACGCGCCAACGACGCCGCACGCATGATGCGCACCATCGCCGAAAAGATGACCGACGCCGACATGAAGGCGGTGTCCGCGTACATCCAGGGCCTGCGTTAAACAACACGACCGGCCACGAGGCGGCTGGCGCACACACGCCACGCCGGCCGGTCGCCGCCGGTTTGCGCGTGGCAGCGGTGTTCTGGCTGGCGCGCGCATTGCATCGATCCGCGCCGGATCTACGCCAATTGCAGGACAATCTTCAGGTCGCTGCATCAATATTCGCGCCTCTGGTCTGTTTGAACCTTGCCTCGGCGGCCGGCGTCAGCCAAACTGAACAATGATCCCAAAAAATCCATTGGAACATCCGTACGCGATAAATCAACGGGTTGTAGGTCGGGCTTCAGCCCGACTGTCGGGCTGAAGCCCGACCTACGCCCCAATGGATCATCCGGGATGAGAAAAAGCGCCCAGCGCACCCTGCCACCTGTTTCTTTGTCCGCGGAGAGCCTCATGTCGAGAATGCTTGCAGCCCTGTTGTGTGTCCTCGGTGCCGGCCTGTCGGTCCCGGCTGCCGCGCAGACGCCCCCGGCGCAACGTCCGGTCAATCCCTACCTGCAGAACGTGCCGGCCCCCACGCCGAACATCCTCTCGGTGCTGCCTCGCGGTACCGGCTCGCTCGCCCAGCACACGCCCTGGGCGATGACGCCGATGCCCACCACCGAGCAGAAGCGCCAGATGATGAAAGCGATGCTCCCCATGCTCAACAACATGGGGCTGAACATCCGCGACATCATGAACTACATGACCACCAAGTATCAGGCCAAACCGGGCCTGTCGTTCGAGGAAGTGGTCGAATCGATGACGCTGCGCGCCAACCAGCTCAATCTCAAGCTGGTCGGCCATTCACCGATGATCAAGGACATCCAGGCGGTGCTTGGCGACACCACTTCGCCGCGCATGGAGGTGTTCCACTTCTGCGACATCGCCGCCGGCCGCGAGATCATGCGCCTGGTGCCCGAGTCGATCGTCTACCTGCCCTGCCGCATTGCAGTGATGGAAGACGACAAGAAGAACATCTGGCTACTGACCCTGGACTGGGACATGGCCTGGCTCGACAGCATCAACGGCTCGATGGGCATCACGCCCGAGCTGTCAAAAATGGCGGTGGACATCCGCGACAAGATGGACAACGTCATGCGTGCGGCGGCGGCCGGCGACCTCTGACCGAACCCTCACACCCGGCGCCCCGCCCGGGCGCGCCCCCTTCCCGGCTCCGGCCCAACCAGGAGATTTTCATGCACCCCCGCACCCTCGCCCTTGCAGTTCTCGTCCTCGGAACCGGCAGCGCCCACGCCCAGTTCGGCATGGAGCAGATGATGAATCCGATGGCCATGATGAATCCCATGACGATGATGAATCCCATGAGCATGGCCAACCCGATGGCCATGATGAACCCCATGACGATGATGAATCCCATGAGCATGGCCAACCCGATGGCCATGATGAACCCCATGACGATGATGGCGCCGATGGGCATGATGGCCGCCCCCATGGTGATGCCGCTGGGCGCCAACATGATGTCGGCACAGACCTTCGCCTCACCGCAGGCGCAGATGAATCCGTATCTCAACCCGATGGCGGCCGGCAACCCCTACCTCAACCCGTATGCCGGCGCAGGGGCGCAATTCCCGGGCATGCCGTTCCCGGGCATGCCGCCCGCCGGCTACGGCTATGGCGCCCCGGCGGCGCCGCAGGGCTTCTTCGGTATGCCGGGCATGCCTGGTATGCCTGCGGGCATGCCCGCCGCACCCGCCTACGGTGCGTTCCCGGCGCAGGCCGCGCCGCTGCCGCTCTTCCCGATGCCGGGCGCGCCCGTAGCCAGCGCGCCGGTGGCCCCCGCCGTCGCACCGGCGCCCGCGATGAACCCGTTCGACCCCAGCTTCTGGATGCAGATGATGGGCGGCATGCAGCCGCCGGTCGCCGCGCCCGCTGCGGTCGCGCCAACACCGACGCCGGCGCCAGCGCAATAGTGCACGCCCCGGACGCGAACGGGCTGATGGGCCCATAGGTGCCCGTTCGCATCAAAATCTGGACAATTTGCCCGTATTTGCGGCAAACTCGCGCCCCATGACGATCAAGCGAACCGGCCGCGCCGCGGCCAAACCGGCTGATGTCCGGCGCCCACGCCTCCTCGTGGTGCACGGCCCCAACCTCAACCTGCTCGGCAGCCGCGAGCCCCGGCACTACGGCCGCGCCACGCTCGCCGACATCGATCGCACGCTCGGCGCGCGCGGCGAGAGCGCCGGCGCCCAGGTCGAGTGCTTCCAGCACAACCACGAAGGCGCACTGATCGACCGCATTCACCAGGCCGGGCAGGAGGGGGTCGACTTCATCCTCATCAACCCGGCGGGCTACACCCACACCAGCGTCGCGCTGCGCGATGCCCTGGCGGCGGTCGGCATCCCTTTCGTCGAAATCCATCTTTCCAATATTCACGCGCGCGAAAGTTTCCGCCACCGCTCGTATTTCTCCGACCTGGCCGTGGGCGTCGTCTCCGGACTCGGCGCGCAGGGCTACGAACTGGCGCTGGAATACGCGCTGCGCCATCTCCAGGACAGGACCCCCCATGGATCTCAGAAAACTGAAAAAGCTCATTGACCTCGTCGAGGCTTCCGGCATTGCGGAACTGGAAATCACCGAAGGCGAGGAAAAGGTCCGTATCGCCAAGAGCATCGCCGGCGCGCCGATGATGATGGCGCCGCAGCCGCACCTCTTCCATGCGGCCACTCCCGCCGCGGCGCCGGCCGTCGCCGCGGCACCCGCCGAAGAGGCGGTGCCCGAGGGCCACATCGTGCGCTCACCAATGGTCGGCACCTTCTACCGCGCGCCGGCCCCCGGCGCCAAGGTGTTCTCCGAAGTCGGCCAAAGCGTCTCCGCCGGCGACACCCTGTGCATCATCGAGGCGATGAAACTGCTGAACGAGATCGAAGCGGACCAGGGTGGGGTCATCAAGGCCATCCTGGTCGAGAACGGCCAGCCGGTGGAATACGGCGAGCCGCTGTTTGTGATTGGTTGAGAAAGGAATCAGGGATCAGGATTCAGGGATCAGGTGTCAGGGGAGGTGCTTCGTGCTTTGTTCAATTGACGCGGCGAAGCCGCTCATCCCCTGCCCCCTGAATCCTGACCCCTGACCCCTCCCCAAGCCATGTTCGAAAAAATCCTCATCGCCAACCGCGGGGAAATCGCGCTGCGCATCCAGCGCGCCTGCCGCGAAATGGGCATCCGCACAGTGGCCGTCTATTCGGAAGCCGACCGTACCGCCAAGTACGTGAAACTCGCCGACGAGTCGGTGTGCATCGGCCCGGCGCCATCGACGCAGAGCTATCTCTACGTGCCGTCGATCATCGCCGCCGCGGAGGTCACCGACGCCGAGGCGATTCATCCCGGCTACGGCTTCCTTTCGGAAAACGCCAATTTCGCCGAGCGCGTGGAGTCTTCCGGCTTCACCTTCATCGGCCCGCGCCCGGACAACATCCGCCTGATGGGCGACAAGGTCGCCGCCAAGCAGGCGATGATCGAGGCCGGCGTGCCGTGCGTGCCCGGTTCCGACGGCGCGCTGCCCGACGACCCCGACGAGATTCTGCGCATCGCCGCGCGCATCGGCTATCCGGTGATCATCAAGGCGGCCGGCGGTGGCGGCGGACGCGGCATGCGCGTGGTGCACACCGAGGCGGCGCTGCTCAATTCGGTGTCGATGACCCGCACGGAAGCGGGCACGGCCTTTGGCAATCCCATGGTGTACATGGAGAAATACCTGCAGACCCCGCGCCACATCGAAATCCAGGTGCTCGCCGACGAGCACGGCAACGCGGTGCACCTGGGCGAGCGCGACTGCTCGATGCAGCGCCGCCACCAGAAGGTGCTGGAAGAGGCGCCCGCGCCGGGACTCGATCCCAAGTTGCGCGACCAAATCGGCGAACGCTGCGCCGAAGCCTGCCGCAAGATCGGCTACCGCGGCGCCGGCACCTTCGAATTCCTGTACGAGAACGGCGAGTTCTACTTCATCGAGATGAACACCCGCGTGCAGGTCGAACATCCGGTCACCGAGCTCATCACCGGCATCGACATCGTGCAGACACAGATCCGCGTCGCCGCCGGCGAGAAGCTGCCGTTCAGACAGAAGGATATCAAGTTCCGCGGCCACGCCATCGAGTGCCGCATCAACGCCGAGCACCCCACCACCTTCGTGCCCAGCCCCGGCAAGCTCACCAATTACCACGCACCCGGCGGCCCCGGCATCCGCGTCGACTCTCACGTCTACCACGGCTACTACGTGCCGCCCCACTACGATTCGATGATCGGCAAGCTGATCGCGTTCGGCGATACACGGGACCAGGCGATCGCCCGCATGCGCGGCGCACTGGTCGAAATGGTCGTCGAGGGCATCCAGACCAACATCCCGCTGCATCAGGACCTGCTCAACGACGCCGCCTTCATCGCCGGCGGCACCAGCATTCATTACCTGGAGCAGAAACTGGCGGGGGAGAAGGGGTGAAACGGTGAGCGGTAAGCGGTGAACGGTAAGCGGGAAACGGAAAGCGGTGAGCGGTAACTTACCGAGTACCCCTCACGCCTCACCGCTCACCGTTTCACCGCTCACCGTTTCACCGCTCACCGTTTCACCGCTCACCGTTTCACCGCTCACCGTTTCACCGCTCACCGCTTACCGCTCACCATTTCACCGCCCATGTCCTGGCAATCCCTGCGCATCTACGTCGATTCCAAGGCCGCCGAACCTCTGTCGGACGCCCTGCTGGAAGCGGGTGCGCTGTCGGTAGCGCTGGAGGACGCCGACGCCGGCACGGTCGACGAGACGCCCTTGTTCGGCGAGCCCGACCATCCGAGCGCGGAACTCTGGCGGCACAGCATCGCGGTCGCGCTGCTGGAGGAGACGGCCGACGCCGCCACGCTGCTTGCCGACGCGGCGCGCAACGCCGGTATCGCCACACCGACCGGCTGGACGGTCGAGACGGTCGCCGAGCAGGACTGGGTACGCCTGACGCAGGCGCAGTTCGACCCCATCCCCATCTCGCCACGCCTGTGGATCGTGCCGACCTGGCATGAGGCGCCGGATGGCAGCGCCATCAATCTCAAGCTCGACCCGGGGCTGGCCTTCGGCACCGGCAGCCATCCCACCACGCGGCTGTGTCTGCGCTGGCTCGACGAACACCTCGCCGGTGGCGAGCGCGTGCTCGACTACGGCTGCGGCTCGGGTATCCTCGCCATCGCCGCGGCCAGGCTCGGTGCCGCGCGTGTCGACGGCGTCGACATCGACGCGCAGGCGGTGATGTCCTCGCGTGACAACGCCGCGTTGAACGGCGTCGCGGCCTGGTTCGGGTTGCCCGGCGAGCTCATCCCCGGCGAATACGACGTGGTCGTCGCCAACATCCTCACCAACCCGCTGAAGGGTCTCGCGCCGTTACTCACCGGCCGGGTGCGCCGTGGCGGCCGGCTGGTGCTCTCCGGCATTCTTGCGGAGCAGGCGGAGGACGTGATGGCCGTCTACCGGCCCGCCTTCGATTTCGACCCGCCTGTCAGCGACGAGGGCTGGGTACGTCTCAGCGGAACGCGGCGGTGAAGTACCGCACCACCTGTCCGCACTGCGCCAGCGTGTTCCGGCTCGGCCCGGACCAGCTCGAGGCGGCCGCCGGCTGGGTGCAGTGCGGCGTGTGCGGTGCGCCGTTCGACGCCTGGCCTACCCTGCTGCAGGAAGACGGCGTACCGCTGGCGTTTCCGGCCGAGCCGCCTCCCACGACACCGATCCCTGAAACCGTCGTGCCCACCGAAGCGCACGACACGGAAGCCCCGGCGATCGAGGCGCCGGCCGAATTTCCGCCTGCCGCGACGGCAGCCGTGGAGCCCCCGGCCGCGGTCGACGCGCCGGCGGCGACACCGCAACCCGTGGGCATCATCGAGTGCGCGCATGCCGAGGCGCTGACGTCGATCATCCTGGTCGACCCCGACCAGCCTGCCGACGACGATTTCGGCCCGCTTCCCGTAATGTCGTCGATGCCGCCGGTGTATCCGCCGCTCGACAGGCCGGCCACGACCGCCATCCCCGCGCCGGAACCCTTGCCGGTCACGGCCACCCGGCCAGCCGACGACATCGCGCCGCCTCCCCCCGAGCACTGGCCCGAGAGTGACTTCGAACCCGTGGCCGTTCCCGCCGCCCGCCGCCGCTTCACCTGGGCGTGGGCGACGGCGAGCCTCCTGCTGCTGGCGACCCTTGTGGGGCAGGCGGCGTATTTCCTGCGTGACACCCTCGCCGCCGAGTTGCCGCAGACCCGGCCAGCGCTGGAGCAGGCCTGTGCGCTGCTCGGTTGCACCCTGGAACTGCCGCGCCAGATCGGGCAATTGCGCATCGTCGGTTCCGACCTGCAAAGCGAAGCGACGGAGCGCCTGCGCCTCACGCTCACCCTCGGCAACCGCTCCGCACAGGCGCAGGCGTGGCCGGTGCTGGTACTCACCCTCACCGACCCGCAGGGCAAACCGCTGGCGCGACGCAGCTTCGCCCCCAGCGAGTACCTCGGCGACTCCACGCGCATCGCCGCCGGCGTCCCGCCGCGCAGTGAGCATCCACTCACTCTCCCGCTTGGCGTGCGTCACATCAAGCCGACGGGATTCGATCTGCGCCTGACGTACTGACGCGCCTCCGGCAGACCGCCCGTTCCGCAGGCGTGTCACGCAGACCAACGGCCCCCGGGGCACCATACGTCCTGTCTTGCCGTGGCCATCATTTCTCGCGACCTAGTGCATGGCCCGCCAAGCGCGTGATGCAGCAAGGAGGTGTCGACTTTCTTTACACACGCTTGCCGCAAGGTCACACACGCCCATCGGCAATCGTTCCCTATCCATTTGATACATAACCAATAATCAACCGAAATCACGAACATGGCATGCAATGTGCTTGGTGCTATGCAACAACGTCCAAGAACCCTTCCACCGCTACTGCAAGGAGTCAGGAAATGAATATTGCCCAAGCAACAAAAACGGCCATCTTTGCCGGCATCCTCGTGGCGTCCGCCCACGCCAACGCAACACTGCTGTCTTTCGTCAATGGCGGCTTCGAGGGTTATCTTGGCGACACCAACAACCATAACAGCGCGGTGCCCCCGGGCTGGACCACGACCGGCGGGACACCGGACACGTTTGACGGAAACACGAACTTTGCCAGCTACACCTGGGCACCGAGCAGCACCGGCGGAGATTTTCTGCACGGCATCGGCATGCAGCCCTCGTGGACGGAAAGCGCGCAACAGCTCGCCCTGAGCGGACTCGAGATCGGCAAGGTGTACGAGATTTCCTTCGAGCAGGCCATTTCCCGCAGCGTCTGGTCGCAGACCGGCGGCTACTGGCGCATCACCTTCGGTGCCGAGTCGCATGACTCCGCCCTCATGGCGATCCCGGATTATGGCGTGTTCGCAGGCTGGCACTGGCAAACCATGTTCTTCACCGCCACCGCCGAATCGCAGTCACTCACGGTCTCGGCCATGAGTGACACCGACGGATTGCGGGCCGACCTCGGTATCGACAGCTTCTATCTTGGTAACCCCGGCGAAAATCCGGACAATCCAGACAATCCTGTCCCAGAACCCGCTTCGCTGGCGTTGCTGGGAATCGGTGCGATTGGTCTGGCGGCAATGCGCCGGCGCAAGGTCCGCGCGTAAGCGTCGTTGCCAGAGTGCCAGCGCCCCTCATGGATGAGGGACGCTGGTATTCTTTTTTGGAGGTTTCCGGACGCACTGCCAGGCGCGCGCGTCCGGGATTCTCAGTACCCCGTTTCTCGGCGCCGGGAAGGCGCCTTCAATCACAGATTGCCGAACGCGACCGGAACGTGAACTGCGCTACCGGACGGGCCCGCACGACACTTGTGCGGCAAAGTCGCAGCACCGTTGCGGGAGTGCGCATGCACGCCACACCAACCGAAGGTGCAAGCGCCCGGAATCGCTCAGGAAAAAGGATCGCAAGGCCGGAACGGGTCCCGTTCCGCAACACCACAGCGATGATCGACCGCGGCCACGAGGCGGCGTCATGTTCTCGTAGGATTATTCGGTACCCCAGTGCGGCGTGGCGATCGCCTCGCCGAGGTCCGCCGCCACCAGGCGGCGGCGCACGTCCAGCAGCTTTTCGATGAGCGCCGGCTCGATGCGCGCATACGCTTCGGCGTCGGGGACACGCTTCACCACCACGCCGAGCAGTTCGGTGATCGCGTTGCCGATGGAGTTCTGGCTGATGGTGACGATGAGCTGGCCGGCATCATTACGGTAGACGAGCTGCTTGAAGGCGGGCTGCCAGCGGATGGCGTTGGCATACCGGGCGTCGTGGATGCAGCGGTCGCGCACCATCTTCGCGGCCTTCAGGAAGTCGTTGTTGAAGAGCAGTTTCTCCTCCACGAGATCCGGAAAGTAAACGTCGCGCGGCATGGCGGAATTGCGCGTGGAGACCTGGCCGAAGAAGGTGCGGTAGAAGTCGAGGAAGCCCTTGAGGAGAATGTCGTATTCCTTCCAGAAGCGCGGCCGCGCGAGCGATGTGGCACCGCCGGTGACTTCCCAGCTGGGCAGGCCCTGCGGGTAGCCGGTCAGCGCGATCTTGCAGGAGCCGGCCTGGCACGGCCTGAGGATCTCCAGGTCCAGCCCGTCGAAAAAGGCCCGATAGACGTCGCGCATATGGGCCTGGAACAGTGAATGCTGTCCGCCGTCGGTCAGGTTGGGGTTGTTCGTGTCGGCGAGCGGCGCGCCGGCGAGCTCGGCCTTGTCAAAGACGATGAAGTGGTTGTGCAGCATGCGGATCGATGGCACGCCGGGCGAGGTGAGCGGCCACGTCGCGTCGAGACTCGCCTCGCCGGCGAGCACGAGGTGCCGGTCGGGGTCCGGATAGTGCTCCAGCGTGTAATCCAGAATGATCTGGTTCATGCGGTTCCAGACGTTTTTCACCGCTTCCGGCACCTGCGTGCGGCGCACTGGACGGCCCAGGGGGTCGAGGATGCTCTCGGAGGTGTTGTAGATGATCGAGGTATCGAACTCGTTGCTGTGGCCGAGGGCCTTGCGGTAGAGCAAGAGACCCTCGGCATTGGTGAGCAGGCCGTTGTTGTGCACCAGGTCGTTGAGGTTCTCCGTGCTGTTGAAGAACTCGTTGGGTTTCATGCCCTCCGGCACGTCGAGCGGGATGGGGCGGAAGGCATTGACGATCTCTCTTGGGCCTGACTGCATGGAATTGCTCCGGAAGGATGGACAGCATCCGGCATTGCATCATGCCGCGTCGGCGCGAGGCAATGACGGGGTTTTTATCGTTACATAGGCGCCGTTAATCCGTCCCGTGCATGCGCGGGCTGTCGGGATAGGTCCGTTGCCACCCTCTCCCCCGACCCTTCCCCTGGGGAGGGGAGGTCGCGGGGGCATGCGGCGGGACTGCGCCGGACAGACAGACTGGCCAGCACGGTGCTTGTCCGGTATAGTTCTGCCACCGTTGCGGGAGAGTGCGTGCATCGCATGCCGCCGAAGGCGCAAGCACCCGGAATCGCTCAGGCAAAAGGATCGCAACGCCAGGACGGACCCCGTCCTGCAACACTCTGGAGAGCGCAGTCGTTTGCGACTGCCACCGAAGGGGCAGCGGCTGCCGGTTGCGTGATCGGCCGACCGTAATCTCTCAGGTACCAAGGACAGAGGGGTGAGGCGCATCCGCGCTTCGCCCTTTATTATTCGGTGCCCCATGCTCAAACAGACTCCGCTCAACGCCACCCACCGTGAACTCGGCGCCAGGATGGTCGACTTCGGCGGCTGGGACATGCCGGTCAACTACGGTTCGCAGATCGAGGAGCACCACGCGGTGCGTACCGGCTGCGGCCTGTTCGACGTTTCCCACATGCTGCCGCTCGACGTGCGCGGCGAGAATGCGCGCGCCTTCCTGAGCCGCCTGCTGGCGAACGACGTCGCCAAGCTGCAGGTTTCCGGCAAGGCCCTGTATTCCTGCATGCTCAACGAGGCGGGCGGCGTGATCGACGACCTCATCGTCTATTTCATGGACGAGCGCTGGTTCCGCGTGGTGGCGAACGCCGGCTGCGCGGACAAGGATCTCGCGTGGATGGAGAAGATGAACGCGGCGTGGGGCCTGGGCGTGACGCTCACTCCGCGCCGCGATCTCGCGATGATCGCGATCCAGGGCCCGGATGCGACCCGCGTGCTCAACCATGCGCTGCCCGGCGTCGACGGCCTCACCGCGACCTTGAAGCCGTTCACCGCCGCGGCGATGGGCGAGATGTTCATCGCGCGAACCGGCTACACCGGCGAGGACGGTTTCGAGGCGATGGTGCTGGCGAAGGCCGCGCCCTTCTTCTGGCGCGCACTCATGGAAGCCGGTGGCCGGCCGATCGGCCTGGGCGCGCGCGACACCCTGCGCCTGGAAGCCGGCATGAACCTCTATGGCCAGGACATGGACGAGACCGCCAACCCGCTGGAATCGGGCCTCGCCTGGACGGTGGATCTCAAGACCGAGCGCGACTTCGTCGGCCGTTCCGCGCTGGAAGCGAGCGAAATCACGAAGCAGCTCGTCGGTCTCGTCCTCGTCGACCGCGGCGTGCTGCGCAGCCACCAGAAAGTCCACACGAAGCACGGCGACGGCGAAATCACCTCCGGCACGTTTTCGCCTACCATGCAGCAATCCATCGCCCTCGCACGCATTCCACTGGGCATCGCGCCGGGCGACGAGGTCGAGGTCGAGATCCGCGACAAGCGACTGCAAGCCAGGGTGGTGAAATATCCGTTCGTGCGCAATGGCAAGATATTGATTTGAATTTATCCACGAAGGACGCGAAGGGACGCGAAGAAAATCAAGAATAGAAAGGTTTTACTTCGCGCTTCTTCGCGTCCTTCGCGGACAGGAATAATTTAATTGGAGCAAACATGAGCATCCCCGCTGACCTCAAATACACCCCCAGCCACGAGTGGGTGCGCGTCGAAGCCGACGGCACGCTGACGGTGGGCATCACCCATCATGCGCAGGAACTGCTGGGCGACATGGTGTTCGTCGAGAGTCCCGCCACCGGGCGCGCACTCGCCAAGGGTGAGGAATGCGCGGTGGTCGAATCGGTGAAGGCGGCGTCGGACGTCTACGCCCCGGTCGCTGGTGAAGTCGTCGCGGCCAACGGCGAGGTCGAATCCAGTCCCGAATCCGTGAACCAGGACGCTTACGCCGCCTGGCTGTTCAAGCTGAAGCCCGCCAATCCCGCCGATATCGATGCACTGCTCGATGCGGCGGCGTACCAGAAACTGGTCGAGTCCGAGGCTCATTGATTTTTTCGTCCGCGAAGGACGCGAAGGTGCGCGAAGAAAGTCAAAAACCATTTAGGCTTTACTTCGCGGTTCTTCGCGTCCTTCGCGGATAACAAGGTTTAATCATGCCCTTCATCCCCCACACCGAAGAAGACGTCTCCGCCATGCTCAGCACCATCGGCGCCCAAAGCATCGACGCGCTGTTCGACGAAATTCCGCCCGCGCTCCTGACCGGGTCGCTCGAGGGTGTTCCGGAAGGCCTGTCCGAGATGGCGGTGGCGCGGCTGATGCAGGAGCGCGCCGCGGCCGACGGGTTCTGGTCGAACTTCATCGGCGCCGGGGTGTACGAGCACCACATCCCCGCGGCGATCTGGCAGATCACCACGCGCGGCGAGTTCTATTCGGCCTACACGCCCTATCAGGCGGAAGCGAGTCAGGGCACGCTGCAACTGATCTACGAATACCAGACGATGATGACCCGGCTGACCGGGCTCGACGTGTCGAACGCCTCGCTCTACGACGGCGCCTCGGCGCTGGCGGAAGCGGTACTGATGGCGGTCAGGTCACACAAGACCTCGCGCCGCGTGCTGGTGCCGAAGACGGTGCATCCGATCTACCGCCGCGCCGCGCTCACGACGGTGAAGAATCAGGGCATCGAACTGGTCGAACTCGACTACGACCCGGTGAGCGGCAAGACAGTGCTGCCGGCCGACCCTGGCGTCTTCGCCGGCCTGGTGATTCCGCAACCCAACTTCTTCGGCGTGCTGGAAGACGTGCACGCGCTCACCGACTGGGCACACGAAAAAGGCGCGCTGGCGATCGCGCTGGTCAACCCGACCACGCTCGCGGTGCTCGAAGCGCCCGGCAAGTGGGGGACGACCGGCGCCGACATTGCCGTCGGCGAAGGCCAGCCGCTGGGCGCGCCGATGGCCTCGGGGGGGCCCTACTTCGGCTTCATGTGCTGCCGCCAGGCCTTCGTGCGGCAGATGCCGGGGCGTATCGTCGGCCGCACCGTCGACCTCGATGGCAAGCCCGGCTTCGCGCTCACGTTACAAGCCCGTGAGCAGCACATCCGCCGCTCCAAGGCGACCTCCAACATCTGCACCAACCAGGGCCTGGTCGTCACCGCGGCGACACAATACCTGTCGCTGCTCGGTCCACAGGGCCTCGCCCGCGTCGCCTCCACGAGCCACGCCAGCACCGTCGCGCTGGCCGAGAAGCTCGCGGCGATTCCCGGCGTCACGCGAGCATTTGCCTCGCCCTGTTTCCACGAAGTGGTGCTGAAGCTCAAGGACAACGCACACGACGTGCTGCGCGCGCTGCGCGCGCAGGGCATCCTCGGCGGGCTGGATATCTCCGCCTGGTATCCCGAGCTTGGCCAGGCAATCCTGGTGTGCGTCACCGAGACCAAGACCGATGCCGATCTCGACCATTACGTGCAACAAATGGAGCGCATCCTGTCGAAGCGGCGCGAGGCGCCACCGTGCGCGTACAAGAGTTGATGTTTTGTCCGCGAAGGACGCGAAGAAACGCGAAGAAAATCAAACACCATTCAGGTTTTTCTTCGCGTTTCTTCGCGTCCTTCGCGGATGAATGATTTTCAAAGGAGAGCAAACATGGCAGTCACGTTAGGCGGCAACCCCATCGACGTAACCGGCACCTTCCCGAAGGTCGGCGACATCGCACCCGATTTCAGGCTGGTCAACAAGGATCTGGCCGACGTCTCGCTCGCCGAGTTCGCCGGCAAGAAGAAGATCCTCAACATCGTGCCGAGCCTGGACACCCCGGTGTGCGCGACCTCGACGAAAAAATTCAACGACGCCGCGTCGGACAAGGTTGTCGTGCTGGTGATCTCCGCCGACCTGCCGTTCGCGCAAAGCCGCTTCTGCGGCGCCGAGGCACCCAACGTCGTCACGCTGTCGACGCTGCGCGGCGGCGCCGAATTCAAGCGCAACTACGGCGTCGACATCACCAGCGGCCCGCTCGCCGGCGTCACCGCGCGCGCGGTCATCGTGCTGGACGAAGCCAACAAGGTACTGCATGCCGAACTCGTTCCCGAGATCAAGCAGGAGCCGAACTACGAGGCCGCATTGGCTGCATTGAAATAGGGATCAGGGGTCAGGATTCAGGGATCAGGGGTGGAGCGGCTTCGCCGCGCCAGTTCGATTCCGGTTTTCCCTGGCCCCTGAATCCTGAATCCTGACCCCTGACAAACATGCTGATCTTCGACCATTCCCGCCCCGGCCGCACCGCCACTGCCCAGTTGCCCGCCGCCGGCGGCAGCCTCGACGACCTGCCCGCAGAACTGCGCCGCCGCGACGCGCCGGCGTTGCCCGAGGTGTCCGAACTCGACGTCGTGCGTCACTACACGCGTCTCAGCCAGAAGAACTTCTCCATCGACACGCAGTTCTACCCGCTCGGCTCGTGCACGATGAAATACAACCCGCGCGCGTGCAATTCGCTGGCGATGCTGCCGCAGTTCCTCGCGCGCCATCCGGCGAGCCCGGACGACACGGGACAGGGCTTTCTCGCCTGCATGTTCGAGCTGCAGGAAATGCTGCAGGAGGTGTCCGGCATGGCTGCGGTGTCGCTGGCGCCGATGGCCGGGGCACACGGTGAATTCGCCGGGGTGGCGATGATCCGCGCCTATCACGACGCGCGCGGCGACACGGCACGCCGCGAGATCATCGTTCCCGACGCCGCGCACGGTACCAACCCGGCGACGGCGACGATGTGCGGCTACACGGTGAAGGAAATCCCCACCGATGCCAGCGGCTCGGTCGATCTCGCCGCGTTGCGCGCCGCGGTCGGCCCGCAGACGGCGGGGCTGATGCTGACCAACCCGTCGACACTCGGCGTGTTCGAGAAGACCATCGTTGACATCCAGAAGATCGTCCACGACGCCGGCGGCCTGCTCTATTACGACGGCGCCAACCTCAACGCCATCCTCGGCAAGGTGCGTCCCGGCGACATGGGCTTCGACGTCATCCATCTGAACCTGCACAAGACCTTCTCCACCCCGCACGGCGGCGGCGGGCCCGGCGCGGGACCGGTGGGCGTGGCCGAGCGCCTGCTGCCCTTTCTGCCGATTCCCCTGGTGCTGAACGAGCGCGGCTTCTATCGCCTCGCCAGCGACGCCGACCGCCCGCAGTCGATCGGCCGCCTGTCGGCCAACCTCGGCAATGCCGGCGTGCTGATGCGCGCCTACGTCTACGCGCGCATGCTCGGCCGCACCGGTATGCTGCGCGTCGCCGAATACGCCACGCTCAACGCCAACTACCTGATGGCGAAGCTGCGCGCCGCCGGTTTCGAACTCGCCTACCCCGAGCGCCGCGCCAGTCACGAGTTCATCGTCACGCTGAAGAAACTGAAGGACACCACCGGTGTTTCCGCGATGGATTTCGCCAAGCGCCTGCTGGACTATGGTTTCCACGCGCCGACCACCTACTTCCCGCTGCTGGTTCCGGAATGCCTGCTGATCGAGCCGACCGAGACGGAGAGCCGTGCAACGCTCGACAGTTTCGTCGAAGCCATGACGGTGATCCGCCACGAAGCCGAAACCCATCCCGAGCTCGTCAAGGGCGCCCCGCACACCCTGCCGGTGCGTCGCCTCGACGACGTGCGCGCCGCGCGCGAACTCGATCTGGCATATCGGCCAGCCGGCTGAACATGGACGAGCCGGCCAGCCCGTTCAAGGGCAAGACGGGCGTGCGGCGTCTTTTCAATGCCGCGGGCTTCTCCTGGGCCGGGCTCCGTGCGGCGCTGCGTCATGAGGACGCGTTTCGCCAGGAAGCGCTGCTGTTCGTTCTATTGCTGCCGCTCGCCCTGTATCTCGGCGACACCGGCATGGAGCGCGCGCTGCTGATCGCGCCGCTGTTCGGCGTCCTCATCGTCGAATTGCTGAACGCCGCACTGGAAGCACTGGCCGACCGCGTGTCGCTGGAACACCACCCGCTCATCAAGCGCGCCAAGGACATGGGCAGCGCGGCGGTCCTGCTCGCACTGGCGAACGTGCTGGCAGTGTGGGGGCTGGTCTTGTTCGGCTGAATGGTCAATAATTGTGCCGCCTCACGGCGGGCACGATGATTGCAGGTCGAAGGGCCCGTACTGCAATCCGGCTGCGCTTTGCATAACCCGAACAACAAGCATGTGCGTTTGACCCTGACCGCGTGAACCTGAAACCCGCCTGCCTGCTGCTGTGTCTCGCCCATGTCCATTCCGCGGCTGCGCTCGGACTCGGCGACCTGGAGGTGCGATCCGCACTCGGGCAGCCGCTGCATGCAACGGTAAAAATTCTCGCGCCGGGGGCGGCCGACAGCGCCGAATGCTTCACCCTGCAAGCCTCTGCCGACGCCGCTTCGGCATTGCCGCGCACGCAACTCGAGCTCGAGCGTCACGGCGACCAGGCCCTGCTGCACATTCGTTCGACGCAAACCGTCTACGATCCGGTCCTGCAATTTTCCGTCACCACCGAGTGTGAGACCCGCCTGCAGCGTGAGTACGTGCTGCTGCTCGACCCCCCTGCTGCGATCACGCCGCCTGCGGTAGCCGAAGCGCCCCGCGTTGCGGCCGCCACGGACGCCGCCGCATCGGTTCCACGCGCGCGGCCCGCCAGGCGCGCGCACGCCGCGTCCACCCAGGGTGCAACGCGCACACGCAGCGCAAGCGCGCACGCGCAGGCCATGGCGGCCCCGCGTCTGGTGCTGTCCGGCCGCAGACTGGCCGGCGTGGGTCCGGACGGTTTGGCGCTGCGCCTCGACACCGGCCTGCCCGATCTCGACCGTCCACGCACCGAGACACTCACCGCCACCGAACTGTCGGACGATAACACCGCACTGACCCGCAAACTGGCGCATCTCGAATCCCAGCTCGGCGAACTGCAGCGGCGCAACGCCGAACTCGAAGCGCGCAAGTCGGCGGGGACCGTCACCGCGAGCACACCGGCCGCCGCCGTACCCCGACGCGCCGACCCACCGCAGTGGCCGCTTTATCTGCTCGTCGCTGGCCTCGTCACCGGGGCGGGTGCCCTCGTCGTGTGGATGCGCCGCCGCAACCGCACGAGCGTGGTTCTGCCGGACGACGAATGGCATGCGCCCCCGCCGATTCCACGGCGTGCAGTCACCACGGCCGCCGTCGCAGACAACCCGGCCGATGTCGATGTCACCAAGCCTGTGCATACGGCCAACAGCATGGCAGAACCTCCCCTGATGAACGTCGAACCACCGCGCCGCACCGGACCCATGTTCGCCATGCTGCCCGTGGAAGAGAACCCGGAAGTGAAGGACGACATCCTCGACCAGGCCGAGGTGTTCATGGCGCACGGCCACGGCGACTTCGCCATTCACCTGCTGCAGGAGCATCTGCGCGACGCACCGGACGAATCGCCCGTACCGTGGCTGCTGCTGCTCGACCTGCTGCACCGAGCCGGCGACAACGCTGGGTATGCCGCCGCCAGCACGCAGTGTCGGCGTCACTACAACATCGACCTCACCCAGCCACCGGTTTCCCAGGATATCGAGGTCGGCCCGGGCCTGGAGGCGTATCGGCACGTGATGGAGCGCGTCGTGCAGATGTGGCGGTCCGCCGAAATCGAGGATTTCCTGCGCGAACTCGTTTACGACGATCGCGGCGGCACCCGCGTCGGCTTCGAGCCAAGTGCCTACCGCGACATCCTGCTGTTGCGCGCGATCGCGCAGGAGACGCTGGCGCACGCACGCTGAACGTCGGGGCTTTTTTGTCGGCCGCGTCCCCCCGGCGCCGTCCGGCCAGCACGCGGGGGACACTGTCAAAACCCTCGAAACTTGCACAAATCCGCGGCGGCGCGCTGCGTATAATCCCGTAGTCCCATTCAACCCGGTTTCATCATGCGCACCCTCATCTGCGGCTCGCTCGCCTTCGATTCCATCATGGTCTTCCAGGACCACTTCAAGCATCACATCCTGCCCGACAAGATCCACATGCTGAACGTGTCCTTCCTGGTGCCGGAAATGCGCCGCGAATTCGGCGGCTGCGCCGGCAACATCGCGTACAACCTGAAACTGCTCGGCGGCGATCCGGTCATCATGGCCACCGTCGGCGATGACTTCGGCGTCTACGCCGACCGTCTCGACACGCTCGGCCTCACGCGCGAAGCGGTGCGCCGCCTGCCCGGCACCTTCACCGCGCAGGCCTTCATCACCACCGATCTCGCCGATAACCAGATCACCGCCTTCCACCCCGGCGCGATGAATTTCTCTCACGAGAACGACGCTGGCAAAGTGCCGGACATCGGCCTGGGCATCGTCTCGCCCGACGGCCGCGAAGGCATGCTCAACCACTGCCGCCAGTTCCACGCCGCGGGCATTCCCTTCGCGTTCGACCCGGGCCAGGGCATGCCGCTGTTTTCCGGTGAGGAACTGCTGGAAATGGTCGACCTCGCCGACTACGTGACGCTCAACGACTACGAGGCCGAGTTGCTGCAGACGCGCACCGGCCAACCGCTCGACGCGCTGGCGGCACGCGTGAAATGCCTGGTGGTGACGCGCGGCGAAGCGGGTTCGCGCTTTCACGTCGATGGCCGCCGCTTCGACATTCCGGTGGTGCCGGCGCGCGCAGTGGTCGATCCGACCGGCTGCGGCGACGCCTACCGTGCCGGCCTGCTCCACGGCATCGCCCACGGCTGGGACTGGGAAGCCACCGGCCAACTGGCGAGCGTGATGGGGTCGCTGAAAATCGAGCAGCGCGGCGGACAGAACCATGCACCGGCGCGCGAGGACATTGCCACGCGCCTGCGCGATGCTTTCGGCTGGACACTGTAAGGCGACTGCGTCGGCGCGCATCGGTCGGGAACATTCCGGCCCGCTTCTGGCCTATAGTGAATTGATCCCGGATTATCCAATAGACCGTAGGTCGGATTTCAGCCCGACATGTCGGGCTGAAGCTCGACCTACATCCCGTTGATTTTTCACGTACGAACGTTCCAATGGATTTTTCGGGTTGATTCTGTATTCCGCACCACAGAGACACCGAGGCACAGAGAAACTTGAAAAACAATGTTTTTTCTCTATGTCCCTGTGGTTCAACTACTTTTTTCAGGTTGATTGACCAAAGGACTCCTGCAATGCAGACGCGAACCCTGTTACCCGTTCTTCTCGTTCTCCCCTTCCTCACTCTGGGTGGTTGCGCGTCCGGCCTCGGCGGCAAGGATTACAGCCGCGAGCAGGCGCGCGTGGTGCAGCAGGTGCAGATGGGTGTGGTCGAGTCGGTACGCGAAGTGAACATCGAAGGCACCAAGACGCCGATCGGCGCCGGCGCCGGCGCAGTGGTCGGCGGCGTCGCCGGCAGCACGGTCGGCGGCGGTCGTGGCAGCGTCATCGGCGCGACCGTGGGCGCGGTGCTCGGCGGTGTCGGTGGCGCCGCAGCCGAGGAAGCGGTCACCCGCCAGAAGGGCGTCGAAATCACCGTCAAGCTCGATTCCGGGCGTCTCATCGCCATCACCCAGGCCGCCGACGAAGGCTTTCGCGTCGGTGATCGCGTGCGCGTCCTCACCGGCGGCGGCACCACGCGCGTGTCGCACTGAGCCCGAAAATCACGGCGACGGCGCCGCTCCGGAGTGCGGCCGCGAACGCCTGCTTATCCCCGGCCGCCTGTCATCGTTTCGCAATCTCCGCGTCACACCGGGGTCACGCCACAACCCCAAACTCACGGCATTCCATTGACGGGAGTGCCCCATGCTCGACGTTCGCAGAACCCTCCAGCCGGCGCTTACCGGTCGTTACCATGTTTCACTGGCGGTGGACGACAGCGAAATCCGTGAGGCGCAGCGCCTGCGTTACAAGGTGTTCGCCGAGGAAATGGGCGCCCGCCTGGCTTCACCGCTGCCCGGCCACGACATCGACCTGTACGATCCGTTCTGCGACCACCTGCTCCTGCGCGAGCTCGACGGCGGCGAGTTGATCGGTACCTATCGCATCCTGCCGCCCGACGCTGCGCGGCGCGTCGGCGGCTATTATTCCGAGCAGGAATTCGACCTCACCCGGCTGCATTGCCTGCGCCCGCGCATGGCCGAACTGGGACGCTCGTGCGTGCATCCGGCACACCGCGGCGGCACGGCCGTCACCCGCCTGTGGCGCGGACTGGCCGATTACATGATGCGCTACGGTTATGAATACCTGGTCGGCTGCGCCAGTATCGGCATGGCCGACGGCGGGCACCTCGCGGCGGGCGTACATCGCCAGCTCGCGGAACGCCAGTTGGCGCCGATCGAATGGCGCGTCACCCCGCGCACGCGCCTGCCCGTGGAGTCGCTCGACAACGGCCAGCCGGTCGCGCTGCCGCCGCTCATCAAGGGCTACATGCGCGCTGGCGCCATGCTGTGCGGGGAGCCGGCATGGGATCCCGACTTCAACACCGCCGATTTGCTGCTGCTGTTGCCGATGCAGCAGCTTGACCGTGCCTACGCCCGCCACTTCATGGGGTAGGCCGTACAATGCCGGCGTGATCCTCACCCGCGCGCCCGTCCTGATTCGCCGTATCGTCCGCCTCGCCCTGCTCACCCTGCACACGGCGACGGGCGTGGTGCTCGCGGCACTGGCGCTGCCCTGGCTCGGCGCGCGCCAGCGCGATACGCTGATCGTGGCATGGTCGCGCATGCTGCTCGGACTGCTGGGCGTGCGCGCCATCGTCGCCCCTGCGCCCACGGTGCCTGGCGGCGCGCTGCTGGTGTGCAACCACGTCTCGTGGCTCGACATCTTTGTCATCCTCCTCGGCCGCCGCGTGCACTTCGTCTCCAAATCCGAGGTGCGCGCCTGGCCGATGGCGGGCTGGCTCGCACACCAGGCCGGCACACTGTTCCTCGAACGCGGCCGCCGCGCCGACACGCTGCGCATCAACGCCGATATGGCCGCGCTGCTGCAGGACGGCGCGTGGGTCGCGGTGTTCCCGGAGGGCACCACCAGCGACGGTCGCACCCTGCGCCGTTTTCTCCCCTCGCTGCTGCAACCGGCGGTGGACCTGGACTGTCCCGTCGTGCCGGCGGCGCTGCGCTATCGCACGCTCGACGGCGCCTACAGTGCCGCCCCGGCCTATGTCGACCGGATGAGCCTGTGGCGCAGCCTGCTCGCCATCACCGGCGCGCCCGGCCTCGTCGCCGAGCTGCGCTTCGGCGAACCCATCCCGCCCAACGGCCACCGGCGCGATCTCGCGGCGGCGGCGGAAGCGGCGACGGCTAGCCTTTTGGGGATTGCGCCTGCGGACACGGCACCGCGAACACCTGGCGGTCCTCCAGTCTGAATGCCGTCAGGCCGCCACCCCACAGGCAGCCGGTGTCGAGCGCGACGAGCTCGGGTCGATTGACCAGCCCGAGCGTCGACCAGTGGCCGATGATGAGCGTCGCGTCCGCAGTCCTGCGCCCCGGCGCCTCGAACCACGGCAGCCAGCCCGCGGGCTGCGTGCCCGGCGCGCCCTTGTAGTGAAATTCCATTTCGCCCGCGGCGGAGCAGTAGCGCAAGCGCGTGAAGGCGTTGACGATCACGCGCAGGCGCTCGATCCCGCCGAGCGCATCGTCCCACGCCACGGGCACGTTGCCGTACATCTGCCGGAAGAATTCCACGTAGTGCGGTCCATGCAGCACCGCCTCTACCTCCGCCGCGCGGGCGAGCGTGTCGTCCACACTCCATTGCGGCAGCACCCCGGCATGCACCATCAGATAACCGTCCTCGCGCCAGGCGAGCCTGCGATGGCGCAGCCAGTGCATCAGTTCGTCGCGGTCCGGCGCCGCCAGCACGGCATCGAGCGTGTCGCCCTTGTAGATCCGGCCAAAGCCCTCCGCCAGCGCCAGGAGGTGCAGATCGTGGTTGCCGAGCACACATACCGCGGCCTCGCCCAGGTCCCGGACGCTGCGCAACACCGCAAGCGAATCCGGCCCACGGTTGACCAGATCACCGACAAACCACAGGCGGTCGGCGGCTGGATCGAAGCGGATGGCATCGAGCAGACGCAGGAGGGAAGCATGGCAGCCCTGGATGTCGCCAATGGCATAGGTGGGCATATAAAATACGGGTTCGTTTGCGTTGTGTAAGCCTGTATCCGTCGTTCCAGCGCAGGCCGGAACCCGGTCGGTCAAGCCACCAAACCCCGGTGTCTGTCGGGGTGGCGACTTGCCCGCGTCCATTCGCATCATAACGCCCCGCCCGAACCTGCCGTAAAGCCCACGCCATGAAACCCCTGATCCGCCTGTTCTTCCGCACCCTCCGCCTTGTCCTCACCCCCTTCGTGCTGCTCGGCTATGCGATCACCCGGCCGCGCGGCATCGCGCGCACGCCCGAGGCGCAGGCTGCGGTCGACGCGCGCACCCGCACGCTGGCCCTCTATCACTTCCCGACCTGCCCGTTCTGCCTCAAGGTGCGCCGCGCCATGCGTCGCCTGTCGCTCGATATCGAACTGCGCGACGCGCGCCATGAAGGCCCGCACCGCACGGCACTGATCGCCGGCGGCGGCAAGCCACAGGTGCCCTGTCTCGCCATCACCGGCGAGGACGGCACCGTGACATGGCTGTACGAGTCGGACGCCATCATCGCCTGGCTCGACCGCGAATTCGGCGCGGCATGACCCTGCTCGCCGCACTCAACCCGCCGCAGCGCGAAGCCGCGAAATACCTCGACGGCCCCTTGCTGGTGCTGGCCGGCGCCGGCTCGGGCAAGACGCGCGTCATCACCCACAAGATCGCCTATTTAATTGGGGAATGCGGCTACAAGCCCGGCTCGATCGCCGCCATCACCTTCACCAACAAGGCCGCACGCGAGATGGCCGAGCGCGCCGCCAAGCTGACCTCAAACGTCAACACCAAGGGTCTCATCGTCACCACCTTCCACTCGATGGGATTGCGGATGCTGCGTGAGGACGCCAGGTTCGCCGAGCTGAAACCGGCCTTCTCCATTCTCGATTCCGCCGACGCCGCCGGCATCGTCTCGGAAATCCTCAAGACCACCGACAAGCAGGAAATCCGCCGCGCGGTCTCGCGCATCTCGTTGTGGAAGAACGAACTGAAGTCACCTGCCGCCGCGCTTGCTGCGGCCGAGGACGACAACGCGCGCGTCTATGCCAAAATCTACGACCGCTATGACGCCACCCTGCGCGCCTACCAGGCGGTCGATTTCGACGACCTGATCCGTCTGCCGGCGGAACTGCTGGACGCCCATGCCGCGCTGCGTGAGAAGTGGCAGAACCGCCTGCGCCACATCCTCGTCGACGAATACCAGGACACCAACGTCGCGCAATATCGTCTGCTGCAGAAGCTCACCGGCGTGCGCGCCGCGTTCACCGCAGTGGGTGACGACGATCAGGCGATCTACGGCTGGCGCGGCGCCTCGGCCGACAACCTGCGCCAGTTGCGCGACGACTACCCGCACCTGCACGTGGTCAAGCTGGAGCAGAATTACCGCTCGACGGTGCGCATCCTCAAGGCCGCCAACGCCCTCATCGCCAACAATCCCAAGCTGTTCGAGAAGCGCCTGTGGAGCGAGCTTGGCGTCGGCGACCCGATCCAGGTGCTGCCTGCCGCGCGCGACGACGAGCACGAGGCCGAGTCGGTGGTCATGCGCCTGCTCTCGCACAAGTTCCAGCACCGCACCCGCTGGCGCGACTACGCCATCCTCTATCGCGGCAACTACCAGGCGCGCGTGTTCGAGCAGGCGCTGAGGAACGAGAAAGTGCCCTATCAGCTCTCCGGCGGGCAGTCGTTTTTCGACCGGACGGAGATCAAGGACGTCATCGCCTATCTGCGCCTGATCGCCAACGGCGACGACGATCCCGCCTTCATCCGCGCGGTCACCACACCGAAGCGCGGCATCGGCGCAGCGACGTTGGAAAAACTCGGCCAGGTCGCCGCCACGCTGCACGTCAGCCTGTTCGAGGCGGTATTCTCCGCCGCGGCCACGGCGCAGATCGGCGAGCGCCAGCTCGCGCCGCTCACCGAGTTCTGCCACTTCATCAACCGCTTCGAGGCGCGCGTGACGCGCGAACCCGCAGGCGAAGTGCTGAACGACCTGTTGCAGGCCATCGGCTACGAGGCGTACCTGTTCGACCAGGACGACGAACGCGCGGCGCAGACGCGCTGGAACAACGTGCTCGAATTCGCCGCGTGGATCGCGAAGAAAGGCGAGGAAGACGAAAAGAACCTGTTGCAGCTCACCCAGACCATCGCGCTCATCACCCTGCTCGAAGGCCGCGAGGACGAGGAGCCCGACGCCGTACGCCTGTCCACCCTGCACGCCGCGAAGGGCCTCGAATTCGGCCATGTGTTCCTGGTCGGCGTCGAGGAGAACATCCTGCCGCACCGCGACGCGGTCGACGAAGGCCGGCTGGAGGAAGAACGGCGCCTGATGTACGTCGGCGTCACCCGCGCGCAGAGATCGCTCACCCTGTCGCACTGCGCACGCCGCAAGCGCGCGCGTGAAACCGTCGCCTGCGAGCCGTCGCGCTTCATCGACGAACTCGGCGACGACGTACGCCAGCCGGCGCAACCCGGCGACGCCGAAGCGAAGGCGCAAGGCAGCGACCGGCTGGCGGCGCTGAAGGCGATGCTGGGATAGCAGGTCCCACGCAAAGTGATCCTAAAAACCGCAGTTGACCGCTCCATCCCCTTGCGAACATCGCATGAACACTGAACCTTCAGGCTTCATTCGCCTTCACCTGTTGGGTGAGACCGCTACGCACCCGCTGGCACGCCTGCTCACGCGCCTGCCTTTGTCGCGCCTCCTTGCAGGCCCCGGCCTGCGGCGTCGTTGCTTCGCGGCAGCCACGCGATCAGACGTACCATCGGGTGCGTCCAACTGCGGTTTCTAGGATGATGGACAAGCCGCACGCGAACTGGAAACATCGGCGCGTGTCCGTGTCCACCCACAAGGAGCCCTTCGTGAAAAAAATCCTCTCCATCCTCGTTCTCGGTTTTTTCGCGACCCCCGCGCCGGCCGCCGACATGAAACCCGGCCTGTGGGAAATCAAGACCCTCAGGCAGGTTGTCGACGGTCAGGACATCCACGCGCAGATGCAGGCCATGCAGAAGCAGCTGGCGGCGCTGCCCGCAGCGCAGCGCAAGCAGATGGAGGCGATGATGGCGGGCCAGGGGGTCGGCATGAGCGACAGCGGCGCGGTGCGCATCTGCATCAGCGAGGAAGCGGCGCGCCGCAACGCGCCGGTGATCGACCCCAAGGGCGAGTGCCAGCCCAGGATGCTCACGCGCAGCGGCAACACCGTGCGCTTCGAGATCGACTGCACGATGGACGGGCGCCGCACCCAGGGCAAGGGTGAAAGCACCTTCTCCGGCGACAGCGTGCACTCGCGCATGGACATGACGACGACGGGTCCCGACGGTCACCACAGCATGCAGACGGAATCGCGGATGACCTATCTCGGCCCCGATTGCAAGGGACTCGCGCCGCTGGGAGGCAAGGCGAAAGCCAGGTGAGGCCAGTGTGCCTCAGAACTGGCACAGGCCACCGAACACCAGATTGGCGAGGCTGACGATACCCATCACCTTGCCCGTCTCGATCACCGGCGCGCGGCTGAGGTCGAAGCGGGTGAACAGTCGCGCGCAATAGCGGATGTCCATCTGCGGCGGCACGGCGAGCACCGGCTTGGCGCTGATCTCGTAGACGTTGACCCGTTCCGGCGCACGATCCTTGCCCAATACCTGGCGCGCGATGTCGGACGCGAGCAGGAGGCCGTACTCGTCATCGGCATGGCGCTTGTCGACGATCAGGCATTCGGCCTCGTGCTGGCACATCAGCGCCAGCGCCTCGCTCACCATGGCCATGCCGTCGATGGTATGAAAGCGGGGGTTCATCACTTCGCCAACCCGCACGATCCTGGGTGCACTCATAGCTTGTCCTCCACCACCGGGTTCAGTTGCCGCATCTGCTGGGCGAGACCGATCGCGTCCTCCACATCGAGCTGAAAGGCGATGCCGGTTCCCGGCGTGCCGTCGAATTCACCGATCTCGGCGATCCGTTCCAGAATGGCGCGCGCCAGATGCTCTTCAACGAGGAACAGCACCATGTCGCGCTGCGCTTCCACCGCGAGACCAAAAAAAGTGCGCGCCGGCCTGGCGCCTTCACCGCGCGCCTGACTGACCACGGTGGCACCCGTGGCGCCCGCGGCGCGCGCCGCGCGGATCACCGCGTCGGTCTTGTCATCATCCACCAGGGCGATCAGCAGCTTGAAATGCATGTTGCCTCCTTCATGAAATTTCGCCACGTCGTGCGCGCCACGCCGCCAGTTGCGCGTAACCCATCACGGTGAGCGCAGGACCCGCGGCGGTGACGGCGAGCAGGCCGAAGCCGTCCGCAGCGCCGCCACCCTCCAGACGGTTCGCCACACCAAGCCCCACCGCCACCAAGAGCGGCGCGGTGACCGTGGAGATGGTCACCACGCCGGCATCCAGTGCCAGATTGATCACCCGGCGCGGGGTCGCGCGCGCCTGCAGATATAGGACGACGAACAGCGTGGCGAGCAGCGGAAACAAGGGCACGCCGAGCCGCATGCGCAGCAGGCCGAGGCAGGCGCCCAGACCGATACCGCTGGCCACGGCGACGCGCAGCCCCCAGGGCCGGATCGCGCCCGCAGACAACTGCGCGGCACGGTGCGCCACCGCCGTCAGCACCGGCTCGGCGAGCGCCGCCGCGAAGCCGAGTACGCCAAGAAACAGGTAAAGCCGCGCCACGCCCGTTCCGGGCGTCTCGCCTGCGGCAGCCGTCAGCGTACCCGCCACCTCGCCGCCGAGCGGAAACACCAGGGTTTCCAGACCATACAACACCAGGGCCAGACCCGGCACCAGCATGCAAAGACCAATGAGCACACGCGCCGGCCGGCGCAGCGGGCGGCGCAGCAGCGCACCCTGAAACACTGCGAGCACCACGGCGATCGGCAGCAGGTCGCGCAGCACGGCCAGCAGCACGCGTGCGGCGTGGGCAATCATCCTAAAAACCGCAGTTGGACGCGCCCGATGGTGCGTCGGATCGCGTGCCTGCCGCGAAGCAACGACGCCGCAGGCCGGGGCCTGCAAGGAGGCGCGACAAAGGCAGGTGCGTGAGCCGGCGTGCCAGCGGGTGCGTAGCGGTCTCACCCAACAGGTGGCGGGGAACAAAGCCTGAAAATTCACCGTTCATACGATGTCCGTAAGAGAATGGAGCGGTCAACTGCGGTTTTTAGGATCATCGCATCCAGCCCCACAGCAATACGCACAGGGGCGGCACGAGCAAGGCAGGAGCGGCCATACCGAAGCCGTCGGCCAGCGCCGAACGGCGCCCCAGGCTGCCGGCCAGGCCAATGCCCAGAGCCACGACCACCGGCACCGCAAGCGTGGACATGGCGGAGATCCCCATGTCGAAGGCCAACGTGGCAACCGGCGCGGGCACCATTTGCGAAAGCGGCAGCAGGGGCAGCAACAGCCCCACCAGCAGGCGCGGCAGGGACCAGCCGCGCACGATGCGCAGGATGCCCAGCGCCACGCCAAGCGCGATGCCCGACGCCGTCGCCAGCCGCAGCCCCCAGGCGAAGGCCGCGGCCTCGGCTTCCTGAATGTGTGCCTGCGCCACCGCGCTGCGCGCCGCCTGGCCGGCCACCGCCGCCAGCGCCGGTTCCGCGACCGTGGCGCCAAAACCCAGCGTCAAGCCGAAAGCCAGCAGTCCGCGCAGACTGCCCTTGCTGACGAAGTCATGGGCGATGCCTTCGGCGAGCGGAAACAGGGTGAGTTCGAGACCCTTGACCACCAGGGTGAGGCCCAGCACGAGCACCACACCGCCGTACAGCAGTTCGCCCGGCGCCGGCAACGCCGCACCGAAGGCGAACGAAAAGCCGAGCAGCACCGCAGCCAGCGGCGTCAGCGTCAGCGCACTTTCGGCGAGGGTGTTCAGCGATTTCCTCAGCAGTTGCGACATGCCCCGATCTCGTTATTGCGGGGAAGAACCGTCACGCGGTCCAGCCCTTGTCCGTGCGACACGTCGAACCCGACCGGCAGAAACTGTCCCGTCACCCAGATCGCGGTCCGCGCGTGCAGGCTTAGTTCGCGCACGGTAAAGCGGGAAACGCCTTCAGCCTGGGCCAGATAGACGAGCAGTTGATCGGCGGCATGAACATCCAGCGCCGCACCGCTCCGCACTTCCGCACGCAAGGCCGCGGCCGCCGCCTCGCCCAGGCGCTCGGCCGGCACGCCACGCTCGGCCACGGTGGTGGCCCCAAGCAAGCTGTGTTCGGTCTCCGCCACCAGCGTCAGCGCGCCACCCGTGCCGCAGGCCTCAGGTTCCTCCACGACCCGCGCTTCGATGGCCACCGGGCCGAAATCAGCGAGGGCAGCACGGGCGCTGGCGGCCATGCGCTGCGGGATGTGCAGCGGCAGGCGGGCGACGTGGGCCATGCCGCGGATGTCACGCAGGCATCCTGCGGTATCGAGCATCAGGGGTTTCAGGTGGCGGCACGGCGCGAGCGTCAGACATATCTCGCCGCCACCACGTGGGTAGTAGCCGTGGCGCACCGACTCGATCTGCACCTCGACACCCAGGCGCGCGAGCCAGGGCAGAAAGACCCGCTGCACGTAGTCCCACGTCGGCGCGCCCTTGACGTCGGTGCCGCCAGTTACAGCGAACCGACAGGGCACATCGGCGTGCAGCGCAACCGGCAGCACCGCCTGCAACACCAGCGCAATGCTGCCGGCCGTACCGACCTCGAAACGGTAGTCGCCGCCACGGATGGACCCCGGCCGGAAGCGGATCTCGCGGGCGCCCGGTTCGGCACCACTGAGTTCACCGCTGCTGAGTGTCGCCACCGCCTTGAGCGCGGCGAGGTGCTGCGCCATCAGGCCCGGCCTGGCGCGCCCGGCTCGGATGTTGGTCAGGTGCAGCGTCCGGCCGGTGATCGCTGCCAAGGCCACCGCCATGCGCGCGAGTTGGCCGCCACCCTCGCCGTGGCTGCCATCGATACAGATCGAACTCATGCGAGACTGCGCGCCTGCAGGCGTCACATGCGCAAGGGCAATGCCACGCCAATGACCGCAAACACCCCGCCGCACACCCGGTTGAATCGCCTGCCAACCCGGGTCAGCCACGGGCGAACGCGGTTTGCCGCACTGGCCAGCGCATACTCGGCAACAATCTCGATGACCACGAAACTTGCCGCCATGATCGTGAACTGGATCACCAGGCTTCGGCCAGGATCGATGAACTGCGGCAGGAACGCGCTGAAGAACAGGAGGCCCTTCGGATTCGTGGCCGCAGACAGGGCGCCCTGACGAAACAGCGACCCGGGTCTCGCCTGGGACGACCCGCCGTTCAGTTCGACCGCCAGCGGCGGCGAGCGCCAGACCTGTACGCCAAGCCAGACGAGGTACGCGCCACCAATCCACTTCAAGGCGCCGAGCCAGCCGGCGGACGATTTGATCAGCGCGCCGATGCCGAACACCGACAGGGCGATGATGAAGACGAAGCCCAGCGCGCCGCCAGAGATGGTGAACAGCGTCTTGCGCCGGCCATGCAATGCACCATGCGTGAGGGCAAGCAGCCCGTTCGGGCCGGGTGACAGCGACAGGCCCACCGAAGCGGCAAGATAGAAGAGCCAGGTGTCGAACTGCATCAATGTTCCTCCGTGCCGCCCGCCCCATGGACCCGAATTACCCAACAGACCATAGGCCGGGCTTCAGTCCGGCATGTCGATATCGTCCGGATCGCGACGACGGGATGGACCCGCGTTGTGCCGACAGGTCGGCACTCGACGGTCAGCCGGCCACCTCGCGCCACCCGCGAAGAAGTCCCAACGGACCGGCCGCCCCGGCTTTGCCGTCACTCGGCGCGCGGTGTCGACACGCGTCCGCTGCGAACGATCTCAATCAACGCATTCAAGGCGTCGCTGGCCGTGAAGATACCGATAAACCGGCCGTTGTCATCGTTGACGATCACGCTGCCGACCTTCTGTTCGGACATCGCGTACGCCACGTCGTCCAGCGGCATCGTGGCACTCACCGTCAGCGGGTCGGGTGCCATGATGTCGGCGGCGCGCACCTGGAGCTTTTCCGTAACCGTCAAACCCGAAACGACACGCACATCCCGGTCGCTGATCACGCCCACGACGGTATCGCCGCGAACCACGGGGAGATGGCGGATACCGTGTTCCTCCATCAGACGTCGCAGATCGTCGATGCTCGTGTCTTCGTTCGTGGTGATGGGGTCGGGGGTGGTGAATTCGTCCACCGGTACACGTGCTGGCAGCATGGCATATCTCCTGTGAGCATCCGCGGGAAGCGGACGGACGGGTTGTGGCGCTTCATTGCATACACCCACCATCCGTGCACTGACGGCTGGCGTTGAAGCCCGGAGGCGCGAAACCGGCTTGCCGGCTGCGCTTCCCTCCAACATTGAATGTTACAGCGTTCAACGCAATTTTGATCGCTTGAAACCGGACCCTGCCGCCGCCCGATGGCGCACACGGCGGCGAGATCAAGGTTCCAGAGACTGCCACTCCATCTTCCACCACAGCCGATATACCTCGTCGGACCACAGCGACTTGATGTAGGCGACCACGTCCTGCATCTCCTGTTCGGAAAGCTTCCCCTGCCAAGCCGGCATCTTGCCCTGCCCCTGCGGGCTGCCGTCGCGGATCGCCTCCAGCAGCACCGCCGTAGGGTGATGCCAGGCATGCGCGCTGTCGTCGAGCGGCGGCGGCGGGTAATGGCCCTCCGCGTCGCGCACGCGCCAGTCGCCGGCTTGCCCCCGGCCCTGCTCGCCATGGCACTCGAGACAATGCCGCCGGTAGATCGCCAGTCCCCGCGCCGCCTGCGGCGCGGCCTCGCTGCGGGAAGGCGGATCGCCGATCGCCGCGTTGACAGCCGCAGGGCGGTCCAACGCGCTGACCGGTGGTTTGTCGGGCGCCTTCTCGCAGGCAGCGAGCAGCAGACCTCCCAGGACGGTTGCAAGCAAGTGAAGCGGAAATGTCATTTCGCTCATGATACGTACATGACCGCCGCCGCCGGCGCCGGTTCCGTCCGCGAACAGGCCGGCGCACGGTCTCATTTGCCCGGGTTCCACCCGTGCCACGACTCAATCCTTGAACGGATCCACCACGTCCGGACCGGCCATCGCAACGATGAGTGGGCGAAGCGTGTGCTGGACCACGACGGTGCCGCGCTGATCGCGCAGCACTTCTTCAAGACGCCGGTACACGTGCGGACTCTCGTCGACATCGCCACCACGCACGATGATGCCACGCGCGCTGATCCACTCGTGCATCATCTGCCGGGTGATGGCGCCCCCCTTGCGCGGGCCGCGCCCCCACCGGCGCTGGCCTTTCGCCGCCGTGCGGCTCATGATCCGCCCGGCGCCATGAACGGTGCTGAACAGCGCCTGTTGCTGCAACGCGCGGATGGGGTCATCGACAACACCCGGCGGGCTCTCGTAACCCGCGACGATCACCGCATCGTCGCCCATCGAGCCGCCGATGAAACCGCGCTGACCGGGAAACGCCGGGGTCGCTCCCTTGCGCACGACGATCAGGTCTTCGCCGGAATGCTGCTCCTCCCAGGCGTAGTTGTGGTGGTTGTGAACCAGATCGAGTTTTTCTCCGCCGAGGATTTCGGCCACCTTGTGCGCCACGTATTCGCGCCCGGCGTAGGCGTACTGACCGGCGAGTTTCATCGCCGCCCAGTAACGCTCGCCCAGCGGCGAATCGAGGCCGAGCAGCACCTCTTTTTCCGGCACCCGCTCGCCCCACTTCCTGCCCTGGCCGAGCGCCATGAAGCCGGAAGCGATCGCATGCCCGAGCTGACGGCTGCCAAAATGCACGCCCACCCAGATGTGGTCATCCACCGCGTCGGCAAAGACGTCCACGTAATGGTTGCCGCTGCCCACCGTCCCCAGCTGCGCGCGCGCGATCTCGCGCAGACGTTCCCGGTCGTGGTCGGGCAGCGCGCTCCAGGCGGGCGACGCGAACAGCGGGTGATCGACGGGCGCATCAGCCGACTTGTTGGTGCGCCCCAGGCCGAAGCTGATGGTATCGGCGATCTCGTCGGCAAATTCCAGAAGTTGCTGACGGGAAAAATCCGCCGCGCGCAGATGGGTGCGGATGGCGCAGTTGCCGCAGGCGATATCGAAACCCACGCCGACCACCGAGACCTGGTTCCGATAGGCCGCGACGCCGCCAATCGGCATGACGTAGCCGACATGACCGTCGGCCATCAAGGCCACACGGCGCGCGCGCGTGGCCACGTCCTCCAACTGTGCGAGCGTCTGCTCGTCGTGGGTACCGAAAATGAGCATGGCGCTTCCTCTCGATCTTCGTGCAGGGTCCGCGATGGGGTCGGCCAGAAGCACGCCGGGCGCCCGCGAACGCGTGTCCGTTACGAAGCCGTGCAGACGGCGGCGCGCGGAAGGCCCGACAGCAGACCATCGAGCGATGCCCCGGCGGGTCTTGCCGAACCTCGGCAGTCTAGCCGACATGGTCTTGAAAGACTACGTACGGCGCCCACGCATACTCTATAAGCGATGGCTAATATGCTGGTATCATCGAGCGAGATTTCCCATGTAAAAAGGAGTGTTTCGTGCGTGCTGCCGTCTACCTGCTCGTTCCCGCCCTGGTCGTGACGGGCTGCGCCACCCAGAAAGTCGAACGTGTCGAGGCGGACGCACCCAACCCGCAGATCACGGAACTGAAGCAATCCCATGCCGCCCTTGTCGCTGCCCAGACAAAGCTGGAAGCGCGGCTCACCCGGCTGGAAAGCGACCGCGCGCTCCAGGCTTCGCGCCTCGATGCGCTTGGCGCCGCCAGCAGCGAACTCGCGCAACAGGTTGAACGGCTGCGCACGGAAGCGAACGCCACGGCAAGCGGCCTGTCCGCGCTCACCGGCAAGGTCGAGCAACAGGGAACCACATTGGCGCTGGCACGCGAATCGGCCGAGGACGCCATCAGGATTGCGCGCGACAGCCGCCTGGTGGCCGGGAAGATCGTCGAGTCACTCACCCTCGGCCCCGACATGGTGCTGTACGGCTATGAACAACCGGAACTCACCGCCAAGGGCCGCGAGGCGATGGACAAGCTCATCGCCGACGTCAAGCCGCTCATGCCCCACGCCTTCATCGAAATCATCGGTTTCAGCGACGACCTCAGTCTCGGCAGCCGCAACCGCCTGATCGCCCTGGAACGTGCCGAGTCCGCACGGCGCTACCTGCACGAGACCGGCGGCATCCCCCTGCACCGCATGTCGACGATTTCCTACGGCGATCTCAAGCCACTGGCGACCAACACATCCCTCGAAGGGCGCCAGCAAAACCGGCGCGTCGTCATTCAGGTACTGAAATAGACGCGTGTCCGCAAATCAAGAATGGGGCGGACTGCATGGTCCCATACTCAAGAGCGAGTCTGACTCTGAGGTTTCCCAACGAATCAAGCGACTCTCGATAGGCGGCAAGCGTAAGGTGTCACTTGACGCTT
>MKWN01000004.1:0-6034 GCA_001899775.1 Thiobacillus sp. 65-29
CCAGGTCACCGGCGCGCAGTGGATCTTCAGGATCGACTCGATCTCGTCGAGCAGTTCCAGCGGCTCGCGTACCTCGCGGTCGAGCTTGTTGATGAAGGTGATGATCGGCGTGTCGCGCAGGCGGCACACTTCCAGCAGCTTGATGGTCTGTTCCTCGACGCCCTTGGCGGCGTCGACCACCATGATCGCGGCGTCGACTGCCGTGAGCACGCGGTAGGTGTCTTCTGAAAAGTCCTTGTGGCCGGGGGTGTCGAGCAGGTTGAAGACGCAGTCGCCGTAGGAGAACTGCATCACCGAACTGGCGACCGAAATGCCGCGTTCCTGTTCCACCGCCATCCAGTCGGAGGTGGCGAACTTGCCGCTCTTCTTCGCCTTGACCGTGCCCGCCATCTGGATCGCGCCGCCGAACAGCAGCAGCTTTTCGGTGAGCGTGGTCTTGCCGGCGTCGGGGTGGGCAATGATTGCGAAGGTGCGGCGTTTGGCGACGTCGCGCGCCAGGGCGGAGGCGGCGGGCGTGGAATCCATGAAAGCGGGGCGGGACTGGAGTAACCCGCAATTTTAGCGTGAAACTCGCCCAGCGAGACTTCGCCCCCCTTGCCCGTTTACCGGTTTGGGCGATCCTGGTGGCTTCATCCCGAAAAATCCGCTGGAACCGCCGTACGTGGCAAATCAACAAGATGCAGGTCGGACTTCAACCCGACATGCGGGGCTGAAGCCGACTCGGCTGTCCGCGCTGTCTCGTAGGTCGGGCTTCAGCCCGACTGGCCCTCAGCCGACCGTTGTGTCGGGTTGAAACCCGACCTACAAGCCGTTGATTTCTCAAATACGGCTGTTCCAATGGGTTTTTTGGGTTAATGGCGGCCTGCCGTTTCATCCTCCGGGGCGGCGATCGTCTTGAACGTTGACCCGGATTGTCCATTCGCCGTCGGGCGCCGGTTGGTCGGCGCGCTTTCATGCAGCGACCACCGGACGCGTCAGGCCTCGGCGCCGACGCGGTCCCACGCCACGCGAATCACCTCGGCCGCCGGTGCGGGCTCTGCCGGCCTGCTGGCGGTGGGGGCGGTGACTACGGGGGCCGGAGCCGCCTGCGTCAGGCTGGCGCCACAAATCAAGAGCGCACCCGCCAGCAGTGCCCATCTCGTTGGTAGGAGGGTTTTCATCCGTTTCATGGCAGTCCCCTCACTTAGTTGCGCGTCGCGGTATCGTCGAACACCAGGCGCGCCGCCTCGAAGCTGGCCTCCGTGCGGATGCGGTGACGCACCGGCGCGACGCCCAGCAGGTCCACCAGCGTCTGCGCCAGGCGGAATACATCCTGTGCGTCGAGTGGCGCACGGCAGGCCACCTCCAGTGCATTCCACAGGTACGCGGGCTGACGGTCGCGCGCGAACAGGCGTTCGCAGGCGCGCATCAGGTTGCCACCCTGTTGCCGGCGGCCCTCGCCAGCCGGCAGGTTGAGCAGATCCTCGAACTGGCTGCCCAGAATCTCGTTCTCGATCGCCGCCGACAGGCGGTTGTCGTTGCCGGCTAGGGCTTCCAGCGCCGCCGCGGAAAGGCTGCGTGCTCGCGGCGAGGCCGGCTCGCCGATGCTGTAGGCAAGGCTCGCCCAGTGCAGCAGGCGCGCGCGGCCCGGATCCTTCTCTGGCATCGTTGTCACCAGATATTCGGCCAGCGCCTGTGCGCTCTCGTCCTTGCTCGCGCCCATCAGGTCGTACAGTGCCTTGATGTAGGGCGGGCAGGGGTCGAGCAACGTGACATGCGCCTTGATCCACAACTCGCGCTCGATATCGCGCAGGCGTGCCTGGTTGTGTTCGGCAATCGCCTTGACGCTGCGCGGGTTCTCCCAGTTCTGCACCGTCGTCACCGAAACGCTGGCCATCGCCGCCAGCGCCTCCTGCGACACCCGGTAACGCCGGCGCAGACAAAAGACCCAATCTGCCTCGAATTCGCGCTGGCTGGCATAGCGACGCGCCGGGTTGGCCTGCCGGGCGTATTCGCTCCATTTGTTCTGCAAGTAAGACATGAGCACTCCCTGAAAACGCGCCCGCAGCGCGGGACGATGGCCGAAGCGTAGCGGACCCGCCGCATAAATCCACCAACCAGGTTGGGGCAGGGCCGCACGCGCGTGTGCAGGAGTTTACGGCTAGGGGCGGCCGGGCTTGAGCTGCAGAGGGCTCGCGAAAATGGCGTGCCCAACTGAGGTTTTCAGGTTGAATGGCGCAGGGGACTGAAAGCAAAGGGCCCGGTCGCGTGACCGGGCCCTGTATTTTGGCGCGCCCGAAGAGATTCGAACTCCTGACCCCTTGGTTCGTAGCCAAGTACTCTATCCAGCTGAGCTACGGGCGCTTTGAAGGTTGCGGATTATACGCAGTTTTTGCGCTGTTGCCACTCCCATTGAATTTGGCGGAGACGGAGGGATTGTTCGGATTCGCGTTGCCTCCGCGAATCCTCATCCCTCGCATCGCTCGGGACCGCCCTGCGGGCGTCTTTCGCGAGCCGGGCTCGCTCACCGAACCCTGAGGGTTCTCACCCTCGAATCTCACCGACCAATTTGGGAAAGCCCCGCAGGGGTTTTGCCAAATTGGCGGAGACGGAGGGATTCGAACCCTCGATGCAGGTTTAAGCCCGCATGCTCCCTTAGCAGGGGAGTACCTTCAACCTCTCGGCCACGTCTCCGAACCGCCGCGCATTGTAGCCGAATGCACGGCGTCACGCCAGCTGCTTACGCGCCGGCCTTGTCGAGTTCGAAGCCCTGGTGCAGGGCGCGCACGGCGAGTTCCATGTATTTGTCCTCGACGACGACGGAAATCTTGATCTCGGAGGTGGAGATCATCTGCAGGTTGATGTTTTCCTTCGACAGCATCTCGAACATCTTGCGCGCGACGCCGACGTGCGAACGCATGCCGACGCCGACGATCGAGACCTTGGCGATCTTGTCGTCGCCGGTGACCGTGCGCGCGCCGATGGCGGCAGCGTGGGCTTTGACGATGTCGAGCGTCTTGTTGAAGTCGTTGCGATGAACGGTGAAGGTGAAGTCGGTGGTGTTCTCGTGGCCGACGTTCTGCACGATCATGTCGACGTCGATGTTGGCGTCGGCGACCGGCCCCAGAATCTTGTAGGCCACACCCGGCTGGTCGGGCACGCCGACCACGGTGATTTTGGCTTCGTCGCGGTTGAAGGCGATGCCGGAGATGACGGGTTGTTCCATGCTGTCGTTTTCCTCAAAAGTGATGAGCGTGCCGTCGCCTTCGTCCTGAAAGCTGGACAGCACACGCAGTTTGACGTGGTACTTGCCGGCGAACTCGACCGCGCGGATCTGCAAGACCTTGGATCCGAGGCTCGCCATCTCCAGCATTTCCTCGAAGGTGACGGTCTTGAGGCGTCTGGCCTCGGGCACGATGCGCGGATCGGTGGTGTAGACGCCGTCCACGTCGGTGTAGATCTGGCACTCGTCGGCCTTGAGCGCGGCCGCCAGTGCGACTCCGGTGGTGTCGGAGCCGCCGCGGCCGAGCGTGGTGATGTTGCCGTCGGCGTCGACGCCCTGAAAGCCGGCGACGACGACGACGTGGCCGCTGTCCAGGTCGCGCCGCATGTTCCCCTCGTCGATGCTGAGGATGCGCGCCTTGGTGAAGGCATTGTCGGTGAGGATGCGCACCTGGCCGCCGGTATAGCTCTTCGCTTTCAGACCAAGGTCCTTCAGAGCCATCGCCAGCAGGGAGATCGTCACCTGCTCGCCGGTGGAAACGAGCATGTCGAGTTCGCGTGGGTCCGGTCGTGCCTGGATTTCCTTCGCCAGGGCGATCAGGCGGTTGGTCTCGCCGGACATGGCCGAGAGGACGACGACGACCTGATGTCCGAGCATCTTGAACTTGGCGACGCGCTCCGCGACCGCGCGGATGCGTTCGACGTTGGCGACCGAGGTGCCGCCGTATTTTTGTACGATGAGGGCCATTTCTGGGGACTGGGAGCCAGGAGTTGGGGACTGGGGGCGCAAAAGCTGGATTTTAAGGGATTAGCGCTCGAAAAGCGCGATCGATTCCACATGCGCGGTGTGCGGGAACATGTTGGCGACCCCGGCAGCCTTGAGGCGGTAGCCCTTGACGTGTACGAGCACCTCGGCATCGCGCGCCAGGGTGGCGGCGTCGCAGGAGACGTAGACGATGCGGCCTGGTGCGCCGGCGTCGGGGAGCGACTTGACGAGCTCGATGGCGCCGGAGCGCGGCGGATCGATGAGGAGCTTGTCGAAAGGCCCGAGTGTGGCGAATTTCTCCGGCGTCATCTCGAACAGGTTGTCGACTTCGAAATCTGCGTTGGACAGGCCATTGCGCACGGCGTTGTCGCGTGCGCGGGCGACCAGGTCGCGGCTGCCTTCGATGCCGAGCACGGCGGCCCCGTGGCGTGCGATGGGCAGGGTAAAGTTGCCCAGGCCGCAGAACAGGTCGGCGATGCGCTCGCCCGGCTGCGGAGCGAGCAGGCGCAGCGCGCGGCTAACCAGGGCGCGGTTCATCGCGGCGTTGACCTGGGTGAATTCGGTCGGCCGGAACGGCATGACGAGACCGAATTCGAGCAGGTGATAGCTGAGTTCCGGCGCGATGTCCGGCCAGAACGGCCGGGCGGTGTCCGGGCCTTTTTTCTGCTCCCACACCTGCACGCGGTGGGTGTCGGCGAAGGCGCGCACGCGGGCAGCGTCGTCGTCGGTCCAGGGTTCCAGCAGACGGAACACCAGCACGGTGACGGCGTCACCCACCGCGACCTCGATCTGCGGAATACGGTTGGCGTTCGACAGCATCCCGATCAGTTCGCGCAGCGGCTGGATCAGCGCCGAGACCTCGGGAGTGAGGACTTCGCAGCTCGCCATGTCGGTGATGAAGCTGGAGCGCTTTTCGTGGAAGCCGACCAGGGCGCCGCCTTTCTTGTCGACCCATCGTGCGGACAGCCGTGCGCGGTGGCGATAGCCCCAGGACGGGCCGTGCAGGGCGGGGAGGATAACGTCGGGGTGTACCTTGCCGATGCGCGCAAGGTTTTCCTCCAGTACGCGCTGCTTGGCGGCGACCTGGGCGCCGGGTTCGAGATGCTGCATCGAGCAACCGCCGCAGCGGCCGAAATGGGGGCAGCGTGGGTCGGTACGCTGGGCGCTGGCCTTGAGGATGGCGAGTGCGTTGGCGGAATTGTATTTGGCGTGCCTGCGATAGACCGCGATCTCCGCGCGCTCGCCGGGCAGCGCGCCGTCGACGAAAGTCACCTTGCCGTCGAGGCGCGCGACGCCGTGGCCCTCGTGGTCGAGGGAGAGGATGTCGACGATCGGGTTCATGGGTCTTGCTTCCAGGCCGCCAGGAATTCCTGCCAGTGCGCCACCGCGTGGGCGGCGACAGTGCCGCGCGCAAGCTCGATCTCGGCGGCGTAGGCGGCGTCGTTGAGCGTGCCGCGCATCTTCTGGAAGCGCAGGTAGACGAGCCAGGTGTTCATCACGTCGGTTTCGCAATAATTGCGGATGGCGTCGATTTCACCGGCCTGGAAGGCGTCGAGCACTTTCGAGCCGTCCATCCCCAGCTTGCCGGGGAAGCCGCACAGCTTGGCCATCTGGTCGAGCGGCGCGTTGGCGCGCGGCTGGTACATGGCGAGCACGTCCATGAGGTCGAGGTGACGGGTATGGTAACGCGACAGATAGTTGTTCCACTTGAATTCCTTGTCGTCGTCGCCCCAGTCCCAGTAACGTGCGGCGGCGATGCCGTGGATCAGGCTGCGGTAGTGCAGCACCGGCAGGTCGAAGCCGCCGCCGTTCCACGACACCAGCTGCGGCGTGTAGCGCTCGATGCCGTCGTAGAAGCGCTGGATCAGTTCCGCCTCGCCGCTGTCGGGATCGCCCAGCGACCACACGCGCAACTGGTCGCCGCTTCGCAGCACGCACGAAATCGCCACGATGCGGTGCAGATGCAGCGGCATGAAATCGCTGCCGGTCTTCTGGCGACGGGCGAGGCGGGCCATGTCGGCGAGTTCGCCGGCGGTCAGCGCAGCGGTGTCGATGCCGTTGACCGAC
>MKWN01000004.1:6056-29685 GCA_001899775.1 Thiobacillus sp. 65-29
CAGGGTGGGCTGCATGGTGTGGCGGTGCGCAAAAAACCGCCATTCTACGCTGTCAGTGCAGTGCGGCGTCGAGTGCCGAGGCGGCGATCAGGGCGTCCAGGTAGGCGACGGAAATCTGGTGCAGTTCGATGCCGAGTTTGCGCGAGTGTTCGGCAAGCGAGGTGGCGTCGTTGTTTTCGCAGGCAAGGGCCAGTTGCAGCAGCGTGCCCTCCTGCGAGGCGTTGCCGGCGAGGGCGCGTGCCGTGGCAGGAGAGAGCTGCAACTTGCGGATCAGGGTTTCTGCAGGAAGCCCCAGCGCATGCGGCGCGGTGGACAGCAGACCGATCTCGAACGCGCTCGATGCGTTGACGGCGGGGGCGCCCAGACGGATGACCTTGCCGAGGAACAGCGCGCGCGTCAACGCGGTGATGGCGTAGTGGCGCGAGGCGTCGCTGGGTTGGCGGCCCGCCAGCGCGAGCAGCGTCGCGATGCGCGCGGCACGCTGCGGGCCGAGCATGACAAGGGCGTGCGCGGTCGATTCCGCGGGGCGGCTGAGTCCTCCGGCCGGCGAATTGGCGATCGCCAGCAGGCGCGGTTGCAGGTCGGGGTTGAGGCGGAAGAAGCGGATCAGGGTTTCGAGCGACTGACGCTGCGCGATCGCCAGCAGGTCGAGTTGCATTGCCTGCTCGTGGCTGATGCCGGGTTGCGTGTCGCCCGCGGTGATCGTGCCCTTGAACCAGGTGCCTTCCGGCCACTGGCCGGGCGTGGGCGCGTGCCGCAGGCCTTCCACGATCAGGTGCGCGCGCACGGCCGGGAGACGCTCGCCGTCACGCCAGCTTAGATGGCGCCACGCCGACATGCTGCCGTACACCAGCGGATCGTTGCGATTGAGGCGCGGGCAGAAGCTCAGCCCCGCTTCCTGCAGCGTTAGTGCACGCAGCAGGTGCTCCGAATTCTCGAGTGGAACCAGCCACATCAGGCCATCCTGGTGGAGTTGCTGCAGCAGGTCGCTGAACAGGGTGTCCGAACTGATCTGCACCAGCAGGGGCAGTTCTCCGGTGAGGCTGTCCTGGGCGAGGGAATACAGGCCCGTCAGCAGCATGTCCTCGTCCATCTGGCGCAATTCCGGCGGCGCCTCCGGCGTGGCCGTCGGTCCGCGCAGCACGAGCTGGTGGGCGACCAGGCGTGATTCGGCATCGAACAGGGGGTCGAACGACAGAAAACGTGCGCGCAGCGTCTCCTCGCGGATCGGTCCGCTGTTGTCCACGCCCAGCATCTGGGTGACGACGACCGGCTCCTGCGCATCACTGGTGTTGATGCCGCCGCCGATGATGCGTGAGGGATTGGGATCGTTGGAGCGCATGGCCGGAGCGGGGATTTTTATGGTTTCATTCTAACGCCATGAACTCCATTTGGGGCGATTGGGTCATTATGCGTATTCGTTCGAAACGCCTTCGAGGAGCAAGCCATGTCGCACAATCCGATTCTGAAAACCCTGGCGGCCACGCTGTTTGTGGTGTCCTTGCCGGCGGCCGCGGCGCCGGGCAACGAGATGGTCACCGCCGCGGCGGACCAGCAGTCGGTGGCGGTCACGATCTACAACGACAACCTGGCACTGGTGAAGGACACGCGCCGAGTGACGCTCGGCCGCGATACGAACCGGCTCGCCTGGCGCGAAGTGTCGGCGCAGATGCGTCCGGAAACCGCGCAACTGCGCAATCTCACGAACCCTGCCGGGTTCCGGTTGCTGGAGCAGAACTTCGATTTCGATCTTTTGAGCCCGGACAAGCTGCTGGAAAAATACGTCGGGCGCGAGGTCGCCGTCATCCGCAGCCATCCGACCACCGGAGCGGAGACGCGCGAGACCGCGACGGTGCTCGCCACCAACGGCGGGGTCGTGCTGCGTTTTGCCGATCGCATCGAGACGGGCGTGCCGGGGCGCCTGGCTTTCCCCGGCGTGCCGGACACGCTGCGCGACCGGCCGACGCTGGTGATGTTGCTGGCAAACGCGGCGGTGGGGGCGCAGAACCTCGAATTGTCCTATCTGACGGGTGGACTGTCGTGGCGCGCGGATTACGTGGCGGAACTGAATGCGCGGGACGACCGGCTCGACCTCAATGGCTGGGTCACCCTCACCAACCGCAGCGGCGCCGCCTATCCCGACGCCCGCCTGCAACTGGTGGCGGGTGACGTCAACCGCGTGCGCGACGCGGCCCCGGCACCGCGTGCGATGATGGTGCAGATGGCGAAGATGGCGGAGGCGGCGGGCATGCAGCAGGAAGCCTTGTTCGAATATCACCTCTATACCCTGCAGCGCCCGACCACGCTGGCGGAAAACCAGACCAAGCAGGTGGCGCTGCTGTCGACGGCCGCCGTGCCGGTGAAGAAGGAATTCCTGCTGCAGGGCGCCGATTATTACTACTCCGGCCAGCATGGCGAGCTGGGGCAGAAAATCAAGGTCGGCGTGTTCGTCGAATTCAACAACAAGGGTGAGGGGCTCGGTGTCCCCCTGCCGCGTGGCATCATCCGTGTGTACAAGAAGGACAGCCAGGGCAATGCGCAATTCGTCGGCGAGGACCGCATCGACCACACGCCGAAGAACGAGACGGTGCGGCTGAAGCTCGGCGAGGCGTTCGATCTCACCGCCGATAGGAAGCAGACTGCGTTCCAGAAGCTGGCCGGCACTAGTCGCTACAACTACGTGTTCGAGTCGGCCTACGAGATCGTGCTGAAGAATGCCAAATCCGAAGCGGTCACGGTCACCGTGCGCGAGCCGATGCCGGGCGACTGGACGATGGTGTCCGAATCGCATCCGCACGCGAAGGCCGCGTCCGGCACCGCGCAATGGCAGGTGGACGTCCCCGCCGAAGGGAAGACGACGCTGACGTACCGGGTGCGCGTCAGGTACTGAGCCCGCGCCGCCGGCGGATGTCGGCGATCAGACCGAGCGTCGAGGCGTCGTGTTCGCCGATCACGCGCACGGAACTCAGCGCGGCGCGGATCGGCGGGGCGAGCTGTTTGCCGAGCTCGACGCCCCACTGGTCGAAGCTGTTGATCTGCCAGATCACGCCCTGCACGAACACCTTGTGCTCGTAGAGTGCGATCAGCATGCCGAGTGTGTGCGGGTCGAGCTTCTGGTAGAGGAGCGTGTTGCTGGGCCGGTTGCCGGGAAAAACCTTGTGCGGGGCGAGCGCCTTCGCCTCCTTGCGGCTCATGCCCTGGGCGATGAGTTCGGCTTCGATCACCGCGTGCGACTTGCCCTTCAACAGCGCCTCGGTCTGCGCCAGACAGTTGGCAAGCAGCCATTCGTGCTGGTCGGCGAGCGGCGTGGGATTGACCGCGGCGGCCAGAAAGTCGGTCGGAATCAGGCGCGTGCCCTGGTGCACCAGCTCGAAGAAGGCGTGCTGGCCGTTGGTGCCGGGTGCGCCCCAGACGATGGGGCCGGTGTTGTAGTTCACCCGCTTGTTGGCGCGGTTGACGTTTTTGCCGTTCGACTCCATGTCGAGCTGCTGCAGGAACGGCACCAACAGGCGCAGACGCTGGTCGTAGGGATAGATGCCGTAGGTGTCGGTACCCCAGAAGTTGGCGTACCAGATGCCGAGCATGCCGAGGATGACCGGCATGTTGGCTTCCAGTGGCGCTTCCCGGAAGTGCACGTCCATCGCGTGCGCGCCGGCGAGCAGCGCCTGGAAGTTGCCCCAGCCGAGTTGAAGCGCGATCGACAGGCCGATCGCCGACCACAGCGAATAGCGGCCGCCGACCCAGTCCCAGAAGATGAACATGTTGTCGGCGTCGATGCCGAAGGCTTCGACGGCGGCCTTGTTGGTGGACAGCGCGACGAAGTGGCGCGACACGGCGGCCGGCGCGCGCAGCGCGCCGAGCAGCCATGCCTTCGCCGAGTTCGCATTGGCGAGCGTTTCCAGCGTGGTGAAGGTCTTGGAGGCAACGATGAACAGCGTGGTCTCCGGGTCGAGCTGCTTCAGCGTGCCGGCCAGATGCGCCGGATCGAGGTTGGAGACGAAGTGGACGCGCAGGCTTTCCAGGGCATAATGATCGAGCGCGTGGCACACCATGGCCGGGCCGAGATCGGAGCCGCCGATACCGATGTTCACCACGTCGCGGATCGGCTTGCCGGTGTGGCCGCGCCAGCTGCCGTCGTGGATCGTCTCGACGAAGCGCTGCATGCGCTTCAGGACCCCGGCGACTTCGCGCTCCACCTCCACGCCTTCAACGACGAGCGGCGGCCGTACCGGGGCGCGCAGGGCCGTATGCAGCACCGCGCGCTGTTCCGTGAAATTGATGCGTTCGCCCGAGAACATGGCGGTGCGATAAGCCTCCAGATCCGATTCGCGGGCGAGTTGCATCAGCCGTTGCATGGTCTCGGTGGTGACGCGGTTTTTCGAATAATCGAGCAGCAGGTTGCCGCAGCGCAGCGACAGATGTTCAAAGCGTTGCGTGTCTTCGCGGAAGGCCACGCGCATGTCGAAATTGCGCATCGCCCTGAAATGCTGTTCCAGGTCCTTCCAGGCGGGGAGGTGCTTGAGCGGTTTCATGGGCGAAGAATGTGTGAACCAGGCTTCGAAGGTATCATAAGGCGCCCCGCAGTGTTTGTGCGGCAAGTTTACTTTGACGGTTCAGGACAAACAGCATGGTCAGCGTTACGCGCAACAAACTCGTTTACATCACCTATTCCATTCTCGATGCGCGCGGCATGGTCGTCGAGCAGCACGACATGCCGGTCGGCTTCGTGCACGGCGCCAACAGTGGCATTCTGCCGGCGATCGAGGCCGCGGTGGATGGCCATCAGGTGGGCGACCGCGTCGAGATCACCCTGTCTCCCGAAGAGGGCTATGGCCTGCGTGACGAGAGCCTGGTGGTCGTCGAGGATATCGACAATGTGCCGCCGCAGTTCCGGCGCGTCGGTGCCGAAGTACTGTTCGAAAACGAGGCGGGCGAGACCAAGGCGTTCTACGTTACCGGCATCGAGGATGGCAAGGTCACGATCGACGGTAATCCGTCGCTGGCCGGGCAGAGTGTGACCTGTCTGGTGAATGTGATGGACATCCGCGACGCCACGCCGGAAGAAATCCGCAACGGCCGGCCGCTCGATGCGGCGCCACCGGCGTTGCACTGACAAAAAAAACCGGGACGCGTCCCGGTTTTTTTATGCGCGCGGGCCGGAGCTTACTTGCCGGGGCAGGCCTTGTCGCCGGGGATCTTGCCGGGCAGGCGCAGGAAGGTCTCGAACGGACCCATCACGCTCATGGCTTCCACTTTCGGGCCGCTGAACTTCAGGCGGCCGAACATCATGGCCTTCATCGGGCCGTATTCGCCGGCGCCCATCTCGTTCCAGCGCTCGGTGGTGGCGTGCATGGTGTAGTCGGCCGCGTAATCCATGGTCGCATGCTGCACGCTGCCGCCATAGGTACAGATCGCCTTGCCATCCTTCGGTTCGATTTTCATCTCGGTCTGGGTCGCTTCGCCACAGTCGGTGCGGTAGAGATGGATGATCTTGTAGCCGCGGTCCTTGTTGTTCTTGATCCACTTGTCGGCGAGGCCGTCGGTCAGGGTGGCGTCCTTGTTCCAGGCATCGCAGGCCTGGGCGGTCCACTCGGCCGACATCAGGGGGGTGGCGGCCTGCGCGGCGGTGGCGGCCATCGCGAGAACGGCCAGGGCGATTGGTGCGAATTTCATGGGTACCTCCTCCATTTCACGGGTTTTAGAGGCCGGATTCGAAGCCGGCGAATTGCTTTTTATTACGGAGACAAAAACCTCCGAAACGGCACGGTAAACAGGTCTGTCCGGATTGTCAATGCGGCAGGCGATTTTTCGCCAGGCCATACAGCCAGGTGCCGTGCAATGCGCCGGCCAGGGCGGCGAGCGCGCCGACCGAGCCCATTCCCACCAGCGAAAAGATCGGTCCGGGGCACAGACCGATGATGCCCCAGCCGAGCCCGAAGATCAGGCCGCCAAACAGGTAGTTGTAGCGGCCGGGCGCCTTCTGGGGAATGACGATCGATTCCCCGTCCAGGGTGCGCGGGTGCCAGAAACGCTTGAGCAGGATCACCCCGGTGAGGCCGGTGGCGATGGCGCTCATCATGATGCCGAACATGTGGAAGGACTGGAAATAGAACATTTCCATGATGCGGTACCAGGACGCGGCTTCGGATTTGATCATCACGAAACCGAAGGCCAGGCCGGCGAGGAAGTAGGGCAGGAAGCGCATGGCAGGTCACCAGAAGATGGAAAACAGATGCGGCGTGATGACGTGGGCGGAGAACAGGCCGCCGGCGAAAATGCCGAACACTGCGAGCAGCGATTGAGGTTGCAGCGTGGACAGGCCGGTGATCGCATGGCCGGAGGTGCAGCCGCTGGCGTAGCGCGTGCCGAAGCCGACCATGACCCCGCCGCCGAACATGACCAGCAGGCTCAGCCAGTTGAAATCGAACAGCACCGGCGGCAGGAAACCGCCACCGATCGGCACGTTCCAGTAGGAGAACATCGTCAGCGCGTCGATCGAGAGATTGATCGGCTGCGGGTTGGCGAACACCACCCCGGCGAAAAATCCCCCGAGTACCGCGCCACCGGCGAACACCAGGCTCCAGCTGTGTTCGCGCCAGTTGTACTGGAAGAAATCGACGCCGACCGCGCGTGGCTGGACGATGGCGCACAGGTGTCTGAGATTGTTCGAAATGCCGAACGAACGGTTACCGATCCACAGCATGAGCGGAACCATCGCGCCGATCAGGGGCCCGGACACGTACCAGGGCCATGGGGCATGCAGCCAGGCAAGCAGGGTGTTCATCACGTTTTTTCCTCCTCGGTGTTATCGGTGTGGTGCGTGGTCGTGGCATGCCTGGGCTCAGGGCGGGCCGGCAGCGTCAGGCAGGAGCCGGGCTTCCACGAGACGGATGCGCAGCCGCAGCCGCTCGAGCGCGTCGGTGTCGCCGGCGCTCGCGGCCCGGGTTTCCTGCAGCTTGAGATAGGTGAGCAACGGCTGGCGCCAGCCACGTTCGGATGCGGTCTCGGTCGCCAGCGCGAGGACCCCGGAATCGGCCTCGCGCCGCATGACCAGCAGGCTTGCACCGAGCAGACGCGCGAGCGGATCCTCGATGCGTGCCAAGGCCGTCGGGCGCGCTCCGGCTGCTGCGCGCACGAACTCGCGGTGCTGGGGCGGCAGCAGACCGGGGTCGAGCTTCTCCCACTGCAGGGTGAGGAAGCGGTGATACGCCTCGCTGGCCGGATCGGGTGCGGTGCCGGCGAGTTCGGCATATTCCGCGCAGCCGTCGTCGATCAGCATGGCGCGCCGCGTCGCGCAGTGCACCAGCCACAGGCGCGCGGTTTCCGCAATGCGGCCGGCACCGCCCGTGGCGGCGACCGCTTCATGGAAATAGCGCTCGGCGAGCTTGTTCTCGCCCATGAGCGCGTGTTTCTGATAGCGCGCGATGAGATCGGCGGCGTCGGTCTTCCAGTCGGGTGGCGGCGGACCACCGCTGCCGCAGGCGGCGAGCAGGGCGAGGGTGGCCGCGGCGAGCAGGCGCTTCATGGCAGCTTCACCTCGGGGTCGCGGGCGAACGGCCACATTTTGTTGATCTCGTTGACCAGGGCGTTGGCGCGCCGCACGGCATCGTCGATTTCGGCGCGCAGCCTGGCGATGTCCTGGGTGCCTTCCCTGACGTCGGCGGAGATCGCCACGGCGTTGGCCATGAGCGCGTCGGCTTTCTGCAGGCTGGATCGGGCATCGTTCAACAGCACGCCGATCTGCTTGAGGGAGGCCTGGGCGCTGTCCGCCACGCCATCCCTGGCGAACAGCCACTGGTCGGCCTTCCCCGCCATGCCGTCCATCTTCAGCGCCAGGCCGTCGAGACGGGCCATGAGCGAACGCGTCTTGTCCAGCGTTTCAGTTACCGCGCGGGCTTTCTCGGGGCTGCCGAGCACGCCCTCGAGCACGCCGTATTCGCCGGTCATGCGTCCGGTCATGGTCTGCACGTTGGCAAGCGTGCCGACGATCTCGCCGTCCTTGCGTGTAAGGTGTTCGACGTTGGCGAGAATTGCCTTGACACGCTCGACGAGTACCGGGATTTCCTTGCTGATGTCGGAGGATACGAGCAGCATGGTGGCGTGGTTGGGCAGCGCAGGCGCATTGAGATCGGGTGAATCGACACGGATGCGTGCACCGCCGACGATGGGCTTGTCCAGGGTGAAGCTGCTGTTTTCCTTCAGCCAGCGCGCGTTGCGTGCCATGAATTCGGCGTGGATGACGATGCCGCCGTTGTCGTTGAGCCCGAGCGTGGTGACGCGGCCGATCTCGATGCCGGAAAACACCACCGGTACGCCGGGGGTGACGTTGTCCGCGCTGGCCGCGGCCAGTTGCAGATGGAAGGTGTCCTCGAAAAAGCCGCGCGCATGCAGCAGGTAGGCGAGGAATGTCGCGCCCAGCAAGAGCGAGGCGAGGGCGAACAGTCCGACCTTGAAATGCATGCTGTTCATTCTGAATAGAGCGGCTGGTTCCAGTTGAAGTCGAAGATTTCCCAGATGCCTGCCATGTCGGCCTTGTGCGCGAGCTGGCGCAGGAAGGCCGGATAGGGTACATCGTAAAGCATGGCGCCGGGGTGGTCGATGACCAGACGTGGGCGGCGCAGGATGAGGGCGCGCGCGAGCTTGGTGACGAAACGCTGGGCCGCGCTCATGTCGGGGTCGCGCAGCGGCGCGATCGCGGCGTGGCCGAGCTGTTCCAGAAGCTGCATGGCCTGACGGTTCGATTCCGCAACGTTGAAATGCCCATGGTAGATGGGGATGAGGGCGATGTTGTCGAGGGCGGACAGGTTGGCGCGCAGGGGCAGTTCGTGCGACACGCGCGCGACGTCCTCGGGCAGCGCGGCGACGGCGTTCGCGAGCGCGTCACGGTCGGCAAACGCGGTCAGATGTATTTGAGCGCTAATGACACCACCTCGATGGCGACGATGGCAAAAAATACCCGCATCATGCCGCGCAGCACGGAGACCGGAACCATGAAAAGTTTTTTCGGTGTTTCCAGGCCGGCGGTGACCGGGATGAGGGTGACCGCGAGGCCGAACAGGGCGCACTTGGCCAGCAGACCGGCGACGATCCCGAAATCGAAAATGTTGGCGATGGTGCGGGTGTAGGAATCGAATCCGGCCGTGCCGAAACCGTGGATGGCGAGATAGCCCATCGCCAGGGCCAACAGCCCGGCGAGACCGGCGAGCGTGATCACTGAAATCACCCCCCCGATGAGGCGCGGCAGGAATTCGAACTGCATCGGCGGAACCTTGCAGTGCGCCAGCGCATCCAATTCATTGTTGACCTGCATCAGCGCGACCTCGGTATTGATCGCGCTGCCGGAGCGCAGGGCGATGAACAGCGCGGTGAGGAAGGGTAGCAGTTCCAGCACCAGCACACGGATGGTCATTTCGCTGGCGAATTCGGCAAGACCGAAATCGCGGGCGGTGTTGACGATGATGCTGATGATGAGCCAGGAGATCACCAGGGCGTAGCCGAGAAAGACGTGCAGGATCTGCACCGCGGTAAAGTACACCTGCTTGACGACGACGTCGAAGGTGGCGCGGTTCCAGGTGGAAGGCTCGACCAGCAGCCGCAGCGCGCGGGCGAGGAAGGCGAAGATGCCGTATCCGACGGTGAACCAGCCGACCAGCTTGGCGCCGAGCGATTCGATGGAGGCGGCGAGAACGTTCATCGGCGCATCTTAACGCTGGAAGGGAAACTTGCGCCATTGGCGCGCAGGCCATACAGTTTTGTCATCCGACCTCGAGGGAGAAGTCATGCGAAAGATTCTGATCGGTACGCTCGTGGTACTGGGCTGGGCGGCGGCGTCGGTTGCGTCCGCGGCTACGGGTACCGTGCTGCGCGACGAGAAACTGCTCACGCAGCCGAGCGCGACGGCCAGTGTGTCTGGCAGCGTCGCGCGCGGCGCCACGGTCACTATCCTTGCCAAGGAAGGCGGCTGGCTGCGCGTCACCGCGGGCAAGACCACCGGCTGGGTGCGCCTGTTGTCGGTGCGCGCCGGTACGGGGGGGCTGGGCGGCGCCGGCATCGGTGATGTCGTGGGGGCGGCGACCACGCGCTCCGATCCCACGCGGGTCGTGGCAGTGGCGGGCCTGCGCGGTCTCAATGACGAGCAGCTCAAGCAGGCGCAGTTCAACGCCGACGAACTGGCGCGCCTGGAGGCGCAGGGCGTGAGCGCGGCGCAGGCGAGTGGTTTCGCCGGCCAGTCGGGGCTCGCCGTGGTCAAGGTTGCGGATCTGCCGCAGCCGAAAGCCGAACAGTCGTCTTCGCCGTGGGGAGAGAACCGATGAAAGTGAAGCACCTCATCCTGGCGGCGCTGCTGGCGCTGACCAGCGTTCCGGCAAGCGCCTTCGATCTCGGCAAGTTTCTCGAAGACCGCGTCAACCGCGAGCTGAACAAGGACAAGCCGGCACAGACCGCTCCGGCGCAGGCAGCACCCGCACAGACCAGTCCGGCGTCGGCCCAGACGGCCGCAGCGCCACAGCCCGCCAAGCAGAAGATCGACCCGACACAACTTGGTTTCGCGCTGTTCGGTGATTACTCTCTCGAGGAGGAAGTCCGCATCGGACGGCAGATCGCCGGCAATCTGCTGGGGGCGGTGCCGCTGGTGCGCGACGATGCGCTACAGCGCTACGTCAATCTGGTGGGGCGCTGGGTGGCGCAGCAAAGCGGGCGCAACGAGGTGACCTGGCGCTTTGGCGTGATCGACAGCGACGCGATCAATGCCTTCGCCGCGCCGGGAGGCTACGTGTTCGTGACCAAGGGCCTGTATCGCATGCTCGACAATGAAGCCGAGCTTGCCGGTGTGCTCGGGCACGAGATCGCGCATGTGACGAAGAAGCATCACCTCAAGGTGCTGAAGCAGTCGACCCTGATTGGCGCGCTGGGACAGGCCGCTAGCCGGAAGGTGCAGGGCAGCGACCCGGCGGTGCAGAACCTGATCGGCAACGGCGCCGAGATCATGGCGCGCGGGCTCGACAAGAGCGCCGAATTCGAGGCGGACCGCGTTGGCATCGTGTTCGCTGCGCGCGCCGGCTACGATCCGTGGGGTCTGCCCAACGTGCTGCAGGGACTCGCCGGCTTGCCAAGCGGCGACAACCGCACCAGCCTGCTGTACAAAACCCATCCGCATCCGGCCGACCGCCTGGCCGAGCTGGGCGAGGCGGTGGGTGACCGTTTCGACGGCCTGCATGGCAAGGACGTTGCCAACCGCTTCTATCGTCTGCGGTGAATGCAGCCTCGACGCGGTGGGTGCAGGCGGGGCTGTCCGTGCTGTTCGTCCTGCTGCTGGCCGCGCACACCGGCGGCTGGCTCGCGCTGGCGCCAATGCAGCGTGCGGAAGCCTGGCTGTATGACACCTGGCTCAGATACACGGCGCCGACGGGGGTGGACGACCGTATCGCCATTCTCGACATCGACGAGGCGAGCCTGAAAAGCGTCGGCCGCTGGCCCTGGAACCGCGCCACCATGACGGCCCTGCTCGACCAACTCTTCGACCGCTATGGCGTGGCGGCGGTGGGGTTCGACGTGGTGTTCGCGGAGCCCGACACGAGTTCGGGGCTTGCCGCGCTCGAGCGACTGGGGCGCGATGAACTTGTGGGCAACCGCGAATTCCAGGCGGCCTTGCGGCGCCTGTCGCCGCAACTGGATTACGACGCGCGTTTCGCGCAGGCGCTCGCCGAGCGTCCGGTGTCGCTCGGTTATTACTTCAACCCGGCGGGATTCGGCGATGCGCACAGCGGCGCATTGCCGCCTCCCGCGCTGCCCGCGACAACGTTCGATCCGCTCGCGCCCGGTCTGCCGGCGCCGACCGGCTACGGGGCCAACCTGGCGGCATTCCAGCAGATGGCGCAGGGGGCGGGTTTCTACAACATGCGCGCGGACGAGGACGGCACGGCACGGCGCATGGCGCTGGTGAGCCCCTTCGGCGACGGCTATTACCTCTCGCTGTCGGCATCCACGCTGCGTGTGGCGTTCGGCGCCGAGCCGGCGGTCGGTGGCGTCGATCGGGTGCGAGTTCTCGGCCGCGAATATCGGTCGCCGTGGCTGGAGATCGGTGGCCTGCGCATGCCGCTCGACGCCGATGGCCACGTGCACGTGCCATATCGCGCGGGTGCGCCGTTTCCCTATGTTTCCGCGGCCGGGGTGCTGGCCGGCAAGGCGCCGGTGGCGCAACTCGAAAACCGCATCGTGCTGGTCGGTTCGACCGCGCCGGGCCTGGCCGACCTGCGTGTGACACCGTTTTCCAGCACTTTCCCGGGCGTCGAGATTCATGCGCACCTGATCGCCGGCATGCTCGACGGCACGCTGCGCGCGGTGCCGCCGTGGGCGCGCGACGCGCGCACGCTGGCGGTGCTGGTCCCGGGCATGGTACTCGCGCTCGTGCTGCTGCGTTTCGGCCCGGCCGTGGGGCTGGCCGCCACGCTGGCACTGCTCGGCTTGTTGCTGGCCGCCTATGCCGCCGCGTGGTCGCGTTTTCTGGTGGTGCCGATGGCCGCGCCGATGCTGACCGTGTTCGGCCTGTATGCGCTCAACACCGCCTGGGGTTTCTTCGCCGCCACGCGCAGCAAGCGCCAGATCACGCGCCTGTTCGGCCAGTACGTGCCGCCGGAGCTTGCTGCGGAGATGAGTCGTGACCCGGCGCACTACACGATGGAAGGCCAGTCGCGCGACATGAGCGTGCTGTTCTCCGACATCCGCGGCTTCACCAACTTTTCCGAAAGACTCCCTCCCACCGAACTCGCCGAAGTGCTCAACGCCTACCTGTCGACCATGACGCGCATCGTGCAGCAGCATCAGGGCACCATCGACAAGTACATCGGCGATGCCATCATGGCGTTCTGGAACGCGCCGGTCGATCTCGCCGACCACGCCACGCGTGCGGTCGCCACCGCGCTCGACATGCAGGCCGCGCTGCCGAAGCTGAACGAGGAGTTCGCCGCGCGCGGCTGGCCCGAGGTGAGGATCGGCGTCGGCGTGAATACCGGGCGCATGAGCGTGGGCAACATGGGTTCCGAGTTTCGCATGTCCTACACGGTGATGGGTGATACGGTGAACCTTGGCTCGCGTCTCGAAGGCATCACCAAGCAGTACGCCGTCGGCATTCTCGTCACGCAGTCGACGGTCGACGCGGACCCCGTGCATGCCTACATGAAGATCGACGTCGTGCGCGTGAAAGGCAAGGAAACCCCCGTGGCGATCTATGAGCCCCTCGGCACGAAGGCCGGCCTGGACGAGACGGTGCGGCAGGCGGCAAGCGAATTCGAAGCCGCGTTCGCCGCCTACCAGCAGCAGGACTGGGACCGTGCCGCGGCGACATTCAGTGCGCTGAGCGCCCGCGCGCCGCGGCCGCTGTACGATATCTACCTGGAACGCATCGCGCATTTCCGTGCTGCGCCGCCGCCGGCCGACTGGGATGGCGTATTCGTCTACACGACCAAATGACATGAAACTCACCGTATTGGGCTGTAGCGGCGGCATCGGCAGCGGGCGTCATACCACCTGCCTGATGGTCGACGACGACGTGCTGATCGATGCCGGCAGCGGGCTCACCACACTCGAATTCGCGCAGCTCGCCAGAATCGACCACGTGTTTCTGACCCACGCCCATCTCGATCACGTGCTGGGGCTGCCCCTGCTGCTCGACAGCGTCGGCGATCGACGGGGGACCCCGGTGACGGTGCATGCCTTGCCCGCGGTGCTCGATACGCTGTCCGACCATCTTTTCAACTGGAAACTGTGGCCCGATTTCCGCACGATCCCGAGTAGCGACGCGCCCTGGCTGCGTTTCGCAGCGCTGGATTTCGGGGTTGCGGTCACGCTGGCGGGCCGCACCTTCCGTCCCTTGCCGGCCAATCACGTCGTCCCGGCGTGCGCGCTGCACGTGTCCACCGCGGCGGGTGGCCTCGTGTTCAGCGGCGACACCACCCACAGCCTGGCCCTGATCGATGCACTCAATGCGATTCCGGATCTGCGTCATCTGCTCATCGAGACCTCCTTTGAAAACGCGCTCGTCGACGTTGCCAAGGCTTCGAAGCACCACTGGCCTGAATCCCTTGCGGCGGAGCTGGCGGCGCTGACCGTGCGGCCCAGGGTGTGGATCACGCATCTGAAGCCCGGCAACGAGGCGGCGATCATGAACGAGCTGCACGCGGCCGTGCCGGAGTGGGGAGTGGCGGCGCTTGTGCAGGGGCAGGTGATCGAACTCGGGTGAGGGGCGAACGTCGTGTGTATTCCAATGACTGACGATTGTCGTGTAGTCTGGCACGCAACCATCGATGAGGATCCGTCATGACTGTTCGCAGTACCGGCAAGAAAATTGCCCTGGGTTTCGCCATTGCGTGCCTGCCGCTCGTGGCGGCCAGCTTCGCGGCCTTTGTCTGGCTGGCGATCGAGAAGGGCATGCAGCACGTGTTGACGGGGAGTGCGCTGGCGACGACGCTGTTTTTCGCCAGTTGCGCGACGGTGCTGTTTTTCATGAGCCAGCCGCCGCGCTACGCATTGCGGCCTTGGCACGAGAAGGACGGCGTGGACGCGGATCCGGCGCGATCCGGTGCGCCGTGACCGGCGATGGGGTTACGGCGCGAACCGTGCCAGCATTTCCTCGAATGCGGGTGTCTCCAGCGCTTCCCAGGCATCCCGGCTGAACAGCGTGACGCCACCGACCATTTCGCTCCAGCCGTAGCTGCGGCTCGCGGTGTCGAGTTGCACGCTGTCCTGCGGCACGCGCGGAATGAGGTAGAGGCCGTCGCGGGTGTAGACGAGGTTGTACGGGACGCTGGTCTGGTGCAGGCGGTCGATGTCGAACCAGGCCGTGCGCGCGTCGGTATGGTGCCGGCATGGCAGGGGATAGAGCTCGACGCCGCCGTTGTGGAGGAAGCGCGGGTTCTGCACGGGCAGGCGTTCGGTAAGCACGAAGCTCTGAAAGTGCAGGTGATTGACGGATGCGCCGGCGCCGGTGCTGTTGTAGCCGAGGCACAGGCCCGGCACGCTGGATTGTGCACACACCTCCCAGGCCCAGTCGTGGAGTTCGGGTGTGAGGTACTGTGGCAGTTCGCGTAACGGTTCCGGCACCAGGAGGCCATGCAGGCGGGCGAAGGGGAACTTGTTGTAGAGCAGGCGCGTGGCCTTGCCGCCGAGGTCGCCTTCCCACAGCACTTCCCTGGCGAGGAAGGGCTTGTTGAAATGAAAGCCCGCGGGCTCGAAGCTTCGCAACAGACCGTCGAAGCGCTGGCCGCTGATGCGGGGCGGGCGCAGGGCGCGCAGGGGGTTGAACATCACATGCCATGGCCCCGCATGGCGAATTTCCACGCGGCCAAGCTGCTCGAAGCCGATCATGTGCAGCTTGAGGAACACCATCAGGTCATCGTCCGGCTCCGTCAGCGCGGTGCCGTGCCGCAGCGCGCCCGTGATGGCCCCGGCGAGTTCGGCATGGCGGCGCGCGAGCACCGGAGCAAGCCGCGGCCACAAGGTGTCGTCGTAGGCCGCATTGGCGAGCACGAGGATGTAGACGCCGAGATTACGATGGCTGGCCAGCATGCCGGCCAGACCCTCGGCAAACTCCTGCTGCAAGGTGGCGAGGGAAGCGAAGGGGGTGTTCATGGACGCGGGCGGAATCAGGAATCGCCGCGACTATAGCAAGCCCTGCGCAAAAAGGGCCGCCGTCTGGCGACGGCGGCCCTATCGGGCGGGCGTGCAACGTGCCGATCAGGTGAATGAGTCGGTGACGATGCCCTTGTGCCACCCCATCGCGTAGCCGGCTTCCTGGGCGCGCTGCTGGCTGCTCGCGTTCGCCGGGCTCAGGCCGCCCGCGCCCTTGACACCCTGCAGCTGCCCGTCTTCGCCCAGGCGGTAGACGGCGGCGATGCTGATGCCGTAATCCGGGCTCACCAGGCTGTAGCAGGTGTTGACATGCGAAGGCTGCGGCGGCGGCACGCCACGGAACAGGGAGACAATGGCCGCAGCGGTCATCTTGGCGATGTTGTTCGCGGTGTGGCCGGATTTCGGCATGGCGCCGGCGACCGAGGAATCGCCGATGACGTGGACATTCGGCACTTTCGTCGATTCGAAGGTGAGCTGGTTGACCGGACACCAGCCTGCATCGTTGGCAAGCCCGGTGGCGACCGCGAGCGAGGCCGCGCGCTGCGCCGGAATGATGTTGACGACGTCGCCCTTTTCCGTGCTGCCGTTGGCGGTGTGGACGGTGCGTGTCGCGGTGTCGACGCGCACGACCTTGCCCGCACTGGTGACTGGAACCCATTCGATCATGCCCGGATAGAGCTGGTCCCACGCCTGCATGAACAGCGCCTGCTTGGAGAAGTTGTCCTTGGCGTCGAGGATCAGGATCTTCGATTTCGGCTTGTGGGTCTTGAAATAGTGGGCAACCATGCTCGCACGTTCCGGCGGGCCGGGCGGGCAGCGGAACGGCATCGGCGGCGCGGTCATGATGAAGGTACCGCCGTCGGGCATGGCGTGCAGCTGTTTCTGCAGCAGCACGGTCTGCGGTCCGGCTTTCCATGCGTGCGGCATGAGCAGGGTGGCGGCCTCGTCGTAGCCTTCGATTTCGCCCCAGCGGAAATCGATGCCGGGCGACATCACCAGGCGGTCATAGGCGAGGGATTTTCCACCGGCGAGGCTGACCACGCGCTTCGCCGTGTCGACGCCGACGACACGGTCGATCACCACATCGACGCCGTGCTTGTCGCGCAGCGCATCGTAGTTCTGCGTCAGATCCTCGATCTTGCGCAACCCGCCCAGCATCCAGTTGCTGCCCGGGCAGGTCACGTAGCTGGCGTTCTGTTCCACCAGTGTCACGTTGAGACCGGGATCGTACAGGCGCAGATACTTGGCGCAGGTGGCGCCGCCGAAACCGCCACCGATCACCACCACGCGTGGCGCGGCCTTGGCGGACGAGGTGCCGGATGCCTTGCTGGGGGCGGTTTCGCAGCCCGCAAGGCCGAACAGCGACAGGGCGCCGCCCGCCCCCATCAGCTTGACGAAATTTCTGCGTGAAATCCTGGACATGGTCATTTCCCCTTCTTCTGCAGGCTGGCGAGATAGTTCGCGGTCTCGACGATTTCTTCGTCGCTGTAGCCGCTGGAGTGGCGGCCCATGACGGTCGAATAGCGCGTGCCGGTCTTGTACGCTTTCAGCGTCTGGATCATGCGCTCGGCCGGGATGTAGTCGATGCTCGGAATGTCGCTTGGGCTGACGCCGTGTGTGCCGTGGCAGGTGTAGCAGGTGGCGGCGATCACCTGCCCGCGGGAAATGGTCTGTGCGTTCGCGACGGCCGTGCCGAACAAGGCGAGGCCGGCGGCGCAGCACGCCGCAATGTGCATCCCATTCATGTTGCAGTCTCCTTTCGGGGTGGTGGGGTGAAGCGGGGCGTCACAAGTCGACGCCGAACTGGGGTTGCGTGCCGAGTTTCTGCTGTTTCGTTCCAGCCTTGTAGGCGTCGAGCGATTCCTTCTGCGCGCGCACCAGTGCGGCCTCTTCGTCTTCCTTGGCCTTCAGTTCCGCCTGATGGATGCGCTCGAGTTCGGCCGCGCGTTCGGCTGCTTCCCGGCGTGCCTTTTCCTGGGACGCCTGCAAGGCTTCGCGTTGCCGCGCTTCCCTGGTGGCGGCCAGCGCGGCCCGATCCTTTTCGGCCTGCTGGCGTGCATGCTCGGCTTCCTGTCTGCGTTCGGCGGCCTGGCGGGCGACGAGTGCGGCGCGTTCCTTGCGCAGCTGCTCCAGCTTTTCCTGGATGTCCTTCTGCAACTGCTGTCCGGTCTGGCGGATGCGTTCGCCCGCTGCCTTCAGCCCGTCCCCGGAAACGTCGGGCGTGTCGCTCCCTTCCGCGCGTGCACCGTTGGCGGTCACCAGTAATGCCGCCAGAATCGCGGCGGCGATGGACATGGAACGAATGGCCTTCATACGGAATCCCTTTGCCGAGTGAATACGAGGCAGCGCGGGGCTGCTTGGATCACTCAGGCAAAATCCTTGCCAGTGTTGTGCCTATTACGGCGGAATTCCGGATTTCTTTAGCTGAATAGCCTTGGTCGGGCGCGGGCGCGCCCGTTGCCGTCATCCCGCCGTGCAGTGCAAGGGCTCTGGAATCAGGCGTCTGTCCTTGGCTTGGCTTGGGGTGAGGGTGCGCGGCAAGGCTGAATGAGGCCGGCTCCGTGATGTTGCCGGCCGCGCCGGTTCAGAGGTCGCCGTTGGCGCCGGCGCGCATCACGCTGTCCATTTTGTCGCGGATTTCAACGGCACCCTGTCGAAGTTCCGGCGTGATCCCCATCTGTTTGCCGGCCATGTCGAGCCAGGTGACGTCCCAGTCGAGCATCAGCACCCAGATGTTGCGGTCGGCATCCTCCATCACCGCGATGCGGCAGGGCAGGAAAACCACCATTTCCGGAATGATTTTCAACAACTCGCGGCCGATGGCGATGTCGCAGAAGCTGAACACTTCGACGCGCGGGGCGCTGGTGTCGCCCAGTACGGCCTGGAAGTCCTTCCACATCAGATTGCTGCCGACGAACTTGAGGTTGACCTGGTTGGCGCGCAGCATCATGGATTCGACGACTTCGTCGAATTTCAGGCCGGCCTTGGCCTTGTATTTGACGGCGAAGTAGTTCATCGCCTCGCGGGCGTCCATGCGCATCATGTTGGCCATCATTGGCATCGCCAGTTGCAGCCAGCGCTTCTTTTCCTCCGCCGTAAGGATGCGATTCATCTGGTAATCGCGGTATGGCGGCGGCAGGGCCTGCTGCAGCAGCACCGGGCCATAGGGGGTCGGGGTGAAGCCGATCCAGCCCTGTGCAGGGGTGGACTGCATGTACGGATTGGTGGGTGCCGTGCCGGGTGGGGGTGGATTGGCCGCGAAGGCAGGCAGGCTCGCCAGCGTGGCGAAGGCAAACAGGATACGACGCATCATGGAGGGCTCCTGGCAGATAGCTGGGCTCATGCTACGCACGCTGACGGGCGGGCGTCAATGCATCGTCAGACGCTGTCGCGCAGGAGTTGTTCCAGCGTCGCATGTTCCGCGGCGGCTTCAAGGAAAGCGTCCGCGCGCACTGCGGCTTCGATGCGCGCCGCCGCCGCCTGGATGTCGTGCGCCAGGACGCTGGCCGCCGCGCCCTTCAGGGCATGGGCTTCCTTGGTGCAGCGTTCGGTGTCGTGCTGGGCGATGCCAAGCCGCAAGACTTCGAGACTCGCCTCGGTGGTCTGGCGGAATACCTTCTCCAGTTCGTCAACCAGTTCCGGATTGGCAGGGTAGCGCGCGCGCAGCGTGTCGCGATCGAACAGCGCCTGCGGTGAACCTTCTTCCGCGAGGCTCCGCGCCGCGGCGTCGTCACACACGCTTGCCGGCAGCCACTGCGCAAGCATGGCGGCAAGGGCAGCCTCGGTGTAGGGCTTGCTCAGGTAATCGCTGGCGCCGGCCGCCAGGCAGGTTTCGCGAAAGCCGCTGTCGGCGTTGGCAGTGACGGCGACGATGGGGATGCGCCCGGTGGCGCCGGGCAGCGCGCGAATGCGGCGGGTTGCTTCCAGACCGTCCATCTCGGGCATCTGCCAGTCCATCAGCACAAGATCGAAGCCATTCTCCGCCAGTATCGCAAGCGCTTCCGCTCCGCTGCCTGCCAGTACGTGTTGCAGACCCATTTCGCGCAACTGGTGGGCGAGCAGCTTCTGGTTGACCGGGTGGTCTTCCACGACCAGGACGCGCCCGCGCAGTTGAACGACGGCCGGTATGGCAAGCTCCACCGGGGCGAGTGTGGTCGGCTTCAACAGCAGCATGAGGGTGAAGCGGCTGCCCTGTCCCGGCGTGCTCTCGACGAGGATGCGGCCGCGCATCAAGGTGGCGAGTTCGCGGCTGACCACGAGACCCAGACCGGTGCCGCCATAGCGGCGTGTCGTCGAGCTGTCGGCCTGGGTGAAAGCCTGGAACAGGCGCCGTTGGGTTTCCGTATTCATGCCGATGCCGGTGTCGGTCACGCTGAAGCGGCAGCCGATTTCGCCGCGCAGCCTGTCGAACTGCGCGCGCAGCTCGACTTCGCCGGTATGGGTGAACTTGATCGCGTTGTCGACCAGGTTCAGCAGAATCTGGCGGATACGCGTGGGGTCCCCGAGCAGCGCCGCGGGCACGTCCGCGGGCAAGCTCAGCTTCAAGGGCAGATTCTTTTCCAGGGCACGCGCCTGGAACAGCGCGACGACGCTTTGCAGCAGCGCTTCCGGCGCGAAGGGAATTTCCTCGAGCGTGAGCTTCCCCGCCTCGATCTTGGAAAAATCGAGGATGTCGTTGATGATGGTGAGCAGGCTTTCGGCGGAGGTTTGCAGGGTGGCGACATAATCGCGCTGACGGCCGTCGAGTGGGGTTTTCAGCAGCAGGTTGCTCATGCCCAGGATGCCGTGCATGGGCGTGCGGATTTCGTGGCTGACGTTGGCGACGAATTCAGACTTGGCGCGCGCCATCTGCACCGCCGCGTCGCGCGCGGCCTCGCGCGCAGCCTCCGCGGCGTGCCGCTCCGACACGTCGCGCATGATGGCCTGGATCACCGGCTTGCCTTCGAGCCGCATCGCGTGCAGGGCGATCTCGCTGGGGAAGATACTGCCGTCGACCCGGCGTGCCTGCCAGTCCATCATCGCATGCCCCGTTTCGCGGGCCTTGCCGATGGCCTCCATCGCGTGTTCCAGCGCCGGCTTGCCGCTGGACTGGATGGGCGTGCCGAGCTGCGGGATCGGGTTGCGCAGGAATTCAGCCACGCTGTGCATGCCGAACAGCGACAGGGTGGCCGGGTTGCAGTCGGTGAAACCGTGGTCGTCGAGGATGACGACGGCGTCGGAGTTGGTTTCGAACAGGGTCTGGTATTTCTGCTTCTCGGTCTCGAGCTGGTGCGTCTGCGAGAGGAGGCGGCGTGTCACCAGTACCGCGACGACGGTGGCGAGGAATGCGGCGGCGATACCCAGCACCAGCATCAGGGTGCGCGTCGCCTGGTAGGCGCCAAAGGTCTTGCCGAGGGCGACTTCGTTGGCTTCGCGCTGGAGGCTGGTCATGCTGTCGAGTGCCTCGACGAGACGATCCTGCAAGGGGATCGCTTCGTCCTGCATGAGCGTGAGCGCGGTGGGCGTGTCGTTCACCATCGCGGCGTCGACGACCTTGAACACGACCGGCTGGTTGAGCTGGGTGATGATGTCGAGGTCCTGCATCACCAGGTGTTCCACCGGCGAATCGAGCATCGCGACCAGCTGGTTGCGGTCCTTGGCGTAACGCTCGCCCAGTTCCTGGAAGCGCACGAACTGGGCATCCTTTTCCCAGGGATCGATGGAGACGACGATGGTGTGCATCAGCACGGCACGGTCGCGGAGGGTATCGCGCATGCGCGACGCGAGGCGGGTCTTGAGGTTGTTGACCGACACCACGCGCTCCAACTCGGCGTTCAGGTGGGCCATCTGCGTTACGCCCAGGGCGATGACGGCGAGCAGCAGGACCATGGCCGCGGTAAAACCAAGGCCGACGTTGAACAGCAGGCCGCGTAGCGGAGAAGGCAGCATCGGCGGACCGTCAGGAGCGCGGGAAAGCGACGACGTGGTCGGCGGCGAGGCGAATGCCGATCTTTTCGCCGATGGCGTGGTCGTGGTGCGAGGGCACCAGTGACAAGGCACGCTGGCCGCTCGGCAGCCTCAGCGTGTAGAGGAAGTCCGCGCCGCGAAAGGCCTTGTTCTCGACTTCGGCGAGCAGCAGGCTGTCGTCATCATGGATGATGTCGTCCGGGCGCAGCAGCACGTCGACGGTGCAGTGGCGCACGCAGGCCTCGCAGCCGCCGGTGCCGCAGTCGACGGGAATGTGGCCATCGAGGACGCCCAGTTCGATTTCCACCTGATGGTCGTTGATGACCTCGCCGGGCAGCAGCGCCCCCTGGCCGACAAAGTCGGCGACGAAACGGTTGGTCGGTTCGTGGTACAGGTTGTAGGGCGTGTCCCACTGCTGGATGCGGCCCTCGTGCATCACGCCGACCCAGTCAGCGAGGGCGAACGCTTCGTGCTGGTCATGGGTGACGATGAGCGCGGTGGTCGCCTCGCGCCGGAGGATGTCGCGCACTTCGAGTGACAGGCGTTCGCGCAGTTCGACGTCCAGGTTGGAAAACGGCTCGTCCATCAGGATGAGGCGCGGGCGCGGCGCCAGGGCGCGGGCCAGGGCGACGCGCTGCTGCTGGCCGCCGGAGAGTTGGTGGGGATGGTGCTGCGCCTGCCCGCCCAGACCGACCAGGTCGAGCAGTTCGCCGATGCGGGCCTCGCGCGCCGTGCGAGAAATACCGCGCAGTCCGAAGCCGACGTTGCCGGCGACCGTGAGATGGGGAAACAGCGCGTAATCCTGGAACACCATGCCGATGCGGCGCTTTTCTGCGGGCAGCATCCAGCCGGGGCGGCTGACGGTTTCGCCGCCGATACGGATGCTGCCGGACTGGATCGGTTCGAAGCCGGCGATGCAGCGCAGCGCCGTGGTCTTGCCGCAGCCGGACGGGCCGAGCAGGCAGCCGATCGCACCTTCGGCCAGCGTGAAGGTGAGGTCGGTGATGACCTGTCGCCGGGCGTAGGCCTGCGAAACCGAATCGAGCACCAGTTCAGCCATGGGTGTGCGTTCCGCGCCGCGTGAGAAGAATGATGGGAATGATACCGGCAACCACGATGGCGAGCGACGGCAGCGCGGCACGCGTCCATTCACCTTCGGAGGTCATTTCGAACACGCGCACGGCCAGCGTGTCCCAGCCGAACGGGCGCGTCATCAGGGTGATCGGCATTTCCTTCATGATGTCGACGAAGGCGAGCGTCGCCGCGGTGAACAGGCTGGCGCGCAGCATCGGCAGATGCACGCGTGCGAGCAGCTCGCCGGTGCCGGTGCCGAGACTGCGTGCGCCCTCGTCGATGGACCGGGTGATGCGGTGCAGACCGCTGTCGACAGGCCCGAAACCCACCGCGAGAAAGCGCACGAGATAGGCCAGCAGCATCACCAGCAGGGTACCCTTGAGGATTTCCGTGCCGTCGAAGCCGAACCAATTCTCGCCGATTCCGATCAGCCAATTGTCGAGCGCGGCTACAGGAATGAACAGCCCGACTGCCAGCACCGCGCCGGGAAAGGCATAGCCAAGGGTGGCCACGCGCTGGGTCCAGATCATCGCGGGGCCGGGGCGCTGGCGTCCGGCATAGGCGAGCAGCAGGGCGACCGCCACCACGCCGGCCGCACCCATGCCGGCCAGCAGCAGGGAGTGCCAGGCGAATTCCCAGTAGCGCGCGTCGAGATCCGTGGCGATGACCTCGCGCGTCCACAGCGCGAGCTGGGTGACGGGAATGACGAACGCCACCGCCAGCACCGTTCCCGCATACAGCAGGGCGAGCGCGGCGAGTGGCGGCGTGAGCCGGATGCGGCGTGTCGCCGCGCTGCGGCCGATCGTACCGTAGCGCATTTGCGCGCGCGAACGCTGCTCGAACACTACCGCGACCAGCACCAGCAGGATCAGGATGGAGGCGAGCTGCGCCGCGGCCGGCAGTGAGAACAGGCTGTACCAGGCCTTGTAGATGGCGGTGGTGAAGGTGTCGTAATTGAACACCGCCATGGTGCCGAAGTCGGCCA
>MKWN01000005.1 GCA_001899775.1 Thiobacillus sp. 65-29
AGGTCATCACGCGCCTGACGCAGATGCAGTACGAGCGCAACGATTTCGAGTTTTCGCGCGGCCATTTCAGGGTGCGCGGCGACGTCATCGACATCTTCCCGGCGGAACATGCGGAGACCGCGCTGCGCGTCGAACTGTTCGACGACGTGGTGGAAACCCTGCACCTGTTCGATCCGCTGACCGGGCAGATCCTTTCCAAGGTCGCGCGCTTCACCGTGTTCCCGTCGAGCCATTACGTCACGCCGCGCGAGACGACGCTGCGCGCGGTGGAGGCGATCAAGGCCGAGCTGCGCGAGCGGCTGGAGTTCTACTACGCCAACAACAAGCTGGTCGAGGCGCAGCGGCTGGAACAGCGCACGCGCTTCGATATCGAGATGATGGTCGAGCTGGGTTTCTGCAAGGGCATCGAGAACTACTCGCGGCACCTCTCCGGACGCAAGCCGGGCGAGCCGCCGCCGACGCTCATCGACTACCTGCCGAAGGACGCGCTGATGATCATCGACGAATCACACGTCACGGTGACGCAGGTCGGCGGCATGTACAAGGGCGACCGTTCACGCAAGGAGAACCTCGTCGACTACGGCTTCCGCCTGCCGTCCGCGCTGGACAACCGGCCGTTGAAATTCGAGGAATTCGAGGCACTGATGCCGCAGACCATCTTCGTCTCGGCGACACCGGCCAAATACGAGGCCGAGCACGCCGGCCAGGTCGTCGAGCAACTGGTGCGGCCGACCGGCCTGGTCGACCCGTTGGTCGAGGTGCGCCCGGTGGCGACGCAGGTCGACGACCTGATGAGCGAAGCAAAGAAGCGTATCGCTGTCGGCGAGCGCGTGCTGGTCACCACGCTGACCAAGCGCATGGCCGAGGACCTCACCGACTACCTGGCCGAGCATGGCATCAAGGTGCGTTATCTGCATTCCGACATCGATACCGTCGAGCGCGTCGAAATCATCCGCGACCTGCGGCTCGGCGAGTTCGACGTGCTGGTCGGCATCAACCTGCTGCGCGAGGGCCTCGACATCCCCGAAGTCTCGCTGGTGGCGATCCTCGATGCCGACAAGGAAGGCTTCCTGCGCTCCGAGCGTTCGCTGATCCAGACCATCGGCCGCGCTGCGCGCCACCTTCACGGCACCGCGATCCTCTACGCCGACCGGGTCACCGACTCGATGCGTCGCGCCATCGACGAGACCGAGCGCCGCAGGAACAAGCAGCTCGCGTTCAACGCCGCGCACGGCATCACCCCGCGCGGGGTGCAGAAACGCATCAAGGACATCATCGACGGCGTGTACGATGCCGATGCCTCGCGCCAGGAACTCAAGGCCGCGCAGACCGTGGCGGCGTACAGGGTGATGGACGAAAAGGCGCTGACCCGCCAGGTCAAGAAGCTGGAAAAAGAGATGATGGATGCGGCGAAGAATCTCGAATTCGAGAAGGCCGCGGAACTTCGCGACCAGTTGAAGGAACTGAAACAGGTGTTATTCGGAGTGGAAGAGCATGACTAGGGTTTTGATGGTATGCATGGGCAATATCTGCCGCTCACCCATGGCGGAAGGCATGTTGCGCAAGGCGCTGCAGGACGCCGGCCTCGAGCGTCAGGTGGAAGTGGACTCGGCCGGCACCCACGCCTATCACATTGGCTCGCCGCCCGACCCGCGCGCGCAGCAGGCGATCCGCCGGCGCGGCATCGACATCAGCGATCTGCGCGGGCGTCACGTTGCCGACGAGGATTTCGAGCGCTTCGATTACATCCTGGTGATGGACGGCGACAACTACGAACGCGTCGTCGCACGCGCGCCCGTGCATCATCACGGCAAGGTGCGGCGCCTGCTGTCGTTCAGCCGCAGGTTTCCCAACCTCGACGTGGTCGATCCGTATTACGGCGGCCCGCAGGGGTTCGAGGAGAACCTCGACATGATCGAGGACGCAGTGCAGGGACTCATACGCGAAATCACCAGCGACCCGACGCGCGGGCGGAACTGAGCGCCCTCCCTGTAGGAGCACCCGCAAGGGGCAGGCCGTGGTTGTAATGCCAATGAATTGGCAACAACCACGCACCGGTGCCTTTATGCCCTCCGGGTGCTCGCCGCGATTGGGGCGGTGGAACCATCACGGCATCGGGCCGGGGGCGGCCCTCCTACAACAGCGTGGCCCCTGTAGGAAGCGGCGCCCTCGCCGCGATTGGGGCGGTGGAATCATCACGGCATCGGGCCGGGGGCGGCCTTCCACAGGGGGAACGCTGTATGCCCTGCCTGCCGGGGGAGGGTTAAGTGTCCTGTGTTTCCACCTGAACCAGCGGCTCGTCGACCACCGTTGCCTGCGGGCGCGGGCGGCGGCGGGTGGGGTGGGGCGCGGCCGGGGTCGCGGTGTCCTCGACCGGGCTTGCCGGTGGGGCGGCGGTTTCCACCTGCATCAGGCTGACCGCTTCGGCTTCCTGGTGCACGGTGGGGCGGCGCCGGCGGCGGGGACGCGCGGGGGCGCCCGTTTCGCCCGCTTCGCTCGCGGCGGACCGGGTTTCCACCTGCTGCAGATCCGCCTTGCTGCTTGCCAGTTCGGCCAGGATCGCCGCGGGGGATGCGGTCACCGCACCCGGCAGGGGCGCCGCGGGGGCTTCGACCGCGTCCAATTGTAGCGGCTGCTGTGCCGGCGCGGCCGCAACAATGTCGGCGGCCGGTGCGGGTTTCCGTGCGGGGGCGGGTTTGCGCGCAACCTCGACAATGGCGCGGTAGCCGGCGATTTCGATCACCGCATGCGGTGCGCTGCCGTTCGTGCCCGCGGACGTTTCCGGACGTGCCTCGCGCGGGCGGCGGTTGCCGCGCCCACGGCGGCTGCGCGGCTCGCGCTTTTCGTCACCCGCTGCTTCGCGCGGCGCTTCGGTGGTTTCCGGTGTGCGCACAGTGACTTCGGCTTCGGGACGCGGCTTGGGCTGGCGCGGTTGGCGCGGCGGCTTGGCGGGTTGCTCGGCGCGTGCTTCGCGCGGTGCCTGCTCGGTGCGACCTTCCGTGGTGCGTGCTTCGCCGTTGCGTGCTTCGCCGTTGCGTGCTTCGCCGCGCCCTTCACCGCGGCTGCGACGCTGACCGGCCGGTTTGCGCTCGCGCCGTTCGGCGGGGCGCTCGGTGCGGGAGGGGGCGGCAACCGGTGCGAGCGCTGCAGGAACGGGCTCGGCGCCGGGGGCGGTTTCCTCGCCGCGTTTTCTGAACCAGCCGAAAATGCGGTCGAACAGGCCAGGTTGCGCGACCGGCTGGGCGGGCACGGCGGGTTGCGCTGCAACAGGCATCGGCTGCGGCGGCGGGGCGATGGACTTGACGGCGGCCTCCTGGCGCGCCGGTGCCGCAGCGGCCGCGGTCTGGTAGGTCGCCTCGCTTTCCGGCACGGCCATCATCCTGTAGCTCGGCTCGCCGGCGTCGCGCTGATTCAGCTCGTCGTGGCGCAGGCGGGTGATGGTGTAGTTCGGGGTCTCCATGTGGATGTTGGGGATCAACACCACATTGACCTTCAGCCGCGATTCGATGGCGTGGATGTCGACGCGCTTCTCGTTCAGCAGGAAGGTGGCAACGTCGACCGGCAGTTGCACGTGCACCGCGCCGGTGTTCTCCTTCATCGCCTCTTCCTGCAGGATGCGCAGGATATGCAGCGCAGAGGACTCGGTGCCGCGGATGTGGCCGGTGCCGTGGCAGCGCGGGCAGGTGTTGTAGCTGGTCTCGCCGAGCGAAGGCTGTAGCCGCTGGCGCGACATTTCCAGCAGGCCGAAGCGGGAGATCTTGCTGGTCTGCACGCGCGCGCGGTCGTGGTGCAGGGCATCGCGCAGGCGGTTCTCGACCTCGCGCTGATGCTTGGCGTTCTCCATGTCGATGAAGTCGATCACGATCAGGCCGCCGAGGTCGCGCAGGCGCATCTGGCGGGCCACTTCGTCGGCCGCTTCGAGGTTGGTGTTGTAGGCGGTCTGCTCGACGTCGCTGCCCTTGGTGGCGCGCGCCGAGTTGACGTCGACCGACACCAGCGCCTCGGTGTGGTCGATGACGATGGCGCCGCCCGAGGGGAGGTTGACCGTACGCGAGAACGCCGACTCGATCTGGTGTTCGATCTGGAAGCGCGAGAACAGCGGGACGTCGTCGCGGTAATGCTTGACCTTGTTGACGTTGGCCGGCATCACGTGCGCCATGAACTGCTGCGCCTGCTCGTAGACGTCTTCCGTGTCGATGAGAATCTCGCCGATGTCGGGCGAGAAGTAGTCGCGGATGGCGCGGATCACCAGACTGCCTTCCTGGTAGATCAGGAAGGCGCCCGACATCGACTGCGCGGCGCCGTCGATGGCTTTCCACAGGCTCAACAGATAATTGAGGTCCCACTGGAATTCCTCGGCGTTGCGGCCGATGCCGGCGGTGCGCGCGATCAGGCTCATGCCGTCCGGGACGTCGAGCTGGGCGAGCGTGTCGCGCAGTTCGTTGCGCTCCTCGCCCTCGATGCGGCGCGACACGCCACCGCCGCGCGGGTTGGTCGGCATCAGCACGACATAGCGGCCAGCCAGCGAGACGTAGGTGGTGAGCGCCGCCCCCTTGTTGCCGCGTTCGTCCTTTTCCACCTGGACCAGGAGTTCCTGGCCTTCCTTCAGGTTGTCGGGGACGCGGCCGCCGTTGGGCAGGCAGGAGCGGGCGATTTCCTTGAACGGCAGGAAGCCGTGGCGTTCGCAGCCGTAGTCGACGAACGCGGCCTCCAGGCTGGGTTCGACGCGGGTGATGACACCCTTGTAGATGTTGCCCTTGCGTTGTTCCTTGCTGGCGGACTCGATGTCAAGGTCGACCAGCTTCTGGCCGTCGACGATGGCAACCCGGAGTTCTTCCGCCTGGGTTGCGTTGAAAAGCATGCGCTTCATTTTTTCTCCCGCGCGCGTGCATACGGGACAGGCCAGACTGCCGCTGGATCAGCGGCTCATGCGATCACGAATGAGGTTGTGTGAAGGGGCATGGGCGAAGTGTCCTGTTCCTGGAGCGTGCCGCCGGCAGCGCCGGACGGTTTTTTCCGGTTCCCGCCACGGAGGTTGAATCCGGGGCGTGAACACCGATGTCGTATGCTGGTTGTCGCGTCATTGATAACATCGCTGCTTTGCCGAGTGGCGCGGCGGGTGGTTTCGACTGCTCGCGCGGCGCGAGGTGCGCCGGGGGAGCAGGAATCCAGACGGGCCGGACAGGCGGCGGCCGGTGAGCGTTTTAACCGGCATGGAATCCATGTGTGCAGGCAAGCCAGGGCCTGAACCGGCAATAGTATATATGCAAATGAAGGACTTAGAGAAAATTTCGGTCAGGCGTGTCAAGGTCGGCGATGAAGCCGACGGGCAGCGGCTCGACAACTTTCTGCTGGCGCGGCTCAAGGGCGTGCCGAAAAGCCGCCTGTACAAGCTGGTGCGCGGCGGCGAGGTGCGTGTCAACGGCGGCCGCGTCGACGTCGGCCATCGCCTGCAGGCCGGCGACGAGGTGCGCATTCCGCCGGTGCGCACGGCGGCCCCCGCGCAGCCCGCCGTGGCGACGCTGCCGCCCTCGGTCAACCGGCTGCTGCCGCACGTCCTCTACCGCGACGACGCGCTAATCGCGCTGGACAAGCCCTCCGGCATGGCGGTACACGGCGGCAGCGGCGTATCGCGCGGGGTGATCGAGCAACTGCGCCTGGAACTGCCGGAATGCCGTTACCTCGAACTGGTGCACCGGCTCGATCGCGAGACCTCGGGCGTGCTGCTGGTCGCGCTGAAACGCCGCGCGCTCACCGGCCTGCACGCCGCAATGCGCGAGGGCCGCATCGAAAAGCGCTACCTCACCCTGGTGGCGGGACGCTGGCCGAACCCGGTGCAGCACGTCAAGCTGCCCCTGCACAAGCGCGTCACCGACGAAGGGGAGAAACGCGTCAGCGTGCGCAACGAAGGCCAGGCCGCGCACACTGTCTTCCGCCGTCTGCAGGTGTTCGACGGCTTTACCCTGCTGGAAGCGGAACTGAAGACCGGTCGCACCCATCAGATTCGCGTGCATACCTCGCATCTGGGCTTTCCCATCGCGGGGGACGACAAATACGGTGATTTCGAACTCAACCGGCAGCTCGCGAAGCAGGGCCTCAAGCGCATGTTCCTGCATGCCGCAAAGCTGGTGTTCGAGCACCCGATCACCGGCGAGCGCATGACCGTCGAAGCGCCTTTGCCCGTCGACCTGGCTTCTTTTCTGGATACGTTGAACCATGCCCAAACAATTTGACCTGCTGATCTTCGACTGGGACGGCACCCTGATGGACTCCGCCGGCGTCATCGTCGAGTCCATCCAGCGCGCCTGCCTGGATATCGGCGTGCCCGCGCCATCGGAGCGTGCCTCGCGCCAGATCATCGGGCTCGGCCTCGTGCAGGCGTTGCAGACGCTGCTGCCGGACTTGAGTGCCGATGCCTACCCGCATCTGGTCGAGCGCTATCGCCATCATTATCTCGGACGCGACCTCGACATTCCCCTGTTCGCCGGCGTCGACGCAGGCGTGCCGGCCCTGGCCGGGTGGGGATTCACCCTTGCGGTCGCCACCGGCAAGAGCCGCCTCGGCCTTGCCCGCGCGCTCGAATCCAGCGGGCTGGGTGGGTGTTTCGCCGCCACGCGCTGCGCCGACCAGACCCATTCCAAGCCGCATCCCGCGATGGTGCTCGAGCTCATCGACGAGCTCGACGCCGACCCCGCGCGCACCCTGGTGATCGGCGACACCAGCCATGACCTCCTCATGGCGGCGAATGCCGGCGTCGCCAGCCTGGGCGTCACCTACGGCGCGCACGAGCCCGACGACCTGCAGCCGCACGCTCCACTGGCACTGCTCGACAGCTTCACCGAGGTGCAGGCATGGCTGGCCGCGAACGCCTGATCTGCGCCTCGGACGATCTCGTCGAGACGGGACGGGGGGTGCGCTTCGCGGTCGAGCGCCACGGCAGGCCCGAGCCGGCCTTTGCCGTGCGTTTCGAGGGTGTGGCGCGCGCCTTCCTCAACCGCTGCGGCCACCTGCCGCAGCAACTCGACTGGCAGGAAGGCGAGTTCTTCGACGACTCCCGGCTATACTTGATTTGCGCCACGCACGGCGCGCTGTACCATCCGGGGAGCGGCGCGTGCGTCGGCGGGCGCTGCGCCGGGCGCGGGCTGATCGCGTTGCCGGTCACCGAGCACGGCGGCCACGTCTATGTGATGGAAGAATACGAATGAACGAATCGGAAAAACCCGCCGCCCCCAACTGGGAACGCGAGGTGCTGGAAAAACTCGCGATGGCCGCGATCAACGAGCAGCGGCGCACCCGCCACTGGGGCATCCTGTTCAAGACGCTCGGCTTTCTCTATCTGTTCATCGTTCTTTTTCTTGCCGCGGGCTGGTTTCGCGGCGACGGCGTCGCGCTGCCCAAGGCGCACACGGCGCTCATCGATCTGCAGGGCGTGATCGCCTCCGACCAGGCCAGCGCCGACACGCTCATCGGCAGTCTGCAAAGTGCGTTCGAGGACAAGAAGACCAAGGGCATCGTCCTGCGCATCAACAGCCCCGGCGGGAGTCCGGTGCAGGCCGGGCAGATCTACGACGAGATCAGGCGCCTGCGCACGCTGCATCCTAAAATCCCGCTATACGCCGTGGTCGACGACATCTGCGCGTCCGGCGGCTATTACGTCGCCGCCGGCGCCGACAAGATCTTCGTCGACAAGGCGAGCATCGTCGGTTCCATCGGCGTGCTGATGGACGGCTTCGGCTTCACCCAGACCATGGAAAAGCTCGGCGTCGAGCGCCGCCTGCTTACCGCGGGACAGAACAAGGGTTTCCTGGACCCCTTTTCGCCGGTCGACCCCGCGCAGCAGGCGTACGCCAGGCAGATGCTCGAGGAAATCCACGGGCAGTTCATCGCCGTGGTGCGCGAGGGCCGCGGCAAGCGGCTGAAGGAAACGCCGGAAATCTTCAGCGGTCTGGTATGGAGCGGCGAAAAGAGCATCCAGCTCGGCCTTGCCGATGCCTTGGGTACGGTCGAGTCGGTTGCACGCGACGTCATCAAGGCCGAGGACATCGTCGATTACACCCGGCGGGAGAGTCTCGCCGAACGACTGGCCGGCCGCCTCGGGGCCACCATGGCGAAAGCCTGGGCGCCCTTCGCGCAGCCGGGCGTGAACCTGCGTTGAATCCCGACTACCGGCCCATTCCCTGCGACGAGCACGAACGCCTGGAGCTTGCCGTGCTCAAGCGGCAATGGCTGGACCTCAGGGTGGACGGCGCGACGCAGCGCCTGCTGCCCCTCGACGTCTACACGCGCGACGGCGCCGAATGGCTGCGCGTGCAAACGCCCGAGGGCGACACGCTCACGCTCCGACTCGACCGGCTGACCTTCTGATCGCGGAGGGTCGAAGCGGTCGGCGTGCACGGGACGCATGAAGCCGTCTCCTTGTCCGGAATCGAAAATCGTGTCGAACACTCGCGTCGCCGAGACGCACCATCCCCTGCTCATCGCCTTCGTGGTGGCCGCCCTGTCAATGCTGGCGCCGTTCACCATCGACACCTATCTGCCTTCGTTTCCCGCCATCGCCGCCGATTTCGGCGCGAGCCATGCGCAGATGCAGCAGACCATGGGGGTGTATCTGCTCGCCTTTGCCGTGACGACCTTGATCTACGGACCCTTGTCCGACGGCTTCGGCCGCCGGCCGGTGATCATCGGCGCCTTGCTGCTGTATGTGCTGGGCAGTGCCGGTGCCGCGCTGGCTTCCAGCATCGGTGGCCTGCTGTTCTGGCGCGTGGTGCAGGGTTTGTCGGCCGGCGCCGGTGTCGTGGTGGGGCGGGCGATGGTGCGCGATGCCTTCAGCGGCCATCATGCCCAGCGCGTGCTGTCCCAGGCCATGCTGATCTTTGCCGTTGCGCCGGCGATCGCGCCGATGATCGGTGGCATGTTGCAGCACGGGTCCGGCTGGCGCGCGGTATTCTGGTTCCTCGCCTTGCTCGGTGTCATCGAACTTCTCATCATCGGCTGGCGCGCTCCGGAGACCTTGCCCGCCGAGCGACGCCACTCGCTGCACCCGGCGAAAGTGGCCGGCGCCTACGGCAGGGCGCTGCGCCACAAGCGCTTCATGGGGCTGGTCCTGGCGTTCGCGCTGAATTTTGGCGGATTCTTCATCTATATCGCCGGTGCGCCGGTCCTGCTGTACGAACATCTGCATCTGGGCCCCAACGATTTCTGGATGCAGTTCGTGCCCATGGTGGGCGGTCTGATGTGCGGCTCCTACGCTTCGAGCCGGCTGGCGGGGCGCATGACGCCGCAGCGCAGCATTGGCATCGGCTATGGGGTGATGCTCGGCGCGAGCGCCCTCAACGTTGCGCAGGCCTGGCTGCTGCCACCCGCGCCGGTGAATGTGCTGGCACCGCTGGTGCTCTATGCCTTCGCGGTTTCCTTCACCATGCCCAGTCTCACGCTGCTGGCGCTGGACTGCTTCCCGCGTAACCGCGGCATGGCCGCCGCAGTCCAGTCCTTCATGCAGGTGGGTTTCAATGCGCTGGTAGCGGTACTGCTGGTGCCGCTGGCCGTCGACCATGTGTCGGGGCTTGCGTTCGGCATGCTGGTCCTGGCGTGCGCGGGTTTCCTCGTCTGGCGATGGCAGGAACGCCTTCCTGTAACGGTCCTGTCCTGATCGTGCGGGGAAGCGGGATGATCCGGATGGGTTGACGGCGTGCTCCAACCAGGCACCCTGATCGCCAGATTGAAAGCGCCGCGGTGCCGTCTCTAGTTCGATGCGTCGCTTTTGGCGGGCCCGGCCTTGCGACCCGGCGCGACCGGCGGCACATAGCCGGAAATCCTGCACTGGATACCCTCGATGCGCTTGTCGCCCTTGAAGTGGGTCACGGTGCATTGGGATATTTCTCCGCGTGTCGCCAGGTCGGCCAGCGACTTGCGTACCTGGGCCAACGCGATCCCGGTCGCCGATGCGATCTCCAGGTCGAGCAACTGCCCATGCTTTTTCAGATGGCTCAGGACTTGGTCTGTCTGCATGTCGATTCCTTTGACAAGTGGAGGGGCGTGCGACCCAAGGCGGGCCTCGAGTCAATCCAGAAACAGGTAAAAGCAAAAAGCCACCCCGCAGGATGGCCTGTTTGCTTGTCGTGTCTGGCTCCCCGACCTGGGCTCGAACCAGGGACCTGCGGATTAACAGGCCTTCCGGGGCCTCTGCTAGCCGCATTTAAACACATTTAGACGCATAGACGAAGCAACAAAAAACCCGGCACGCAGCCAGGTGTCTTTGCAGCACTCGATGGCTTCAGGCCATCGCTAAAATTTGCCGCATATCAAGTTCTCCGCGTTCATGCATTGCTGACCAGCGCAGCGCCTTGGGGTCATTGTTGAGCAGACGAAGGAAGTAGCGCGTGAGTTTAGGCAGATACTCTTTTGGCACTTGCGATAGTTTTTCATACAGGTCGCGTTGCAGCGGCGAATAACCGACGCCAGTTATAAGCCAATCAATGCTGATATTCAGGTCTTGAGCAACCAAGAGCAGCGTGTAGCTGTTGCGGGGTATGGCGCCGCCTATCAGCCAACGCTATGCCGTGCGCGCCTTGCGCCCTGTGGCAGCCACCAGGCGATTGATTTTCTCTTGGGTGTCGGTAATGCCGCGATGCTTGAAAGCCTCGTTCAAACGCTCGGCAAAGGTAGAATTGGCAGCAGCCATGATCGTGTTCTCCAGTAACGCGATTGCGGTCAGGGGCTTCCAGGTGTTGACGCACTTGGACGGCCCCGCTAATCCAACAGGGTGTCGGACGTTTTTATCCTACGCCGACATGCGCCGAAAGAAAACCTCCCCGTCAGAATCGACGCAGCGCGCTTTATTTCTGCCCGTCGATACCATCATCCCAACCCAATGCATTTAACGCCGCCAGGACGTACTGCGGGTGCTGCAGCATGGCGGCAGCAAGGCGGGCTGTTTGCAGGCTTGGGAACGTGGCGCACAGGTAAGGTTCAGGGTTTGCCAGCGCGCGGTCGGCAGCGCGTGCAAAGATTCTGAAGCGGGCGGATTTCGGGAGTCGTTGCGCAGCGCCGGTGCAGCGCATGCAGATGGTGACCGCGCCATGCGTGCGGTTGTCGTTGCTGCTTGCCGTGAACACCAGCCCGGCCGTACTTGGTCGGATCGGCAGGCCACAGGCCGGACAGCGAAAAAGAAGACGCTCAGCAATGCCGAAAGGACCAGGCACGTCCGGGCGCGTCATGGGTAAAGGCTCAGCCGCGCATTTACCCCCGGTGGGCCGCATGGGTGTGGTACCAGGGTTTCCCCTGGCCGGTGCGCGCTTATGCAGGCCCTCCATCTCAGCGCGCCCCGGTGATTCAGTTCAGGCCATGCAACCGCTGCACGGCCAGCTTGATGGGCTCGATCTTTTCCGCCAGCAGCTTGTCCAGATCGGCGGGGCGCTCGGCTTCCAGCAGGCCCTCAAGCTCGAGAACGGCCTCAGAGACACTGGCACACACGTCGGCGATTTCTAACGCATTACTGGATGTGCGCTTCAGGGGCCCCATGAACGTCCTCTCGGTGAACTCGGTCGACTGGAAAGAGTCCCTGGCCTTGGCAGCGAGGTTACGCAACTGGGTGATTGCCTGGCCGATTCGAGGATCGGCCAGACGACGCAGCTTGCCCCGCAGCTTGTCGCCAGTGAAGGGCGTGATGCCCGGATCAATCTGACGCAGCTCCTGTCGGGTGGCGTTGAGCTCCGCTTCGAGCTCGGCGATCCTTTGCACCAGGGCGGGCCGCACGTTGGCCAAGGCCGCGGTGCGCTTGGTTTCATCGCGCTCGAATTCGGCCAGCCGCACCAGGAGCTTGGCGCGCTCGGCTTCGTTCTTGTCCTGGGCGGCTTCCTTCAGGCTGTCAAGCACGCCGCCAGAGCTGAGCAGTTCGACCGCTTCGTTCAAGTTCGTCGTCATAGATCAGGCCCTCACTGCGGTGGTGACGAAATGCGATTTCGTCGCGCTGGCGTTCGGCGGGGTGACCGGCGCACTGAGCGCCGGCATGCCGTCCATCCGAAAAACCAGCTTGAACGCGGTGATGTCTCGGTCGAACCACAAGTGCATCGAGCCATTGAGTTGCGGCGTCTTGGTCGCGGCAACGTAGTACCGCATATCCGCAAGGATCAGGTCGCCAGGTGTTCCCGGCGCCGCGCATGAATCGGTGGTAACGACCGGCAACCCCGCCAGGGTGCGGGTGGCGCCGTCCCAGGTGCCCAGCATGATGATCTTCGAGTAGGCAGACGGGTTCGCAAGCCAGACAGAATCCATCGGGCTCAGGCTGCGATCCAGCATGTGGGAAATGTTCGCTTCGACGATGCTGCCCGCTGCCTGGCCGCCTTCCTTGTCGACGGTGATGAGCGCATCGCTGTTGCGAATCCCGAGCGGCCGGGCCACGCCGGGGCCGTTCACTATGGAGTCATTCACCTTCAACGTGACGGCGGTTTGCAGGGCGAGCGGAAGCCATGCCGCCAGGGCGGCCGAGTCATCAAGCAGTTCGTCGGTGACCGGCACCAGCGCGACCAGCTTCTTGAGCTGGAAGCGGTCCATGTCGAGCTTCGGCTTACGTTGCGGGAGCTCGCCCCCTTCCCCCTCCCAGGCGGCGATGACGCCATCGCTGCCATACGGGGTTGCGGTGTCGAGCGGGAGCTCGATGGAGTTGCCGCGAGTGATGGGCACCTCACGACACAACGGCAGCAGCGCGCCCGTGGCAGGCATGAGAATGGCCTCGGCGGCGTCGACCGGCACGGCGTACCCGCCGGACGGACCATCCACTGTCGAGCCAAAGCTCGTGGCGAGCGCCATCGGTGCACGAATCCGCACCTCGTAGGCGATCGCCGCAATGCGGGTTTGTTGGGCTGCAGTCAGGTTCATGTCGTTTGCTCCTTGTGTGTGGTGGAGCCTTCATCTTGGGCGTGGTCGTGTGCAATTGGCAGAGCCCGATTGCACGAAAACAGCAGGTCATGAATGCGGCGTTTCTTGGGCATTTCGCCGCCCATGTCGTCCGATGCCTGGCATGCGAAAAAGTACGCGCGCCGCAATGGCGTCGCATCGGCTGGCGGCTCAGCAAGGTGGCGCTGCTGCGGCCAGACCCGCGCATAGAACTCGTGCAACGCCTCGGCCAGCACGCGCGGGCTTCCCACCAAGCGATGCGCATCACGGATGGCCCCATCCCGCCTGGCTCGCGCTTGGTCACGGTCGAGCCGAGAATGCAGCGCATCAAGCACCCGCGCCTGAGCGGCCGCGTCTACCCCAGCGAGGGATAGCGCGACGCGGGCGGCGTGCTGATAGCGTTCGATCACCTGGTGAGCCTTGTACGGTGCGACTTATTCGGCGGCTTATTCCAGAAGCGCGGCAGCGGCGATGTCGGAAGCCTCGGCTTCCAGATCGTCCAGCGTCATCGACGCAGCAATGTTGCGGGCCTTGGCAACCTCGCGGGCGATGGTTTCAATGTCATCCATCGTCAGGTTCTGATTGCGCCGCCGGATCGCACCGGGAATCGCGTCCAGGATCGCCGCCGCCCGCGCGCCCGCCGCCGCCAGCACCTCCTCCAGCAGATACGTCGGTGCCAGCTCGCGCCGCGTGATGGCGTTCTGCATGGCGATTTTGTCCGCCTGTTCCCTCGCCAGCCGCGCCCGCTCGGTCGCCAGATCAAGGTCGCCATTGGTCGCCCGGCCTGCCGCGATCTCGCGCACGTGGGCACAGTAGTCCAGCAGCCATACCCCGGCAGCATCGCCGTCCTTCAGCACCCCGCGTGCGATCAGATCGGAAACCGTTTGCTGAGTAACACCTATCAGCTCGCCAAATTCTTGCTGGCTTGATTGCAAAGACAGATCAAACATCACTTACACCCCCCTGATAAAAATTTCATAACTAGAGAAAGCGCGCGGTCCTTTGGCGCCGTGCTGAAACCTCCCCAGTAGGACCCAAGAATGGTGCAGCGTGAATACACTCGGCTGTCAGTCGTCACCCAACCAACAAACGTCAACCCGACTGTCAACACCACCAACGCCCAGCCTCTAGCCAAGCGCCGCACTCCGTCGGCCGCGTGCCTGGGTAAACCGTATAGGACCCCCACACCAAAGCGGGGAGTGGGCAGCACGCGCACTCGTGAGCTACTCCCTAACGAATTTGTCGAATAAGTCGAAAGACCTGAGTTGTTCGAGTCTTTCGACTTTTTCGTTAGGTGATTCCGCTTGCGTGCACAGCGCGTTGATAGAAAAGAAAAAGTGTTCTCAGTTGGTTTCATGGCGAATCACTCGGCTTTGTCGAAGCACTTGGGGTTGACCCGGTAGCACACGGAAGGGGGCGCGCCCCGATTGATCTCCTTGAACTCGCGCAGCACCTCACGCTGCACTAGGCGTTCGGCCGCCTTGATGAGACGGTCGACGGAGCGGAAGCGGCCTTCCATCGCCTTCTGGCAGGTGCTGCGCTTGAATGACGTCAGCCGGTGCGCCTTGGCCCACTTCAGGATGGCGGCTGCGTCACCGTCGACGCTATCGGCACCCAGCAGGCCGAATGCTTCATGCGCGTGCGGCACCAGCAGCCGACACAGATCCACCGCGCGTTCTACTGCACGATGGCTCACCACTTCCGCACCAAGCCCGACGTCTGCCACTTCAAGCAGCCCGGCGATGCGCGCCGCCGCGCCGGGCAGCTTCGAGGTCCAGTCGGTGATGGCTTCGAACTTGCCTCCGTCGCCCTGGCCTTGCTCGATCTCGTCGGCGAAGTCCAGCCACAGCTCGCGCGCTGGATCGGTGAACGGAATCACCTTGGGCGCTACCGGGATCAACGAGCGGCCGGCGAGCAGGTCGAATAGGCCCTGGTCGTATGCGCGCGCAACTGTCGCAGGAATCGCCACGCGCCGCCGCACGTCACGCTTGCCGACGTTGCTCTCTGGGATGGCGTACAGAAAACGCGCGAGCAGGCCGGAGTCGCGGAAGCGACGGCCGCTTGCCACGTCGGCGAGCACGCCGGGTTGCAGCGCAAGGCCGAAGCTGAGCGACGGCCGCTCCAGATACGCCTCGCGGTCGGCACGGTCGACGCGGACGGGACTGCCGGCGTGCCCCTGTAGGAACACGTCGAGCGACGCCTGTCCGCCGGAATACAGGCCGGCCATCACCAGGAATATCCCGGCCTCGTCGGTGAGCACTGCCATGCGTTCGCCCTGCTTCACCAGCAGGGTTTGCAGCGTCTCCGCCGTGGTGTCTCCGGTAAACAACTTCGGCGGGAATTGCTCGGCGGGCATGTCCTGTTCTTCCTGGCCGATCTCGTCGCGCAGCCGCTGCCGAGTCTTGTCGTCGTCCGCGTTGGCCGCGTCCTTCGTCAGCTTGGCGATGCGCTGCTTGGCGACAGCGCGTGCTGCATTAACTCGCGCGATCTCGCGCCGCAGCCGGTCGCGTTCGAGCTTTTCCCATCGCAGCAGCGGCGCGATCAGCGCGTTGATCACGGCTGTCTTGCGGCTCCCGCTCGGCATCGCCGTGAGCGTCCACAGGGCCAGCGGCTCGGTGTAGTCATCGCCATAGGGTGCGACTTCCACCTGGCGCTGCAGGCAGGTTGCCAACACCGCGAGCGACAGCAGCGTCGACATTGCCTCCGGTGTCTGGGTCGAGTCGGCGACCGCGTGTGCCATGTCGCCGAGCCATCCGGGCAGCAGCGCGGCAGGAATCGCCGGCACGCGGATCGAGCCGGGCAGCATGGGGTCGGGCCACTCCGGTTCCGGCGCGCCAGAATCGCCCAGGCGCGACGATCTCGGCGCGGTTGGGGATTGGGTATGTACCGGCACCGCAGCGGCCACGGATTTGCGCACGGCATCGGCGCCGGCGACGGCGGCCAGGTCGTTCATGTCTGTGCCGTTCATTTGCGCACCTCCCCGAACAGCGGCCGCGCCACGAATCCGCCCACCAGCATCGCGGCCTCGGTCGCGCAGGTCAGCCCAGGATTGCCGGACGTCTCGGAATCGTCGTCGGCGATCAGGATGATTCTGGTTCGCGGGTTGTTGAACGCCAGGTGCCGCGCGACTTCCTTCAGATTGCCGGCGTTGAAGGCCGCGGCTGTGGCGTAGCCGGTGGCCTCGTACACGGTGGCAGCGGTGGCGTAGCCCTCGGCGACGCAGATCGTGCCGGCCGGCTTGCCAATGGCGAAGTAGCAGCCCTTGATTCGGCCCCCGGTCAGGAACCGCTTGGAGCCGTCTGGCCCGATCAACTGCAGGGTGTGCATCACGCCGTCGCGCCGCGCGGGGATCAAGAGCTGTTCGCGTATCTGCCGGATGCCCCAGGCCTTGACCTGCTTCCTCTGCAGGTACGGGTGCGCCGGATCGGCTGGCCGCGATGCCTTCCACATCCTTGCGGCCTTGGCCCTGGCTTCCTCGTGAACCTTCTTTTGTGCCGCTCCGCGCTCGTATTGAATCTGACGCATGCGCTCCTGCAGCTCGCGCCGCTCCTGCCAGTTGATCTTGCGCGCGTCGGCATCGCGCCAGGCGTGTGTTTCACCTGTACGCCACGATCCAACAGCACCATGCGGGATAGGGTCCAGGTGCAGCGCATACCATCCGTTTTTTGAACCGGGCTTGTCGCCCTCGACGCGGTATCGGTGTATGCGGCCATCTGCCACCGGAACATCCTTGACCGGTCCCAGACCCAGCATGCGCATGAATTCGAGCAGCCGCTGTTCTACGCCTTGCGCGATCTCTGGATATTGCCTAGTATTTGCGCAGTAGTTTTTTGAAGCCGCCCCGTCGCTCCCCAGCTCGCGGGCGGCTTTTTCTTTGTCCTGGCTCATGCGTTCCCCTTCGCTGGCGATGCCAGCAGCAGGCCGTCTGACGCGGCTTCGCGCGCCTCTTGCACCAGGTGCGCAGGCATCCGGCCGCCATCGCGGCGAATTGCTGCAGAACAAACCCCGCAGAAGAGCCACGCCGTGGTGAACACCCGCCCGGCAGGATCGCCGTGTTTGACACGCCCGACAGCGCGCCATTTGCGGGCGCGTGTGAAAGGCTTATTGCAGCAGCCGCAACGCTTTCCGTAGCCGCTTGCAATGAGGTCCTTTGCAACAGCTTGGGAAACCTCTCCCTGCAGCGGGAGCTGCATCAGCAGCGCGTCGGCGTGGGTGCCTGATTTTGCGGTGTACATCATGACGCCGCCTTTTGGCCGATGGCCACGGCCGCCAGCTTGAAGCGGCCAGGGTGAAAGCGCAGGCGGCCAGCGACCACGATCAGAGCCCCATGCTCGACCAGGGCGTCCCGATTGCCCCGCAAGTACCAGCGGATAGACTGCTGCGTGGGGAAGGTGTTGTGCACGCTGGCATGCAGCGTTTCGAGGTCTACAAACTCGTCGAGCGAGGGAAGTTCGGCTTCAATCATCAGAATCTCCTTTAGTTCAAGCGCCTTGGCGAGCGCGTGAAGGTGATTCTGTGTGTTTGTTGCGGACATTATTAGGCAAAAAATGTCCGCATGGCGGTTGTCACAGAATCACCTTGTTTCATGCACCTTGCGAGTGCATGAAGGTGATTCTGTGTGTTTGTTGCGGAAATTTTTAGGCAAAGAATTTCCGCCCTGTGAATCCGGCCGGCCTAAACCCGGCCATCAAAAACCCGCGTCATCAATCGACGCCGGGAATCGGTGTTCAGGTGCGCATAGCGTTGCACCATGCGCAACTGGCGATGCCCGAGCGTGTCGGCGATTTCAAGCAGGCTCGCGCCGGCTTGTGCCATGTAGGACGCGGTGCAATGCCGGCAATCGTGGAAGCGGAAATTCTTGATGCCGGCCGCCTCGACAGCCTCGTTGAATGCCTTGGCGGTGGCGTAGGGTTGCGACGGCCGCAGCCGGCTGCGGAACACAAGCGCTTGGCTGGTAACCGCATCCTTCGGCGCGAAGCGATCCAGCTCGGCGATCACCTGCGGCAGCAGCACCAGGACGCGGCGGTCGCCGTTCTTGGTGTCGTTCAGCACGGCCTCGGCGCGAGCGACATCAATGTCGCACCAGCGCAGCCCGAGCAACTCGCCACGGCGCGCGCCGGTGGTGAGCGCCATCAGGACAAACACATAGAGGCGCGGCCACGGCGATTTGACGCAGGCGGCCAGCAGGCGGTCGCGTTCGTCGTCGGACAGATAGCGCACGCGGCCGCGCGTCTCGGTGTTTTTCTCGACGTGGCGGGTCGGCGAGTCAAAGCCGCGCGGCACCAGGCGCTGCCGCTTTGCCCAGGTGAACAGCGCAGCGAGTGCGACCTGATAGCGGTTGAGCGTTGCGCCACTGCGCTGGCCAGCCTTTTTCTTGAAGATCGGATTGTCGTCGGCGTCGCGGCCGCTGTAGACACGCGCCGGCTCGGTGGCGAGCGTGCGCATCGCGGCGTCGATATCGTCGGGGGTTATTTCGGCCAGCACCTTGTCGCCCAGCAGGCGAATCCAGGTGTTGATGCGGTGATAGCGAGAATTATCCCGCCCCTGGTAGGCGTCGAGATAGTCCCCGGCGATCTTCGCCAGGGTGGTGCCGGCTGCGCCAACAGCTTGGGCGTTTTGAGTTTCAGTCATGGTCGGTCTCCTGTTTCGGAAAACCCGGCTATCTGATTTAGATCGCCGGTCTTACGCAGAGGCCCGACAAGGGCTTGAAACTAAAGGATTTGGCTCCCCGACCTGGGCTCGAACCAGGGACCTGCGGATTAACAGTCCGTCGCTCTACCGACTGAGCTATCGGGGAATGGGAAGCGCGCATTCTAGAGAGGGCGGCGGTTGCGGTCAAGTCTTGCGCGTGGTTTCGCCGGTGGCCGGCGCCTGGCCGGCGACGTTCATGTGCTCCAGGCGCTGGCACAGGGTGCCGATGATGCGGCGCGAGAGCGGGGCCGAGTGGCGCATGAGCTCTTCGAGGATGGCGGGGGGCAGGGCGAGGACGGTGATTTCGGTTTCGGCGACGATGGAGGCGGTGCGCTTTTCACCCAGCAGGTAGGCCATTTCACCGAACAACTGGCCTTCGTCGAGGACGCTCAGGCGACGGGGTCCGCTTGCGGTTTGCTTGTGGACGGCAGCGTGACCGGCGTAGAGGAAATAGGCGGTTTTTGAGTCATCGCCTTCCTTGATGAGGGTGTGGCCAGCCGGATGGATCTCGCCGTATTTTTCGAGCAGGCGTGCGCTGTCGGCAAAAACGTAGCTTTCGAGTTTGCTGGCGCCGACGCCGCTGCTGCGCAGGAAGAGCTTTTCGAGGGCGGTGATGTCGGTCTTGCCGTAGGCGTAGAGGGCCTGCGCCCAGACGTAGAGAAGCAGGAAGGCGAAGAAGCCGCCAATGAGGGTGAACACGACGCCACCCAGGGCGCCGTACAGGCTGTGGTAGTTCTCCAGCTTGAAGAACGCGCGGAACAGGATGAACAGCAGGCCGAGGCTGAGCGTGGCGCCCAGGGCGAAGCGCGCGGCGTGGCGCGCGCGTGGGGGACGCCGCGGCATGCGCCAGTAGGCGGTGAAGAGCAGTGCCCACATCATGGCGAAGCCGCTGAGGCTGTTGAGTCCCTGCAACAGGCGCGCGCTGCCGATGCCGATGAAATCGTACTGCGCGAGGAAGCTCAGCGTGGTCTGTGCAAGGGCGGCCAGTCCCATGACCAGGAACAGGATGGGCAGGATGATGAGCGGCAGTACCCAGGAGATGACGATGTTGCGCTTTTGCTGGTCGGGAAAGATGACGCGGAAGGCGCCGCCGACCGCGTTCACCAGCCCGCGCGAGGAAAGGAGCAGGGTGAGGAGGCTGACGCCGCCCGCGGCGAGCTGGGCCTGGCGCGGGATGAAACCGAGTTCGGTGAGGGTGTCGAGGTGGAGCTGGCTGTACAGTGCCGCCATCAGGATGCTGGCGGGCACGGAGTTTTCCGCGATGTGGCCGAGCAGGCGCAACGCGTAGCTCAACAATAGCAGCAGGGGGGTGGCGGACAGCAGGAAATAGAACGCGGTGGCCGCGGCGTGATTCTGCAGGCTGTTCTGCCTGGTGAGATGAACGGTGGTGTAGGCGAGCTGGAGCAGCCACGCAAGGGTGCCGCGGGTGGGAGGCAGGTCGGGGGCGCGCATGGCGTTAACGTAAAGCTCGCGCAGCGAAACAGTGTCCCCCTCTCCCGCGTGCGGGAGAGGGCGGGGAGAGGGGAACGTTCATGGCGAGTTGTCGTTTCATTTTCCGGGGCGGCGAATCGCCGTGAACGTTAGTGTACTGTTTCTCCGCTGACGGCGGCGGGCGGTACACTGCTGCAGGAAAGCGAACTCCGAAGGAAAACCGGGAGATGACGGACGAGGATTACATGCGCGAGGCGCTGGCGCTGGCACAGAAGGGACAGGAGGCTGGCGAGGTGCCGGTCGGGGCGCTGGTGGTGTGCGGCGGCGAGATCGTCGGACGTGGCTTCAACCAGCCGATTTCGAGCCATGATCCGACGGCGCACGCGGAGGTGATGGCGCTGCGCGACGCGGCGGGGCGGCTGGGAAACTACCGGCTGGTGGGCTGTACGCTGTACGTCACCATGGAACCGTGCGTGATGTGCGCGGGAGCGATCCTGCATGCGCGCGTGGCGCGGGTGGTGTACGGGGCGAAGGAATACAAGACCGGCGCACACGGCAGCATCGTCGACGTGTTCGCCGAGCCGCGCCTGAATTTCCATTGCGAGGTCACGGGCGGTGTGCTGGCGGATGACTGCGCGGCGATGATTTCGGAGTTCTTCGCCGTGCGTCGGCAAGAAAAGCGGGGGGAGCCGGCTTGAACGCGTATTTCATCGACGTGGACCTGCGCTTGCAGCAACTGTACCTGTGGGAGCCCTTCCCGGACGGCGATCTGCTGATCCGGCAATACCCGGTGTCGACGGCGAGCAAGGGCGCGGGGGAGCAAAACGGCAGCTATTGCACGCCACGCGGGCGGCACCGCATTGCGCAGAAGATCGGCGCGGGCGCGCCGCTGTATGCGGCGTTCCGCGCGCGCGAGCCGACCGGGGAAATCTGGACGCCTGCGCTGGAGGCGGAGAACCCCGGCCGCGACTGGATCCTGACGCGCATTCTGTGGCTGGAAGGGCTGGAGCCGGGGAAGAATCGGGGCGGCAGCGTCGATACGCAGGCGCGCTACATCTATATCCACGGCACCAACGAGGAGCACCGCATCGGCACGCCGGCCTCGCACGGCTGCATCCGCATGCGGAATGCGGACGTGGCGGCACTGTTCGATCTGGTCGAGGTGGGAACCGAGGTGCGGATCAGCGGGTAGGCGTATCTGCCCCTGCGCTCAGGCGGCGGACAGGGGTTTGCCGGAGCGCGGGGCGACGGCCTGGCCGGATTCATCGTACAGGCCGTTGCCGCGGGTGGCGGCGTGAACGAGGACGTTCATGGCCTGGCGCGCCGCACCGAGACGCATGTCGACCAGGGCGCCGACGCGCTGGTTGGCGGCCTGGGTGGCGGCTTCGAGCTCGCCGAGCTGGCGCAGGCGGGCGCCCTGGGCCGGGTCCTTGCCGATCCAGGCAGCCATGCCCGCGGCGCTGGCGGGGTGGCCGGCGGCGGCGAGCGCCGTCTGGCGCGCGCGGATGTGGGTGCCGATGGAATCCACCTGGGCGAGCTTGATGGGGGTGATCTGGGCGACCCGGTCGGCGTCGCCGCGGACAAGCGCCTGTTCCTCGTCGCGCAGGATGTCGAGCAAGGCCTGCCAGGCGCCGATTTCGGCGTCGAGCGCGTTCTGACGGGTGGAATCAGCGTGCGGCATGGAGCATGTCCTTCACTTCGTCGATCAGGCCGTCGGCGATGTTCTCCGGCTTGACGGCGTACTGGCCGGCCGCGATGGCGGCCTTGATGGCGTCGACGCGGCCCCGGTCGACGACCGGGATGGCGGCGAGCTGGGCCTCGAGCTGCTGGAGCTGGGCGGCCTGTGGGCTTACGTTGACAGCCGTTTCGGCGCTTTCGGCGGGTTTGCCGGTGTGTGCCTTGGGGGCGCGGGTTTCCGTCGTGCCTGGGGCGGTGACGGGCTTGAGGCCGGGATCGATTTTCATGTCCGCATCCTGTCGGGTCGAATCGCGCCTGGAGGCGCATTCTTATCTATATCGGAAGTTCTATGACTTAACTTAGGGTGCGGCGTTCAAAAAGCAAGCATGACCTGCTGGTTTTCCTGCGCGACGCCGCTCACCACCTGGCCGGAGCGGGTTTTGACCCGCACCCGTTCGCCAATGCCGGCGTCGGCCAGTGCCTGCCCTTCGCTTTGCACGGCAAAGCCCGGACCCTGCACCACCAGTCGCGTGGCCTGGCCCTGCTGGACGGCGAGCGGCGGGCGCAGGGTGGCGGCGCGCAGCGGCGCGCCGGCGGCCAGGCCGGACACGGCGCGATAACCGAGGATGGCCGCCGGGTCGGTGACGACGTCCACCGGCAGGCTGCCGAGGTCGCCTTCACGCAGGACGACGTCCTCTGCGCCCAGCGCATGCCGGGCAGGCAGGGGGCGGGCGGTCGCGGCGTAGGGGGCGATGGCGCGCACCCGCGCCTGCAGGTAGACCGTCCAGGTGCCGGGCGCGAGACAGCGCACGCCGACGATGGTCTTGCCGAGCGGACGACTGCCGACCGGCAGGAACGCGTCGAGTGCGCTGCATGCGGGCAGCGTGGCGCGCGCCGGCTGGACCTCGATGCTCACCTTGCCGGGCAGCCCGGCGGCGTGGATGCGGAGGAACTGCTCGGCCTGCGTCTTCAGCGCGTCGGGGTCCTGGGCGGCACCCAGCGCGAAGGCCGGCGCGAGAACGCCCAGTGCGGCGAGCCAGCGTGCGGTCCCGGCGATGCGTCGTCCTGTCATGGCGGTCATCCAGTGATTCACATTGCGCCAGTGTAGGCCTCGCGCGCGCGGAGGAAACCGCGAAATGAGCGGGTTTCTGCCCCCTTATCGGGCAATTGGATTGCCAGGCGCGTGGCTAGGATGCAGTCATCGTAAAAGGCCTTGCGGCCCGAAAGAGGTGACGAGATGCTGACCCGGCTGGATGAAACGCTGAATTTCCACGCCCAGGCGCTGCGCGTGCGTGAGCAGCGCCAGCAGGTGCTGGCGTCCAACATCGCCAACGCCGACACCCCCAACTACAAGGCGCGCGACCTCGATTTCAAGGCGGCGCTGGAGGGGGCGCTGAAGGGCACGCCCGCCGCCGGCGGCACGCGGCTTGCCACCACCGCGCCCGGGCACCTGTCCGGCAGTCCGGCGCTGGCGGCCGACGCGCAGTTGCAGTACCGCACGCCCGCGCAGGGCAATGTCGATGGCAACACGGTGGACGTCGACGCCGAGCGCGCAGCCTTCGCCGAGAACACCGTGCATTACGAATTCAACCTCACCCGCCTCAGCATGCAGATCAAGGGTCTGCTGGCGGCGATCCAGGGTTAAGGAGACCAGCCATGTCGCTTCTCAATGTCTTCAATATCGCCGGTTCGGCCATGAATGCGCAGTCGCAGCGGCTGAACACCGTCGCCAGCAACCTCGCCAACGCCGACAGCGCGACCGGCCCCGACGGCAAGGCGTATCGCGCCAAGCAGGTCGTGTTCAACACGGTCCCCGTGGGCGAACAGGGTGGCGCGGGGGTGAACGTCGCCGCGGTGATCGAGGACGCCTCGCCGATGAAGCAGGTGTATGACCCCAAGCATCCGCTCGCGGACGACAAGGGCTACGTGACGCTGCCCAACGTCAACGTTGTCGAGGAGATGGTCAACATGATCTCGGCCTCGCGTTCGTACCAGTCCAACGTGGAAATGCTGAACACCAGCAAGACCCTGTTACTGAAGACCCTCAATCTGGGCCAGTGAGCACCGGATCACCTTAAGGAGAACCCATGAGCACGGTACAAGATGCCAGCACGGTCAGCAGCCTGTTCGGCACCGGCACGACTACCCCCACGAAATCCGGCATTTCCGAGACCGAGGATCGCTTCCTCGCCCTGCTGGTGGCACAGATGAAGAACCAGGATCCGCTCAACCCGCTCGACAACGCCGAGGTGACCAGCCAGATGGCGCAGTTGTCGACGGTGCAGGGTATCGAAAACATGAACAAGACGCTGGAGTCGCTTGCCGCCGGCATGGGCGTGAACCAGATGGCGCAGGCGGCCAACCTTATCGGACACGCCGTGCTGGTGCCGGGCGATACCGTTGCGCCGGCCGAACTGGAGAACATCGTCGGCTTCGAACTGTCCCGGTCGGCGGACAAGGTGACGGTGGAGATCCGCAACAGCGCCGGGGTTCCGGTGCGCACCCTCGATCTCGGGCCGCGTGAGTCCGGCGTCAACATGATCGCCTGGGACGGACTTGTGCAGGATGGCTCCGCCGCGCCGGAGGGCACCTACACCTTCAAGGTCAGTGCCGTGCAGGGTGGTGCGACGGTCAGCCACACCGCGCTGAATCTGGGCATGGTCAACAGTGTTTCGCAGACTAGCCAGGGGGTGCAGCTGAACCTCGCGGCCGACCGCAGTGCGGGCTACGCCGACATCCGGCAGATTTTCTGAACCGGCCTGACGGGGCCGTGACCACCATCATGACAAGGAGCAGAACATGAGCTTTCAACAAGGCCTGAGCGGTCTGAACGCCGCCGCGAAGAACCTCGATGCGATCGGCAACAACGTCGCCAACGCCAGTACCGTCGGCTTCAAGCAGTCACAGGCGCAGTTCGCCGACGTCTACGCGAGTTCGCTGACCGGTGCCGGCGGTTCCAACATCGGCATCGGCACCAAGCTTGCGGCGGTGGCGCAGCAGTTCACCCAGGGCAACATCAGCACCACCAACAACCCGCTCGACATTGCCATCAACGGCGGCGGTTTCTTCCGCATGGACAACAATGGCGAGATCAACTACCAGCGCAACGGACAGTTCCAGCTCGACCGTATGGGCTACATCGTCAGCGCCTCGGGAGCGAAGCTTACCGGTTATACCGCGGACACCAATGGTGTGCTGTCCACGGGGGCGCCGACGGCGATCAACATCAATGCGGCCGACCTCGAGCCACAGATGACCAGCCAGGTGAATGCCGTGCTCAACCTGAATTCGAGCGCCACCGCGATTGCGGCACCGTTCAACAAGGACGATCCCACCACCTTCCATAACTCCACGGCGGTGTCGGTGTACGACAGCCTGGGCAACCAGCACACGCTGCAAACCTATTACGTGAAAGTCGCGGACGGTACCTGGGATGTCTACGCATCCAGCGACGGTGGCCCCGCGTCCTCCGCCGGTACGCTGACATTCGACACCTACGGTGCGCTCACGGGCGGTTCGCCCCTGAGTATCAACGTGTCGACGACGGGAACCGGGGCGATCGATCCGCTGCCGGTGAATGTCGAATACACCGGCAGCACCCAGTTCGGTTCGGGCTTCAGCGTCAACACGCTGAACCAGGACGGCTACACCTCAGGGCGGCTGGCCGGCTTCGCCATCGGCGCCGACGGCATTATCCTCGGCCGCTACACCAACGGCCAGTCGGCGACGCTGGGGCAGGTGGTGCTGGCGAGCTTCGCCAATCCCAACGGCCTGCAGCCACTGGGCAACAACATGTGGGCGGAGACATCGACTTCGGGCGCGCCCCTCGTCGGCACACCCGACACCGGCAGTCTCGGCGTGCTGCAATCGTCGGCGGTGGAGGATTCGAACGTCGACCTCACTGCCGAACTGGTCAACATGATCACCGCGCAGCGCGTCTACCAGGCCAACGCACAGACGATCAAGACGCAGGATGCCGTGATGCAGACGCTGGTCAACCTGCGCTGAAATCGCAAGCGACTGAGGAAGAGACATGGATCGCGTCATCTACACCGCCATGACGGGCGCCAAGCACACGCTGACGCAGCAGGCGACCACGTCCCACAACCTGGCGAACGCCACCACCAACGGCTTTCGCGCGCAGATCGATGCGTTCCGCGCGGTGCCGGTGGAGGGCGCGCCGCTCGGTACGCGCGCCTTCGTGGTCGACGTCACCAGTGGCACCGACTTTCGTGCCGGAGCGATCCAGCACACGGGGCGCGAGCTTGACGTGGCGGTGCAGGGCGACGGCTGGCTGGCGGTGCAGGCGGCCGACGGCAGCGAGGCGTACACCCGCAATGGCAGTCTCAGGCTAGACGAGAACGGCGTATTGCAGACCTCGAGCGGGCTGCTCGTGCTGGGCGACGGCGGCCCGCTGTCGGTACCGCCCGGGCGCAATATTGCGGTGGCGAAGGATGGCACGATCTCGCTGGTGCCGGACGGCTCGACCGCAACCGGCGTGACCTCGGTCGGCCGCCTGAAGCTGGTCAAGCCACCGACGGGCGAGCTGGCGCGCGGCGACGATGGTCTGTTCCGCATGAAGAGCGGCAACCCCGCCGACGTCGACCCCAATGTCAACGTCATCAGCGGATCGCTGGAATCGTCGAACGTCAATGTCGTGGACGGCATGGTCGACATGATTTCCCTCGCGCGCCAGTTCGAGATGCAGATGAAGATCCTGCAGCACGCCGAGAACAACGACAACAAGGCCGCGCAGTTGTTGAGCATGAGTTGATTGTTTTGTCCGCGAAGGATGCGAAGGGGCATGAAGCAAAACCCTTTGATTTTTCTTCGTGTTTCTTCGCACCTTTCGCGGATGAAACGTTTTTGTTAAAGGAGCCGACATGATTCGCTCGCTATGGATTGCCAAGACCGGTCTGGATGCACAGCAGATGCAGATGGACGTGATTTCCAACAACCTCGCCAACGTCAGCACCACCGGCTTCAAGCGGGCGCGCGCGGTGTTCGAGGACCTGCTGTATCAGACCCTGCGCCAGCCCGGCGCGCAGTCGTCCGAACAGACGCAACTGCCGTCTGGGTTGCAGATCGGCACCGGCGTGAAACCGGTGGCGACCGAGCGCCTGTTCACCCAGGGCAACCTGCAGCAGACGGGCAACGCGCGGGATGTGGCGATCCAGGGCAACGGCTTCTTCCAGGTGCTGATGCCGGATGGCACCACGGCCTACACCCGCGACGGCTCGTTCCAGACCGATGCCAACGGCCAGTTGGTGACGGCCAGCGGCTACGCCGTGCAACCGGCGATCACCGTGCCTGCGGACGCGCAATCGCTGACCATCGGTCGTGACGGTACGGTGTCGGTCACCACCCCGGCGTCGGCGACGCCGACCGTGATCGGCAGCCTGCAACTGGCGACCTTCGTCAATCCGGTCGGCCTGCAAAGCCTGGGCGAGAACCTCTATGCGGAAACCGCCTCCTCCGGCACGCCAGCCGCCAACACGCCGGGCAGCAACGGCGCCGGACTGCTCAACCAGGGCTATATCGAGACCTCCAACGTCAATGTGGTCGAGGAACTGGTGAACATGATCCAGACCCAGCGTGCCTACGAGATCAACAGCAAGGCGATCTCGACCTCCGACCAGATGTTGCAGCGCCTGACGCAACTGTGAGCATGACCATGAACACCCTGCGATTGACCGGCGCGGCGATGCTGCTGGGGCTGGCGGCCTGCGGCACCACCCCCTCGTCCATCGTCGAGCACCCACGCACGGCGCGGCCGGAGGTGCCGACGGGGCCGGCGTCCGCCAACGGTGCCATCTATCAGACGGCAAGCTACCGCCCGATGTTCGAGGATCGTCGTGCGCGTCATGTCGGGGATGTGCTGACCATCGTCATCAACGAGAAGACGCAGGCCGGCAAGCAGGCATCGTCCAGTGGTTCGAAAACAAGCGAAGTCGATTCGTCGATCAGCGCGGTCACCGGGCTGCCGCTGAAAATGTTCCAGGGGCTCAACGTGAACGCCGGCGCCTCGAATACCTACGACGACAAATCGAAACTCGATTCCAGCAACAGCTTCAGCGGCAGCATCACGGTGACCGTGATTGAGGTTCTCGCAAACGGCAATCTGGTCGTCGCGGGTGAGAAGCAGGTCGCGCTCGACAAGGGCACCGAATACGTTCGTCTGTCCGGGGTGGTGCATCCCGACACGATCCAGGCCGGCAACACCGTGTCGTCGACGCGGGTGGCCGACGCGCGCATCGAATACCGTACCAGCGCCAAGTTCGACGAGGCCGAGGTGATGAGCTGGCTGGCGCGCTTTTTCCTGAGCTTCATTCCGCTGTGAGGGGGTGCCCATGACATTCATCCGACTGCTCCTTGCCGCCGCGCTGGCGCTGCCCGCCGCGGCACAGGCCGAACGCATCAAGGACATCGCCTCGATCGCCGGTGTGCGCGCGAACCAGTTGGCCGGCTACGGCCTCGTGGTGGGCCTCGACGGCACCGGCGACCAGACGACGCAGACGCCCTTCACCACGCAGAGCATCGCCAACATGCTGATGCAGATGGGCGTCACGCTGCCGGCCGGCATCAACATGCAGTTGAAGAACGTCGCCGCGGTGATGGTGACCGCCGACCTGCCGCCTTTCGCGCAGGCCGGGCAAGCCATTGATGTCACCGTGTCGTCGATCGGCAACGCCAAGAGCCTGCGTGGCGGCACGCTGGTGATGACGCCGCTCAAGGGAGCGGACGGACAGATCTATGCCATGGCGCAGGGCAACCTGGCGGTCAGCGGCGCGGGTGCGTCGGCCAATGGCAGCAAGGCGCAGATCAACCATCTGTCCGTCGGCCGCATTCCCGCGGGTGCCACGGTGGAACGCAGCGTCGCCACCGTACTCGGGGAATCCGGCAGCATCAACCTGGAGCTGCGGCAGAGCGATTTCACCACGGCGGCGCGCGTGGTCGACGCGGTGAACGCGAAGTTCGGCGCGGGCACGGCACGTGCGCTGAACGGACGGGTGCTCGAAGTCAAGACGCCAGTGGGTGCGAGCGAGCGCGTCGCCTTCCTTGGCGCCATCGAGAGCCTCGACGTCAGTCCTGCGCCGGGCATGGCCAAGGTCATTCTGAATGCCCGCACGGGCTCGGTGGTGATGAACCAGCAGGTCACGCTCGACCCCAGCGCCGTGTCCCACGGCAATCTGTCCGTCATCATCAGCAGCGAGCCGGTGATCAGCCAGCCGGCGCCGTTCTCGCAGGGACAGACCGTGGTCACCGCGCAATCGCAGATCGAAATCCGCCAGCAGGCAGGCGAAGTCATGCTGCTGAAGGGCGGCGCCACGCTCGCCGACGTGGTGAAAGCGCTCAATTCCATCGGCGCCACGCCGCAGGACCTGCTCGCCATCCTGCAGGCGCTGAAGGCGTCCGGCGCGCTGCGGGCGGAGCTGGAGGTCATCTGATGAGCATCGCCGGCGCCGACCTCACCGCGAAATTCGCGCTCGACGTCCAGAGCGTCAACCAGTTGCGGATGGAGGCGAAGCAGTCCTCGCCCGAGGCGCTGAAGGCCGCGGCGCAGCAGTTCGAGGCGGTGTTCATGAACATGCTGCTGAAGAGCATGCGCGACGCCACGCCGCAGGACGGCCTGTTCGACAGCGAGCAGACGCGCATGTACACCTCCATGCTCGACCAGCAGTTGAGCCAGACCCTGTCCAGTCGTGGCATCGGCCTCGCGGACGTGATGGTGCGCCAGCTGTCGACCACGCTGGGCGTGCAGCCTGGCGCGGCGCCGACCACCGGCGGGCTGTCGCTGGACAATTCCGCTGTCACACCTGGTGTTGTGGCGCCGGCGGATGGCGCACGCAGCAGTGGCGACGCCCCGGCGCACGTCGCCGCCTTCGTCGAGCGCATGCTGCCGCACGCCCAGGCGGCCAGCGCCGCCACCGGCATTCCCCCCCGCTTCATGGTGGGGCAGGCCGCGCTGGAAACCGGCTGGGGCCGCGGCGAAATGCGCGATGCGGATGGCCGCAACAGCTTCAACCTCTTTGGCATCAAGGCGGGCAGCAACTGGAACGGCCGCACGGTCGACGTGGTGACCACGGAATATGTCGACGGCAAGCCGCAGAAGCAGGTGGAACGCTTCCGCGCCTACGATTCCTATGCCGAGTCCTTCCGCGATTACGCCAGTCTCCTGTCCGGCAACGCCCGCTACCGCAACGTGATCGCCCAGGGACAGGATGCCGCGGCTTTCGCCCAGGGATTGCAGCAGGCCGGTTATGCCACCGACCCGGCCTATGCACGCAAGCTCGTGGGGGTGATCCGGCTGGTGGAAACCGCCTGACTCAAGAAAACCGCCGAACGGCCGATTCAGCAGCAAGACATCCATAGAACCCTTTTCCGGACCCCTTCGCGCACTCTGACATGGGCACCAACATCCTGAGCATCGGACAAAGCGCGCTGACTGCCGCGCAGGTCGGCATTTCGGTCACCGGGCACAACATCGCCAATGCCGCAACGCCCGGCTACAACCGCCAGGTGGTGGTGCAGGGCTCGGCGCTGGCGCAGGATTTCGGCGCCGGCTTTCTCGGGCAGGGCACCCAGATCGAGACGGTCAGGCGTGTCTACAATGAATTCCTCGGCGTCCAGGTGCAGTCGGCGCAGGCCTCGAAGAGCGGGCTGGAAACGTATTACGCGCAGATGCGGCAGATCGACAATCTGCTTGCCGACCCCGACGCCGGCCTGTCCCCGGTCATGCAGGACTTCTTCGCCAGCCTGCACGAGGTGTCGGCCGATCCGTCCTCGATTCCCGCCCGGCAGTCCGTGCTCTCCACCGCCGAAGCCCTTGCCGGACGCTTCCAGGGCATGGGCGCACGCCTGCGCGAAATCGAACAGGGTGTCAACAGCCAGATCACCACCAGCGTCACGCTGATCAATTCCTACGGCGAGCAGATCGCCCAGCTCAACGATGCCATCGGCCGTGCGCAGCGCTCCACCGGCCAGCCGCCGAATGACCTGCTCGACCAGCGCGACCAGCTGGTGCTCGACCTGAACAAGGAAATCAAGGCGACCGTGGTCAAACAGGACGACGGCGCCTACAACATTTTCATCGGCAACGGACAGCCGCTGGTGATGGGGAACAAGGCCTCGCAACTGGTCGCCACGAGCGCGCCCACCAACCCCGAGAAAATCGAAATCGGCTACAAGACGCAGAGCGGCGGTATCGTCCCCGTCGGCGACGCCGGATTCAGCGGCGGACGCCTGGGCGGCTTGCTCGAATTCCGCAGCAAGTCGCTGGAGCCGGCGCAGAATGCGCTCGGCCGCATCGGCATTACGCTGGCAAGCGAATTCAACACCCAGCACGCCGCAGGCGTCGATCGCAACGGTACCGCGGGCGCGGCATTCTTCAACGTCGCGCCGCCGGTGGTGAATGCGCATGCGGCCAATACGGGCAGCGGCGTGGTGGGCGCCACGCTCGCCGATGCCGGCCAGCTCACCACCAGTGATTACATGCTGCGCTACGACGGCACCCAGTACAGCCTGACGCGCCTGTCGGATAACACCACGTTCTCCCCGGTCGCCAACGGTGATGTCGTTGACGGGGTGCAGCTTTCCATGGCCGGCGCACCTGCTGCCGGCGACAGTTTCCTGATCCGCCCGACCGTGAATGGCGCCACGGCTTTCTCGACGCTGATCACGGATCCGGCGAAGCTCGCTGCGGCCGGCTCGACGGCTGCCGGCGATAACAGCAACGTCCTCGCGCTCGCCGGGTTGCAGACCAGAAATCTCGTGGCGGGCGACACCACCTCGTTCCAGGGCGCCTATGGCCAGCTCGTCAGCCAGGTCGGCAACAAGACGCGCGAACTGGAAGTCACCAGCGTCGCGGCAGGTGGTCTGCTGACCGAGGCGACACAGACGCTGCAAAGCGAATCGGGCGTCAATCTCGACGAAGAAGCGACCAATCTGCTGCGCTACCAGCAGGCCTATCAGGCGGCCGCCAAGGTGATGGATATCGCCAGCAAGCTGTTCGACACGCTGTTGAGCCTTGGACGATAAACCGGAGACACGCCATGCGTATCAGCACCCAGATGATCTTCGACAGCGGCGCCGCCCGCATGGGCGACATGCAGACCGCACTGAACAAGACGCGCGAGCAGATCGGCAGCGGACGCCGCATGCTGGCGCCGTCGGACGATCCGGTGGCGGCGGCGCGTGCGCTCGACGTGAGGCAGGCGCAGGCCTTGAACGAACGTCTGGCTGTCAATCGCCAGCGTGCCACCGCCGGCCTGACCGAAGCCGAAGGCGTGCTGGCGAGCGTCACCGAGCTGATCCAGAATGTGAAGACCACCGTCGTCGCGGCCGGCAACGGCCTGCTCGACGATGGCAGCCGGGCCTCCATGGCGACCGAGCTGCAGGCGCGTTACGATCTCCTGCTTGGTTACGTGAACAGCCGGGACGCCGCGGGCAACTACATGTTTGCCGGCCTCAATACGGATTCTCCCGCCTTCGACACGACCGGCACCTATCAGGGCGACGGCGGCAAGCGCCTGCTGCAGGTGGACAGTGCGCGCCAGATGGAAATGAACGTTCCGGGCGATGAAGTATTCCAGGGCGGCGGGCAGGATCTGTTCCAGACGCTCAACGACCTGATCGCGCTACTCAACACGCCGGGGATGCCCAGTGCGGCGACCCTCAACACCCACAACGCCGATTTGACCGCTGCACTCGACAACGTGTCGAAGGTGCGCGCCTCGCTGGGTACCCGGTTGCAGGAACTCGAAACCCTGGACTATGCGGGTGATGACCGCAAGCTGCAATATGCCCAGGTGCTGTCCGAACTGCAGGACCTCGACTACACCGAGGCCCTGACCCGCCTGTCGCAGCAGGAATTTGTGCTCGAAGCCGCGCAGCAGTCGTTCGCCAAAACGAGCGGCCTGTCCCTGTTCGACTACATCCGCTGAACCGATGAACGCCGGTGACCTGGCTCCTGGCGACAATGCATCCGGCCAGGCCGCGGACCTGTTCGCCGGCGTGGCCGCGCACGGCAATTGGCATCTGAATGAGGTTACGCGCGATCTCGTCCAGATGGATGCCCTGCTTACAGCGGCGATCGGCAAGCTCACCTCCGCTTTCCTGTCACTTCACGATGCCGTGGAGCGCCAGCAGGCCGTGCTCGATCAGTCCTTGCGGGCAGGATGTGCCGCAGCGGAGTGCAACGAAACCCTGCAACAGTTACGCGACGAAATCGAACGGCAGGTTGCCGCCGCAGTGACCGGCCTGCAGTTCCAGGACATGGTGAGCCAACTGGTCGGCCGCATGGCCGGTCATCTGACCGGTGTGCGCGAAATCTTCGGCACGCTCGATACGCACGCGACGGCGTTTGCCATACACGGACCCGCGCTTCCCCCTCTGACCGAACGTCTCGCGCAGCACGGCGCGACGGTGATCGCCCATGCGCCGCGTCCGGTCGTGCAGCACGGAATGGAGCACGGCGACATCGAACTTTTTTGAACATGACTACAGGACAGCCATGAGTAAAACCATACTTGCCGTCGACGATTCGGGCTCCCTGCGCCAGATGCTGGTGTTCAGCCTGAAGGCGGCCGGCTACGGCGTCATCGAGGCGGTCGACGGACGCGACGGCCTCGCCAAGGCGAAAAAACAGACCGTCGATCTAGTCCTTACGGACCAGAACATGCCCGGCATGGATGGTTTAAGTCTGATTCGTGCGCTGCGAGGTATGAAGAAATACCAAAAAGTGCCGATTCTTATGCTGACGACGGAGTCGGACGATGCCATCAAGGCGGAGGGCAGGGCCGCCGGTGCGACGGGCTGGCTGGTCAAGCCCTTCGATCCGGATCGGCTGACCGAGGTGGTGCAACAGCTGATTGGATGAAGCGCGAAGACGTATAACGAGCGAAGGGTGAAACGATGACAATAGACATGAGCCAGTTCTACCAGGTCTTTTTTGACGAGGCAGACGAACTGCTGGCCGAAAAGGAAAGGCTGCTCCTGGTGCTCGACGTGTCCGCTCCGGACCCCGAGGAACTCAACGCGATCTTCCGTACCGCGCATTCCATCAAGGGCGGCGCGGCAACCTTCGGCTTCAGCGACATCACCGATGTCACCCATATCCTCGAAACGCTGCTCGACCGTATCCGCAAGGGCGAGATGGCACTGACCGGTGAACACGTCGATGCCTTTCTCGCGGCCAAGGACGTGCTCGACATGCTGATGGCCGGCCATCGTCACGGTTCTTCGGTCGATCGCGATGCTGCAGTGGCGGTATGCCAGCGCCTGCAGGCGCTGGCCGATGGCAGTGCGGCGGCACCGGCGGCTGTCGCCGACACCGTGGCACCCGCGTCCGTACCCGATGCGGATGCGGAGCCGGTGGCCGACACGGACGACAATTTCCGCTTCCGTGTCGAACTGCCCCAGGTACCCGAGCGCGACGTCGAGGCCCTGGCCACCGAACTTGCCTTGCTTGGCAGCGTCAGCCGCGAGACCCTGCCGGACCAGCGTACCGTGTTCAATCTGGTCACCACCGAAGGACGCGACAACATTGTCGCCATCTGCGCATTCGTTCTGGACCCCGATGCGCTCAAGATCACCGCGGCAAACCCGGCCGGCACGTCGGCTGACATCGCTGCGCCCACCGCGGTTGCGGCGTCGGTCGAGCCGCCCCCCGTGGTGGCGCCCCCCGCACCGGCGACTGCGGAGCCCGCTGCCGAAGCCACGCCTGCAACCGGCGAGAACCGCAACTGGGGACGCCGCGCCACCGACAGGGAACCGGTCAATGCCGAATCGTCCTCGATTCGCGTGGGTGTCGAAAAAGTCGACCAGCTCATCAATCTGGTCGGTGAACTGGTCATCACCCAGGCGATGATCGACCAGCGCATCGGCGCACTCGATCCCATCGCCCACGAACGCCTGCTCAACAGCGCCAGCCAGCTTGCCCGCAACACACGCGACCTGCAGGAGGCGGTGATGTCCATCCGCATGATGCCGATGGATTATGTGTTCTCGCGTTTCCCGCGCATGGTGCGCGACCTTGCCGGCAAACTGGGCAAGAAGGTCGAATTCGTCACGCGCGGTGCCGCCACCGAACTCGACAAGGGCCTCATCGAGCGCATCGTCGATCCGCTGAACCACCTGGTGCGCAACAGCGTCGACCACGGCATCGAAATGCCGGAAAAGCGGCGCGCGGCGGGCAAGGGCGAGGCCGGCACACTTACCCTGTCGGCAGCGCATCAGGGCGGCAACATCGTCATCGAAGTCAGCGACGACGGTGGTGGCCTCAATCGCGAAAAGATACTCGCCAAGGCGCGCCAGCAGGACATCCCCGTATCCGACACCATGAGCGATGCGGAAGTCTGGCAGCTCGTCATGGCCCCCGGTTTCTCCACCGCCGAAGTCGTCACCGACGTGTCAGGCCGCGGCGTCGGCATGGATGTGGTCAAGCGCAACATCGGCGCCATGGGAGGCAACGTCGAAATCCGTTCCGTCCCCGGTTCCGGTACCACCATCTCCATTTCCCTTCCGCTGACCCTGGCGATTCTCGATGGCATGTCGGTCAAGGTCGGGGACGAAGTCTACATTCTGCCCCTCGGCTACGTGGTCGAGTCGTTGCAGCCCGCGCCCGTCGACGTCAAGGAGATCGCCGGCCAGGGCAAGCTCGTCAAAGTCCGCGAGGAATACCTGCCACTGATTCCCCTGTACCAGATCTTCGATATCGAGCCGGCCTTTGCCGATCCTTCGCAGGGCATTCTCGTCATCCTCGAATCCGAGGGGAAGAAAGCTGCCCTGCTCGTCGACAGCCTGGTCGGCCAGCAGCAGGTGGTGGTGAAAAACCTGGAATCCAACTTCCGCAAGGTGGCCGGCATTTCCGGCGCCACCATTCTCGGCGATGGCGGCGTGTCGCTCATTCTCGACGTTTCCGCGCTGCTGCGCTCGAGTCGCCAGCTCAGCAGCGATCCCGTATTTTTCTGATCTCGCCCAAGGACGCCCACGATGACGAATCCTGCCGCAGCTGCCGCTGAAACCCACGCCGAAGAGAGCGCTAGGGAATATCTCGCCTTTACCCTCGGTCGCGAGGAATACGGCATCGACATCCTGCGCGTGCAGGAAATCCGCGGCTACGAATCGGTCACGCGCATCGCCAACACACCCGAATTCATCAAGGGCGTGATGAATCTGCGCGGCACGATCGTCCCCGTGGTCGACATGCGCATCAAGTTCAGGCTGGGCGAAGCCGTCTACGACCAGTTCACGGTGGTCATCGTGCTCAACATCGGCGGGCGCGTGATGGGCATGGTGGTCGACAGCGTGTCCGACGTCACGACTCTGGTACCCAGCCAGATTCACGTCGCGCCGGAAGTGGGTACCGCGCTCGACCACCAGTATCTGATCGGCCTTGGCACGCTCGGCGAACGCATGCTGATCCTTGTCGATATCGACAAGCTCATGAACAGCACCGATATGGGGCTGATCGAAGGCATGGCGGCCTGACATGCATCAACTGCCCGCTGCCAGCCAACAACCTGAAGTGAAAAGAGAGTCGTAAACATGTTCGCAAATCTCAGCATCAAGTCGCGTCTGGTTTTCATGGTCGCTTTCATGTCGGTGTTGCTGTTCGCCGTCGGCGGCTGGGGGCTCGGCAACCTGAACGGCGCCAAGGCCTCGCTGAAGTCGGTTTACGAGAACCGCATGGTGGCACTGGGGCAGCTCGACCAGGTCGCGGCACTGGTCAACAAGAACCAGATGGCGGTCGCCGATACGGTGTCGGGCCAGCTCGCAGCGTTTCCGGAGGACGTGTCCATCGTCGACAAGCGTGCCAGCGAGATACGGGAGGACATCGCCCGTATCGATCAGATCTGGAAAACCTATATGGCGACAGACCTGACACCGGAAGAGGGCAAGCTGGCGGAAGAGTTTGTCGCAAGGCGGCTGAACTACGGTCGTCAGGGCATGGTGCCGGCCCTGGCTGCATTGAGCGCGCACGATTTCCAGCAGGCGAGCGAGATCCTTCAGGGCGCGATGCGCGAGACCTACCCGCCGTTGCGCGAAGCGATGGATGCGCTGGTTGCGCTGCAACTCGACGTCGCGAAAAAGGAATACGCAGCGGCAGAAAGCAGCTACGTCATCGTGCGCAACACCTCGATCGCCGTAATGCTCGGTGGGGTGCTGCTGGCGGCGCTGATTGGCGTGTGGCTGATCCGTTCCATCACGCGCCCGCTGAACGAGGCCGTGAGGGTGGCGCAGGCCGTCGCCAATGGTGACCTGAACCAGACCATCGCTCTGCACGCCAATGACGAAACGGGTGCGCTGATGAGGGCACTTCAGGGAATGAATACGAGTCTTGGTGAAATCGTCGCGCAGGTCCGCGCGGGCACCGACACCATCGCCACCGCCTCGCAGCAGATTGCCGCTGGCAACATCGACCTTTCCAGCCGCACCGAA
>MKWN01000006.1 GCA_001899775.1 Thiobacillus sp. 65-29
GTCGGTCTCCAAAACCGAAGGTTGGGGGTTCGAGACCCTCTTGGCCTGCCACAGGATAAGCGCGCGATGCGCGCACAGCATTCATGGCTGACAAAATCAAGCTGTTGGTAGCGGTATTGCTGGTCATCGCAGGGGTGGCCGGCTTTTATTTTTTTGCGGATGCGCCCACGGTGGTGCGCGTCCTGTCGGTCATTGGCGGACTGGTGCTGGGCGCTGCCGTCGCGATGCTTTCGGAGCCGGGCCGGCGCTTTGCCGGCTTTGCGCGCGATTCGCGCGACGAAGCGAAGAAGGTCGTGTGGCCGACCCGCAAGGAAACCATCCAGATGACCGGCGTGGTGATGGCCTTCGTGATCGTCATGGCGCTGTTCCTGTGGGCGGTTGACGGAATATTGATGTGGCTGGTCAAGCTGGCCATGGGACAGGGGGGTTGAGGATGCGTTGGTACGTGGTTCATGCCTACTCGGGCTTCGAGAAAAGCGTGGCACGCAACCTCGCCGAGCGCGTCGAGCGCGCAGGCATGAAGGACCGCTTCGGCGAAATCCTGGTGCCGGTCGAGGAAGTGGTGGAAATGAAGGCGGGCCAGAAGAAAACGGCCGAGCGCAAGTTCTTCCCCGGCTACGTCCTGGTGCAGATGGAAATGGACGACGATACCTGGCACCTGGTGAAAAGCACGCCCAAGGTGACCGGCTTCGTCGGCGGCACGGCGACCAGGCCGGCGCCCATTTCCGAGAAGGAAGTGCAGGCGATTCTCGACCAGATGCGCGAGGGCGTGGAAAAGCCCAAGCCGAAGATCCTGTTCGAGATCGGCGAGACGGTGCGGGTGATCGACGGCCCGTTCACCGATTTCAATGGCAACGTCGAGGAAGTGAATTACGACAAGAGCAAGTTGCGTGTGTCGGTGATGATTTTCGGTCGGGCAACCCCTGTCGAACTGGGGTTCGGCCAGGTCGAGAAAACCTGATCCCGGTTTGCACGGGGATCGGCAAACAGTCCGGGAAGCCGGAGAGGAGCGCGAGTAGGGTGACCGAAAGCGCGCTGGAACTCACTTTTAGGAGCCATCATGGCAAAGAAGATTGTCGGCTATATCAAGCTGCAAGTGCCGGCGGGCAAGGCGAATCCGTCGCCGCCCATCGGCCCCGCGCTGGGTCAGCGCGGCCTCAATATCATGGAATTCTGCAAGGCGTTCAACGCCAAGACGCAGGGCCTGGAGCCCGGTTTGCCGATTCCGGTGGTGATCACCGCGTTCGCGGACAAGAGCTTCACCTTCATCATGAAGACACCGCCCGCGACGGTGCTCATCAAGAAGGCGATCAAGCTCGACAAGGGCAGCGCCAAGCCGCATACCGACAAGGTCGGCACCATTACCCGTGCCCAGCTGGAAGAGATCGCCAAAACCAAGGAACCCGACCTGACCGCGGCCAACATGGACGCGGCGGTGCGGACCATCGCCGGCACCGCCCGGTCCATGGGCATCATCGTGGAGGGGGTCTGACATGGCCAACGCATCCAAGCGCCTACGCGCACTGAAGGAAAAAATCGACCGTACCCGCAACTATCCGGTGGCCGACGCCCTGCAACTGGTCAAGGAAACCGCGACCGCCAAGTTTGACGAGTCGATCGACGTCGCCGTCAACCTCGGCGTCGATGCGCGCAAGTCCGACCAGATGGTGCGTGGCGCCGTGGTGCTGCCCAAGGGCATCGGCAAGACCGTTCGCGTCGCCGTGTTCGCCCAGGGCGACAACGCGCAAAAGGCACGCGACGCCGGCGCGGACATCGTCGGCTTCGACGATCTGGCCGCCGAGATCAAGGCCGGCAAGATGGATTTCGACGTCGTGATCGCCACACCGGACGCCATGCGCGTGGTCGGTCAGCTCGGCCAGATTCTCGGTCCGCGCGGCCTGATGCCGAACCCCAAGGTCGGCACCGTATCGCCCGACGTCGTCGGCGCGGTGAAGAACGCCAAGGCCGGTCAGGTGCAGTACCGCACCGACAAGGGCGGCATCGTGCACTGCACCATAGGCCGCGCATCGTTCAGCGTCGACGACCTGAAGGAAAACCTGTCGGCCCTGCTGGACGCGCTGCAGCGCGCCAAGCCGGCGAGCTCCAAGGGCGTGTACTTCAAGCGCCTGTCGGTGTCGTCGACCATGGGCGTGGGCGTGCGCGTCGATCAGGCGAGCGTCAGCGCGTAATTGTATGCAGGGTGCGCCGCGAGGCGTGCCCGAACGAACTTTGGGCCGCCGGTCGCAGTCTGGCCGGCGGGTTATCAAAGACCGTAGGCATCCGCAAGGATTTAATGCCGGCGGACCGGTGGTGGGCGATGGCGGATTTCTGTCCTCTGTCCTCTGTCTCCTGTCTTCTGACACCTACGCAGATGGCGTTCCCCAGCAGGATTTTCCTGTCAAGGCCGCCAGCCGGAGCGGGCAGCGCTCCGTAACTGAGAAGGAGGTTGGACCTTGAGTCTGAATCTGGAAGAAAAGAAAGCCGTCGTTGCCGAGGTGTCCGCGCAGGTTGCGGGTGCCCAGACGGTTGTTGTGGCCGAATACCGTGGCATCACGGTGGAAAACATGACCCAGTTGCGTGCGAAGGCGCGCAAGGAAGGGGTCTATCTGCGTGTGTTGAAAAACACGCTGGTGCGCCGTGCGATCGTGGATACGCCGTTCGCGGGCTTGACCGACCAGCTGGTCGGTCCGCTCGCCTATGGCATTTCCAAGGATCCGGTGGCGGCCGCCAAGGTGATGCACGAGTTCGCCAAGGCCAACGACAAGTTCGTCGTCAAGGCCGGTGCCATGCCCAATTTCGTCATGTCCGCCACGGACGTGGGGAATCTGGCCAGCATGCCCAGCCGCGAAGAACTGCTGTCCAAGCTCTTGGGCACCATGCAGGCTCCGATCGCACAATTTGTTCGCACGCTCAACGAAGTGCCGACCAAATTCGTCCGCGGTCTGGCCGCGGTGCGCGACAAGCAGGCAGCGTAAGCGGCCCGCAGACAACCGCATCGACGAAATCGTTTTTTAATCCGAAGCATATTGACAGGAGTAATACACATGGCTGTTGCAAAAGCTGACATTCTGGATGCCATCGCCGGCATGACCGTCCTCGAGCTGTCCGAGCTCATCAAGGAAATGGAAGAAAAATTCGGCGTTTCCGCCGCTGCCGCCGCGGTCGCCGTGGCTGCCCCCGCTGCCGGCGGCGGTGCTGCCGCCGCTGCCGAAGAGCAGACCGAATTCACCGTCGTTCTGGCCGCTGCCGGCGAGAAGAAGGTCGAGGTCATCAAGGTCGTGCGTGCGGTGACCGGTCTGGGTCTGAAGGAAGCCAAGGATCTGGTCGACGGCGCTCCGAAGCCGGTCAAGGAGGGCATCTCCAAGGCCGACGCCGACGCGCTGAAGAAGCAGCTGGAAGAAGCCGGCGCCACCGTCGAGGTCAAGTAATCCGGAAAGGCGGCGTGACGCGCGCAAGTGCGTCGCCTGTGCTTCCGGTGACCCGACCGGCCCGACCGTGTGTCGCGGGCTTCGCCCGCGGCACACGCAAGCAGCACGTACCCGGAACCCGTATTCGGCTTCCGGGCATTTGCTGTTTGCGTGTGCCTCACACCGCTGAGGACGCCCCCGCGCGCGTCCGCTCGCCCCTGATCGTCAAGGAGACCTCATGGCTTACACCTTTACCGAGAAAAAACGTCTGCGCAAGAGTTTCGCCAAGCGCGTCAACACGCTTCCGGTGCCCTTCCTTCTGGCGACGCAGATCGACTCCTACCGCGCCTTTCTGCAGGAAGGCCGCACGCAGGACGAGCGGCTGAACGAGGGTCTGCAGGCGGCCTTCACCTCGATCTTCCCCATCGTCTCCCACAGCGGCAACGCGCGCCTGGAATACGTGAATTACATGCTGGGCGAGCCGGTGTTCGACATCAAGGAATGCCAGCAGCGCGGCCTCACCTACTGCGCGCCGTTGCGCGCCAAGGTGCGTCTGGTCATCATGGACAGGGAAGCATCGAAACCGACGATCAAGGAAGTCAAGGAGCAGGAGGTCTACATGGGCGAGATTCCGCTCATGACGCCGACCGGCTCCTTCGTCATCAACGGCACCGAGCGCGTGATCGTGTCGCAGCTGCATCGCTCGCCCGGCGTGTTTTTCGAGCACGACCGTGGCAAGACGCACAGCTCGGGCAAGCTGCTGTTCTCGGCGCGCGTGATCCCCTACCGCGGCTCCTGGCTCGATTTCGAATTCGACGCCAAGGACATCCTGTTCTTCCGCGTCGACCGTCGCCGCAAGATGCCCGTGAGCATCCTTCTGAAGGCGCTCGGCTACACGCCGCCGGCGATCCTCGACGAATTCTTCAGCAAGGACACCTTCTACGTCAACGATCAGGGCGTGCAGTTCGAACTGGTGCCCGAGCGCCTGCGCGGCGAAATCGCGCGCTTCGACATCTGCGGCAAGGACGGCCACGTCATCGTCGCCAAGGACAAGCGCATTACCGCCAAGCACATCCGCGAGCTGGATGCGGCGGGCGTCAAGACCTGGTCGGTACCGGCCGAGTTCGTGGTGGGCCGCGTGCTGTCGCATGATGTCGTCGATACGGGCAGCGGCGAGCTGGTCGCGCGCGCCAACGACGAGATCACCGAAGACCTGCTGAAGAAGCTGGCCGCTGCCGGCATCGACCGGTTCAACACCATCTACACCAACGATCTTGATCACGGCGCGTTCATTTCGCAGACGCTGCGCACCGACGACACGCTCGACGAGTATGCCGCCAAGGTGGCGATCTACCGCATGATGCGCCCCGGCGAGCCGCCCACCGAGGACGCGGTCAACGCCTTGTTCGGCAACCTGTTCTTCAGCGAGGAACGTTACGACCTTTCGGCGGTGGGCCGCATGAAGTTCAACCGTCGCATCGGGCGCGAGGAACTGACCGGGACCGGTACGCTGTCGACCGAGGACATCGTCGCGGTCATCCGGATTCTCGTCGAGTTGCGCAACGGTCGTGGCGAAATCGACGACATCGATCATCTGGGCAACCGTCGCGTCCGCTCGGTCGGCGAGCTCGCGGAAAACCAGTTCCGCGCGGGGCTGGTGCGTGTCGAACGTGCGGTGCGCGAGCGCCTTTCGCAGGCCGAGTCCGACAACCTGATGCCGCACGATCTGATCAATGCCAAGCCTGTCTCGGCTGCGATCAAGGAGTTCTTCGGTTCGTCGCAGCTGTCGCAGTTCATGGACCAGACCAACCCCTTGTCCGAGATCACCCACAAGCGCCGCGTTTCCGCGCTCGGCCCGGGCGGCCTGACGCGCGAGCGCGCCGGCTTCGAGGTGCGCGACGTGCATCCGACCCATTACGGACGCGTCTGCCCGATCGAAACGCCAGAGGGCCCGAACATCGGCCTGATCAATTCGCTCGCCCTGTTCGCACGCACCAACTGGTACGGCTTCATCGAGACGCCGTACCGCAAGGTGGTCGACGCCAAGGTGACCGACGAGATCGAGTACCTGTCGGCGATCGAGGAGGGCAAGTACGTGATCGCGCAGGCCAACGCGGAATTCGACGCCAAGGGCAAGTTCCGCGACGAGCTGGTGTCCTGCCGTCACCGCAACGAATTCACGCTGTCGACGCCCGATCGCATCGAATACATGGACGTGGCGCCGGCGCAGATCGTATCGGTGGCCGCCTCGCTCATTCCCTTCCTCGAACACGACGACGCCAACCGCGCATTGATGGGTTCGAACATGCAGCGCCAGGCCGTGCCCTGCCTGCGCCCGGAAAAGCCCTTCGTCGGCACCGGCATCGAACGCACCGCGGCGGTCGACTCCGGAACCGTCGTCACGGCCTACCGTGGCGGCGTGGTCGACTATATCGACGCCGGCCGCATCGTGATCCGCGTTCACGACGAGGAGGCGCGCGCCGGCGAGGTCGGTGTCGACATCTATTCGCTGATCAAGTACACGCGTTCCAACCAGAACACCAACATCAACCAGCGCCCGCTGGTGAAGGTGGGCGACGTCATCGCGCGCGGCGACGTGATCGCCGACGGCGCGTCGACCGACATGGGCGAACTCGCGCTCGGCCAGAACATGCTGGTCGCGTTCATGCCCTGGAACGGCTACAACTTCGAGGACTCCATCCTCATCAACGAGAAGGTCGTCGCCGAGGACCGCTACACCTCGATCCACATCGAGGAACTGTCGGTGGTCGCGCGCGACACCAAGCTCGGCCCCGAGGAAATCACCCGCGACATCTCCAACCTCGCGGAGCGCCAGCTCGCGCGCCTGGACGAGTCCGGCATCATCGCCATCGGTGCCGAAGTCGAGGCCGGCGACGTGCTGGTCGGCAAGGTCACGCCCAAGGGCGAGACCCAGCTCACCCCGGAAGAGAAACTGCTGCGCGCGATCTTCGGCGAGAAGGCGTCCGACGTGAAGGACACCTCGCTGAAAGTGCCGTCCGGCATGTCCGGTGTCGTCATCGACGTGCAGGTGTTCACGCGCGAGGGCATCGAGCGTGACAAGCGCGCGCAGTCGATCATCGACACCCAGCTCGCCGAATACAAGAAGGACCTCACCGACCGCATGCGCATCGTCGAGGACGACACCTTCCAGCGCCTGGAACGCCTGTTGCATCTGAAAGTCGCCAACGGCGGCCCGAAGAAGCTCGCCAAAGGCAGCAAGGTGACGAAGGATTATCTGGAGTCGCTCAACCGTCATGACTGGTTCGACATCCGCCTTGCCGACGACGAGGCCAGCCGCCAGGCCGAGGCCCTGAAGGACAGCCTCGCGCAGAAGCGCGTCGAGTTCGACGCCATGTTCGAGGAGAAGAAGAAGAAGCTCACCGCCGGCGACGAGTTGCCGCCCGGCGTGCAGAAGATGGTCAAGGTGTATCTGGCCGTCAAACGCCGCCTGCAACCCGGCGACAAGATGGCCGGCCGCCACGGCAACAAGGGCGTGGTGTCCAAGATCGTTCCGGTCGAGGACATGCCCTTCATGGCCGACGGCCGTCCGGTCGACATCGTGCTGAACCCGCTCGGCGTGCCGTCGCGGATGAACATCGGCCAGATTCTCGAAACGCACCTCGGCTGGGCCGCCAAGGGGCTGGGCGAAAAGATCGGCCAGATGCTCGCCGCGCAGACGAAAACCGTCGCCAAGGAACTGCGCAGCTTCCTCAAGGACATCTACAACACCTCGGGCAAGCCGGAGGACATCGACGGCCTGACCGACGACGAAGTCATCGAGCTCGGACGCAACCTGCAGAAGGGTGTGCCGTTTGCCTCGCCGGTGTTCGACGGCGCCTCCGAGGAGGAAATCCGCCGCATGCTGCAACTCGCTGGCCTGCCGGAAGGCGGCCAGGTCACGCTGTACGATGGCCGCACCGGTGACGCCTTCGACCGCCAGGTTACGGTGGGCTACAAGCACGTGCTCAAGCTGCACCACCTGGTCGACGACAAGATGCATGCGCGCTCCACCGGCCCGTACTCGCTGGTCACGCAACAGCCGCTGGGCGGCAAGGCACAGTTCGGCGGCCAGCGCTTCGGCGAGATGGAAGTGTGGGCGCTGGAAGCTTACGGCGCGTCCTACGTGCTGCAGGAAATGCTGACCGTGAAGTCCGACGACGTCACCGGCCGTACCAAGGTGTACGAGAACATCGTCAAGGGCGATCACAAGATCGAGGCGGGCATGCCCGAGTCCTTCAACGTGCTGGTGAAGGAAATCCGCTCGCTCGGCATCGACATCGATCTGGAACGTTACTAATTTTGGGGTGAGGACACAGCCATGAAAGCACTGTTGGATCTTTTCAAGCAGGCCACCCACGAGGAAGAATTCGACGCCATCAAGATCGGCCTCGCGTCGCCGGAGAAAATCCGCGCCTGGTCGTACGGCGAGGTGAAGAAGCCGGAAACGATCAACTACCGCACCTTCAAGCCGGAGCGCGACGGCCTGTTCTGCGCCAAGATCTTCGGCCCGGTCAAGGACTACGAGTGCCTGTGCGGCAAGTACAAGCGCTTGAAGCACCGCGGCGTCATCTGCGAGAAGTGCGGCGTCGAAGTCACGCTCTCCAAGGTGCGCCGCGAGCGCATGGGCCATATCGAGCTCGCCAGCCCGGTCGCGCACATCTGGTTTCTCAAGTCGCTGCCCAGCCGTCTGGGCATGGTGCTCGACATGACGCTGCGCGACATCGAGCGCGTGCTCTACTTCGAGGGCTTCGTCGTCGTCGAACCCGGCATGACGCCGCTCAACCGTGGCCAGCTGCTGACCGAGGAAGACTATCTCGCCAAGCTGGAGGAATACGGCGACGAATTCAAGGCGCTGATGGGCGCCGAAGCCGTGCGCGAACTGCTGCGCACGCTCGACCTCAACACCGTGGTCGAGACGCTGCGTTCCGAACTCCGCGGCACCACCTCCGACACCAAGATCAAGAAGCTCTCCAAGCGCCTGAAGGTCCTCGAAGGTTTCCAGAAATCCGGCATCAAGCCCGAATGGATGATCCTCGAAGTGCTGCCCGTGCTGCCGCCCGAACTGCGCCCGCTGGTGCCGCTCGATGGTGGCCGCTTCGCGACCTCCGACCTCAACGACCTCTATCGCCGCGTCATCAACCGCAACAACCGCCTGAAGCGCCTGCTCGAACTGAAGGCGCCCGAGATCATCGTGCGCAACGAAAAGCGCATGCTGCAGGAAGCCGTCGACTCGCTGCTCGACAACGGCCGCCGCGGCAAGGCGATGACCGGCGCCAACAAGCGTCCGTTGAAGTCGCTCGCCGACATGATCAAGGGCAAGAGCGGCCGCTTCCGCCAGAACCTGCTCGGCAAGCGCGTCGACTACTCCGGCCGTTCGGTCATCGTGGTCGGCCCGACCTTGAAGCTGCACCAGTGCGGCCTGCCGAAGAAAATGGCGCTGGAGCTGTTCAAGCCCTTCATCTTCAACCGTCTCGAGGTGATGGGCCTGGCGACCACGATCAAGGCCGCCAAGAAGATGGTGGAAGATGAAGAACCGATCGTCTGGGACCTGCTGGAAGAGGTCATCCGCGAGCACCCGGTGATGCTGAACCGCGCCCCGACCCTGCACCGCCTGGGTATCCAGGCGTTCGAGCCGGTGTTGATCGAAGGCAAGGCGATCCAGTTGCACCCGCTGGTGTGCGCGGCGTTCAACGCCGACTTCGACGGCGACCAGATGGCTGTTCACGTGCCGCTGTCGCTGGAGGCGCAGACCGAGGCGCGCACCCTGATGCTGGCGTCGAACAACGTGCTCTCGCCGGCCAACGGCGAGCCCATCATCGTGCCGTCGCAGGACATCGTGCTGGGTCTGTACTACATGACCCGCGAGAAGATCAACGCGCGCGGCGAAGCCATGATCTTCGCCGACGTCGCCGAGGCGCGCCGCGCCTACGACAATGGCGTTGCCGAACTGCACGCCCGCATCACGGTGCGCATCCGGGAAGTGACGCTCGACGAGCACGGGAACCGCGTCGAGGCGGTCAAGCGGGTCGAGACCACCATCGGCCGCGCGCTGCTCTCCGAGATCCTGCCGCCGGGTCTGCCGTTCAGCTTCGTCGACAAGGCGCTGAAAAAGAAGGAAATCTCCAGGCTCATCAACGCCAGCTTCCGCCGCTGCGGCCTGCGCGAGACGGTGATCTTCGCTGACAAGCTGATGTACACCGGCTTCTCCTTTGCGACCCGTGCCGGCATGTCGATCGCGATCAAGGACATGCTGGTTCCGGGCGAGAAGGACAGGATCCTCGGTGCCGCCGAAGCGGAAGTGAAGGAAATCGAGGCGCAATACACCTCCGGCCTGGTGACCCAGGGCGAACGCTACAACAAGGTGGTCGACATCTGGGGCCGCGCCGGTGACGCCGTCGCCAAGGCCATGATGGGCCAGTTGGGCGGCGAGAAGGTCGTCGACCGCAGCGGCAAGGAAGTCACCCAGGAATCGTTCAACGCCATCTACATGATGGCCGACTCCGGCGCGCGCGGCTCCGCGGCCCAGATCCGCCAGCTGGCGGGCATGCGCGGCCTGATGGCCAAGCCCGACGGCTCCATCATCGAGACGCCGATCACCGCTAACTTCCGCGAAGGCCTGAACATGCTTCAGTACTTCATCTCGACGCACGGCGCGCGCAAGGGTCTCGCCGACACCGCGCTGAAGACCGCGAACTCGGGCTACCTGACGCGTCGCCTGGTCGACGTCACCCAGGATCTCGTCGTCACCGAAGACGATTGCGGTACGAGGCAGGGTCTCGCGGTGAAGGCGCTGGTCGAAGGCGGCGAAGTCGTCGAACCGCTGCGCGAGCGCATCCTCGGCCGCGTCGCGGCCAGCGACATCATCAATCCGGAAACGCAGGAGACCGTCTTCGAGGCGGGCACGCTGCTGTCCGAGGATGTCGTCGACAGCATCGAGTCGCTCGGTATCGACGAGGTGCGCGTGCGCACCCCGCTGACCTGCGAAACCCGCTACGGCCTGTGCGCCAAGTGCTACGGGCGCGACCTGGGTCGCGGCTACCTCGTCAACGTCGGCGAGGCGGTCGGCGTGATCGCCGCGCAGTCGATCGGCGAGCCCGGCACCCAGCTCACCATGCGCACCTTCCACATCGGCGGCGCGGCGTCGCGTGCGGCCGCCGCCAGCCAGCTGGACGCCAAGTCGAACGGCACCGTGCAGTACACCGCGACCATGCGTTACGTGACCAACGCCCGCAAGGAGCTGGTCGCCATTTCACGCAGCGGCGAAATCATCATCGCCGACGACAACGGTCGTGAGCGTGAACGCCACAAGGTGCCGTACGGCGCCACCCTGATGGTGACCGACGGCGCCCGGATCAAGGCCGGTGCCGTGCTGGCGACCTGGGATCCGCACACCCGGCCGATCATCACCGAACATGCCGGACGCGTGCGTTTCGAGAACGTCGAGGAAGGCGTCACCGTCGCCAAGCAGCTCGATGAGGTGACCGGCCTGTCGACCCTGGTCGTCATCGATCCGAAGCGCAAGGGCACCAGCGCCAAGGGCGTGCGTCCGCAGGTCAAGTTGCTGGACGAGTCCGGCAACGAGGTCAGGATCGGCGGCACCGACACCGTCGTCAACATCACCTTCCAGATCGGCTCCGTCATCACCGTGAAGGATGGCCAGGACGTGGCGGTCGGTGACGTGCTCGCGCGCATCCCGCAGGAAACCTCGAAGACCCGCGACATCACCGGCGGTCTGCCGCGCGTGGCCGAACTGTTCGAGGCGCGTTCGCCCAAGGATGCCGGCGTCCTGGCGGAAGTCACCGGAACGGTTTCCTTCGGCAAGGACACCAAGGGCAAGCAGCGCCTGGTCATCACCGACATGGACGGCGTGCCCCACGAGTACCTGATCACCAAGGAAAAGCACGTCACCGCGCACGACGGCCAGATCGTCCAGAAGGGCGAGATGATCGTCGACGGCCCGGTCGACCCGCACGACATCCTCAAGCTGCAGGGTGTGGAGGCGCTGGCGCGCTACATCACCGACGAAGTGCAGGACGTCTATCGCCTGCAGGGCGTGAAGATCAACGACAAGCATATCGAGGTGATCGTGCGCCAGATGCTGCGCCGCGTGAGCGTCGTCGAGGCGGGCGACACCGGGCTCATCCCCGGCGAGCAGGTCGAGCGTTCCGAGGTGCTCCAGCTCAACGACGAAATGGTCGCTGCCGGCAAGGAGCCGGCGACCTTCGATCCGGTGCTGCTCGGCATCACCAAGGCTTCGCTGTCGACCGACTCCTTCATTTCCGCGGCGTCCTTCCAGGAAACCACGCGCGTCCTCACCGAAGCCGCGATTATGGGCAAGAAGGACGAACTGCGCGGCCTGAAGGAGAACGTCATCGTCGGACGCCTGATTCCGGCTGGCAGCGGACTTGCCTACCACAACATCCGTCGCAGCCAGGCGGCCGGCGAGGATCTCGGCGCCGGGCACCTGATCGAGGGCGGGGAGACCGACGCCTCGCCGGAAAACCAGGAGGTGGCTTGACAGGGGGGGCTTGTCCCCCTAGAATCACGCGTCTTTTTCCGGCCGCGCGTGCGCGCCGGATCGAAACGGTCTGTAGCCCGGGACGGCGCCGCATCCAGGAACTGCGGTGGGTGCCGTCCCGCTTGTTTTAGAAACGATACACCCACATTGAAAAACTGGAATTTCTGACATGCCAACGATTAACCAGCTGATCCGCAACCCGCGCCAGGCGCCCGTGGAAAAGAGCAAGGTTCCGGCCCTGAAGGCCTGTCCGCAGCGCCGCGGCGTCTGCACCCGCGTCTACACCACCACGCCGAAGAAGCCGAACTCGGCTCTGCGCAAGGTCTGCAAGGTCAAGCTCACCAGCGGTTTCGAGGTGATCAGCTATATCGGAGGCGAAGGCCACAACCTCCAGGAGCACTCGGTGGTCCTGGTGCGCGGCGGCCGTGTCAAGGATTTGCCGGGTGTGCGCTACCACACCGTGCGTGGCAGCCTGGATACCGCGGGGGTGAAAGACCGCAAGCAGGCGCGCTCCAAGTACGGCGCGAAGCGCCCCAAGAAGGCGTAATGGCCCCTAGGGAAGGCCTGATGCGTCAGGCGTTCACAAAGCTAAATTTTTGAGAGGCTGAACAGCATGCCCCGTCGTCGCGAAGTCCCCAAACGTGAAATCCTTCCGGATCCGAAGTTCGGCAACCAGGAAGTATCCAAGTTCATGAACGTCATCATGTCCAGCGGCAAGAAATCCGTCGCCGAGCGCATCGTGTACGGTGCGTTCGAGCAGATTTCCAGCAAGTCCGGCAAGGATCCGCTGGAAGTGTTCGGCACCGCGCTGAATAACGCCCGTCCGCTGGTCGAGGTGAAGAGCCGTCGTGTCGGCGGCGCCAACTACCAGGTGCCGGTCGAGGTGCGCGCGAGCCGTCGCACCGCGCTGGCCATGCGCTGGCTGAAGGATGCGGCGCGCAAGCGCGGCGAGAAATCCATGGGCGCGCGGCTGGCTGGCGAACTGCTGGACGCTTCCGAGGGTCGTGGCGGCGCTGTGAAGAAGCGTGAGGAAGTCCACCGCATGGCCGAGGCCAACAAGGCTTTCTCGCATTTCCGCTTCTGAATCCAACGCATTTAACAGCAGGTATACACCGTGGCACGCACGACTCCCATCGAACGCTATCGCAACATCGGTATTTCCGCGCACATCGATGCCGGCAAAACGACGACCAGCGAGCGCATCCTGTTCTACACCGGCAAGTCGCACAAGCTCGGCGAGGTGCACGACGGTGCGGCCACGACCGACTGGATGGAGCAGGAGCAGGAGCGTGGCATCACCATCACGTCCTCGGCCGTCACCTGTTTCTGGAAGGGCATGGACATGTCCCTGCCGGAACACCGCATCAACATCATCGACACACCCGGCCACGTCGACTTCACCATCGAGGTGGAGCGTTCCATGCGCGTGCTGGATGGCGCCTGCATGGTCTATTGTGCGGTGGGTGGCGTGCAGCCCCAGTCCGAAACCGTGTGGCGCCAGGCCAACAAGTACGGCGTGCCGCGCCTGGCGTTCGTCAACAAGATGGACCGCACCGGCGCCAATTTCTTCCGCGTCTACGAGCAGATGCGGACCCGCCTGCGCGCCAATCCCGTGCCCGTCGTGGTGCCGATAGGTGCCGAGGACAATTTCCAGGGCGTGGTCGATCTGATCAAGATGAAGGCCATCATCTGGGACGAGGCGTCCCAGGGCATGAAATTTTCCTATGAGGATATCCCGGCCGAGCTCGTCGACATCAGCAAGGAATGGCGCGAGAAAATGGTCGAGGCCGCGGCCGAGTCGTCCGAGGAGCTGATGAACAAATACCTCGAGGAGGGTGACCTTCCCGAGGCGGATATTGTCGGCGGTCTGCGCGTGCGTACCATCGCCGGCGAGATCGTGCCCATGCTGTGCGGCACCGCGTTCAAGAACAAGGGCGTGCAGCGCATGCTTGATGCCGTCATCCAGTTCCTGCCGTCGCCGGTGGACATTCCCCCGGTTGCCGGGGTCGACGACAACGACCAGGAAATTGTGCGCTACGCGAAGGACGACGAAAAGTTCTCCGCGCTTGCATTCAAGCTCATGGCCGATCCGTTCGTCGGACAGCTCACGTTCATCCGCGTCTATTCCGGCGTTCTGCAGTCCGGTGACACCGTGCTCAACTCGGTGCGCGGCAAGAAGGAGCGCATCGGCCGGCTGCTGCAGATGCACGCCAACCAGCGCGACGAAATCAAGGAAGTCCGGGCGGGCGACATCGCCGCCGTGGTCGGCCTGAAGGACGTGACGACGGGCGATACCCTGTGCGAGGTGTCCGCGCCGGTGATTCTCGAGCGTATGGTGTTCCCCGAGCCGGTGATCCACGTCGCCGTCGAGCCGAAGACCAAGTCCGACCAGGAAAAAATGGGCCTCGCCCTGAGCCGTCTGGCGCAGGAAGACCCGTCCTTCCGCGTGCGCACCGACGAGGAATCCGGTCAGACCATCATCTCGGGGATGGGTGAACTGCACCTCGAGATCATCGTCGACCGCATGAAGCGCGAATTCAGCGTCGAGGCCAATGTCGGCGCCCCGCAGGTGGCTTACCGTGAAGCCATCCGCAAGCCGGTCGAGCAGGAAGGCAAGTTCGTCAAGCAGTCGGGCGGCAAGGGACAGTATGGCCACGTCTGGCTCAAGCTCGAGCCGAACGAGGCGGGCAAGGGCTACGAATTCGTCGACGCCATCAAGGGCGGCACCGTGCCGCGCGAGTATATTCCCGCGGTCGACAAGGGTTTGCAGGAAGCCTTGAACAACGGCGTGCTGGCCGGCTTCCCGGTCGTTGACGTCAAGGTCACCCTGTTCGACGGTTCCTATCACGAGGTCGACTCGTCCGAGCAGGCGTTCAAGATGGCGGCCATCCTGGGTTTCAAGGACGGCATGCGCAAGGCGAGCCCCGCGTTGCTCGAGCCGATGATGGCCGTGGAAGTCGAGACGCCGGAAGACTACATGGGCGACGTCATGGGTGACCTCAACCGTCGGCGCGGCATCATCCAGGGTATGGACGACGTGGCGGGCATCAAGGCGATCAAGGCCGAGGTGCCGCTGGCGGAGATGTTCGGCTACGCCACCGACCTGCGCTCGATGTCGCAGGGACGTGCGACCTACACGATGGAATTCAAGCACTACGCCGAGGCGCCGAAGAGCGTCGCCGAAGCCGTGATCGCGAAGAAGTGATCGCACACCACGGATATTTTTGATTTGACAGGGCAAGAAGATGGCTAAGGAAAAATTCGAGCGGACCA
>MKWN01000007.1:0-1035 GCA_001899775.1 Thiobacillus sp. 65-29
AAAGTCGCCGATCATCATCACGGCGGAATTAGTGTTTCAATCCGCGCCCGGCCGTGAGGCCGGGCGATACCAGTGGCCGCAGGGCCAGCGCTGAGGCTGCACAACGTTTCAATCCGCGCCCGGCCGTGAGGCCGGGCGATACTCGACCACGCCGCTGGTGCGCTCTGGCAGCATCTCGTTTCAATCCGCGCCCGGCCGTGAGGCCGGGCGATACTATCCGCCGGCCAACTCATCATCGCCCGCATCCGCGTTTCAATCCGCGCCCGGCCGTGAGGCCGGGCGATACATACCGCACGATCTTCGCCGCAACCTGGCGCAACATGTTTCAATCCGCGCCCGGCCGTGAGGCCGGGCGATACTGTGCCTGAGCATCGCGCATGCTTTGGCGCTGTACGTTTCAATCCGCGCCCGGCCGTGAGGCCGGGCGATACCTGCTTTGCTCACGCACGCTCAGGCGGATGGGTGGTTTCAATCCGCGCCCGGCCGTGAGGCCGGGCGATACGCCGGTGCGCGTCAGCATCTTGGCGCTGACGGTCTGTTTCAATCCGCGCCCGGCCGTGAGGCCGGGCGATACCAGAATGTCGCGGACGAAGTTTTCGAACGTCATTGTTTCAATCCGCGCCCGGCCGTGAGGCCGGGCGATACGTGATACCCCTAGCATGGCAGCAGCAAAGGCGCCCGTTTCAATCCGCGCCCGGCCGTGAGGCCGGGCGATACAATTCAACGACGAAGGTAATCAACATGTTCAACCTTGTTTCAATCCGCGCCCGGCCGTGAGGCCGGGCGATACGAAGCCGAACAGCCCACCGATGCCGGAGAAGATCGTTTCAATCCGCGCCCGGCCGTGAGGCCGGGCGATACCGCGGCCCTTGCCGCAAATGGCGGACAGGTCGTTGTTTCAATCCGCGCCCGGCCGTGAGGCCGGGCGATACAATCGCCGCCAGGTCGGGAAGCTCGAACGGATCAAGTTTCAATCCGCGCCCGGCCGTGAGGCCGGGCGATACGCGTTCCGCTGCAGTTGTCGATTGGCCTGTA
>MKWN01000007.1:1052-42338 GCA_001899775.1 Thiobacillus sp. 65-29
CGGGCGATACATGGCGACCGCATTGAAGCGGCTCGGGCTGAAACGTTTCAATCCGCGCCCGGCCGTGAGGCCGGGCGATACTATACCTCCGCAATGCGATGAACTCGGCGAAACGGTTTCAATCCGCGCCCGGCCGTGAGGCCGGGCGATACTTGCTTCCGAGCGCCCCCGTACCAGGATTGTTGATGTTTCAATCCGCGCCCGGCCGTGAGGCCGGGCGATACCCACCACTGCCGGCAACTACGCATCCACCAACAAGTTTCAATCCGCGCCCGGCCGTGAGGCCGGGCGATACCTTGGCGAGGACGGCGGATGCTTTGCCTCGGCGCTGTTTCAATCCGCGCCCGGCCGTGAGGCCGGGCGATACCAAAGAGGTGCCCGTCTATGTCCCCGCTGAATCCGTTTCAATCCGCGCCCGGCCGTGAGGCCGGGCGATACCCTAGAGCGCGGAACCTCGCGGCAATGGGTGATGGGTTTCAATCCGCGCCCGGCCGTGAGGCCGGGCGATACCCAAAATGGCCCGTCTGAGCCGCGACGTGATCGTGTTTCAATCCGCGCCCGGCCGTGAGGCCGGGCGATACTCTTTGGAGCGGCAGCACAAGGTGATGTACCCACTTGTTTCAATCCGCGCCCGGCCGTGAGGCCGGGCGATACCAGTCTCTGGGCCGATGTTTCCCTCGGTCTGCTCGTTTCAATCCGCGCCCGGCCGTGAGGCCGGGCGATACGTCCAGGCTGTTGATGTATGCGAGTAGCTTATCCATGTTTCAATCCGCGCCCGGCCGTGAGGCCGGGCGATACGTTGCTGATTTGGTGAACGCACGGCATGTGCGGATCGTTTCAATCCGCGCCCGGCCGTGAGGCCGGGCGATACGCCGCGTCGAAGTTAGCACGGCTCCCCGTAAGGCTGTTTCAATCCGCGCCCGGCCGTGAGGCCGGGCGATACGTCCGTGCAGCAGGGTGTGCAACGTGCATTCGCCGTTTCAATCCGCGCCCGGCCGTGAGGCCGGGCGATACGCCGCACTGGTGGCGAACGCATAGCCGCTCACACCGTTTCAATCCGCGCCCGGCCGTGAGGCCGGGCGATACCGCAGAGTGCATCATTCCGCGTGTTCGCCGGTTGTGTTTCAATCCGCGCCCGGCCGTGAGGCCGGGCGATACCGGCGAATTCGTATCCTGTCGTCTCGCACGAAATCGTTTCAATCCGCGCCCGGCCGTGAGGCCGGGCGATACGCCCCACGGACTCTTGGACTCGGTGAAGCCGAGGCGGTTTCAATCCGCGCCCGGCCGTGAGGCCGGGCGATACCCAGCGCGTAGCTGCCGGAGGCGTGGCCGAACATGTTTCAATCCGCGCCCGGCCGTGAGGCCGGGCGATACACAAGCGCCGACGTGGCCGTGGTGTATCTCACCGAGTTTCAATCCGCGCCCGGCCGTGAGGCCGGGCGATACGGTGCAGCTTACGATCTACCGCCTGCACCGGACGGTTTCAATCCGCGCCCGGCCGTGAGGCCGGGCGATACCAAAGAGGTGCCCGTCTATGTCCCCGCTGAAGCCGTTTCAATCCGCGCCCGGCCGTGAGGCCGGGCGATACAGGAGGCCACCATGCCGAGACTCGCCTGCAAGGTTGTTTCAATCCGCGCCCGGCCGTGAGGCCGGGCGATACCGTCGCCGTGCCGAACGGTCGCCGATTCGCCGAAGTTTCAATCCGCGCCCGGCCGTGAGGCCGGGCGATACGCAAACGCGACAGGCAACAGTCTGGAATGCGTACCTGTTTCAATCCGCGCCCGGCCGTGAGGCCGGGCGATACATTGAAGCGGCTCAGGTGGTGTATTGATGGCAGATGTTTCAATCCGCGCCCGGCCGTGAGGCCGGGCGATACGCTGGCAAGCATCGACGAAGACGGCACGGTAGGCTTGTTTCAATCCGCGCCCGGCCGTGAGGCCGGGCGATACCCCTGGCACGCGTGCTGCGCGCCGCTCAGATCATGGTTTCAATCCGCGCCCGGCCGTGAGGCCGGGCGATACACCCACGCGCACCAGCCCGACATTGACCCTATCGAGTTTCAATCCGCGCCCGGCCGTGAGGCCGGGCGATACGTGGATGACCGCTACGTCGATGCCGGCGATCACGTGTTTCAATCCGCGCCCGGCCGTGAGGCCGGGCGATACCGAGCAGTTCTGCGCATCGCCGTGCCAGTCCGACGTTTCAATCCGCGCCCGGCCGTGAGGCCGGGCGATACGTCACTGGCGTTACGATCCCGTTAGAATCGACAGGTTTCAATCCGCGCCCGGCCGTGAGGCCGGGCGATACCGGCGCGCCGGAAACGGGAAAGCTGGTGGAGGCGCTGTTTCAATCCGCGCCCGGCCGTGAGGCCGGGCGATACCTTGCATCCGGCCTCACTGGACGGCTTGCCCACCTGGTTTCAATCCGCGCCCGGCCGTGAGGCCGGGCGATACATTTGTTCCAGGTGCGCATCAAGGAGATCGAAGAGGTTTCAATCCGCGCCCGGCCGTGAGGCCGGGCGATACCCGCCGCAAGCAGGCCATCTGGCAGCCAACCGACGTTTCAATCCGCGCCCGGCCGTGAGGCCGGGCGATACGTGCTGGCTGGAATGCAGTTCTGGGTCCACCCAAGTTTCAATCCGCGCCCGGCCGTGAGGCCGGGCGATACCGTCTCTGCACTACGCATCAGGATTTTCAATCCATGTTTCAATCCGCGCCCGGCCGTGAGGCCGGGCGATACCGCCACTGCGATTTCGCCTGCACCACCAGCAAGCGTTTCAATCCGCGCCCGGCCGTGAGGCCGGGCGATACGCGGCATCCAGTGCGCCGCGCACCGGCGCACAACTTGTTTCAATCCGCGCCCGGCCGTGAGGCCGGGCGATACCATCGACGACGCACTTTCCGACGCCGACGCCGAAATCGTTTCAATCCGCGCCCGGCCGTGAGGCCGGGCGATACGATGCTTGGCTTGTCGTGTGCCTCACGCCATCTGGTTTCAATCCGCGCCCGGCCGTGAGGCCGGGCGATACTTCGCAGCTCGACCAGAATGCCGCCGTGCTGAGAGTTTCAATCCGCGCCCGGCCGTGAGGCCGGGCGATACGAGATCCTGCACGTCGATCACCTGCTCCACCTGATGTTTCAATCCGCGCCCGGCCGTGAGGCCGGGCGATACGTGGCGGCCGAGAGCGCGGCGGTGCCCTTGTTGCTGTTTCAATCCGCGCCCGGCCGTGAGGCCGGGCGATACGCCCGCGCCCGCTGCACGTGAGCTGGAACAAGCTGTTTCAATCCGCGCCCGGCCGTGAGGCCGGGCGATACGTCATACAGGCTGGACACGCTCGACCGGCACCAGTTTCAATCCGCGCCCGGCCGTGAGGCCGGGCGATACCACTTCCGGCTGGCAGCTTGGTCATCCCATGCGAGTTTCAATCCGCGCCCGGCCGTGAGGCCGGGCGATACCTGCGCGCGCCGACCGGAGACACGTCGCAATCAAGTTTCAATCCGCGCCCGGCCGTGAGGCCGGGCGATACCGCGCGAGACCGCCGCCGCCAGCACCTACTGGCTGTTTCAATCCGCGCCCGGCCGTGAGGCCGGGCGATACGCAAGCCAGCGACTTTTGAAACCCGCATCACTATTGTTTCAATCCGCGCCCGGCCGTGAGGCCGGGCGATACACTTGAGCGCGCATGTAGTGGGCGGCCTAACGATGTTTCAATCCGCGCCCGGCCGTGAGGCCGGGCGATACTGTTCCACACGGCCGGCAACGTGAGATTCAAAAAGTTTCAATCCGCGCCCGGCCGTGAGGCCGGGCGATACTCCGCTGCTGCAACCTGTTGTTTGCTTTGCGAAGCGAAACCAGTTTGCGCGAATCTGCGGCGCGAGGCAATGCGACAAGGGTGTGAGGAGCAAGTGTCGGATTCCAGGTTGTTAAAGAACAAGGTGTTATCACGCGCGCGAAACGCCGAAGATTTCAGTGTCGATGCGGGTTCGCGCGTCATACGACGAGGGGGCCTTCGAAGTCTACGGAGCGGAAACGGCCGTGTTGCTTGACGCGAAGGCCTACCGGTTCGGTGATTCGATAAAAGCGAAGGTTGTCCTGTGCCGTGTCGATTTCAGTCAAGAGTTCGCGCTCAAGCTGTTCGAACTGCATCTCGTCAACGGTGCATTCGAAGACGGATTTTTGTACGCGCTGGCCGACCCTTTCGCAGGCTTTGGCGACGCGGCGCAGGCGTTTGCGTCCGGCGGCGGTTTCAGTGGAAACGTCGTAGGTGACGATGATGAGCATGAGCTTACCTGGCCAGATAGGGCAAATAGCTTTCCATTTCGCCACGCAAAGTGCGCGCGATGAAGCGTGCCTGAATGAAGGGTAACAGGGCGAGCGGGAGCTTGGTTTCTGTCAGCGAATGCGTAACCTCTTCCTGCTTGCGTTCTTGCCAGGCGGCGACGACAGCACGCCGGCCCTTGTCGTTGAGCATGACGGCACCGCCTTCGCGCAGGTCGAAATCCTTTTCGCCGATTTGCCCGCGATTGATGAGCGTGAGCGCCAGACGATCACATAGGATCGCCCGGAATTCTTCCTGCAGGTCCAGCGCCAGCGCAGCGCGCCCGGGGCGAACGCTGTGGAGGAAGCCGAGTTGAGGGTCGAGGCCGGCGGCTTCAAGTGCCGAACGGCAGTCGTTCATGAGCATCGCGTAGAGAAACGAAATCAGTGCGTTGAACGGGTCCAGCGGTGGCCGGCGAGTGCGGCCGTTGAGCTGAAACGCGGCGCGGAAGGGCGCCTTGACGACGAGATTCAGCGCTTCGAAATAGCCGCGCGCGGCCTCGCCTTCGACGCCCCGCAGTTCGTCCGCAGTGGTGGCGGCTGCAGCGGCGCGCAATGAGGCGGCCAGGTTGTCGACGGCGCGATTGAGCTGAGCGGTTTCGGCCTCATTCCCAGATTCGCGTGCGCCGCGCTGCAACACGGCGCGGCTGTTCCTGAGCTTACCGGCGACGCAGGCGCGCGCGATTTCGAGCGTGACGGAAGCATCGCTCGCCGCGCGATGCTGTGCCTGGCGCAGCAGGATGTTGCCGGAAACCGGGCCCTCGAGCCGCGCCTTGAAATGGCCGGAATCGTCCAGCAGCACCAGCGACTTGCCTTCGTCGGCCAGCCGGTGCATGAGAGCGGGCGAGACCATGACATTGCCAAAGCAGACCAGACCGCCGACATGGTGCAGCGGCACCTGGAGCTTCTTTTCGCGATCGATGTCGATGCGCACGGTGGCGTTGTCCAGGTGGGCGTAGGCCTGGGGCGCCATGACATAGAGGGTGTTTTGTATCTGGTGCATTATTGGGCTACAGTAAGGTACACAAATGTGTTTTGGGGGTCGTCATGGATTTCGTCACTGTTCGCGAGTTGCGCGCCGAATCGGCCAAGGTCTGGGAAAAGGTCGAGGCTGGCGAAGAGGTTGTCATCACCCGCAACGGCAAACCGTTTGCCCTGTTGCTGAATGCCAGGCCGGACGAACTGGAAAATATGCTGCGCGCCATACGCGCTGAGCGCTTTGGTGCGACGGTGCGCAAGATGCAGGCGCACGCTCAGCAGGCAGGCCTGAGCGACATGACAATGGAAGAGATCGACACGGAGATCGCGGCGATGCGCAAAGAACGGCGCGAGCGCAATGCTGGCGGTCGTTGATACCAATGTCCTGGTGTCGGCACTCATCAATCGGCACGGCAGCCCAGGCCTGGTCGTCGAAAAAATCCGCACACTCGAACTCACGCCAGTCGTGAGTGTGGAGATTCTCGACGAATATGCGGAAGTGCTGCGTCGCGCGCGTTTTGGCTTTGCGCGGCAACAGGTGGATGAACTCCTCTCCGACATGGAGGGGCTGGCGCAACCCATCCGGCCAGCGCCTATCCGCCTGGTCGGGCTGCCCCATGTCGACGACGCCATCTTCATTGCCGCCGCCCTTGCCGCGGCCTGCCCGATCGTCACCGGCAACGTGCGGCATTTTCCGCCTGATGCAGGCGTGGAAATCCTCAGCCCGGCGGCGTGCATCGCGCGGCTGGTCACGGGCTGACCCCACTGTCGGGCGCAAACAACGTGCGTGCCAAGCCGCGCTGTCGGTTCTTCTCTGCCAGCGCCTCCGGCTGGCAAATCTCTTTCAGCGAACATTCCTTGCAGCGTGCATCGTTTGCCGGCGGCGGCAGCTTGCCCGTCAACAATATTGCGCGAATCGCCTCGGCGGTTTCGATCACCAGTCTCCGCAGTTCTGGCGTGATCTCCACTTCGCGCCGCCTATGGCTGCTGGCGTGAAATATGGCGCCCTGCGTGACAGGTCGGCCCAGCATGTCTTCCAGGCACATGGCTTGGGCGGCGAGCTGGATGTCGTCGTTGAGCCACTTGCGTTTGGGGCCGTGTTTGTACTCGACTGGATAGACTGTGCCATCCGGCCAGAACTCGACCACGTCGCACTTGCCGATCAGGCCGCAGCGATCCGACCAGACGGGCAGCGCGAACTCGGCACGCACGCCGCTTTTCAGTGTTTCGTACGCGACTCGATCCACGCGCGCGTGCTCGGCGTTTCCTCGTGCGGTATGAAGGTTGTCGGTGAATTCACCTTCCTGGTGGATCAGTCCGCAACGGCGCGGGCAGTACGCCCAGTGGTTGAGGGCGGACAGCGGTATGGGATCAGGGTTGATCATGGCCGACGCGGGGCGTATCTTCTGTGCCATGCGTACTCAGCGCGACTCAACGGAGGTTCCCATGTCACTGACTGCCGAACAAATCAAGGTGGAAGCCATGAAGCTCCCCCCTGAAGAACGCGCGGATCTGGCTGATTGGCTATGGATCAGTGTCACCCCTCGCGATGAGGTCCAGGCCGCGTGGGATGCCGAAATCGCCCGTCGTATCGCTGAAATCGACGCCGGAACTGCCGAATTGATTCCCGGTGAAGAAGTGTTCGCAAGGCTGGAAGAGAAACTTCGCAAAGCGGGTGCGTGAGGCACGTCTGGCACCCGCAGGCCCAGGCGGGTGCGACGATCAGCAGGAAATTCGCAACAATCGTCAGGCAAACGCTTGCCTTGCTGAGTGAACACCCAGCCATTGGCAAACCTGTCCAGGTTCAGGCGCGCAGCATACCGTTGCACGGTTTTCCCTTTGATCTGGTGTATCGGGTTTTCCCCGATACGCTCGTCATCATCGCACTCGCTAATCAGAGCCGCCGTCCGGGGTATTGGGTGGGGCGGCAGTGACCAATATTGAAAACCACCGCAACGTGCCTGTTCCGGTTTCATGGATCGAACTCAGACCAGCAGCGTCGCACCGGATTTCACCCGTTCTACGTCGAGCGCACCACTCATGTAGCCGATGAAATCGTCGTAGGCCAGCGTCCATTCGAACAGGCCGGGCACGGCTTCGATGGGGTGTAGCCCAAAATCAAGTTTGCGCGTCGCCCAGATTTGCACGCATTGGTCTTGCAGGGTTTTCCAGTCGGCGCGCACGCCCTCCTTGATCGCGTCCAACAACGATCCGGGCATCAGCACGGTGACGGTGTCTGAAGCGATGACTTTGAAGTCCTCTGCAACGGCGGGGAATTTTTTGGCGAGTTCGTGCTTGAACAGTGTCTCGATCTTCTCTGAATTCCCCTGCTCTGCGATTTCGAGCTTAAGTGCCTCGGTACATGCTTCTGGTGTTACCCGATTCCGCGCGAACATTTTGGCCAGCACGCTCACCGAAACCTGCATGGCACGATGCGGATGTATCCCGTGCCCGGGCCGCAGCGTTACTGACCAGAGTTCGGCCTCGTCGTGTTCGTTGTGGCGATTCACCCGCCCGCCCAGTTGCAGGGTGCTGGTGAGGCTGGCGGCTTCGCGCAGGCCGGACCGGAACGAGAGATCGATCCCGGCTTCGACCAGCGAGGTGGCGACTAGCGTCCAGTCGCGGTCGTCGGGTTGCGCGAGGCGGATCTTGACGTGCCCGAGCGTTGCAGCGCGGTCTGCCGGGGTGAGCGCAGTCGAAAGGTGCTCGACCCTGTGCCGACCTGCTTTATGCGCCAGCGTACGAGCTACGACGGCGGCGGTCTGCACGGTGTTGAAAACTGCGATGCGCGGGCCGGGCAGCGCCGCCAGAAAATCAAGCAGGCTATCGAGGCTGAGCGCGTCGGGCTGCTGACGATAGTGGATGCGGTGGATTTCGTCTCCTGCGAGTTTAGTACGCAGCGTATCGCCGACGAGCATGGGTAATTGGAGCGTTGGGTTCGGGCCGTTGCTGTGCATCGGTCTGGGGTAGAAGTCTTTCAGCGCCCAGAAGCGCGCGAGCGAGCCAGACGCCGGCACCACATGACAGCCCCAGCGTGTTGCCAGCACACGCAGCCATTTCCAGGCGAGCGGCCACAGGTGCGCGGGTAGTGCGGCGTGCGCTTCGTCGATGAAGATCGCCGAGCGCGCGACCTGATGCAGCTTGCGCAGGCTGGATGTGTGGTTAGAGGCCAGCGTCTCGAAGAACTGCACAGCGGTAGTGACGACAACCGGGGCCTGCCAGCGCGTCGTCAGCTCTCGCGTCAACGGATCGGAAAAATCGGTCTTGTGGTGATGCGCGGCGACGACGTGGTCGGCAGCCTCACTCGGCAGGATCAGGGCACGGCGGTAGGTTTCGACCGACTGGTCGATGATATTGGTGAATGGCTGGACGACGAATACGCGGCGCAGGTTTTTGGCGTGCGCGGCGTGGAGTAGGTGTGCCATCACGGCGGTCGTCTTGCCGCTGCCGACGGGGCTGTCGCATTCAACCAGAGACGGCGTGGGGGCAGCGTCGCGGCAGGCGAAATAATGTGCCCGACGGTTTGCCGCGCGCTCTGCCTCGCGGCCTGTAGCACCGTGCCCAAGGTTTTCGACGTAAGCATCTAGCGCGACCAGTCGCGCCTCGGCATGAAGTAAGGGCGCGGCGGGCAAGGGTGCACCGTAGTGTCGCGCGGTATCGCCGTGGTCGGCATCGACCAGGCAGCTTAGCGCGAGACGCAAATCGAGCGCGTCGGGTTTGAAGCTATGCGTGTCCGGAGACGTTGCGCCGCGCTGCAAAGCCTCATGGTGACGCCGCAGGTATTCGTCCAGATACTGCGCGGTGCGGGCGATGACGGTGTCCGGGTCGCTGCGTTCGCCGCTTTCATCGCCACGCCAGGCTTTCGACTTCCGCCCGGTTTGCTCGGGGATATCCGGCAAACCGCGATGGTGAGAGTAGGCCAATACCCCGGCGAAGCGCGCGGTGTCGCTACCCAACCCGAACAGATGCTTTACGCCAGGATCGACATGGTCGCGCGGCAACGTCTTGCCGGTGGGCGAAGCCAGAACCGCCTGATTGTCGTCGTCGAGCTTGCCGAGATCGTGGAACTCGGTGCCCAGCGTGACCGTTTCGATGAAGGGCTCGGACTGCGGCAGGCCGAGGCTGGCGTCGACGGCGACCTGCCGTGCTTTGGCGACAGCACATCCGACGTGGTCGCCGTAGGTCTGCGCCGGACAGCCGCGCTTCGCGCTGTGGGCGAGCCAGTCCATCGTGCTCAGAGCAGGTCGATCAGCGTCAACGCCGGATTGCCGTGCCGGTCTTTCCTGTTCGTGAGTTCGTCGGGCAGTGCGGTGGGAATCTGGTAATCACTGATGTTCTTGGACGGCGTGTCCGGATCGCCTAGCTTGGTCGGCGCGAGCGCGTCGAGGATGGCGAAGTCCGAGCACGAGCCGAGCTTGTCGGCGTGCTCAACGTACCAGGCGCGGGCGAGATCGACCGCCGGGCGGGCGTGGGAGCGGGTGTGAGGATAGGCGTAGCGGATGAGTTCGAGCATGAGCGCGATGTCTTCGCCGGTGCAGCCGGTGCGCGCGGCGGCGCTGGGGTTGACGAAGAAAGGCATGAGATAAAGGCCGTGCGGCACGAAGCGGTAGCCCATCGGGGCCATGCCACGATCCTTGTCGTCCTGCACGCCAGCCTTGTTGGTGTTGGTGTGACGCTCGATCTGGATCGGCGCAACCGAGAGGCCGAGGCCGAAATGGACGCAGCCGGTGCGTATGGCGTTGGCCTTGAACTGCTTGATCTCATCTTCCTTGAAGCCGTGTTTCTTGGCTTCGTCGTCCTTCATGCTTTCGAGAAAGGTGTTGCCGAACACGCGTCCGTCCCAATAGGCCCCCTTGAATGCCTGGCCATCCCCGGTGAGTTGTTTGGCGATTACAGCGCGGTCGCGCCCACGCGATTCGAGGATGCCGAACCGCGCGGCGTCGAGTTGCAGATCGGCGGAGAGAGCGTCCCAGACTTCGCCTTTCCATTCGACCAGATCGCGCAGCTTGCGCTTGTACGAAACCGGCGAGATTTCCCCGCGCTGGTCCGGGCGTTGGCGTGGGTCGCTGTCGCGGTCGGGGTCGCCGTTGGGGTTGGAATTGCGGACTTCGATGACGAGCAGGCCGGTGCCGCGTTTGAAGTTGCCGACATCCTTAGTGTAGGTGAGCATGGGTTTCACAGTTGATCCTCCTGAGTGGGTTCGGTCGGGTTGGGTTCGGCCTTGCCGGGTGATTTAGCGAGGTAGCCGAGGATGAGTTGCGCCTTGTCGGCGTCGCTGGCGCGCGCGGGAATGTTGAGCAGGCTGATTTCCGAACAGACATCGCCAAGCTGATTAAGAAAATGCTTGGCGCGAGCTTCCGGCCCGTTGCCTTGTGGCTTGCAGGTTTTCGCCCAAGCCTGATAAGCCAGGATACGCTGCGCGTACAGCGCGAGCGCCGCTTCCGGCGTTTCCAGCGCCGTCGCCATCAGCGCGTTGCCGAGCAATTGCCCCGGCACCTGGCCGTTGCGCACGCCTTGGCAGTATTGAAAGTGCAGGCTGTCGGCCAACGCCAGGAGCCTGCCGACGAGAAAAGCGGGTGACGCCATGATTCCCTCCCGGTTGATGCGTGATTCGGATTTGAAAAGCAGCAAGGCCAGAATCGCCGGCAATGCGGCTAGCGCGGCGGCGCGTTTGTCGCCGGCCTTGAGGATGACGGAAGCGTGTTCGCGCGCGCCAGCGGCGATCAGGAAACCGGCCCAGCCTACCAACGCGTGGCGTAGCGCGCGCTGTGCCATCTGGACTTTCGGACCGTCGGTGACGAGCAGCAGGCTTAACGTGTCTTCGGCGGAAAATGTGCTGAGCTTGCCCTGGTTCTCGTCGCCGCGAACCCAGAAGGTGTTGAGCCAGCTCGCCACCTGATAGGGGTAAGGCGTCGCGGGCTCGATGTCGTGGCGCTCGCCCTTGGCCTTGCCCCAGCGCGCGAAAGCAATGGGCGGACAGGCTTTCGCTCCGGCAATCCAGGCGCGGGCGGCCCCGAGGAGATGCGCCATCGTGAAGGTGTGGTGCGCGACGAGCTTCGTGCGGTGGCCGTCTGGCTTGCGCAGCACGATGAGATGCACCGGCGTTTCGGATTCGCGCGCTTTGCCTTCGAGCGCCGCGGCGATACGTTCCGCGCGGGCTTCGAAGCCTGCGGTAGCGGTCGCTTTGGCGGCGTCTTCATCGTCCTCGTCGTCGGGCAGGCTGCAAATATCGGCTGGGTTTACGTCGTCAAGCACCCGCAGTTCGCGCTCGGGATAGAACAGGAACAGATTGCCACCCCGGAATTGCCAAGTTTTGCCACGGCGTCCGGGCTGGGTCAGATATTCCAACGCGCTCTTCGCGCGGTCGCGCGACTCGATGCCGACGACGAAGGAATCGGCATCGGCCTTGCCGTAGCGGTACTGGCAGGGTGCGTCCTTGGTCATGGCGCGCAGGATAACTTTGCCAAGGCCGGGGACGATAATATCTGCGAATTTGTCACTCACGCTAGCGGCGGCATAGCCATAGGCGTCGGTCGAGGCCAATGGAGCTTCATCGCCGGGTATTGCGAGTTGCGTCAGCAAGGTATTCAGCAGTGTTGTCGTAAGCATTGATGTAACCGGGGCATTGCCGATGAGGTCCCAGTCCGGCATGTCCAGCAGCAGATTGCAGGGCTTGGCAGCTTCCGCGTCGCTGGCGGCGCAGTAGAGCTTGAAGAGGTCTGCGTCGTAAGCGTGCGACAGTTGCATTTCCAGCCTGCGTGCGAGTTCGGGGAAGAAGCGCTCAGGTGTCAGGCTATGCAGGCGTTGCAGCAGGGTGCGCAGTACGACGTAGTCATCATCGTTTGGCAGCAGCACCTGCAACTGTGCGGGAATGTCGGCGAGCGATTTGCGGCATTTTTCGTTGAGATTTCCCGAACGGCTATCTAGCCATGAGCCTTGCAGCGCGCCGCAGCGTGCCTGAATTTCTGAAAATGTTTGTGCCCATTCCTCTGCCGTAGCGTCGCGCGCGCCGTCCAGTGATTTACCGAGGTCGAGCTGAAACAGAGGCGGTACATTGAAAACCGGCGTGCTGAAACCATTGCCGCCGGGCTGCCACTTGCGCAGCCCATTCAATTGGTCGGCAGATAAAAACTGCACTTCGACGATTGCATCCTGTGCGTCGATCAGAACCTTGAAAGCGGGGTATTTGGGCAGGGCCTTCAGTGATTTGTGCAGTGTTGCGGGCAAGCTGGGGATCGCTCTCGCCGCCTGGAGCAGTTCATTCAGCATGGTCCGCACCGTAGGCCAGTATGCCTGATTCGATCACGAGACCTTGTTCGTAAGCCAACGCGTGCTCGCCATAGGTCGGTTTGTGAAAAACCTGATCCGGCATCGACGGCAGGCTTAAGTTGAGGTCGGCTTGTGTTGGGTAAAGAGCGATTTGCAGCCTGCCGACGTAGTTTGGGGCGAATTCGCGCCAGCCCAGACTCGGCACGTAATGACATTGCCCGCGTTTGAGACGGCGCTCGAAAATCTCCTTGAAAGCGTGGCAGGGTGATCGCGTGCGTTCGAGCCAGTACAGGATTTTGGGTGGGAAATCGCTGCGCGAAACGGAGTTCAGGTCCGCGTAGAGTCGGTAGCGCACATTTACTAGTACCGTGGCAAAAAGCTGATAGTTGTTGTCGTCGCGTATCTGCGCACTCTTGCGCTGCGGACCGCCGTAGTTGGTTGCGTAGTGGTGGTAGACAAGCGGTTCGCAAATCTCGACTCGGGTCGGCACGATCTCGACCGCCGGATTCCAGAGGATCGCCTCGAAGATGCCCTTGGCCGCCGAGCGTGTCGGCGCGGGATAAGTGCCGGGCGAGTCGCCAGTATCCGGGCGCGTCCAGATGGCCGTAGGGCCGGCGATTTCCAATTTGATTTCGTAGGTCTTCGAGGTCATCCAGCTACCTTTCGTTTTCAGAGGCCACTAGCGTGTGCTTGCCATATTACCCATGCTCATTCTCATTTTCTGGGACCGCCGGTTTTCCTTGTCGATATTGGCTTGCAGCCACACGCAGGGTTTTTTCAACCGTCAGGCGCAACTCGAGCGGTCCGGTTACTTCCACATCCGGCCCGTACTTGAGAATATCCATTACCAACTCGCGATCGTCCGAATACGGCAGCCGCAATTCGTAACGCCCGTCGTCCAGCCAGCGGCCTTGCTGGTCCGGGTGCCAGATTTCATCGGCCACCCAGCGGGCACGTCTGGCGGTGAAGACGAGAACGACGATAGCACGCGGTTTGCCTGCGAAGATGCCGTAGGCGCTTCCGAGTTCGCGGTCGAGGATGGTTTCCGGGACGGCCTTGGCGCGTTTGGCCAGCGGCTCGACTTCGCGGATGCATTCGACGGCGAAGATGCGCAGGCCTTTTTTCTCGTGGCACCAGGCATCGAGATACCAGTTGTCGCGGTAGTGGGTGAGGCGCTGGGGGGAAACTTCTCGCTGGCTGGTTTCGTCGCGTTCGCGGTTGTAGTAGTCGATGACGAGGCGTTTTCGTTGCAGGACAGCGCCTGCCACGATCTGGAAATGACGTGGGTTCTTGTGGCGCGCAGCCATGCTCAGCAGACGGATGCGGCTGGTGGTTTCGCCGGCGCCAAGATGGCGACTCGCGAGCAACTGGTCGATGCGGGTTTGCAGGGGGCGCAGGTGGTCGTCGAGCAGGCCGGGTTCGAGGTTGGACAGAAGCTGTTTCAGCGTGACGAGTGCGAGCAGTTCGTCGGCGGTGAACCACAGTCCGGGCAGGGCGAAGCGGCCGTCGGCGGTGTCGTAGCGGTAGCCGCCGCGATCCTTGTCGTGGATGAGCGGGGCATTGAGTTTGTCGCGCAGGTCAGCGATCAGGCGCGCGAGTGTGGCGCGCGCGAAGCGGTGCTCACCGATGAGTGTGGCGCGCGAGATACCGGTTCGCCGCCCGTCCAGAAGGTGGTGCAGGCGATAGAGTTCGTCGAGTTTGCTCAAAATACTGTGGATTTTTTGTTGTCGGGATTCTCCGCAGCGTTATTGTCGTTTTTGCCAGTGTGCGGCAAGCATTGCGTTGTGGCAAGCCGCTGCCGCTGCCGCTGCCGCGGCACTTGAGTCGCTGGCAGAAGCTACGCCCCGATCGGCCCGGGGGCGGGCCTCCTACAGCCGGGGCCTACGTCGCGCAATGGAAGGAGGGCGCGTGTGCCGGAAACTCCGGCAAGGGCTCAAACCGGGCAGCTCTGCCCCGCCGCTGCCGCGGGTGCCCAGAAATCGTAGCCCTTGCCGAGGAATTCGTTCCACGGGATGTAGTGCGAGCCGTCACAGGAGAAGGTGAGGCCGACCATGCCGTTGAAGATGTTGAGGGAGCCGGCGCGCAGGTAGAAGGTTTCGTCCATGAAGCGCAGGGCACGCAGGGCTTCGAGGATGGGGCGGATTTTTTCCCTGGGGACGACGGCGTCGGCGGGGTAGTCCTGGTGCGGGTAGATGAGGCAGGTGTCGGGATCGGTGAGCGCCTCGATGTCGAGCAGGCGGTAGCGGTAGGGGTCGTCGACCAGCCAGATGGTGGCGCGGCTGCTGGAGAAGTGCAGCTTGCCGTGGAATACGCCATGCGCTTCCATGAGTTCGACCATGATGCCGAGCGCGGTGTCGAGGTGCAGGTCGAGCTGGCTGTCGCTGCGCGTCTGGTGGAACACGGCGCTGCGGATCGCGGGGTCGCCCTTGATCTGGCGCCAGTAGGTGGGTTCCTCGTACAGCTTGCGGGTCAGCGGCAGGTCGCGCAGGTCGAAGTCGGCACCGACGAAGCCGAGCACGCGGCCACTGTCGTCGCGCACGATCTGGATGGCGGTGAGCGAGGGGCGCTTGGCGCGCAGGCTGATGTAGGCCTCGGACAGCAGGAAGCCCTGGCTGGGCACGGCTTCCTTCATGTAGGGCCGGTCGGAGCGGTCGCGTCCGTAGTCGGTTTCGACGAGGCCTTCGTGGCTGATGTTGTCGGACAACTGGATGGCGTGCGTGTCGAGCACGTACAGGTATTTGCACGCGGGCAACGAGGCGAGGGCGTGGATCAGCGCGGCGTTGAGTCCGGCGCGGCTGGGCCAGGCACGGCTGCATGCTTCGGCGGCCAGCGCCAGCGGTTCGCGCAGCATGTTGGCGAGCTGTTCGCGCTGGTGGGCGACGCTTTCGGCGAGGGGAGACGGGGCAGCCATGCCCTAATGATACCGCCGCCGGGCGACGAATTCATGTGTGGGGCGGCGCTTCACTCCTCGCGCGCCGCATCGGCCGGTGCGGAACGTCAGCCGCGCAGCGAGATGACCGGCCAGCCGCGCGCTTCGGCCTCTGTGCGCAAAGTGGGGTCCGGGTCGACGGCGACTGGATGGCGCACCTTCTCCAGCAGCGGCAGGTCGTTGTGCGAGTCGCTGTAGAACCAGCTGTCGTCGAGACGTTCGAGCGTGGTGCCGCGTTCGGCGAGGAACTGCTCGATGCGGGTGACCTTGCCTTCGCGAAAGCAGGGTGTGCCGGCCACTTCGCCGGTGAACCGGCCGTCGACTTCCTCGGGATCGGTGGCGATGAGATGTGGGATGCCGAATTCGCGTGCGATCGGGGCGGTGACGAAGCTGTTGGTGGCGGTGATGACGGCGACGAGGTCGGCGCTTGCCAGGTGCCGGTTGACGAGGTCGCGGGCGGCCTGGGGAATCATCGGGCGGATGCGGGTGGCCATGTATTCGGCGTGCCAGGCGTCGAGCTGCGCGCGCGAGTGGGTGGCGAGCGGCCGCAGCGCAAAGGCGAGGAAGGCGTAGATGTCGAGGCGGCCGGCCTTGTAATCCTCGTAGAAGGCGCGGTTCTTCGCTTCGTAATGTGGGCCGTCCACCGCGCCCTTGGCGATGAGGAACTGCCCCCATTCATAATCGGAATCGCCGGCGAGGAGGGTGTTGTCGAGATCGAAGAGGACGAGGTTCATTGGTTAGAGGCAAGAGACAAGAGGCAAGAGGCAAGGAGGCAAGAGTATCAATATCGCGGCCTCCGGCCGCTCATTCCCTGGATCCTGGATCCTGAATCCAAAATCCTGCTTTCCAGTCAGGTTTCCGCGCCGCAGCATTTCTTGTATTTTTTTCCGCTGCCGCAGGGGCAGGGGTCGTTGCGGCCGGGCGTGGCGACCTTGCGGATCGGTTCGCTCGGGGCGAGACCGCGATCGCGCCAGAATTCGCGCAGGTCGTAGACTGACCAGATGGCGTTGGCGACGTGGGCTTCGCGGCTGAGTTCGCGTTCGTCGGCCGTCCATTCAGCGTCGGGCGTGATGAGGGTGTAAAACGGGTCGAGGCAGGCGTCGACGTAGGCTTCGTCCTTGCTGTTTTCGGGCAATGCCCAGTCATCTTCCCAGTAGTCCACCGCCAGCAGGAAGCCGGCGGCCCACTGCTGTGCGTAGGACGGCATGCCATGCTCTGCCAGCGGGGCGATGTCCTCAGCGGACAGGTCCTTGAGGATTGCGTCCCAGTCGAGGATCAGCGGGGCATAGGCCCGGGGGTCGGCGAGATTTTCCACCGGCGCGTCGAGGCCGCTTGCGATTTCGTTCCAGCGCCGAGTGAAGCTTTCCATGAAGAGACGAAGCATGTCCTCGTCTTCGAAGACGGACCGTTCGGCATCACCGAGCAGCACAGGGAAATATTCGCTCGGCATGACGAGCCGCGGCGCGACGATCAGCGCCGCGCTGAAGCCGTCGAGCAATTCCACGGACAGCGGTACATCGGTGCGGTCGCTGATGGACTGCAGCAAATCGTCGTAGGCGGCGAGTTCATCGTCGGTCATGGGGCGGGAAGAAGCAGGCATGGGCGTGGCATCGCGTAGAATTCGAGCATGGATTTTACCGCGCTGGACCTCGCTCCTTCCGTCCTGCCTGCGACTTTTCTGGTTGCCGGCTGGATGGGGTTGGCCTGGCTGGCGTGGCGCTGGGCCAAGTCCGGTGACTGGCGGCGTCTTGCCGCGCCTGCCCGGCTCAATCTGTTTCTCGGCGCCACGGTGGCGTTGCTGGCCTTGTGGCAGATCCGTACCGGGGTGCGGCCCGGCCTCGGGTTTCACCTGTATGGCATGGCGGCGCTCACGCTCATGTTCGGCTTCTGGCGCGCGGTGGCGTCCGCGGTGCTGATCCTGCTGGCAAACGTGGCATTCGGTCACGGGAACCTTGCATCGGTGGGCCTGGATGCACTCATGCTTGCAGCCGTACCCGCGTGGGTGAGCTGGAACATCCAGCGCATTTTGGAGCGGCGGCTGCCGAATCATTTTTTCATTTACGTGCTGGGCAACGGGTTTTTCGGCGCGCTGCTGTCGGTGGTAACGATCGGACTGACGGTGACGGCCGTGATGAGCCTCTCCGGCGCATATCGACTCGATTATCTGCTCGACCACTACACACCCTACGTGACCGTGCTGGTCGGCTGGGGCGAGGCGTTCATGACCGGCATGGCGGTGACGCTGATGGCGGTGTATCGTCCGGCCTGGCTGGAAAGCTTCGATGACGCGCGCTATCTGCGCAATAAGTAGCTCTCTTTTTTATCCGCAAAGGAACGCGAAGAAAGGCAAAAGAATTCATGCCGGATTGTCCATTAGGCGGTAGGAGGCCCGCTTGCGGGCCGAATCCGTGCTTCCAGGACCGCTTTCTTTCTTCGCGCCCCTTCGCGTCCTTCGCGGATGATTGTTTCCGGATTTGCACCTTCCTTGAATATCTCGTATCCCGATCTGCCCGTTTCCTCGCGCCGTGAGGACATTCTTGCGGCGCTGGCGAAGCATCGCGTGCTGATCCTGTGCGGCGAGACCGGCTCGGGGAAAACCACGCAGATTCCCAAGATGTGCCTGGAGGCGGGCGTGCGCGCGGGCAAGCTGATCGGCTGTACGCAGCCGCGACGCATCGCCGCGCGTTCGGTGGCGGCGCGCATCGCGCAGGAGCTCGGAAGCGAACTGGGCGGGCTGGTCGGCTACAAGGTGCGCTTCACCGACAAGGTGCGCGCGGACACCGCGATCAAGGTGATGACCGACGGCATCCTGCTCGCCGAAAGCCAGGGCGACCCGCTCTTGAGCCGCTACGACACGATCATCATTGACGAAGCGCACGAGCGCAGTCTCAATATCGATTTCCTGCTCGGCTATCTGAAGACGCTGGTGGAGAAGCGTGCCGATCTCAGGGTTGTCATCACCTCCGCGACCATCGATGCCGAACGCTTCGCGCAGCATTTCGACGACGCGCCGGTGATCGAAGTGTCGGGGCGGCTCTATCCGGTGGAAATCCGCTGGCGTCCTGTCGCGCGCGATGACGTTCCCCCCGCCACACGCGCGGGCGGGAGGACTTCTGCGCGAGAAGCCCAGGCCGATCTCACCAGCGCCATTCTCGATGCAACCGACGAACTCGCGCGCGAAGGTCCGGGCGATATCCTGGTGTTTCTTCCCGGCGAGCGCGAGATCCGCGACACCGCCGAGGCGCTGCGCAAGCATCATCCGCCGGGCACGGAAATCCTGCCCTTGTTTTCCCGCCTGTCGGTGGCCGAACAGGACGCCATTTTCAAACCCACCCGCGCGTTGCGGCGCATCGTGCTGGCGACCAACGTCGCCGAGACTTCGCTCACGGTGCCGGGCATCCGCTATGTGATCGACCCCGGCACGGCGCGGGTGAAACGCTACTCCGCGCGCAACAAGGTCGAGCAACTGTTGATCGAGAAAGTCTCGCAGGCCTCGGCCAACCAGCGCGCCGGCCGCTGTGGCCGCGTTGCCGACGGCGTGTGCATCCGTCTATACGACGAGGAGGACTTCAATAACCGCCCGCGCTTCACCGATCCGGAACTGCTGCGCTCCTCACTTGCCGGCGTCATTCTGCGGATGAAGTCGCTCAATCTCGGCGACGTCGTCGGCTTTCCCTTCATCGATCCACCGAGTCACCGCTTCGTCAGCGACGGCTATCAGTTGCTCGCCGAGCTGCATGCGCTCGACGAACAGGGGCAATTGACGAAGATCGGCCGCCAGCTCGCCAAGCTGCCGCTCGACCCGCGCATTGCGAGAATGTTGCTGGCGGCCGAGCAGCAGCGCTGCGTGCGTGAGGTGCTGGTCATCGCCAGTGTGTTGTCGGTACAGGACCCGCGCGACCGGCCGATGGAGCGTGCGCAGGCAGCGGACGAGAAGCACCGGCTGTTCCAGGACGAACGCTCCGATTTCATGGGCTGGCTCAAGTTGTGGAAGTGGTTCGACGAGCAACTCAAGCACAAGAAGAGCAACCGGCAGTTGCAGACGCTGTTGCAGGATCATTTCCTGTCATCCCGGCGCATGCGCGAATGGCGCGACATCCATGGCCAACTGCACGCGCAGATGAGCGAGCTCGGCTTGCGCGAAAACGACAAGGATGCCGGCTACGACGCCATTCACCAATCCCTGCTCGCCGGACTGCTCGGCAATATCGGTTTCAAGTCGGACGAGGCCAAGGGGCGCCCCAAACCGGGGGAAGGCAATTATCAGGGCGCGCGCGGCATCAAGCTGTCCATCCACCCCGGCTCGGCGCTGGCGAAGAAGGGCCCGAAGTGGATCGTCGCCGCCGAGCTGACCGACACCGGGCGGCTGCTCGCGCGCACCGTTGCCGAGGTCCGTCCCGAATGGATCGAGGCCGCGGGGCGCCATCTGCTCACCCGCATGTATCTGGAGCCGCACTGGGAGAAGGACGGCGCGCGGGTGGTGGCGTACGAGCGCGTGAGCCTGTACGGCATCACGCTGGTGCCGCGACGCAAAATCCATTACGGACCGATCGCCCCCGATTTGGCGCGCGAGCTCTTCATCCGTGGCGCGCTGGTCGCCGGCGAGTACGACACCCAGGCGGCGTGGCACGCGCACAACCGCGCGCTCATCCGGGAAATCGAGGATCTCGAGCACAAGGCACGAAAATCCGGCGTCTGGCTCGACGAGGAGCGCATCTTCCGCGTGTTCGATGCGCGCATTCCGGCCGGCCTTCACAATGGCGCAAGCTTCGAGCAATGGCGCCGCGAGGCCGAAGCCGCCGATCCCCGCGTTCTGTTCCTGGCGCGCGAGGATGTCCTCGGTGAGGGGCTCGGTGCCGACCACACCTTGTTCCCCGAGACGATGACCGTCGACGGCATCACATGCAAGCTGAAATACCGGTTCGAACCCGGGCACGTGCTCGACGGCGTGACGCTGCATCTGCCGCTGTATCTGCTGAATCGTGTCGAGGCCGCCCAGGTTGACTGGCTGGTGCCCGGGCTCATCCGTGAAAAGCTGAACGCGCTGCTGAAGATGTTGCCGAAGGACAAGCGCCGCCCCCTGATTCCGCTGCCCGACACGGTGACCGCATTTCTCTCCGTCGCGAAGCCGGGCGAGAGGATGCTGACCGAGGCGCTTGCCGCCTTCATCCACAGCAAGACCGGTGCCGACATCCATCCAGACGAATGGAAAGGCGAGCTGCCGGCTCACCTCAGGATGAATTTCAGCGTGATCGACGACAGTGGCGAAGAACTCGCCGGCGGGCGCGACCTGGTGGCGTTGCGCGCGCAGCTCGGCGGTGCCGCGCGCATCACCTATGGTGGCGGCGACGATAACGTCTTCGAGCGTGCCGGGCTGGCCGAATGGGATTTCGGCGATCTGCCCGCACAGGTGAAATTCAAGCGCGGCGGCCGTGAGCTCACGGGTTACCCTGCACTGGTCGATACCGGCGAAGCGGTCGACCTGCGCCTGCTCGATGCCGCCGGCGTCGCCGAGATCGAAACGCGACGCGGCGTGGTGCGCCTGTTGCGGATCGCGCTTGGCGCCCAGTTCAAGCAACTCGACAAGGATTTGTCACGCGAGACGGCGCTGGCGCTGAAGTACCGCGCTTTCGGCAGTGCCGAGCGCCTGCGCGCCGAACTGCTTGACGCCATCGCGACGCGCGCGCTGCTGGGCGACGACGACCCGCCGCGCAGTGCGAAGGAATTCGAGCGGCAGAAGGAGCGCGCCAAACCGCGCATCGCGGTGGTGAAACAGGCGCTGCTGCGCGACGTCGCGGAAATTCTCGACCTTCATGCGCAGGTGACGGCGCGGCTCAGCGCCAGGCCGCAGTTCGTCGCGGTGATGCGTGACGAGACCGCGCACCTTGCCGCCCTGGTGCCGCCGGATTTCATCACCGCCACGCCGTGGGCGCACTTGAAGGACCTGCCGCGCTATCTGCGCGGTATCCTCAAGCGCCTGGAGAAACTGCCCGCGGCCGAGCAGCGCGACGCACGCAGCCTGGCCGGCGTGCTTACCCTGCAGAACAAATACCTGGCGCGCTGTGCGCAGATCAAGGGCGAACCGCCGGCCGCACTGGCGGACTTTCGCTGGCAGCTGGAAGAGCTGCGCGTCTCACTTTTCGCACAGGAATTGAAGACCCCCTATCCGGTGTCGGTGAAACGGCTGGAGAAGCTGTGGGACGGACTTGCCAGGCAGCCGCTGTCTTGAGTACGCTCGGGCCATGAACGCCCGAGTACTGAACCTGCCAAATGTCATCACGCTGCTGCGCATCGCTGCGGTGCCGGTGCTCACCTGGCTGATCGTTCAGGAACAATGGGTGGCGGCATGCTGGCTGTTCTTCGCCGCCGCCGTATCCGACGCCATCGACGGCTTTCTGGCCCGCTGGCTGAACCAGATGACCCCACTCGGCGCGATGCTCGACACCATCGCCGACAAGGCGCTCGGTATCGTCACTCTCGTCATGCTGACCTACGAGCAGGCCATCCCCCTGTGGGTGACGGCAGCGATCCTGCTGCGCGACAGCGTCATCGTGCTGGGCGCGTTGAGTTACCGCGGACTCGCCGGCCACCTCGACATCCATCCCACCCTGCTCGGCAAGACGCACATGGCGGCGGAATTCACCCTGCTCGCGCTGGTGCTCGCCGGGCTGGCCGGGCTGTTTGACGTCGGCGACTGGCTGCCGGCGATCTTCATCGCCGTGTTCGCCATCGCCACGGCATCGGGCGTACAGTACGTGTGGATCTGGGGCGGCAAGGTTCTGCGCGAACGCCGGATCTCGCGCTGAGCGTGCCCTGCGGAGCGCGTTGTGCTTTCCGGCGGTGTTCGGAGAATCGCGCGCGATTCGGTAGAATGCGCGCCACGCCCCGGTAGCTCAGTGGATAGAGCAACCCCCTCCTAAGGGGTAGGCCGCACGTTCGATTCGTGCTCGGGGCGCCACTTCATGTTCGGTTCGACCATCGAACGCGCTTTTCTTTCCGCCCGCTCAACCTGCCGCTCAACCCAGTGCAGACGCCGGCATGTGAACCTCGCCGGTACCCAGCTGTCCCGCTTCGATCGGCCCCAGTGGATCGGCACCCAGGGTGCCGATGTAGGTACGCCAGGCGTCGGGTGTTTCCAGCTTGGCGAGCTGCGCACGGGTGTAGGCGATGCGGGCGTCGAGATCGAGGCGTCGTGCCTCTTCGACGTTGTGCGGGTTCTGCTGGAAGCGCACGAGTTCGTCGAGGTTACGCCGCCACATGGCAAGATCGCGCTCGAGCTTGACCTGCAGGCGCTGGCGGTACCAATCCGAGGCCAGCAGCGCTTCGCGGGTGAACAGCGCACGAATCTGCGGCGCATGTACGTCCAGTCCCTGATAGTGTCCGTAGGCCATGACGGAGAGCAGGGCCTTTAGCGGCGGGCAGGCCTCGTCGATGCTGCCATCCTCGAAGTAGCGGCGCGCGACGCGTTCCTGCGCTTCGACGATGTTGCGCACGCCATCGGCGAAGCCGGGCAGGTCCTGCGTTTCCGGTTTGAGGATGGCCTCGTTGAAAACCGCGCACGGGTTGTCGAAGATCTTGCCCATAAAATGGGCGACAAAGCGTTCGGTGATGCGATAGCCCAGACGGCTTGCCAGCACGCGCTTGCTGTCATGATCGAAGTCGGACAGCGGCTCGAGATAACCCTGCTCGATGAGCCAGGCGGCGCGGCGTTGTTCGGGTTGCAGGCGGGCCCAGATTTCCGGCACCAGGAGGCTGATGTCGTGGTCCACGCGCACGTGCGAGCCGACATGGCCGGCCGCCGTGGAAAAGCCGTCGTGGCCGGTGAGGATCATCGACACCAGCGCGTTGTTGAGGTCGGCGGTGGGGTGCAGTGCGTTGAACGGCCCTTTGGTGAGTGCGCCTTCCGAGCCCGCACCCGTGGTCGAGGGCGACTTGCCGGTGAGCGAGCAGATATAGTCCATGAACAGTTCCGGCAGGTCCTGGTAATGGAGCGGGCTGTATACCGCGAGGGAGCGGATGCCGGGCTCGGGCGGGTTGTTGCGCCGTCCCGACAGCACGGCGTCGACGCTCACGCACACGGGTGTGTCTGCGTTCAGCTTGCGATGGAAGCGCATGCCCATTTCGGCCGCGTACTTGCGGATCGGATTGGCGATGTCGGGGCGCAGTTGCAGGTAGCGGGGATTCTTCGAGGGCTTGCCGTCGATGAGGCGCGGGCAGGCGGACGAAACCACCGCCTGGCCCGCCTGGGCTGCCGCGCCGAGGAGCTCGCGCATCGGCGGGGTGTAGGCATGCAGACGCATGACGTTGTCGACTTCGGCCGCCAGCGCTTCGCCGGCGAGGGGCTCGAAATTGGCCATGAAGTTGCCGGACAGCGCCATGTCGGCTTCGGTCTGCTTGTCGTAGCCGGGGGTGATGGCGTCGTCCGGCCGCTGGAACAAACGCATTTCGCAATTATGGGTCAGCTTGACGCTGCGCGCCGGGTCGAGTCCCGGCTTGCAGCCGGTGAGCGCGGCGACGGGCGCCACCACCGAGGCGGTGATGTCATCTTCCATCTGCACCTTCTCGGCCGGGATGAAGTCCTGGCGCAGCTTGAAGGTGCGCCACTGGGCGTCGCGGTCGAAGCCCACGCGCAGGTAGCTGGCGACGATGCGGCGGCCGAACATCTTGAGTTCGTGGCCCGGCGCGCCGTCCACCACGTCGACCGCGAGCTGCTGGTCCCATTCGTTGCCCCATTCCGGGCGGTGGAAACGCTTGATCAGGAACACCAGCGCGAGGATGCGCGGCGGGATGCTGTCGAGCCAGGCGTTGTATTCGTCGGTGTGACTGGCTGACGGTGTCAGGAGCTTGATCACCGAGCCCAGGCTGCGTTCCATGCTGAGCGGCTTGCGCGCGGGGGCGCGGTCTTCGTGCTCGAAGCCGGGGCGGAAGCGGTGGGTATAGTCGCGCTCCAGAATGCCGTGCACCCACTCGAGGTCGCGGTCCAGATTGTCGATGAACAGCGGGCCGTAGATGACCGCGTCCTCGAGCGATTTGGAAATCTCCGACTTGCCGCCACCAGACACCGTGCACGGCTTGTGGCAGAACGTGCCTTCCGGCTCGATGCCCACCAGCCGCCACGACGGCGCGCCGGGATGGCGGCGCATCTCCACCTTGTAGCCGTTCGGCTGCATGTAGATCTTGCCCGGCGTGAGGCGGATCTGGTGCGTCCCGCCCGTATTTTCCCAGGTGACGGTCTGCGCGTTGAGATCGAAGCGCACGTCCTGCGGCACATAGACGATGTCCGCATAATTGACGTCGATCGCGTGGCCTTCCGGCATGCGCCGCATGAAGGTACCGTAGCGGGCCAGGATGTCCTCGAACGCGTACCCCGGCGCGCGCGCGCGACTGTCGACGCCGTACTCCTCGCCATGGTTGCGGCACTGGAACAACAGCGCACCGCCGGCGTGCTCCTCCTCGGCCAGGCCGTAGAGATTGGCGGCGAAGCTGATTTGCGTCTTGACCTCTTTCTTGCAGTAGCCGAAGTAGTTGTCGGCGATGATGGTGACCATCACGCCGCTGGCGTCGCGCGCGGTGAGCTTGAACGCCTGGCCGTCGTTGTACGGCTCATCGGGTGCCTTCCAGCACATGCCTTCGCGGCGCTGGCGCTCGTTCGCGTCGTCCCAGCGCGGCAGGCCGAGTTCGCGCTTGCTGAGCCCGACCAGATGCGGCGCGAGGATCACGCAGCCGGTGTGCCCGGTCCAGTGTTCCACGTCGAGCGCGGCGTCTAGCTCTGGCAGATACGGATTGCCGCCGTTTCCGAAAATGCTTTCGATGAAGTCGAGGTTGCTGACCAGGTTGCCCGGTGCGAAGAAACGGATTTCCATGCTCTTCTCCGGGGCCACGCCGGGAATCGCGGGACAGACCACCGGCCGCAGCAGCAGCGAGACGAACATGCGCGCGGGATCGGGCTGGTTGACGGCGTAGGGCAGCGTCAGCAGATCGGCCGGAGGCGTGAGCGCGTGCGCGAGCATGCGCGCGAAGGTCTCACGCGGCACCGCCTTCTTGTCGCCGGGAATCGGCAGGCCACCTTCGCTGACATGGAACAGGCCCTTGGTGGTGCGCCGGTCGCTTGCCGGGTTGTGCAGCACGCCCTGGCGCACCCGATAGCTCGAAACGATGTCCGAGCGGAACACTTCGGCATCCGCCGGCAGCGACAGCTCGCGCGCCAGACCCTGATGGTCGAGGATGAACGTCTGCCCGGGCAACTGCGGGATCGCGTCCACCCCGGCAAGGTAACGGTCGAGGAAGGCCTGGATGCGGCGGTCGGGCGGACACAGATAACCCGAAAGCAGCCAGTTCTTCGCGCGGTAGGCCATCAACAGATCGTGGGCGACATCCATGAAGCCGTCACTCGCCTGTCCGCGCACGGTGGGCTGGCCCGATGATGCGAGCTTGAGGTTGATGTACAGGCGCAGGTTGTCCTGTTCGCGCTGGGCGTCACTCGCCGCAGCGGCACCCGAAAGTCCGGTTCTGTTCATGTATGTTTTCCGATTACGGCATCCGCGATCGCGGATGCAAACCACAAGCCGATGCCAGGCGCGCTCGACCGAGCTTGCTATTTTAAACCCAGAAACCGAAGTTGACTGCGCCACATGCTCTCGTCGGGACTGCGTGCATACGAGCGCCCATGCAATCCCAAAGGGTCATTTGCGCCGCGCGAGTACCAGTTTCGGCCCGCAAGCGGGCCTCTTGCCGCCTGATGGGCAATTCGGGTTAAGGTTGCATGGGTGAGCGGCGACGTGCGGTCCGAAGCAGGTGCGGGCGGGCCGCGCAGTGGCCCATGACGGGCGAAGTCGGGAACTCTGCCGCAGCGAACGCGTTATGCGCACATCCGGCTGACGACTGACTGACATGAAATGATTCGTTGCCAACGACATCAAGCCAAGCGCCTGATTGAGTTGGCGTCCCCACGGGGATTCGAACCCCGGTTATCGCCGTGAAAGGGCGGTGTCCTAGGCCTCTAGACGATGGGGACCTGGACGACGGCCTTAGCCGTCAACAACATTGCTGCTACTGCTTCCTGGAAAGCTGGGTGAGGGTGACGCCGAGCAGCAAACCGACGAACCCGAATGGTACCAGCATCAGCCACGCTTCGCCTTCCTCGGCACCATTCACCATTTCCCAGAATCCGACGATCAGTCCGGCGACACTGAGGGCCAGGCCCAGCAGCGTGAAGATCACGCCCAGTTTGTGCATCGGACATCCTGTGGGTTGGTGGAGGTAAGCGGGATCGAACCGCTGACCTCTTGCATGCCATGCAAGCGCTCTCCCAGCTGAGCTATACCCCCAACGAAGCCGCGCATTCTATAGATGCCTTGCGAGCTTGTAAAGCATTTGTGGCAATTTCAATCGGGTAGCAGCTTGCCCGGGTTGAGCAGGCCGTGCGGATCGAACTCGCGCTTGATCGCGCGCATGAGGTCGAGGGTCACGGGCTCGATTTCATGCGGGACGAAATGGCGTTTCTCGGTGCCGATGCCGTGCTCTCCGGAAAGTGTGCCGCCCAGTGCCAGCACGCGCTGCATCATGGCGGCGAGTGCGACGTGGGCGCGCGCCATTTCGTCGGCGTCGTCCGGGTGCACCATGAGGTTGACGTGCAGGTTGCCGTTGCCGGCATGGCCGAAGGAAACGACCGGCAGGCGCTGCGTGTGCGCGGTGGCGTCGATGAACTCGACGAAGTCGGCAAGGCGCGACACCGGCACGACCATGTCTTCGTTGAGCTTGAGCGGGGCGATGCGCTTGACCGCGAGCGACAGTGACTTGCGTGCGGCCCACAGGCGGGCGATGCTCGCGGCGTCGAACCCGCTTTGCACGTCGAGCAGGCCGGGGCCGGCCAGTGCATCCTGTAGCGCGTCGATCTGGCGTGGCAGGTCCTGCGCCGCGCCGTCGGCTTCGACCATCAGTAGCGCCTGTGTTTCAGGCGGCAGGTGCTCCGCCGCACCGGTCGGGCGGATCGCGTCGATGGCGCGGCGGTCCATGAATTCGAGCGCGCACGGCACCACCGCCTGCCGCATGATGCGGCCGACGGCGTCGAGTGCGGCGCGGTTGCTGTCGAAGCACACGCGCAGGGTGGCGATGGCTTGCGGCGCAGGCAGGAGTTTCAGCGTCGCTTCGGTGATGAGCGCGAGCGTGCCGCCGGAGCCGACCAGCAGACGGGTGAGGTCGTAGCCCGTGACACCCTTGGTGGTGCGGCAGCCGGTGCGGATTTCACGGCCGTCGCCGGTGACGGCGCGCAGGCCGAGGACGTAGTCGCGGGTGACGCCGTACTTGACGGCGCGCGGGCCGGCGGCGTTCATCGCGAGATTGCCGCCGATGCGGCAGTAGGCGCTGCTGCCGGGGTCGGGCGGATAGAACAGTCCCGCAGTGCGCGCGACACGATCGATGTCGTCGGTCACCACGCCCGGTTCGACGACGATGATGCGGTTGTCCGGATCGAATTCAAGCACGCGGCGCATGCACTCGAAGCTGACGACGGCGCTGCGGGGCGCGGGCAGGGCGCCGCCGACGTTGCTGGACCCTGCGGCGCGCGGCGTCAGCGCGATCCGGTGGGTGCAGGCGATGCGCACTAGTGCAGCCACTTCGTCGTGCGAGGTCGGAAACAGCACCGCCTCGGGTTCGACCTGACGCGGCGTTTCGTCACTGGCGTACAGGGTGCGGGTGGCCGGATCATCGAAGACGTGGTCGGTGCCCAGCGCGGCGCGAAAGTCGGCAAGCGCGCGATCGCTCAGCATGGTGTCAGCCGGCGTGCTCGGGCGGCAGTTGGGCGACGAGATGGCCGATCATGTCGGCGTCGAAATCCATGCCGATGTCCCAGCCGGCATTGAGCGCGATGGGCACGCCGCCGCCGATGCGGCGCAGCAGCCAGGAGAATTCCACGAGCAGCCCTCCCTTGAAATCAGGGAAATGTTCAACGAAGGGTTTGGCGCGGTCGGGGCTGGTAAATACCACCAGCACGCGCGCGCCATCCTCGTCCTCGATGATCAGCGGCTCGGCCTGGGTGGAGCGCTGGAAGCCCTGGATGGCGTTTTTTTCGTCGCGCACGGGCATGAAAATCTGCTGGCCGAGCAACTCGCGGACGAAGTCCTCGGGATTGAGTTCGCCGGCGTGCACGGCGACGAGCTGGTGTTCGAGCGTGTTGTGGGGGACGAAGGACATGGCAGGGCGCGTGGGGTTGGGTCGTCGGGCGTCGTTCGCGGGTCTAACGGTCTTTGCCGTGGCGGGGGCTGTCCTGCTGACCATCGGCGGGGGCGAACGGATATTGCGTTGCAGTTTAACGCATCATGCGGTTTCGCGCTGCGTGATACGCTGGCGGCGGGATGCCTGGATGTCGACCCGGTGCCGTGTGTGGGCGCACCAATCCATTAGTCCGGGCGTGGCACCCGCACCTGGCGCGTGCCGACGATGCGGTCGTGGAGAAACTGCCGGTCGCGGTCGGCCAGCGCCCACCATAGTCCCGCGCCGCCCGCCAGGATGCCCACCAGCGCGAGCGCGAAACGCAGCGCCGCCTGCCGCAGGCTGATGCGCCTGCCATCGCGGGCGACCAAACGGATGCGCCAGGTCTTCATTGCCAGTGTCTGTCCGCTGCGCAGCCAGAACGTGGCGAAATAGCCGAACATCACCGCAATGAGCCAACCCTGATACAGATGGCGCTGCCATGGGGTGTGCAGATCGCCTACCAGCGGCAAGACGATGAAGGATGCGACGAACACCACGGCGGCGACCAGCAGGGATTCGTAAATCATCGCGGCCAGCCGGACGCGCAGCGGGGCCAGCTCCGTGGAGTCGGCCTTGTCTTGCCGGGGAGCGGTTTCTATAGTGGATTCTGGCACAGGGATGCGGGTTTCACGTTGTCGCGGGAGAGGCGATGCATATCGTAAAGCAAATCGGCGCGATTCCCGGCGTTATCGCGGCAGGCGAGTACGCTTACCACGGGGACGACTTTTCCTTCGAAGGAGCGCTCACCGCCGAGTTCGTCCGCATCGTCTCGATCATGTGCCGGGTGAACACGCTGACCGCCCACATGCAGTCCGAAATCCTGGATGCCGCGGCCGGGCAAACCGGCCTTCGCCCGGTGCAGGGCTGGATCGTGCAGGGGTCGCGCATGAGTTTCTGTGCCGTCGGCAATTATTTCGCCATGGTCGACAACCGCGACGGCGCCCTCGACGAGGTGGTGCGCACCCTGCGGTCGCGGGTCGGCGACCTGCGCGGCGAGGTGCTGCCGGGTCTCTACGCGCGCATCGGGGGGGATGTGCATGAAGCCCTGTACTGATCGCCTGCGACGAAGGGAGGCGCGTTCATGAATCTTGCGGTCCTGCTCGACCAGCCGGGGACACTGGCGGCCTTCCACTTCAGCGACAGCGGTGAACTCGCGACACATGTCGTGCGCGAAGGCGCGGGCATCACGCCGCTGATGCTGGAATTGCTGGCGCGCTCCTGCGTCGCCAACCTGGCGATCGCCGGCATGGAGGCACGCGGTTGGGAGGCGCTCACCGGGCAGGCGGGGTTCCAGCCCCTGACGGGGTTGTCCGTGATCGGGCTGGAATGGTCGGTCGTGGTCGGGCGGAATGCCGCGGTGGTGGTGCGCAATCGCGATGCCGACTACGAGGCGGCATTCGCGGTCCTGCGGCGGGTCGAGGGCGGCGCGTGATGCTGGCGGCCATCGCTGCGATCCCGGGAGTCGTCGCGGTGTGCCGTTTCCGTGACGATGGCAGCCTCATCGAGGCGGAAGGACAACTCCCTGCCGAGCGCATGGCCCATCTCGCCCGCTTCGCGCAATGGTACCGGCGCTTCGTCGCCGGCAATGTCGATCTGTTGTCGCTGCTGGGTGGCGCGCAGGGCTGGTCGCCTGCACAGGGCTGGATCCTGCGCGGCGCGGTGTTGAGCGCGTGCGGCATGGGCAACCTGTTGTGTGCATTCGAGTCGGCCGAGGGCCGGCTCGACCTCATCATGCGTGCGCTCGGCGACGCCGCGCGCGATTGATCAGGGCTCTTCCTGCGCGGCTTTGGCGAGCAGCGCCAAGGCGGCGGCGCGGATCGCGTCACGGCGGGCTTCACATTGCAGTTCGGCGTGAAAGCACCCGTCGCGATAGAGATAGATCGTCGGTAGATGGAAGATGTCGTAGCCGCGCGCCACACCGGTGGCTTCGGCGATATCGACCTCGTACAGGTGGCCGGCGATGCCGGCGAGCGCATCCGGCAGGATGCGTTGCCATGCGCGGCACGCGCCGCAGTGCGGTGCCGTGAACAGCACCGCGGCCACATCGGGCGTGGCGGCCAGACGGCGGTGGAAGTCTCCCTCGGTCAGTTGCACGAGGTCGTGGGCCGCCGGGATAGAATCGCGTTTTTCCTGCCGGCCGATCGCCATGCTGTTTCTCGAACTCTTCGGATTTCTGCTGCTCATCCTGGTGGCGGCGGAAGTCTTTGTCAACGCACTGGAACACCTCGGCGAGCGCCTGCACATTTCCGAAGGGGTAACCGGCTCGCTGTTCGCCGCGGTCGGTACGGCCATGCCGGAAACCCTGGTGCCACTGCTGGCGATCTTCGCCGGTACCGGCAACGCGCAAACCAGTGCTGAAATCGGCGTGGGTGCGATCCTCGGTGCGCCGCTCATGCTGTCGACGCTGTCGCTGTTCCTCATGAGCGCCGCGGTCGTGCGGCGGCGCGGCCTGAAGGGGTATCTCGCGCCGGAGAAGAGCGGCCTCAAGCGCGACCTCGACTTCTTCCTGCTCGCGTTCCTGCTCGCCTTCGTCGCCATGTTCATCCCGCACGGTGAAGGCTGGGTGCGCGGCACGCTCGCCTTCGTTATGGTGATGATCTATTTTTTCTACGTCTTGCTGACACTGCGCGCATCGAGCAAGCTGGTGGAGGAAGGGCACGGCACCGAGGCCGGGTCGCCCATGCTGCTCGCCCGCCTGGGCCTGCCGCAAAACCTGGCGATCATCGTGGTGCAGCTGGCGCTGGGGCTGGGGCTGCTCGTCGCGGGCGCGAAGGGCTTCATTCACGGTGTCGAGGCGGCTGCGCCGATCATCGGCATTTCCGCGCTGCTCTTGTCCCTGATGATCATCCCGATCGCCACCGAGCTGCCGGAGAAGGTCAATTCGATCCTGTGGATCCGCAAACACAAGGATACGCTCGCGTTCGGCAACATCACCGGCGCCATGGTGTTCCAGGGCACGCTGTTGCCTGCCATCGGCATTTCGCTCACACCCTGGGCGCCGCAGAAGGAAGTCCTGCTGGGGGTGCTGGTGACCCTGGTCGCCGCATTCTGGCTGCGCTGGATGGCGGTGAACGGCGGCCTGCGCGTGTGGCATCTGTTTCTCAACGGTGCGCTGTATGTGACGTATCTGGCGGCGGTGCTGCTGTAGACGAACGGCCGCACGCACAAAAGAAGACGGCGGGCCGTGGCCCGCCGTTTCAGTGCATTGACACGACGCCGACGCGCCGTGGTGCAACGCTCAGCTCATGCGGCGGCGCGCGGCGAAACCCACCAGCCCGAGCCCGGCGAGCATCATGGCCCAGGTTTCGGCTTCGGGAACCGGCGTCACGTCCCAGCCGATGTCCTTCATCGCCGCGTAGTCGAGGTCGGTGAAGCGCTTGCGGTCGCCGATATAGACCGTGGGATCCATGGCGGCTTCCTGCGGCACGCCATTCACCACACTCATCGTGCCTTCGGCCCAGTGGGCTTCATCGCCGTAGAGCGAGACCGGTCCGGTGGTCGCCCCATGGAATACCCCGCCCGTAACCAGGTTGCTGAAAGAGTCGGCAATGCCGAAACCCAGTACGTGCGCGAGTTCATGTACCGCCACCGAGTAGAAATCCGCTTCGTAGGTGTCGAGTCCGGTGGTGGTGGTGCCGAAGTGCCACGTCTCCGCGCTGTTGAAGCTGATGCTGCCGCCCCATAGGGCGAAGTCGGTGGCGGTGGCTCCGCTGACGGTGCCCTGGCCGCGGCTCGCGGCGTCGGCGCAGAACGTGGCGATGCCGGAACAGCTGTATCCGCCCGCGCCACCCAGGCCCAGTGTTCCGGAAGCCAGATTGGCCCCGCCGACGTAGACGCGGATAACATCCGTGGCGAAATCCTGCTTGGCGAGGGAAATATCCACGCCGAAGGGGTCGCTCGGGTTGAAGAAAACGGCACTGAAGTTGTTCGCACCCGACGAATCAATGGCCCACAGGCTGTCGGCGAAGCGGGTTTCGAACACTGCCGCGGCCGCTTCCAGCGCAGTCATGCTGCCGGCGTTGGACGAGAAAAAGCCCGCGGTGTCGTAGCTGTAGTCGAACTGGATATCGATATTGGCGTGGGCCTGGCTGCTCATGGCGAGCAACAGGCCGGCTGCCAGCGTGCGTGTGTGCATGGTGTTCCTCCTTGGTCTTGGGTGGACAGGGTTGTTGTTCTGGAGAACCCGCGTTGTGCGGAAATTGTACTACGTGATGGCTGGCGTCACGTCGTGCGGCGGAAGGGTTCGGCGAGTTCGTCCATATAGTGGGTGACGGCCACGGATTCGCGTTCCAGGAAGCGTTCGACGGCACCGCGGAATTCGGCGTGTTCGAGCCAGTGCCACGAATGCGTCGCAGTGGGGACGAGGCCGCGTGCGAGCTTGTGTTCACCCTGCGCACCGCCTTCGAAAACTTGCAGCCCGTGTGCGATCGCGTATTCGATGCCCTGCTGGTAACAGGTTTCGAAATGCAGGCCGGGCAGGTATTCCAGCGTACCCCAGTGGCGACCATACAGGCGCCCGCTGTCCTTCATGCAGAACGAGCAGGCGGTAGGTGCGCCATTGCGGTCGGCGATGATCAGCAGCACATTGTCCGGCAGGGTTTTGCGCAGCGCCGCGAAGAATGCCGGGTTCAAATGGGGCGCGCTGCGATGACGGGCGTAGGTGTCGGCGTAGCAGTGGTAGAAGAAATCCCAGTCGGCGTCGGTGCTGTCGCGGCCTTCGACCCAGCGGAAGGTCACGCCGAGCTTGGCGAGCTTCTTTCTTTCCTGGCGGATTTTCTTGCGCTTGTCGTGGGTGAGCGCGGCGAGGAAATCGTCGAAGCGGGCGTAACCGGCGTTGTGCCAATGGAACTGGAAGCCGCTGCGGTGCAGCAGGGAAGTCGCATTGAGTGCTGTGTGGTCAGGCTCGGTCGGAAACAGGATGTGGAACGACGAGGCGTTGAGATCCCGGGTGAGTGTGAGCGCTGCCTGGATCAGTGCCGCGCGATCGCCGTCGTTTCTTGCCAGCAGGCGCGGCCCCGGCACCGGCGAGAAAGGCACGCAGCACACCAGCTTGGGATAGTAGTTGAGCCCGTGGCGGCGGTAGGCGTCGGCCCAGCCGAAATCGAACACGAACTCGCCCCAGGAATGATGCTTGACGTAGAGCGGCATGGCGGCTTCGAGCCGGTCGGCGCGGAACAGCGCCAGGTGCACCGGTTCCCAGCCGATGTCGGCACCGATGCAGCCGGTGGCTTCCAGCGCGGCGAGAAAGGCATGCTGCACGAAGGGCGATTCGCCGGCGAGTGCGTCCCAGGCGACCGGATCGAGGTCGGACATGCGCGTCACGACGCGGACGACGGCTTCCGTCCCTTGGGGGTTTGCTTCAAAATGCACGTTTTCGCGGACTTTCATCAACAACAATGAACCTGCACGAATATCAGGCCAAGCAGATCCTGCGGTCGGGCAACATTAACACGCCGCGCGGCCTTGCTGCGGCGAGCGCCGACGAGGCGGTGAAAGCCGCCGGCGAACTGGGCGGCGACGCCTGGGTGGTGAAGGCGCAGATCCACGCCGGTGGCCGCGGCAAGGCCGGTGGTGTCAAGGTGGTGACGTCGCTCGACGCGGTGCGTGCGGTGGCTGCATCGCTCATCGGCCAGACCCTCGTCACGATCCAGAACGCACCCGACGGCCAGCCGGTGAACCAGGTGCTGGTCGAGGAGACGCTCCCCATCGTGCGCGAGCTGTACCTCTCGCTGCTGGTAGACCGCGAGACCGAGCGCGTCGCCATCGTCGCCTCGGCGGCGGGCGGTATGGACATCGAGGAGGTCGCCCACGCCACGCCGGAGAAGGTGCTGACCGAGACCTGCGACCCGCTCCTGGGCGTGCAGGACTACCAGTGCCGCGCGCTGGCCTTCGCGCTGGAGCTCAAGGGCGACGCGTTCAAGGATTTCTGCCGATTGCTGCCCGCTTTGTATCGCGTGTTCCTCGCCAACGATCTGTCGCTGCTCGAAATCAACCCGCTGGTGGTCACCGCCGACAACCGCGTGCTGCCGCTCGACTGCAAGATGAGCGTCGACGACAACGCGCTGTATCGCAGGAAGGCGCTCGCCGAACTGCGCGATGACAGCCAGATCGACGCCAAGGAAGCCGCGGCCAACGCGGCGAACGTCAATTACGTCGCGCTCACCGGCAACATCGGCTGCATGGTCAACGGCGCGGGTCTGGCGATGGCGACGATGGACCTGATCCAGCTCGAAGGCGGTGCGCCCGCCAACTTCCTCGACGTCGGCGGCGGCGCCACGCCGGAGACGGTGGCGCAGGGCTTCAAGATCATCCTGCTCGACGCCAACGTTAAGGCCGTGCTGATCAACATTTTCGGCGGCATCGTGCGCTGTGACGTCATCGCCGAGGGCATCATCCAGGCGGTGAAGGAAGTCGGCGTCAAGGTGCCGGTGGTGGTGCGGCTCGAAGGCACCAACGCCGAGCTGGGCCGCAAACTGCTGGCCGAGTCGGGGCTGGCGATCCTCGCCGCGGAGAGCCTCACGCAGGCGGCGAAACTCGCGGTGGAGAAAGCGGCATGAGCATCCTCGTCGACAAGGACACGAAAGTCATCTGCCAGGGCTTTACCGGCAAGCAGGGCAGCTTTCATTCCGAACAGGCGATCGCCTACGGCACGAAAATGGTTGGCGGCGTCACCCCCGGCAAGGGCGGGCAGACGCACCTGGATCTCCCCGTGTTCAATACCGTGCGTGACGCGGTGCGCGCAACCGGTGCGCAGGCGACGATGATCTACGTGCCCGCCGCGTTCGCCGCCGATTCCATCCTCGAAGCGGCCGACGCCGGCATCGAGGTGATCGTCTGCATCACCGAGGGCATTCCGGTGCTGGATATGCTGAACGTGAAGGCCGCGCTGCGCGCCAACGGCGCGAAGCTGATCGGTCCGAACTGTCCCGGCATCATCACCTCGGGCGAATGCAAGATCGGCATCATGCCCGGCGCCATCCACCAGAAGGGCAGGGTCGGCATCGTCTCGCGTTCCGGCACGCTCACCTACGAGGCGGTGCACCAGACGACGTTGCTGGGGCTCGGGCAGTCGACCTGCGTGGGCATCGGCGGCGATCCGATCAAGGGACTCGACTTCATCGACTGCCTCGAAATGTTCGAGGCCGACCCGCAGACCGAAGCGGTCATCCTGGTCGGCGAGATCGGCGGCAGCCGCGAGGAAGAGGCCGCCGAATTCATCCGCTCCAACATGAAGAAACCGGTCGCCGCCTACATCGCCGGCCGCACCGCCCCCAAGGGCAAGCGCATGGGCCACGCCGGCGCCATCATCGCCGGCGGCGCCGGCACCGCGGCGGCCAAGATCCGCGCGCTGGAAGCGGCCGGTGTGGTGGTGGCGCAAAGCCCGGCGGGGCTGGGCGAAGCTGTGCAGCAGGCGCTGGCGGCGCGCTGAGTTTGGCTGCATGAAACTCGGCATCGCCCAGCTCGATCTCGTCGTCGGCGACATCGCCGGCAACAGCGGGCGTCTGCTTGCGGCGGCGCGGGCGGCGCACGACGCCGGCGTGCAATTGCTGCTCACGCCGGAGATGTCGGTGTGCGGCTACCCGGCCGAGGATCTGGTGCTGCGGCGCGATTTCACCGCCGCGTGCGCCGCGGCGGTCGCGGAACTCGCTGCGACGGCGCCGCGCGAACTGGCGCTGGTCGTCGGCTATCCCGAGCGCGGTGACGACGGCCTGTTCAATGCCGTGGCCGTACTACGCGGCGGGCGCATCGAGGCGGTGTACCGCAAGCATCATCTGCCGAATCACTCGGTGTTCGACGAGCAGCGCGTGTTCGACAGCGGTGAGGCGCCCTGCGTGTTCGAATGCGGCGGACTGCGCTTCGGTCTCAACATCTGCGGCGACATCTGGGAACCGGGGCCGGCGACGCGCGCCATGCAGGCTGGCGCCGACTGGTTGCTGGTGCCCAACGCCTCGCCGTATCACCTCAACAAGGAACGCGAGCGCCTGGCGGTGGCGCGTGCGCGCCAGGTCGAGACGGGCCTGCCGGTCGTCTACGCGAATCTGGTGGGTGGGCAGGACGAACTCGTATTCGACGGCGCCTCGTTCGCACTCGACGGTGACGGTGCGGTGGCGGCGCAATGTCCGGCGTGGCAGGAAGGCGTGTTCCATCTCGAACTCGGCGACGGCACCTGCGCCGGCCCGTGGCACACCCTGCCGGACGAGGACGCGGCGGTGTACGACGCGCTGGTGCTGGCGGTGCGCGACTATGTCGGCAAGAACGGCTTCCGCGGTGTGCACCTCGGCTTTTCGGGCGGCATGGATTCGGCGCTGGTGCTGGCGATCGCCGCCGACGCCATCGGCCCCGAGCGGGTGCACGCGGTGATGATGCCATCGGATTACACCGCGTCGATCAGCGTCGAGGATGCGCGCGACATGGCGCGGCGGCTCGGCGTGCATTATTCCGAGATCGCGATCCGGCCGGTCTACGACGCCTTCGTCGGACAGCTTGCCGGCGCGTTCGCGGGGCTGCCGGCCGATACCACCGAAGAAAATCTCCAGGCGCGCGCGCGCGGCACGCTCCTGATGGCGCTGTCCAACAAGTTCGGTACCCTGGTGCTGACCACCGGCAACAAGAGCGAGATGGCGACCGGCTACGCCACGCTCTACGGCGACATGGCCGGCGGCTTTGCGGTGCTGAAGGACGTGACCAAGACGCGAGTGTATCGTCTCGCGCATCTGCGCAATCGGCGCAGCGCCGTGATTCCGCAGCGCATCATCGAGCGTCCACCCTCCGCCGAACTGCGCCCCGATCAGACCGACCAGGACAGCCTGCCGCCCTACGACGTGCTCGACGCCATCCTCGAAGCCTACGTCGAGCGTGACCTCGCCGCGGCCGACATCGTCGCGCTGGGATTCGACGCCGCCACGGTGAAACGCGTCATCCGCATGATCGATCTCGCCGAATACAAGCGTCGCCAGGCGCCACCCGGCCCGCGCATCACCCCGCGCAATTTCGGCAAGGATCGCCGCTATCCCATCACGTCGAAATACCGGCCCGACCTTGCCTAGCCGAGTACCCCGCATATTGCAGCATTACGCCCACCTCATTCCCCTCTCCCGCGCGCGGGAGAGGGACAGGGGAGAGGGAAGCAAACGCAACACCCAAACCGATTGACGGAGACCCGCCATGAAAAAAATCGAAGCCATCATCAAGCCATTCAAACTCGACGAAGTGCGTGAAGCCTTGTCGGAGATCGGCGTCACCGGCCTGACCGTCACCGAAGTCAAGGGCTTCGGCCGTCAGAAAGGCCATACCGAGCTTTATCGCGGGGCCGAATACGTCGTTGATTTCCTGCCCAAGGTAAAGGTGGAGATCGTGGTGGCCGATGATTTGGTGGAACGCGTGATGGAATCGATCATCGGCGCGGCGCGCACCGGCAAGATCGGCGACGGCAAGATTTTCGTCACCGACGTCGAACAGGTGGTGCGCATCCGTACCGGCGAATCGGGCGAAGCGGCGATCTGAACGCGGCGGTCGTTCATCGCTCCGGTGCCGGGGATCAGCCGATCCCGCGTGTCCGATCTCATACACGGAAAAAGAGGCAAGTTCAGCCTGGCTGGTGGCGCTGGTTGCCCGCGCGGGCCTGCATTGCGAGTTGATGCTGGCAGCATCAAACCGTGGCCGTCCCTCGTAACAAAGTGGTGGGTCAAATCTTTCCTCTTGTCCTCACACGCCGGCTGAACACGGATAAGGATGGGAAAATGAAGAATATGACACCGTATTTTTTGGGCAGAATTTATCAATTGCGATACGGACAATAATGTCCGACAATGAATACCGTGAAAGGTAGCGAGTTCATCAAGCGGATTCAGAAACTCGCCAAGGAGCGGGGGCTGGCCTGTTCCTGGCATCCCGACATGGGCAAGGGCTCCCACGGCGTCTTGAAACTGGGCGACACCCGAACCATCGTCAGGAACCCGAAGGACGAACTCAAAACCGGCACCTGTCACGCCATGCTCAAGCACTGGGCCTGAGCGAAAAAGACCTGTTCTAGGAGCCTGTCGGACTTGAGCGATCGTAGCGAGCCGAGTGGGAGAGCGAGGACAGATTTGTCCATTTTTGAGGCGCATAGTGGGCCTATGTAACGAAAAAATGGACAAATATGGACCGCTATCCCACCGGCGCAGTAGATCGTGCTCAAGTCCGACAGGCTCCTAGGAGTCACCATGCAACGCTTCGCCTACCCTGTCACCTTCGCCGCCGATGAAGTGGATGGCGGCTTCGTCGTCACCTGCCGCGACCTTCCCGAGGCCATCACCCAGGGCGACACCCTGGAAGATGCGCTCGAAGCCGCCGAAGGCGCACTGGAGGCTGCCATCGAGATGCGCATCGAAGATGGCCTGGAAATCCCCCTGCCCAGCAAGGCCAGAAAAGGCGAGCACCTCGCCAGCCTGCCGGTGGGCAGCGCCATGAAGGCGGCCGTCTACCTGGCCATGAAGGAACAGGGCCTCAGCAAATCCGATCTGGCCCGGCGCATGGATCTGGATGAGAAGGAAGCCCGGCGCATCCTGGACCCCAAGCATTCCACCAAGGTGCCCACCCTGGAACGCGCCTTGCACGTACTGGGTAAGCGGGTGGAAGTCCTCGTCGTTTGAGCGGTCCTGATCGGCGTAAAAGCACGCCTGCCGGTTGTTGCCACGCTGGATGATGTGGAGCGGGACGTTCGGTAAGGCCAGGCGGGCGCGGCGTGGCAAGGGCGGGTTCCAAAAACATGGATAGGCCGAAACCTATCACGAAAACGTGGTCTGTCCCCTGTTGTTCCCTGTTGTTCCGCCACCCGTTGCCCGGTGGATACGATGCGGCAGGCGACGAACCGGGTTTGATCGCCCGCGGGATGCAGGCTTGCGGGGAGCGTTCTTAGGGGGTAACCTTAGTCCACAAGTTAGTCCATGGAGGCTTGCCATGACCATTACCGTCAACGTCCACGAAGCCAAAACCCAGTTTTCCCGATTGTTGGAACAGGCACACGCCGGCCAGGAAATCATCCTGTCGAAAGCGGGCAAGCCCTATGCGCGCATGGTGCCGCTGGCGCAGCAGGAAAAGCCCAAGCGCATGCCCGGCAGGCTGGCCGGGCACATCGACGAGGCGTTCTTCGAGCCCCTGCCCGAGGCCGAGCTTGATGCCTGGGAAAAGTCTTGAAGCTCTTGCTCGATACCCACGCGCTGTTGTGGTGGTGGACCGACGATCCCAAGCTATCCCTGGCAGCCCGGCAAGCGATAACCGATGACGGTAACCAGGTGCTGGTCAGTGCAGCCAGCGCTTGGGAAATCGCCACTAAATACCGGCTCGGAAAATTGCCGCACGCCGCCCAGGCCCTCGATCGGTTCAATGAACTGGTGACAGCGGACGGCTTCGCGCACCTGCCCATCAGCTACCTGCACAGCCTGAAAGCGGGCACGTATTCAAGCGAGCATCGCGATCCGTTCGACCGCATGCTGGCAGCGCAGGCCGATCTGGAAAAAGCCGTGTTGGTGACGCTTGATACGGTTTTTGCGGAATTTCAGTGCCGGGTGCTGTGGTGAAGGCGAGTATGGTGTCGGATCCCCCTTGTTTCTGCGAGCCGGACACACGGCGCTTGGGATAGAATCAAAGCGTCCACTTTCGACAAGGGGTTAACGATGCTGACCGTTTCGCTGACCGATATGCTTGAATCCGCTGTGATTGCAGCCGCACATCGCGCGGGCATGACGGTCGACGATTACGTGGCGGCCGCATGCGCGGACGCGCTGTCGCTCGAAATCGACCGTGCCCGGCTGGATTCGTACCTCACGAACAACGGGGGGCAGACCACGGTTTATCTGGCGAACAACGGGGGACACGAACAACGGGGGACAGACCACGGTTTATCTCATCCACCAAACAACTCCCCCGTCGCAAGCTCCATCACTCGGGGTGGTCGCCCCGATTTTCCGGGAACCGCCCGTCGCCCCAATGCACTTGTCACCTGCGTCGCAAACGCCGCATTCCCCAACGCATAATTTCCATTCGTCGCGCGGCGGATTTCATCGACTAGCCCAGGTTCCAACTGATAGCGAAACAGCTCACGATACGCCGCTTCGCGGCTTGCTGCGTCCTTGCCCAGCGTACGGTACAACGCATGGGGTTTCAGCAAAGCATCAGGCTCGCCCTGCGCGTTAGCTCGGTAACTTGACCAGCAATATTCCGCTGGATGCGCCACTATGTTCGCCCGCACAGGATTCAATTCGATGTAGCGCTGACAGGCAAGCAGGTAGCCTTCTTCCTGCGTGAGGCACGAACGAAAGCGACCTTCCCATAATGTCCCGCTGCGCCGGTAGGTACGGTTGACGTACTGCACATAGCGCTGACCCAGCGCCTTCATCAACGCACCTGGCGCGTCGGGGCGTTCCGCCGAAATCAGCAGGTGAACGTGGTTGGTCATGAGAACGTAGGCGTGAACCCGGCATCCGATTTTATCCGCGTGCTCGCGTAGCCAGTCGAGATAAAAGCGGTAATCCTGATCGGCGTAAAAGCACGCCTGCCGGT
>MKWN01000008.1:0-5866 GCA_001899775.1 Thiobacillus sp. 65-29
CGCCCTCGCCGCGATCGGGCGGTGGAACCTTCACGGCATCGGGCCGGGGGCGGCCCTCCTACAACACCGCGCGCCCCCTGTAGGAGCGGCGCCCTCGCCGCGATCGGGCGGTGGAACCTTCACGGCATCGGGCCGAGGGCGGCGCTCCTACAACACCGCGCGCCCCCTGTAGGAGCGGCGCCCTCGCCGCGATCGGGCGGTGGAACCACCACGGCGATCTGGCCGAGGGCGGCGCTCCTACAGTGAGACTATCAGGCGCCGGTCTGCAAATCCAGCCCATACGACTGCACCGGCAGGCCGGTTTCGTCGTGGAATTCCGCGGCGGCGATCACGCCCAGGCGCGCGACGGCCTCTGCGTCGAGCGCGGGGGCGCGGTAGGCCGCATACATCGCGCCGAGCGCGTAGGGACTGCCGCTGCCGTAGGCATAGAAGCGCGTGAACTCCTGCACGGTGCGGTGCGCGGCGACGCCGAAGATGCCGTGTGGATTGGCGATCAGGACGTCCATGCGCGAGGATTCCAGGTCGTCTTCCTTGTCCTCGCCGGTCTGGAGGTAGTAGTGTTCCTTCAACACGCCGTGCAGGCTGTTCCATACGCCGAAGATGTTGGCGGAGGAGTCGAGCGGCGGTGTCGCGTCCAGCGAGGCGAAATAATCGGCGAGGATCAGCTTGAAGGTCGCCGAGCCGGTGACGGCCAGATAGCTGTCGCCGACGCGCAGGATCTTGTCGTGGTTCGCCACGTAATCGGCGGACTCCTTGCCGCTGCCCCATTTCGTCAGCGTATCCGCGGCGATGGCGATGCGGTTGTCCTTCCTGACGACGGCGATCGTGGTCATGGCGCGGCGTGCGTGCTCAGCCGAAGTGACATACGTAGTGGTAGGGCTCGCCGGCGACCTCGATGTCGAAGCTGGTGTTGCCCGGCACCTTGAACGATTCGCCTGCGGTGCAGGCCTTCCATTCCGTCTCGCCGGCGAGGCGGTAGCGGCAACTGCCGGCGACGGTCTCCATGACTTCCGGCGCGCCGGTGTTGAAGGTGAGCGTGGACGGCAGGATCACGCCGATGCTCTTCTTCGTGCCATCGGCGAACTGCACGGTGTGCGAGACGCACTTGCCGTCGAAGTAGACGTTGGCTTGCTTGATGACGTTGACGTTATCGAATTGGGACATGCTCACTTTCTCCGGGCAGCGAGTTTGGCGGCAATACGCATGCGCAATGCGTTGAGCTTGATGAAACCGCCCGCGTCCTTCTGGTCGTAGGCGCCGGCATCGTCCTCGAAGGTGGCAATGGTCGAGTCGAACAGCGAATCGGTCTTCGAGTCGCGGCCGACGACGATGACGTTGCCCTTGTAGAGTTTCAGCCGCACCGTGCCGTTGACGTGCTGCTGGGTGTGGTCGATCAGTACCTGCAGGGCGCGGCGCTCCGGGCTCCACCAGTAGCCGTTGTAGATCAGGCTGGCGTAGCGCGGCATCAGGTCGTCTTTCAGGTGGGCGACTTCGCGGTCGAGGGTGATCGACTCGATGGCGCGATGCGCCTTGAGGAGGATGGTGCCGCCGGGGGTTTCGTAGCAGCCGCGCGACTTCATGCCGACGTAGCGGTTTTCCACCAGGTCGAGCCGGCCGATGCCGTGCCGGCCGCCGATCTCGTTCAGCGTCGCCAGCACCTCGTGGGCGCGCATGCTTTGGCCGTTGATCGCCGTCACGTCGCCCCTGGCATACGTCAGCTCGATGTATTCGGCCTGATCCGGCGCTTTCTCCGGCGACACGGTCCAGCGCCACATGTCCTCCTCGGCCTCGGCGTTGGGGTCTTCGAGGTGGCGGCCTTCGTAGCTGATGTGCAGCAGATTGGCGTCCATCGAATAGGGCGAGCCGCCCTGGCGGTGTTTCATGTCGATGGGAATGCCATGCGTCTCGGCGTAGGCGAGCAGCTTCTCGCGCGAGAGCAGGTCCCACTCGCGCCACGGCGCGATGACCTTGACGTCAGGCTTCAGCGCGTAGGCGCCGAGCTCGAAGCGCACCTGGTCGTTGCCCTTGCCGGTGGCGCCGTGGCAGATGGCGTCCGCGCCGGTTTCGTTGACGATCTCGATCAGGCGCTTGGCGATGAGCGGACGCGCGATGGAGGTGCCGAGCAGGTATTCGCCCTCGTACACGGTGTTGGCGCGGAACATCGGAAACACGAAGTCGCGCACGAATTCCTCGCGCAGGTCGTCGATGTAGATGTGCTCCGGCTTGATGCCGAATTGCAGCGCCTTGGCGCGCGCCGGTTCGAGTTCCTCGCCCTGGCCGAGGTCGGCGGTGAAGGTGACGACTTCACAGCGATAGGTGTCCTGCAGCCATTTCAGGATGACCGAGGTATCCAGACCGCCGGAATACGCCAGCACTACTTTCTTGATGTCGCTCATGATGAATGTGTCAGTGGGTGGAACCGGAAGTGTTCTTGTCGATGATCTCGACCTGGCCGGGAAAGCCGCCGATCTTGAGAATGTCGAGCAGGGTCGCCTGGCTCGCCTTCTCGATCTCGATGCCGACGGCGCGGCCGTCCGCGGAAAGGTTGATGACGATGCCCGGCTGCGCCTCCCAGGCGTGGTCGGGATTTTCCGGACTCAGCTCGATGTAGAGCGAATCCATGTCCTTGAAATAGGCGATGTTCATTGGGTCGGGGGCTAGGGGCTAGGGGCACGGTGTCAGATTTCGAGCTTGCCGAGGAGCAGGTATTCCATCAGCGCTTTCTGCACGTGCAGGCGGTTTTCGGCTTCGTCCCACACCACCGACTGCGGGCCGTCGAGCACCTCGCCGCTGACTTCCTCGCCGCGGTGGGCCGGCAGGCAGTGCATGAAGAGCGCATCGGGCTTCGCCCTTTTCATCATGTCGGCGTCGACCTGCCAGTCGGCGAAGGCCTTCAGGCGTTCCTCGTTCTCGGCTTCCCAGCCCATGCTGGTCCACACGTCGGTGGTCACGAGGTCGGCGCCGCGGCAGGCGTCCAGCGGGTCGGCGAACACCTCGAAATGCCCCGTGCCGTGCAGGTTGGCGCGCTCGGGCTCGACTTCGTAGCCTGGCGGCGTCGATACGTGCACCTTGAAGTCGAGCACTTCGGCGGCCTGCAGCCAGGTGTTGCACATGTTGTTGGAGTCGCCGATCCACGCCACCGTCCTGCCCTGGATCGAGCCGCGATGCTCGATGAAGGTGAAGACGTCGGCGAGGATCTGGCAGGGGTGGTATTCGTTGGTGAGTCCGTTGATCACCGGCACGCGCGAGTGCGCGGCGAAGCGCTCGACGATGTCCTGCTCGAAGGTGCGGATCATCACGATGTCGACCATGCGCGAGATCACCTTGCCGGCGTCCTCCACCGGCTCGCCGCGGCCGAGCTGGGTGTCGCGCGTGTTGAGATAGATCGCCGCGCCGCCGAGCTGGTGCATGCCGGCTTCGAAACTCAGGCGCGTGCGCGTGGAGCTCTTCTCGAAGATCATCGCCAGCGTGCGGTCGGCCAGCGGATGATAGGTTTCGTAGCGCTTGAAGCGCGCCTTGATGACGCGCGCGCGCTCGAACAGATATTCGTGCTCGGCGCGCGTGAAATCCTTGAATTGTAGAAAGTGCTTCAGCATCAGGCCGCCTGTTGCAGGTAATTCCTGACGACGCCCGCGACCGCATCGACCAGCGCCTCGACCTCGGCGGCGCCGTAGATGAGCGGAGGCACCAGGCGGATGACCTTGTCGGCGGTGACGTTGATGAGCACGCCCGCGTCGCGCGCGATGCCGACCAGTTCGCCGCAGGGGCGGTCGAGCTCGACGCCGATCATCATGCCTTCGCCACGGATATCGACTACGCCGTGCGCGCCGGTGAGCGCCTGGCGCAGCCCGTCGCGGATCGCCGCGCCGCGCACGCGCGCATTCTCCAGCAGGCCTTCGTCCTCGATGGTGCGCAGCGTCGCCAGGGCGGCCGCGCAGGCGAGCGGATTGCCGCCGAAGGTGGACCCGTGATTGCCCGGCTGGAACACGTCCGCCGCAACGCCGCGGGCAAGGCAGGCGCCGATCGGCACGCCGGCGCCGAGCGCCTTGGCGAGCGTCATCACATCGGGCTTGACGCCGGAATGCTGGAAGCCGAACCAGGTTCCGGTGCGGCCGACGCCGGTCTGCACCTCGTCCAGCATCAGCAGCCAGCCGTGCGTGTCGCAGATCGTGCGCAGTTCGGCCATGAAATCCGGCGCCATGACGTTGACGCCGCCCTCGCCCTGCACCACTTCGGCCAGCACCGCGACCACGCTCTTGTTGTGTTCCGCCACCTGGCGGATCGCTTCGAGATCGTTGAACGGCACGCGGGCAAACCCCGTCAGCAAGGGCTCGAAACCCGCCTGGATCTTGCGGCTGCCGGTCGCGGTCAGCGTCGCCATGGTGCGCCCGTGAAAGGATTTTTCCATGACGATGATGGTGGGCAGTTCGATGCCCTTGTTGTGGCCGTACAGGCGCGCCAGCTTGATCGCCGCCTCGTTGGCTTCGCAGCCCGAGTTGCAGAAGAACGCCTTGTCCATGCCGGACAATGCGCACAGCCTGTCGGCGAGTTCCTCCTGGCGCAGCACGCGGTACAGGTTGGAACTGTGGATGAGGGAGGCGGCCTGCTCGGCAATCGCCTGCACCAGCTTCGGATGCGCATGCCCCAGGGCATTCACCGCCACGCCGGCGACCGCATCGAGGTAACGGCGCCCGGCCTCGTCCCACAGATAGGCGCCCTCGCCACGCACGAAGGCGATAGGCTGGCGGGAATAGGTGTTCATCAGGTGGGTGGTCATGGCAATTCTGGATCAGGCAGTCGTCGATACAATGGGCTGCACGCCGTGGCGGCAGAATGAAAAACGGCGGCCGCTGCCGCCGTGCTCAGGAACCGCTGATTAATTCAACATTGTCGTTCCGGCGTTCGCCAGGGTGACGAATTATTCAGGCTTTCCCAATCGCGCGAAGGAGCATTATAGGCCGAAAAAAAACCCCTGCGCGCAACGCCTCCCCCAACAAAAACGCCGCTCGAGGCGGCGTTCGTTCGTGCGGGCGACGACCGCTCAGGCCATGGCCTTGATCGCGCCGGACAGGCGGCTCTTGTGGCGGGCGGCCTTGTTCTTGTGCACGATATCCTTGTCCGCGATACGGTCGATCACGCTCATCGAGGCCTGAAAGACGCCCTGCGCGGCTGCCTTGTCGCCGGCGGCGATGGCCTTGCGCACCTTCTTGATCGCGGTGCGCAGTTCCGAGCGCTGGCTCATGTTGCGGGTGCGCTGCGCGGTGGCCTGACGGGCACGTTTGCGGGCCTGGGCGGAGTTCGCCATGTGTTCTGCTCCTGTAAACCCGCGCGCAGCGCGGTAGAATTAATTATCGCTGGGCGGCCAGCTTTTCGCCGAGGCCGTTTCACCAAAGCCGGTAATTGTACGTGAAATGTTCGGCAAAGTGCAAGCGCTGCGTGGCGCCCGCACCCTTGCGAACGGCCCGGCCGCCGCGCACAATGCGCGCAAAACCGCCGCCCGCGGTGAACCAATAAATCCATTGGACCATCCACACATGACCCATCAGCCCGGCCCCCTCTCAAGTCCCCATGCGGCTTGGTAGCGCCGTCGCCTTCGTGCCCTCCGGGTGCTCGCCGCGATTTTCGGGCGGCGGAACCTTCACGGCAATCGGGCCGGGGGCGGCCCTCCTACAACACCGCGCGCCCCTGTGGGAGCGACGCCCTCGCCGCGATTTTCGGGGGGCGGAACCTTCACGGCATCGGGCCGGGGGCGGCCCTCCTACAACACCACGCCCCCCCTGTAGGAGCGGCGCCCTCGCCGCGATTTTCGGGCGGCGGAACCTTCACGGCATCGGGCCGGGGGCGGCCCTCCTACAACACCGCGCGC
>MKWN01000008.1:6038-24502 GCA_001899775.1 Thiobacillus sp. 65-29
CGCCCCTGTGGGAGCGGCGCCCTCGCCGCGATTTTCGGGTGGCGGAACCTTCACGGCATCGGGCCGGGGGTGGCCCTCCTACGACGGAGCGCCGCTAGCGGTGCGAAATGGGTATTTGCATCGTATGAGAGCGGGATTCGGCCCGCAAGCGGGCCTTCTGCCGCCTGATGGACAATCCGGGTAAACGGCATGAACCTCCTCAAAGCCCTCGCTGCGGTCAGCAGCATGACCCTGCTGTCCCGCATCCTGGGATTCGCGCGCGACGCGATCATCGCCCGTGCGTTCGGCGCCGGCATGTTCACCGACGCCTTTTTCGTCGCGTTCAAGATCCCCAACCTGCTGCGCCGCCTGTTCGCGGAAGGCGCGTTCTCGCAGGCCTTCGTGCCCATTCTCGCGGAATACAGGAACCGCCAGGGGCACGACGCCACACAGCGGCTGGTGAGCCAGGTCGGCAGCGCCTTGACGCTGGTGCTGGTCGGCGTGGCGCTGCTCGGCGTGATCGGCGCGCCGTGGGTGGCATGGATCAGCGCGCCCGGCTTTCGCGCCGATCCGCAGAAATTCGAGCTGACGGTGACGCTGCTGCGCATCACCTTTCCCTACATCATCTTCATCTCGCTGGTGGCGCTGGCGGCAGGCATCCTCAATACCTGGAGCAAGTTTTCGGTGCCTGCCTTCGCGCCGGTACTGCTCAACGTCGCGATGATCGTCGCCGCGCTGTGGCTGGCGCCGTATTTCGATCCGCCAGTGCTGGCGCTGGGCTGGGGCGTGGCGCTGGGTGGCGTGCTGCAACTGGGATGGATGCTGCCGCACCTCGTGAAGATCCGCATGCTGCCGCGCCCCACGCGGCGTTTCGACGACCCCGGCGTGCGCCGCATCCTCAAGCTGATGGCCCCGGCGACGCTGGGCGTGTCGGTGGCGCAGATCAGTCTCCTGATCAACACCATCTTCGCTTCCTTCCTCGCGACCGGCAGCGTGTCCTGGCTGTATTACGCCGACCGCCTGATGGAGTTTCCCACCGGCATGCTCGGCGTCGCGCTCGGCACCATTCTGCTGCCCAGTCTCGCCAAACATTACGCCGACGATTCACCCGCCGAATATTCCCGCCTGCTCGACTGGGGCCTGCGCCTCACCCTGCTGCTCGCCCTGCCCGCCGCCGCGGCGCTGGCGGTACTGGGGGTGCCGCTCATCACCACGCTGTTCCATTACGGCGCCTTCAGCGATCTCGACGTCACGATGACGCAGCGTGCGCTCATCGCCTACAGCCTCGGTCTGGTCGGGCTGATCCTGGTGAAGGTGCTGGCGCCGGGTTTCTACGCGCGGCAGAACATCCGTACGCCGGTGAAGGTCGCGATCTTCACCCTTCTCGCCACGCAGTTGATGAACCTCGCCTTCATCTTCCCGCTCGGCCATGCCGGTCTTGCGCTGGCGATCGGTCTGGGGGCGTGCCTGAACGCGGCCCTCTTGCTGCACCTGCTGAAAAAGCAGCGCGTCTATCAGCCGCAGCCGGGCTGGTACGGCTACACCCTGCGCGTCGCGCTGGCGGTGACGCTGATGGCGGTGGCGCTGCACTTCACCATGGGGCCGACGCAATGGTGGCTGGACGCGCACGCACTCTACCGCGCCGGACGACTGGCAGCGCTGGTCGCCGGCGGGGTGGTCGTGTATTTCGCGGCGCTCGGGCTGATGGGTTTCCGCCCGCGCCAGTTCGCCCGGCGCGCCGCCGAATGAGGCGCGAGATCGGCTAGAATTAGGCCTTTTCGCGCCGCCCGTCCGCTTCACCCCATGCGCATCACCCACGGCTTTCGCCCGCTCGGCACGCCTCATGCAGTCACCATCGGCAACTTCGACGGCCTGCATCTGGGGCACCAGGCCATGCTCGCCCGCCTGCAGGCGGTTGCGCAGGCACGCGGCCTGCCGACCTGCGTGCTGAGTTTCGAGCCGCATCCGCGCGAATTCTTCGCGCCCGCGCAGGCGCCGGCGCGGCTCTCTACCCTGCGCGAAAAAACCGAGTGTCTGCACGCGCAGGGCATCGACCGCCTGCATGTATTCCGTTTCGACGCCGGCTTTGCCGCACTCGCCCCGGAAGCCTTCATCGAACGCGTGCTCGGCACGACGCTCCAGGCGAAGTACGTCCTCGTCGGCGACGACTTCCGCTACGGCGCGAAGCGCGCGGGCGATCTCGCGCTGCTGCAGCAGACGGGTGCAACGCTGGGCTTCGACGCCGAATCCCTGCCGACGGTGGAAGTCGCCGGCGAGCGTGCCTCGTCGACGGCGGTGCGGCGGGCGCTCGCCAGCGGTGAACTGGAACACGCGGCGCGGCTGCTCGGGCGTCCCTACAGCATCTCCGGGCGCGTCGTGCATGGTGACAAGCTCGGCCGCGGCATCGGCTTTCCCACCGCCAACATCCAGTTGAAGCACAACCGCCCGCCGCTGATGGGCATTTTCGCCGTCGAGCTCTACGGCGTGAACGGCGCACCGCTGCCGGGCGTGGCGAGCCTGGGGCGCCGCCCCACGGTGAAGGGCGCCGACGCCGCGCCGGTGCTCGAAGTGCACCTGTTCGATTTCAAAGCCGACCTGTACGGTCGCCGCGTGCGCGTGGACTTCCTGCACAAGCTGCGCGACGAGGAGAAATACCCCGATCTCGACACCCTCGTCGCGCAAATCCGCCGCGACGTCGACAACGCCAGACAATTCCTGATGCAACGTCATGCCTGACCACACCAAGCCCGATTACAAGCGCACGCTCAACCTGCCCGATACCCCGTTCCCGATGCGCGGCGACCTCGCCAAACGCGAGCCCGGCTGGGTGAAAAGCTGGCAGGAAAAAAAACGCTACGAGGCGATCCGCAACGCGGCGGCCGGGCGGCCGAAATTCATCCTGCACGACGGCCCGCCCTACGCCAACGGCGACATTCACATCGGCCACGCGGTGAACAAGATCCTCAAGGACATCATCGTCAAGGCCAAGACCCTGTCCGGCTTCGACGCGCCTTACGTGCCGGGCTGGGACTGCCACGGCCTGCCGATCGAATTGCAGGTGGAAAAGACCCACGGCAAGGACATTGCGCCGGCGCAATTCCGCGAACTGTGCCGCGCCTACGCCACCGAGCAGATCGAGCGCCAGAAGGCCGATTTCATTCGCCTGGGCGTGCTGGGCGACTGGACGAATCCGTATCGCACCATGGACTTTTCGTTCGAGGCCGAAGAGTTGCGCGTGCTCGGACAAATCCAGCAAGCGGGCTATCTCTACCAGGGCGCGAAACCCGTGCATTGGTGCGTCGACTGCGGGTCGGCGCTGGCCGAAGCCGAGGTCGAATACGAGGACAAGACCTCACCGGCGATCGACGTCGGATTCGCTGTCGCCGACCCCGCCGACCTCGCGAAACGCTTCGACCTCGCCGCGATCGACGGCCCGGTTCAAGTAGTCATCTGGACCACCACGCCGTGGACGCTGCCGGCCAACCAGGCGGTGTCGCTGCATCCGGACTTCCAGTACGCGCTGGTGCGTACCACGAAGGGCCTGCTGATCCTCGCCGACAGCCTGCGTGAGGCGGCCCTGACGCGCTATGGCTTGAATGACGGCGCCGAGGTGCTCGCCCGCACCACCGGTCAGGCGCTCGAAGGTGTGCTGCTGTGGCATCCCTTCCAGGAGCGCCAGGTGCCGGTCATCGTCGGCGACCATGTCACCGCGGACGCCGGCACCGGCGCCGTGCACACCGCGCCGGGCCACGGCCTCGACGACTACGTCGTCGGCAGCCGCTATGGTTTGAAAGTCGACAACCCGGTCGGCGACGACGGCCGCTTCTACGCCAGCGTGCCGCTGGTCGGCGGCATGAGCATCTGGCAGGCCAATCCGCTGATCGTCGAGACGCTGCAAGCGAATGGCAGCCTGCTGGCGCACGAGAAGCTCTCGCACAGCTACCCGCACTGCTGGCGCCACAAGACGCCGATCATCTTCCGCGCGACGCGGCAGTGGTTCATCGGGATGGATGTCGGAGGACAGAAGACAGAAGACGGAGGACAGAGGGTGGAGGACAGAGGGCGGAGGACAGAGGACGGAGGACGTAAGACCCTGCGCGACACCGCGATGGCGGCGGTCGACGCGACGCAGTTCTTCCCGCACTGGGGGCGCGCGCGCCTGGAGGCGATGATCCGCAACCGCCCTGACTGGTGCGTCTCGCGCCAGCGCAACTGGGGCGTGCCGATGCCCTTCTTCACCCACAAGGAGACCGGCGCGCTGCATCCGAAAACGCCCGAGCTGCTGGAGGCCGTGGCGCAGCGCGTCGAACGGCAGGGCATCGAGGCCTGGTTCGCGCTCGATCCAGCCGAGCTGCTGGGCGAGGACGCCGCGCACTACGACAAGACCGGCCACACCCTCGACGTGTGGTTCGATTCCGGCGTCACCCACGCCTGCGTGCTGAAACGCCGCCCGGAACTTGCCCATCCCGCCGATCTCTATCTGGAAGGTTCCGACCAGCATCGCGGCTGGTTCCAGTCGTCTTTGCTCACCGGTTGCGCCACCGACGGCCGCGCGCCTTACGACGCGCTCCTCACCCACGGCTTCGTGGTCGATGGCAAAGGCCACAAGATGAGCAAGTCGAAGGGCAATGTCATTGCCCCGCAGAAGGTGATGGACCAGTACGGTGCCGACATCCTGCGCCTGTGGGTGGCGACCACCGACTATTCGGGCGAGCTGTCGATCTCCGACGAGATCCTCAAGCGCGTCGTCGAGAGCTACCGCCGCATCCGCAACACGCTGAAATTCCTGTTGGCGAACATTTCCGATTTCGATCCCGGGCTTCATGCCCTGCCCGTCGAGGACTGGCTTGAAATCGACCGTTACGCGCTGGCGCTGACGCGGCAGTTGCAGCGTGAGGTGCAGGCGCATTACGACGCCTACGAGTTCCACTTCATCGCGCAGAAGCTGGTGACCTTCTGCTCGGAAGACCTCGGTGGCTTCTATCTCGACATCCTCAAGGACCGCCTCTACACCAGCGACGCCGACAGCCGAGCGCGGCGCGCCGCGCAGAACGCGCTGTATCACCTGACGCACGCGCTGGCGCGCTGGATGGCACCGATCCTGTCGTTCACCGGCGAGGAAGTGTGGGAACAGCTCAGCCCTCTCCATCCAGGACAAGCCCAGCCCTGTCCCCCTCTCCCGCTTGCGGGAGAGGGCGGGGAGAGGGAAACGGGAGAGGGGGCGAACGTGATGCCCAAACCGGGCCCTCTCCCCAACCCTCTCCCGCAAGCGGGAGAGGGGGCAAACGTGATGCCCAAACCGATTAATGACTCCGTGTTCCTGCACACCTGGTACGAGCTGCCCGCACTGCCCGACGCGGATGCCCTCCTCGACCGCTGGACCCGCATCCGCAGCGTGCGCACGATGGTGTCGAAGGAACTCGAACTCGTACGCGTCGCCGGCGGCATCGGTTCCTCGCTGCAGGCCGAAGTCACGCTGTACGCCGGCCCCGACACCCACGCCCTGCTCGCGCCGCTCGGCGACGACCTGCGCTTCGTGCTGATCACCTCGCAGGCGCGCATCGTCGCCGCCGACGCCGACCGCGTCGAGGTCACGCCGAGTGCAGCAAAGAAATGCGACCGCTGCTGGCACTATCGCGCCGACGTCGATGCGCACGCCGAACATCCCGGCCTGTGCGGCCGCTGTGTCGCCAATCTCTATGGCACCGGCGAGGCACGCAGCCATGCATAGCCTCTTCGCCCCCGCGATGCGCAAGTGGCTATGGCTCGCGCTTGGGGTGATCGTCGCCGACCATCTCACCAAATGGTGGGTCAGCGCCACGCTCGATTATCGCGACGCGGTGCCGGTGCTCCCCTTCTTCTCGCTGGTGCTGGTGCACAACACCGGCGCGGCGTTCAGCTTCCTTGCCGACGCCGGGGGCTGGCAGCGCTGGTTCTTCACCGGCGTGGGGGCGCTCGCCACCGTGATTCTCCTGCGTCTTTTGAAAAAGCACGCCCGCGACACCCGCATGGCACTGGCCTTTGCGCTGGTGCTGGGTGGTGCGCTCGGCAACGTCATCGACCGCGTGCGCTTCGGCTACGTGGTCGACTTCCTCCACTTCCATTACCGGGCTTTTTCCTGGCCGGCCTTCAACGTGGCCGACGCGGCGATCAGCGTGGGTGCGGCCCTGCTGGTGTGGGACGCACTGCGCCGCCGACCGGTCGAGGACAAGCCTCCTACACCGAAACACGCCCCATGAGCGCGCGCGCCGTCGCCCCCGGCGACACATTGCAGTTGCGCTACGCGCTGCGGCCGCGCGGCGGCGAGGACATCGTCACCAATTTCGACGACCCCGCGCCGCAGACCGTCACGCTCGGCGACGGCACGCTGGCGCCCGCGCTGGAACAATGGCTGCTCGACCTGCCGGTGGGCGAGCGCCACGTCTTCCTGCTCGATCCCTGGCAGGCCTTCGGCGAAGCCCAGCCCGAGCTGATCCAGACCCTGCCCAAAAGCGATCTGCCGGCCGATGCGCCACTCGAAGTCGATCGACTGGTCGAATTCGTCATGCCCAACGGGGAAACACTCGCCGGCCATATTCTCGAAATCGGCGCCGACAGCGTGAAGGTCGACTTCAACCATCCGCTCTCCGATCTTGCCATCGAATTCGAAGTCGAAATCGAGGGCATCCTGTAGCAACGCCCTTCAACCCAAAAAATCCATTGGAACAGCCGTACGTGACAAACCAACGGGTTGTAGGTCGGGTTTCAACCCGACATGTCGGGCTGAAGCCCGACCTACGGCCAAGCCTGAAGCGCCAGATTCGGGCGGCAATCCGTGCTAGAGTAATACTTGTAAATACCTTCGGACTGCATCATGAATGCACCAGCCACTCGTCCCGTATCGATCAAAATCGACGAAGACATTCGAAATCGCATCAAACGTCTCGCCGACGCGCGTCAACGCAGTTCGCACTGGATGATGCTCGAAGCCATCCGCCAGTACGTCGAACGCGAAGAAAAGCGCGAGGTATTCCTGCAGGACGGTATCCGGGCCTGGAACGAATATCAGGCTACCGGGCTGCACGTAACCGGAGACGAAGCGATTGCATGGCTTGCCCAGCTTGAGGCAGGTGAAGATGTCGACCCGCCCGAATGCCACGTCTGATCTGGACACCTTCCGCCCTGCTTGACGTCCAGCGCAGCTACCGGTTTCTCGCCACCCGAAATGCGAATGCGGCGCGCCAGGCCGTCAAGGCGATTCGTGCCGGCGTAAGGATCATCGCACGGCACCCGGAAATCGGGCGACCCGCCAAAGACCTCGATCCGGAGTATCGGGAGTGGCCGATCGGCTTTGGCGACAGCGGCTACGTGGTGCTGTACCGCCATGCGGCCGAACTTGTCACCGTGCTGGCCGTGCGGCACCAGAAAGAAATCGGCTTTTGAATCCACACCCATGCCCATGCCCCCCACCATCCTCCTCGCCAATCCACGCGGTTTCTGCGCCGGTGTCGACCGTGCCATCGGCATCGTCGAACGCGCCCTGGAAAAATTCGGCGCGCCGATCTACGTGCGCCACGAAGTGGTGCACAACACCTACGTCGTCAACGACCTGAAGGCCAAGGGCGCAATCTTCGTCGAGGAACTTTCCGAGGTGCCCGCCGGCGCCACTGTCATCTTCAGCGCGCACGGCGTGTCGCAGGCGGTGCGCGCCGAGGCCGCCGCGCGCGGCCTCACCGTGTTCGACGCCACCTGTCCACTGGTCACCAAGGTGCACGTCGAAGTCAGCAAGATGCGCGAAAAGGGCTACGAAATCATCATGATCGGCCACAAGGGCCACCCGGAAGTCGAGGGCACCCTGGGACAGGCCGAAGGCGGCATGTATCTGGTGGAAACGCCCGCGGACGTCGCGCAATTGCAGGTCACCACCCCCGACCGGCTCGCCTACGTCACCCAGACCACGCTGTCGGTCGACGACGCCGCGCGCGTCGTCGCGGCCCTGCGGGCGCGCTTCCCCGCCATCGTCGGGCCGAAGAAGGACGACATCTGCTACGCCACACAGAACCGCCAGGATGCCGTCAAGGCCCTGTCGGCGCAGTGCGACGTGGTGATCGTGGTCGGTTCGCCAACCAGTTCGAATTCCAACCGGCTGCGGGAAGTGGCGCAGAATCTGGGGGTGCCGGCCTACATGGTCGACAAGGCCGCAGAGATCAAGGCCGAGTGGGTGGCGGGAAAGAATCGGGTCGGACTCACCGCCGGCGCATCCGCTCCGGAAATTCTGGTGCGCGAGGTGATCGAACGGCTGAACGCGCTGGGCATCGGTTCGGTGACGAACCTCGACGGCGCCCAGGAGAAAGTCTCGTTCGCCCTGCCAAAAGGTCTGGGCGCCTGACTCACAGCCTGCCCGCATCCCCATCATCATTCCCCGGAACCCCGGCACCCCCTGAATTCTGTTTTCGAAGGTGACCACGGTATTCAACGCATCCGTTCTCATGAACGTTTGAAATGGTATTCTCAATCCATGATCGTCAATCGATAAGGAATAGCGCATGGGACAACTGAATCGCATCACCCAGCAGCCCGATGTAATGGGCGGCAAGGCATGCATCCGTGGTATGCGCGTCACAGTGGGCATGATCGTCGGACAGATTGGTGCGGGGCATAGCATCGATGAGGTCCTTGCCGACTACCCCTACCTCGAACGCGAAGACATCATGCAGGCGCTCCGCTACGCAGCGTGGCGGGCTGAAGAGCGCGAGGTCACGCTGGGCACTGCATGAAACTGCTGCTCGACATGAATCTGTCGCCGTGGTGGATCGACGTCTTATCCGATGCCGGCATCGAGGCGGCGCACTGGTCATTATTGGGTGCGAAAAACGCGCCTGACGCGGAAATCATGGCCTGTGGCGGCGCAAATGATCCCGGATTATCCAATAGGACCGCCGGGTTTCAGCCCGACCCGGCTGTCCACGCGGTCCCGTAGGTCGGGCTTCAGCCCGACTGACCCTCAGCCGACCGTTGTGTCGGGTTGAAACCCGACCTACAAGCCGTTGGTTCCTCAAATACGGCTGTTCCAATGGATTTTTTGGGATGATTACATCGTCGTTACCCACGACCTTGATTTCAGCGCGATTCTCGCCGCCACCCACGGTGAGAAACCCTGCGTTGTGCAAATCCGCGCCGAAGACGTCAGTCCGAATACAATCGGCAAGCAGGTCATCGCCGCATTGCGCCAGATGGCGACCGAACTGGAGAACGGCGCGTTACTCACCATTGACCCGAACCGCACACGCTTGCGTCTGTTGCCTTTGCAACTCAAGGAATAAGCACGACATACGCCACGCAGAACCGCCAGGATGCCGTCAAGGCGCTGTCGGCGCAGTGCGACGTGGTGATCGTGGTCGGTTCACCGACCAGCTCGAATTCCAACCGCCTGCGCGAAGTGGCGCAGAATCTTGGCGTGCCGGCCTACATGGTCGACAAGGCCGCGGAGATCGATCCGGCGTGGGTCGCCGGCAAGTCGCGGGTGGGCGTCACCGCCGGGGCTTCAGCGCCGGAGATTCTCGTCCGCGAGGTGATCGCGCGGCTGAACGCACTCGGCGTGACAACGGTCGACAGCCTGCCCGGCACCCACGAAAAAGTGGCGTTCGCGCTACCGCGGGAGCTCGGTTGAGCGTTTGCCCACCCCGGTGAGTTGTCTTCGCCGGAGCTATCTGCTCCAGCACTGGGCCAGGTCACCCTCAGCGCCCCGCACCCCGGTATTCGTCAAGGTCAGCGTGCCACAGGCGTCTCCCGCCATCGATCCCGTCGGCACGGCGGAAAGCATGAAGCTCTGCTCAGCCGCAGCTACAGCGATGTTGTATCTGGCGTCACCATTCTCCGGCGACTGGGTGTGCGGCAGCGTCCCAGCCATGTCATAGCGGTTGGCAGTCGTGTAACTCCGTTCGAGAAACTGCGCGTTTTCCAGCAATGCCGCGCGCGCTTCCGCGCGATTGGAGCGCTGCACGTACTGCGTATAGGAAGGGTACGCGATGGCCGCGAGGATACCGATGATGGCCACGACGATCAGCATTTCGACCAGCGTGAAGCCCCGGTCCGTGGCCATCCCACTCGTACAGCGTGTATTCGATGCAAGCATGTTCATACTCTGCTCCTGATCTCACTCCAACTACTGGAGCTGCCTCCACGAGGTACGTCCCATGGTCGAGCTGGTCTTTTCGGTAACAGAACCGATCCCCCCGTCGACGTTGGAAGTGAACTTGTATTCCTTGTTTCCTGCGGTCACCACGGTGGGCTGATTGAGCGACATCGAGCCCGACTTGACACCCGCGGCCGGACTGCTCACGCTGTTACCCAAGGCGTCGGTATAGGCAACGGCGTCATCAGTAGTGAATTCTCCGTCGCCGTTGATATCGAGCGCCGCATAGGACAGGTTCGCACCGGTGGCGGCATCCAGTTCCATGAGCCAGCCCGAACCCTGATGACAGGGATCGTCTGCGCTTGGCAAAATTGTATTGAAAATGACACGGCCGTATCGCAGCAGCGGCGGCGCGATGACACGTTCGCCGTGCGCGGCCTTGTCGGGAGGAAGGAGATCCATCACCCAGCCGCGCTTGGCACTCCAGTCCGGCGGATTGCCACTCGTCACCCGAACCTCCTGGCTGCCCATGGCCCCCTCGAACACGACGCTTTGCGTCCACAGATCGCCGCGACCGAGGGTGTCCTCGCCATCCCGATCGAGAACGCCGTAGAACGACTGGATATCGAGGTTCGTGCTATCACCCTTGACGAAGTAGCGGCCGGTACCGAAGAACACCATCGCGTTTCCGGAGACCCCCGGGGGTGGCAACGACACGCTGACCTGGCCCTGAATGGGCTGGCGCTTGCCTCCGGCGTCCTTCGCCACGAACAGGGGTTTCGGCGAAGCCACCGAGCCGAGCGAAGTCTTCCAGTTCGCCGCGACCGTATCCGAGACATCGAATTTCCAGAGATTGCCCTGGAGATCGCCGGCATAGATGGCGTCGACGATGCGATCGTTGTTCAGATCGACGAGTTTCACCGTTGAGAGGCCGTTTTCTGCGGCAGCCGACCCATATTTCGTGTCGATATAGATGTAATCCGTGGGATTGTCTACGCGCACGAGGAACAGACCGGCCTGCTTGTCGGCGCTGCCATAGCCGTTGGCGAACACGGCATAGAAATTCCCGTCATGGAAGCGTGCCACGCCAGCCGGGCCGAATACATAGCCCATCTTGCTCGCGTGCGCACCACCATCGAATTCCCACAGCACCTTGCCTGCATCCATCGGGCTGTCAGGGTCGGTGATGTCGAGCGCGAAGACGGATTTGCCTCCTGCGCCGAGCGTACCGACCAGTACCGTGTGCCAACTGGCGCCCCAGTAGGCGTCGCCAAACCCGGGCGCACCATCGACGAAGTACTTGTGATTCGCGTTGTAACTCGTGCTCGTCAGCTCAGCGAGTGAATCATGTATGGCACGCGGCACGAAGGCGAATTTCTCCACTCCGGTCTTTGCATCGAATGCGTGCAGCATGCCATCGTTCGCCCCGACATAGATCACACCGTTCGTGCTCTTGTTCTTGACGAATTCCGTATAGCTGTCGGCGTAAGCCGGAATGGCCGACAAGTTGAAATTGTCCTTGGCGACGAACAGCGGATCGGAATTGACGATATCACCCAGAATCTTGCTGCGGTTGCGGAACGCTGCCGCGGGGTTGGTCACCGGATCGAAATATTTCTCTTCCAAAGACTGGTCGCCCCGCACGTAGTTCACAACGTCGGCAGTCAGGGTTCCGCCAAAGCCCCCGGTGAACGGTACGCCCACATTCGCGGCATCGCTGGTCCAGATCGAGCGGCTTCCATGTGCAGGGAGAACCGCGTTCGCAGACCATACCGAACTACCGACAAGACCCGTGACCGGATCGAGCGGCAGCGCCTGCAGATCGCCCGACCAGTCGTTGGAGTCGAAACTTGCCAGATAGATGTGTGTCGACGCTTCCAGGCGCTTCGAGTTTGCCGCAATTGACGCAGCCGATGAAACACGCCCGGCGATATCGTTGACGATGCTGCTCAATGAAGCATTGAGCGTCTCGGGATCGTCGGCACTGAAAAACTTGCCGCGGCTGTTGATCGCAGCATGCCAAAGATCGGCGACGTTGCCAGGCAGATCGGTACCCGCAGCCGGCCATGGCCCGCCCGATTTCAGCCCCGGGTAGCTGCTCGTCGTGGCATTCTCGCTGTAGGTGTCGCCGTCCCACAGCAAAGGAGGCACCGTCGTCCCCAGTACACGGGTAAGGCCCAGGCCGACGGTATAGGTCACCATGTGCTGCCATTTCGCCGGATCGTTCCTGGGATCCCAGAAGTTAGCCTTGAGAATGTCCGCGGAAACGTTGTCCAGCGAACGCGGAAAGCGGGGCACATCGTTCTTCAGGTCGGGATTGAGGTCGGTTATCCAGTAGTGAAAGGCGATATCGGCCAGCGAACCCGAATTGCTGTCCTTGAAGGGAGAAATGGGCACGTAGGTGTTGGGGTCGAAATTCTCCAGGCAATCGGGTGTGGCGGCAGGGCAGGATTCAGCATATACCTTGGGCAGTGTACGGGACGCCCCGTCGCTTGCGAGCGTACCGCTCGCACCGCTCCCGTTCCATATGCCATCCGTCATGATCAGGCTGTAGTTGGCGCGACAGGAATAACGCTTCGCCGGGGTGTCGTCCACCTGCGGATCGAAGGCGTACGGGCTGCCGGTACCGGTCTTGATTTCGTAGTACTGTCCGGCGCGCTGCAGGGCCGGCCGCAAAGGGGTGCCGCCACTGGCGGGCAGCTTGAACAACCATTTGTAAAGACGCGTCTTGTGGGCCGCATCCAAGCGGCGGATACGGTTCTCGACCCCTGCACCGTCCCAACCCTTGCACGCGGTGGCGCCAAACGAGGTGCATGTGTTGAGCGCCTGCCACGCCACCCGCATTTCCTCCGGAATATCCTGGAACGCCCGCGAGGCCGCGGTTATCGTTGCGAGGTTGCGGGTGCGGTAGAAAGAGAACCAGTTGGCGAAGTTCTGCCGTTCGTCCTTGTCGGCGGCATCGATCACGCTATCGCCATTGATGTCCTGGGTCCCCGGTCCGGACGTACTCGAGACTTTCACGAGTTTATAACAATCCTCGTCCGTCGCACTCCCGTCGCAGCCAGACAGCGAGGAATCAAAGACATAGTAATAGGCCTGGGTGTCCGACTTGTTCGTCGGGAAGGGCTTCGGGCTGGTGCCCACATCCAGCGGCGAGTGATTGGCCAGGCTCTGGGAATAGGATGTCGATCCCACGCCGGTTGAATTGAAGGAACTATAGGGACGGTACTGCGTTTCGAGGTTCACCGAACCGTGCCCCGGATAGAAACCGTTGCGCCACGCAGCCGTGAAGCTTGTCGTCAGCGGGGTGGCGTTGACGTCTAGTGGCGGCAGATAGCGGGTTTTCGGATTGTAATACTGGGCGTTGTACGACGCCGCCTTGAAGCGGCGAGTGGAACTGTCGCTGCTGATCGAATCCGGCACGTAGGCCCACGCCATACTGCCCGAATCGTCCAGGGTGATGACCATGTTGGGCGACACTCCGGTGGAAAGATAGAGCGGAACGTTGTGCGGTTCCAGCGCACCGCTCGTGCCGGGCAAGGCCAGCATGGCCGCGACGGCCAGACGCGAGACAACGGAGAGCGTAATTCTGGTCATGTTCATGCCTCACCTCACTCCAAAACGATTCGAACCACGGACTGCAAAATGATGGGCGCATTGCCGCCCGCCTCGGCCCGGGCGGTAATGCGATAGATGCCGTTGCGCGGATTCGTGTTTTCCGCGCTGTATTCCAGATCGTCGTTACCACTGGCGCCGGGCAACGCCGCAATCCGCTCAATGACGTAGCGCACGCCCTCGACCCCCGGATAGAGCAGGCCGGGATCTGCCGCAGTGTCCCAGTCCGGATAATCCTTCCAGTATTCCGTGGTGGTGGCCGCGGCCACCGGCGCGGAAAAATAGCCCGGGCCACTCGCCGGGTCGACCGGCGAATTGAGCGCCCGCTCACCAGCGCGCAAACCCGCCTCCGCGGCCTGAAACGCGACGTTCTGGCTGCGTGCATTGCCCGCCATCTTTTCTTCCAGAATGCTGCTGCGCATTGCGGCAATGACGATCAGGGTCAGAACGACCATGAAGATCAATCCTGTCACCAGGGCAGCGCCTCGTTGGACTGCCGTCAATCGGGTTGCTTGATGTGCACTCATGTCAGTTCAGCCGGTTGCGTACGCCAACAGTTGTGGTGAAAACCTGATACAAACGACGGTCCGCGGCCACGACATCGTTGGGTGTCCCGTCATCGTCGGTGTCAAAGCTGTAGGTTTGCGGCGACGGCACCACGTTGTCATCCTGGCTCGCCATCAACAGGCTGATGCGCACACTGACCACACGACGCCAATCCGCCACCGCTGCGGCGTTCTGATACACGTCCGGCGTTCCATTGCTGTCCGTGTCCACACCGTAGACGATCTGCATGTCGCGGATACCTTCGATGAGTTCCGCGGTGCCTTCGTTCAGGCTGCTGCGTCTCAATCCGGTGCCCGAAATGAAGTAGGCGTATCGCTCGACCTTCATCACCATGTCGGTAGCAGCGTAGGAGCCGAGCCGGGCGCCGTCGTGAGTGATCGTGGTCGGACCGCCGCCCGCCACCGCGGAGACCTTGACGAGATCGACGTTGTTGCAGCCGCTCAGCGCGAGAATGTCATTCGCTTTGAAACCAAAGGGATTCGACTGGATTTTCACCTCCGCGGTCGCGGCGGGCAGCGCTGCGGTCAGTTGCACGCCGCCACTCACGGCCGCCATGATCTGAATGGCGTCGCCCGTGGTACCGGGACCGCTCCCGGTATCCCAGCCGGTGATGGCTTCCGCGGCGGTCATGGCGGGCGCAGACGCGACCGAAGTAGGGGTCACCGCGGCAAGATTGGGACAACCAATATAACCCGCCATGCGGATATCGCGCGCCATGGTATCCAGGACGTAACGCGCGTTCTCCTGCATTCTGGCCATGTTGTCGTTGGTGCGGAACGCCTGCCGGCTACCGATATACAGGTAGCCCACCGCAACCAACACGACGAGACCCAGGGTCATGGCGACCATCAGTTCCACCAGTCCGAATCCACCCTGGTGGACCGCCGGGAGGCGATATGTCAGATTGCTCGTCTTCATAGCCGGCTGACCACGGTGAATGTCTGAGTGGGCTCGCCATCGGGACCATTCGTCCCCCGCGAGTCGTTCCACTGAATGTCGACCGTGACCGTGCGCACGCCTCCGGCGGACAAGAAAACCACCGATCCGTCGCCTTCAGGCAGGGTGCTTGCGATCATGGTTTTCCAACCGGAAATGTCGGCCCCCGCGAGGCCTGGCCCCGCAGGATCGGGCCCCAGGGCGACATTGTAGGCATCCGCATTCGCCTGGTTGGCCCGCATGCGGTCGATCACGTCATAGGCCAGCCACGTCGCCTGGGTGCGGTAGTAGGCACTGTGGTTGTTGCGAAGACCCGACGCCATCAATCCGGCCAGCCCCAGCAAGCCAATCGACAGCACCAGCATGGCAACGAGCACTTCCAATAGCGTGAAACCCTTCTGTCTCATGGATAGACCCTCAACTACACACATCGGCCGGCTCACCAATTCTTGCCCGGCCGGATGCCGTGATCGATACACCTCGTCCGGCAACGCCGGTGCCGGTTGTCCCCGGGCATATTGAGAAACTGGCTTCGGCGCCGGTGGCCAGAGTGGTCTGGCCATTGGATTGATAGGAGACAAAATCGGATACGTCGGCGGATGTGGTGACGGTACTGCTACCCGCCAGCGGTCCGAACGAATGGATCACGGCATCCGTCCCATCCACCTCGCCCGCGACACCTCCATCGGCAAAGACGATCCAGCCCTGCGCCCACGCGCCTCCCGTCGTGCAACCCGGGGCATTGCTCATTGGATTGGCACTCTTGCAGACGCTGACACGGATACCCCGCTTGATCGCCTCGCTGCGCGCCAGTTGCATGGCGGCCAACAGGTCGTTGCTCTGGGATGCCATGCGGTTGTTCAGGACGAAGGTCTGGAAATTCGGGATCGCTATGCTCAGCAGAATGGCTGCAATGGCCATCACGACCAGCAACTCGATCAGGGTGAACCCCGGCACTCTGCGAAATGTGTTGTACGTATTCATGCCTCAAACCTAATCGCGATGATCCGGATAAGCCAGCTTCTCCCGACAGGCGGCGTGTTGCAGGACCTATTCGGCTAGCCCGCCTGGCGCGCCACCGCCTGTCGACCAAGCCGTTAACGGCGATCAGGATTCGAGCTTGAGGGTGCGTGCAATGGAAGGGCCCGTCAGCATGCAGCCGCCTCCATGCGGACGCGGCCGACGTTATTGATGATGATCTTGCGTTTTGCCCCCGCCAGACATACGTGAATCGTGTCATTCGGCAGCCCGGATGAGCCTTGGCTCCTGCCGCTTGGCAGGTAACTGCCATAGTTGCTGAAATTGACGGCGACAATGCTTGCCTGCGCCGATCCCGGAGACACATGCAGCAACGTGTCGCCGGGTTCTTTCACGCCAGCGCTGCCTTCGTCCACGAACGTGATCCAGCCACTCTGCCAGGGTGCCGTCGCGTCGCAAGCCGGGGCAGTCGTCATGGCATTGCTGCTCTTGCACACCGTGACGCGCTTGCCACGCTTCACCGCCTCGGAGCGCGCCAGCTGCAGCGACAGCACCAACTCGTTCGAAACCACGGCGAGCCGATGGGAATTCATCAAGGACACATAGCCAGGAAACGCCAACGTCAATAGAATTGAAGCAATTCCAAGCGATACCAGCAACTCGGGCAAAGTTGCGCCCCCCTTTTTCATGCCCCCCTCCATCCTTGTACTTATCGAACGTGCCAACGTGCCACAGCGAGACGTCAATGACCATACAACTTTAGTTGTATATCACCCCACGAACTCTCTATATCGTTGATTTGCAATATGATTTTTTGATCATCGGTTGTGGCGTCACGGGTTTGAGCTGCGGCCTGAACCTGTTGCGCCGCGGCCGCAGTGTCGCGATCGCCGAGCGAGGACTCGCCGGCGCCGAGTCCTCCTGGGCCGGCGGCGGCATCCTGTTCCCGCTCCTGCCCTGGGATTACCCGGAGTCGCTGGCCCGCCTGGCGCTGCGCTCGATGGCGACGTATGCCGGCTGGGTGGCGGAGATCGAGGCCACGGGGGGCGGCGACGCCGAATACTGGCGCTGCGGCATGCTGGCGTTGAATGTCGGGGAGGGCGAGCGGGCGCGGGCGTGGTGTGCGGCGCATGGTGTGGCGGTCGAACCTGCTCCATCGCGCCTGTTCACCCTCCCCCCTCAAGGGGACGGAGGCCAAACGCTGTGGCTGCCGGACGTGGCGCAGGTGCGCAACCCGCGTCTGGTGGCGGCGCTGCGGGCAGCGGTTGAGGCGCGCGGCGGACGGGTGATCGAACAATGCGCAGCCACGGGCGTGCGCACGCAATCCGGGCGGGTGACGGCGTTGGAGACGACGGCGGGCACGTTCGCCGCCGGCACGGTGGTGCTGGCGACCGGCGCGTGGTCGGGGCTCGGGCTGCCGGGTCTGGCGGGCGTGCCGAACGTGCGTCCGATCCGCGGACAGATGCTGCTGTTCAGGCTGGAACCCGGCGTGCTCGACACCATCGTGTATCGTGACGGCCTGTACCTGATCCCGCGCCGCGACGGCCATGTTCTGGTGGGCAGCACACTGGAGGACGCGGGCTTCGACAAGTCCACCGACGCCGCCACGCGCGCACGCCTGCATGCGGCAGCGGCCGGACTGCTGCCTGCCTTGGGCACGGTGCAGCCGGTGCAGCACTGGGCGGGACTGCGTCCGGGAGCGCCGGACAACATCCCGATCATCGACCGCCACCCGGACTTCGACAACGTGTTCATCAACAGCGGGCATTTCCGCTACGGCGTGACGCTGGCGCCGGCGTCGGCCGAACTGCTCGTCGCCCTGATGGAGGGAACGACGACGCCGCTCGATGCCGCGCCGTATGGCTGGCAGGCGGCGCTTGAGCGAGCATGGGATGCCGAGCATGGTGACGCGTCGGGCTGAAGCCCGACCTGCGGACTATTGGAAAATCCGGGTTTTTCGCGGCCAAACCGGCGGGGTTCAATTCGCGCCGAATCAATAGGATAATCGTCTCGTCCACCCAATATGGTCACTTGCCATGTCTCAAGCCCACCTGCATTCGCCGATCGATGAAGCCGACTACCTGCACCGCGAGGAAGCCGCGACCGACAAGCACGAGTTGGTGGACGGCGAAATTTTCGCGATGGCGGGCGCAAGCGAGCGGCACAACCGCATTGCGGGCAACATTTTTTTTCACCTGCGCAGCGCCACCCGCGGCAAAACCTGCCGTGCGTTCATGGCCGACATGAAGCTGCGGCTTGCCAGCGGCTCGACGTA
>MKWN01000009.1 GCA_001899775.1 Thiobacillus sp. 65-29
GATGCTGGAGTCCTTCTCGATGAACAGGTCGCGCGCCGGCACGTAGGCCTCGGGCTGGTAGTAATCGTAGTAGGAGACGAAGTACTCGACCGCGTTTTCCGGGAAGAACTCGCGCATTTCCGAGTAAAGCTGCGCCGCCAGGGTCTTGTTGGGCGCCATGATCAGCGCCGGGCGGCCGGTGCGGGCGATGACGTTGGCCATGGTGAAGGTCTTGCCCGAGCCGGTCACTCCCAGCAGGGTCTGGAACGACAGGCCATCCTCGATGCCCGCGACCAGCTGGTCGATCGCGGCGGGCTGGTCGCCGGCCGGGGGAAACGGCTGGAACAGCCGGAAGGGGCTATTGGGGAAGGTCACGAACACAGGTAGAATTTCGCGGCTAAAACCTGTCGATAGTAGCATCCTCAAGGGATGCATGAAGGAACCACTGTGGAACTCTCCCGCCGCGTTCAGGCCATCAGGCCCTCGCCCACCCTGGCCGTCACCGCCCGCGCCGCCGCCCTGAAGGCGACCGGCCGCGACATCATCGGCCTGGGTGCCGGCGAACCCGACTTCGATACGCCACAGCACATCAAGGACGCGGCGATCGCTGCGATCCACGACGGCTTCACCAAATACACCGCGGTCGACGGCACCCCTGCCCTGAAGCAGGCGATCATCGCCAAGTTCAAGCGCGACAACGGCCTCGACTACGGCCCCAAACAGATCCTGGTGTCGTGCGGCGGCAAGCAGAGTTTCTTCAACCTGGTGCAGGCGGTGATCGACCCCGGCGACGAGGTCATCATCCCCGCGCCGTACTGGGTCTCGTATCCCGACATCGTGATCCTCGCCGACGGCAAACCGGTGATCGTCGAGGCCGGTATCGAGCAGGGCTTCAAGATCACCCCGACACAACTGGAAGCGGCGATCACGCCGAACACGCGCCTGTTCGTCATCAACAGCCCGTCGAATCCGACCGGTGCCATGTACACCCGGGACGAGTTGGCGGCGCTGGGTGAAGTGCTGAGAAAACACCCACGCGTACTGATCGCCTCCGACGACATGTACGAGCACATCCGCCTGAACGGCGCGCCCTTCGTCAACATCCTCAACGTCTGTCCCGACCTCTACAGCCGCACCCTGGTGCTCAACGGCGTGTCGAAAGCCTACTCGATGACCGGCTGGCGCATCGGCTACGCCGCCGGCCCGGAAGCCATCCTGCGCGCCATGACCAATGTGCAGTCGCAGTCGACCTCCAACCCGACCTCGATCTCACAGGTGGCGGCGCAAGCCGCGCTGAACGGCGACCAGGGCTGCATGGCGCCCATGCTCGACGCCTTCAAGGCACGCCACCGCTACGTGGTCGATGCGCTCAACGCCATTCCGGGTTTCCATTGCGTCGACAGTGGCGGTGCGTTCTACGCCTTCCCCGACGTGCGCCCGGCGATCCAGAACCTGCTCAATCGCGACGTCATCGAGCAGGGCACCGACATCGCCTTCTCCGAATACCTGCTGGAATCGGCCGACGTCGCCGTCGTTCCCGGCTCGGCCTTCGGCGCGGAAGGCTACATCCGCCTCTCGTTCGCCACCTCGCAGGCCAATCTGGAGAAGGCGCTCAAGCGCATCGCGCAGGCAATGGCCTGACACACCCTCAGGCGGGTGCGCCGGCGGCCACCAGCGCACCCGCAGCATCCGCCGGCAAGGGTGGCGAGAAATGGAAGCCCTGCACCTTGCGGCATCCCAGGGCGACCAGGCGGTCGAGCTGGCCGGTGTTTTCCACGCCTTCCGCGATCACGCTCATGTTGAAGTTGCGCGCGATGGAAATGATGGTCGATACCATTTCCATTTCCTCGATGCCCGGAGCAAGACGACTGACGAAGGCGCGGTCGATCTTCAGCGCATCGAACGGAAAATTCTGCAGGTAGCTGAGCGAGGAGTAGCCGGTACCGAAATCGTCCACATAGAGGTTCACGCCCAGTGCCTTCAGGTCGCGCAAAGTCCTGTGCGTGGCTTCGCGGTTGTGCATCAGCACGCTTTCGGTGATTTCCAGTGCAATGTGGTGCGGCTCCACACCCGCGTGCGTGATCGCTGTACCGACGCGCGCCAGCAGGTCGGACTGCAGGAACTGCCGAGCCGAAAGGTTGATGCTCATATACAGGTCGGGGCGCTCCGGTGAGGCCTCGCGCCATGCCCGCAATTGGCGACACGCTTCCACCAGCACCCATTCGCCGATATCGTTGATGAGTCCGGTTTCCTCCGCCAGCGGGATGAATTCCAGCGGCGAGATCATGCCGCGCTCGGGATGCTGCCAGCGTACCAGCGCCTCGAAGCCGAACAGTTCACCCGTTGTGGCATCGACGATGGGTTGGTAGTGCAGGCGCAGTTCCCCGCGTTCGACGGCACGACGCAATTCCGATTCCAGCGTGAGTTGCGCCACGGCGCGCTGGTGCATCTGCCCGTCGAACAGCACGGTCTGGCCGGGTCCCCTGGATTTGGCACGATACATCGCGGTGTCGGCATCGCGCAGCAGATCGGCGGCCTGGCGGCCGTCCCATGCGGTGACGACGATACCGAGGCTGGTCGACACGAAAATTTCGTGTCCTTCGAGCATGACCGGCGGTTGCAGCGCGGCGTGAAGACGCTCGGCCACGCGCAGCGCATCGGTCGGATCGTCGACGTCTTCGAGCAGGATGGTGAATTCGTCCCCGCCCAGGCGCGCGACGGTGTCCCCCGGCCGCATACACGCATGGAGACGTCGGCTCACCTCGAGAATGAGCTGGTCACCCAGGGCGTGGCCAAGGCTGTCGTTGACCGTCTTGAAACGGTCGAGGTCGAGATAGAGCACCGCGTAGTGACTGGTCTTCTGGCGTTCGCCCAACGCCAGGCGCTGCGCGAGACGGTCCATAAACAACATGCGGTTGGGCATGCCGGTCAGGGCGTCATGGTAGGCATGATGGCGCAACTGTTCTTCCGCGTGGTGCTGCTGGATCATGCCGCCCACCGCGTGGGTCGCGGCCGTAATGAAACGGACTTCGTCGGCGGTCTGTCGATGATGCTCGTCGAGGTACAGGTTCAGCACGCCGAGCAGTCTGTCGTCGTACAGGATGGGCGCGCAATAGTGACCGTGCGCCGACATGCCGGGAACGACCACGTCGTGCCGGGCATCGATGCAGTCGGCAAATACGATCTCCCTGGACGCCGCTGCACGCCCGCACAGGCAGTGCCCCAGTTCAACCGTGGCACAGGTTTTTTCGATGGCTGCGGACAGGCCGAGTCTGGCGGCCATGCGCAGCTTGCCCGATGCCGCATCGGCGAGAAAGATGCTGCCGGAGCCTTTGAGGGCCAGCCATGGTGTCGACAGGATCAGTTCCAGAGCGAGTTGCAGCCGCTGCTCGAAAGGCGCCGGGCGCATCGCGGTTTCCAGCAGCTCTGCCAGAACGCGCTGGATGTGATAGTCTCGGTTGATCTTTTCCACCGCGTCCTTGCGTTCGCTGATGTTGCGCACGTAAGCGCTGAAGCAGGGTTCGCCGGCGGTATCCATCCGCGCAATGGATATCTCGATGGGAAACTCATGGCCGTCCCGGTGCAGGCCGACGAGTTCGACGCGCTTGCCGATCAGTGTCGGCGGTGGCGCGTCCGCACCGGCACCCAGGTGGCGGCTCAGGCCGGCTTCGTGCGCGGCCCGGAAGCGTTCGGGAATGATGGTTGCGGACAACGAACGTCCGAGCGCCTCGTCGCGCCGCCAGCCAAAGACCTGTTCGGCCTGGCTGTTCCAGTCGATGATGCGGTTGGCGGCGTCGATCGCGATGATGCCGTCGAGCGAGGCACCCAGGATCGCGCGCGTGCGTGCCTGGTGCGCTTCCAGTTGCCGGTGCATGACGCCCTGTTCGTCGATGCGCCGCCGTAGCTGACGCGCCGTGACACCGATGCCGCTGACTCCGAGCAGCCACAGGACACCATGCCAGAGCACCAGCGAGCGAATGCGCGCATCGCCCGCCTGCTGCAAGGGCGCCAGGGGCACCGACACGCTGACCCCGCCGGCCACGTCGCCGATCCGGTAGCCCTGCCCGGCATGACAGACCAGACATTTTTCACTCATCTTCATGGGACGAATGAGGCGCAGATACGGCTGGCCGTCGATGTCGGCGATCCCGGTCACTTCCTCCGTACCCGTGACGAACTTCGACAGGGCACTTGCCTCCCAAGCGTCAGGCCGGTTGCCGGGGTTGAGCGGCTTGAGGCTGCTGAGATGGGCCTGCGCGCCCGAATCCTCTTTTGCCAGCTCGTTGAACTGGCGCACCATCAGCGCCGGGTTGATAAGCGTCAGAACGCGCCCGGAGGGCGTGCGAACGTCGCGTTCCGGCATGCCGGCCACGTAGGGATCGGGCTGCGTCTCGGCGGTGACTGGAACATACACGCCACCATGGCGTGTCGCCCAGTTGCGAAAGGACAGATCCTTGAAATAATTGGCACGCAGTTCGATGCGCGCCTGTTCGAGCACCAACTCGCGGACCTGGCTGACGTTCCACCCCACCGACACGGCGACGACGGTGGTCCAGAACAGTGCCAGCGCAATCGCCCACGACGAGACCGGCACGCGCACGGCGCGTGCCGCTGCGGTGCGACTGTCAGGCATCCTCGGCGAAGCCTCCATCGATCCCAGTCTTGTTTGGTTTTAGACAGTATCTATTTCGGCATTGCCCCTGTTTTCTTTAAGGAAACGCAAACTGCACAGAGGGGCCGAAGCATCTCCCGGTCAGGCTGGCGCCGGTGCGATGTTCGGCGCCAGCGGCCAGCGCCGGATCACCGTGTAATGCGCGCCGTCAGGGTCGGTGACCGATTTCACCAGCGCGAACTCGCCGACGGTCCAGGATACCGGCCGGCATTGCGGAATGTCGCCGCCCGAGGTGTTGCGCAGCAGGGTCACATGCGGCACCTGGGGACGCACATCGACAGGAAAACCCGCGGCCTGCAGGCTCTCGTTCAGCCTCTCGACCAGTTCGGCATGCTGCGCAGGCACCCGCTGCGCGCCCAGCCAGCCAATGCGCTTGTGGCGCCAGTAACCGGCGGTGTCGAGCGTGAATTCGTAGGCATCCGCCGCCACGGCATCCGCGCAGGCGATCAGCGTCTCGAGCCGCGCGGCAGGCGTGGCACCGATGAAGGCGAGGGTAATGTGCAGGGTGTCGGCGTGCATGCGACGGCCGTCCCAGTGCCGGTGCAGCCATTTGCCGGCACGGTTCAGCGCGTCGCGCGTGGCCGCGTCCGGCCACAGGGCGAAGAACAGGCGCAGGCTCTCCGGCGCTTCCGTTTCAGCCACGCTCGATCAGGCACACCGCCTCGCTGGCGATGCCTTCGCCACGCCCGGTGAAGCCGAGCTTCTCCGTGGTGGTCGCCTTGACGTTGACACGCTCGATGGTGATACCGAGATCGTCGGCGATATGCGCGCTCATGCGTGCGATATACGGCGCCAGTTTCGGCGCCTGCGCGATGACGGTCGCATCGACGTTGCCGACGCGCCAACCGCGCTCGTGCAGGTGCTGGGCGACGCGGCGCAGCAGGATGCGGCTGTCGATGCCGGCGAACGCCATGTCGCTGTCGGGGAAGTGGCGGCCGATGTCGCCCAGACCCGCCGCGCCGAGCAGGGCATCGCACACGGCGTGCAGCAGCACGTCGGCATCGGAGTGTCCGGCAAGGCCGAGGGGATGGGGAATCTCGACGCCGCCGATGACGAGCTTGCGGTTCTCGGCGAAGGCGTGGACGTCGAAGCCATGGCCGATGCGGATTTCAGTCATCGAGACGCTCCAGAATGAGACTTGCCAGGCGCAGGTCCTGCGGATAGGTGATCTTGAGATTGCGGCTGTCGCATTCGACCAGGCGCGGACGCAGGCCGAGCTGCTCGATGGCCGAGGCTTCGTCGGTCATGCCGGCTCCCCCCTGCCGCAGCCCAGCGCGCAACGGGCCATGGCGGAACATCTGCGGTGTCTGCGCCTGCCACAGGCCGGCGCGCGGCACGGTCGCCTCGACGCGGCTGTCGGCGTCGGCACGCTTCAGCGTATCCGCAACCGGCACCGCGAGCAGGCCGCCGACCGCATCCTCCCCGGCCAGATCGAGCAAACGCGCCAGCGCGGCGGCCGGCAGGCAGGGACGCGCGGCATCGTGCACCAGCACCCAGTCATCCGCGGCGCACCATGCCGCCATCGCGTCCAGGCCGTTGAGCACGGTGTCCGCACGGGTGGCGCCGCCGCAGCGCAGCACGTCGAGACGCCCCGCCCACGGCGACCAGTCGTGCCGGTCCCATTCACGGTCGTCGGGTGCGAGCACCACCACGAGGCGCGCGATGCGCGTGGCGCGCGCCAGCGCCGCGAGGGTGTGCGCGATGACCGGCCGGCCATTGAGGTCGAGGTACTGCTTGGGGCGTTCGCCGCCCATGCGCGCGCCGCTGCCCGCGGCGGGAATCAGCGCGTGAAAACGGCTCATGCCTCGCCGCCCGGCGCCAGCACGTCGCGGTTGCCGTTCGACTGCATCGGCGACACCAGTCCGGCCCGTTCCATGTCCTCGATCATGCGCGCGGCGCGGTTGTAGCCGATGCGCAACTGGCGCTGCACCGCCGAGATCGACGCGCGGCGCGATTTGAGCACGTAGGCGACGGCCTGGTCGTAGAGCGGGTCGGCTTCCGCAACGGCCTCGCCGAATTCGCCACCCCCCTCGCCGCCCTCCTCCGCCGCTTCGAGAACGCCCTCGACGTAATCGGGCTCACCCAGCGCCTTCAGGTAATCGACGACGCGATGCACCTCGGCGTCGGAGACGAAGGCGCCATGCACGCGCTGCGGCAATCCCGTGCCGGGCGGCAGGTAGAGCATGTCGCCCTGCCCCAGGAGCGCCTCGGCACCCATTTGATCCAGAATCGTGCGTGAGTCGATCTTGGACGACACCTGGAAAGCGATGCGCGTCGGAATGTTGGCCTTGATGAGGCCGGTGATGACGTCGACGCTCGGACGCTGCGTAGCGAGAACGAGATGGATGCCGGCGGCGCGCGCCTTCTGCGCCAGGCGCGCGATGAGTTCTTCGACCTTCTTGCCGACGACCATCATGAGGTCGGCGAGCTCGTCGATGACCACCACGATCATCGGCATGGTGTCCAGCGGCTCGGGCGCGTCCGGCGTCAGGCTGAAGGGATGCGTGAGCGGCGTGCCGGCCTTTCTCGCATCGCGTACCTTCTGGTTGTAGCCGGCGAGGTTGCGCACGCCGACCGCCGACATCAGCTTGTAGCGGCGCTCCATTTCGGCGACGCACCAGTTGAGCGCGCAGGCGGCCTGCTTCATGTCGGTGACCACCGGCGCGAGCAGGTGTGGAATGCCTTCGTAGATCGACAGTTCCAGCATCTTCGGATCGACCATGATTATGCGCACCATGCTCGGGTCGGATTTGTACACCAGCGACAGGATCATCGCGTTGACCCCGACCGACTTGCCCGAGCCGGTGGTGCCGGCGACCAGCAGGTGCGGCATCTTCCCGAGATCCGCCACCGCGGGATTACCGGCGATGTCCTTGCCGAGCGTGACGGTGAGCGGGCTCGCGCTGTCGTGGTACGCCTTGGAGCCGAGGATCTCGGACAGGCGCACGATCTGCCGTTTGGCATTGGGAATTTCCAGCCCCATGGTGTGCTTGCCCGGAATCGCCTCGACCACGCGGATGCTGATCACCGACAGCGTGCGCGCGAGATCCTTCGCCAGGTTGACGATCTGGCTGCCTTTCACGCCGACCGCGGGCTCGATCTCGTAGCGCGTGATCACCGGGCCGGGCGAGGCCGATACCACCTTCACTTCGACACCGAATTCGGCGAGCTTGCGCTCAATCATCAGCGAGGTGAATTCGAGTGCTTCGGCGCTCGCCGTTTCCACCGCAGCGTCGGCGGGATCGAGCAGATGCAGCGGCGGCAGCGGCGAGTCGGGCAAGTCGGAGAACAGCGGCGCCTGCTTTTCCGCAATGGCGCGCTCGGACTGCGGGATTTCCTTGACCACCGGTTCGATGCGGATCGGCGCTGCGTCGCTGATCTTCTTCTTCTCCACCGACACCTTGGCTTCGCGTTTCTGTTGCGCGACTTCGCCGAGCTTGCGGTCGCGCGAGGCCTGCCAGGCCGCGATGGCCCGCCACCCGCCACGCTCCAGCAGTTCACCCGTGCGCTCGGCGATTTCCAGCCACGACACGCCGGCAAAGACGCTGAAACCGAGCGCCATCAAGAGCAGCAGGATCAGCGTGCCACCGTTGAAGCCGAACAGCGCGCCGGCGAGCTCGCCGGCGCCGGTGCCGAGCACGCCACCGGCCGCGTCGGGCAGCCCCACCGGCCAGTGCCACGCGCGCAGGTTTTCGACGCCGCAGCTTGCCAGCAGCAGCAAACCGAAGCCGCCGAGGCGAAACCAGCGCTGGCGGCCACCCGCCAGGGGTGGATCGTCGAGATGGCGGAAGGTGCGCACGACATAGGCCAGCGCCAGGATCACCCACCACCAGGCGGAGATGCCGAAAAGCATCAGCAGCAAGTCGGCTCCGTAAGCTCCCGCGCGGCCACCCAGGTTCGCTATGTTTCCGCCACTCCCCGTGGTGCTGAAGCCGGGATCGGCCGTATCGTGAGTAACAAGAATCGCTGCCAGCAGCAGCGCGCCAGCTCCTACCAGCAGGGCACGTGCTTCACGTAGCAGGCGCTGCATGCGCGGCGGCAGCGGGGTCGACGGTCGGGGTGCGGGACGCGCCATGTATTACGGAGCGGGAGTGTCCAGAAAAGTACGTTGAAGGGGGAATTATACCGGCGCGCCCGCATGGAATTACCCTTGCCAAGTTTGGTTAGAATACGGGACTTCCCCCACTTGAACCGAAACAGGCCATGAGCACCCAACACCACAAACTCGTCATCCTCGGTTCCGGCCCCGCCGGTTACAGCGCGGCCGTCTACGCTGCGCGCGCCAACCTCACCCCGGTGGTGATCACCGGCATGCAGCAGGGTGGCCAACTCATGACGACTACCGAAGTCGACAACTGGCCGGGCGACGTCGACGGCGTCCAGGGCCCGGAGTTGATGGACCGCCTGCAGCGCCACGCGGAACGCTTCAATACCGGGATCATCTTCGACCAGATCCACACGGCAAAGCTGACCGAGAAGCCGTTCACCCTGATCGGCGATTCCGGCACCTACACCTGCGATGCGCTCATCATCGCCACCGGCGCCTCGGCGATGTATCTGGGCCTGCCCTCGGAGCAGGCCTTCATGGGCAAGGGTGTATCGGGCTGCGCCACCTGTGACGGCTTCTTCTACAAGGGCCAGGACGTCGCGGTCGTCGGCGGCGGCAACACCGCGCTCGAAGAGGCGCTCTATCTCGCCAACATCGCGCGCCATGTCACGCTGGTGCATCGTCGTGACACGTTCAAGGCCGAGAAGATCATGGTCAAGCACCTGATGGAGAAGGTGGAGGAAGGCAAAATCAGTCTCGCGCTCGACAGCACGCTCGACGAGGTGCTGGGCGACAAGACTGGCGTCACCGGCATGCGCATCAAGAGCGTGAAGGACGGTGCAACCCGCGACATCGCGCTCACCGGCATTTTCATCGCCATCGGCCACAAGCCCAACACCGGCATCTTCGAAGGCCAGCTCGAGCTCGACAATGGCTACATCGTCACCCGCGCGGGTCGTGACGGCAACGCCACAGCGACCAGCATCGAGGGCGTATTCGCCGCCGGCGACGTGCAGGACCAGATCTACAAGCAGGCCGTCACCAGCGCCGGCACCGGCTGCATGGCGGCGCTCGACGCCGAGCGCTACCTCGACGCGCTCGGCAAGGTCTGAGCGTGCCACGGCATGAAGCGCGCCCGCGGCAGTGCGCTCGCCCCCGCCTCGTTCGAGGCGCTGGCGCGTGTGCGCCGCACGCTGCGTGAGCAGGCGTCCAGGCCTGCCCCGCAACCGCCGAACAAACCCAAACCTCAAGCCGACGGCCTGCTACTGTTCCGCCGCGCCGTCGCCGACGTCGTCCCGCTGCCTACGGGCAACCGTGCCGACATCAGCCGCCCGCGTCCGCGGCCGCTCGCACGCCAGCGTCTGCGCGACGAACAGCAGGTGCTCATCGACGCGCTCGCCGACCCGTGGGACTGGGACGCCGCCACCGCCACCGGCGAGGAACTGCTGTTCGCGCGCCCCGGCGTGCCCGCCGCCGCGATGCGGAAGCTGCGCCGCGGTGGCTGGGTGACCCGCGGCGAACTCGACCTGCATGGCCACACCGGCGACGAGGCGCGCGTCGCGCTGGCCGCCTTTCTCAACCGCTGCATGAAGGAAGAACGCCGCTGCGTGCGCATCATCCACGGCAAGGGGCTCGGCTCGAAGAACCGTCTGCCCGTGCTGAAACACAAGCTGCGCCACTGGCTGATGCAGCGCGAGGACGTGCTCGCCTTCTGCCAGGCACGCGCCATCGATGGCGGTGCGGGGGCCGTCATCGTCCTGCTGAAATCCGCATCCCGTCCGGAAACACGCCCATGAACGAGCCCGTCATCGACGACTTCGAACTGCCCGCCACCGGCAACACCGTCTTTCGGCTTTCCGCGCAGCGCGGCAAGAACGTCGTCGTGTTCTTCTATCCCAAGGACAACACGCCCGGCTGCACGCTGGAAAACCAGGAGTTTCGCGATCTGCACGAGGATTTTCTGCAGACCGGAACCGTCGTCGTCGGGGTTTCCCGCGACAGCCTGAAATCGCACGAAGGCTTCAAGGCCAAACACGGCTTCCCCTTCGACCTGCTCTCCGACACCGATGAAACGGTATGCCAGCGCTTCGGGGTGATGAAGCTGAAGAACATGTACGGCAAGCAGGTGCGCGGCATCGAGCGCAGCACCTTCGTGTTCGACAAGGATGGCAAGCTGGTAAAAAACTGGCGCGGCCTGCGCGCGCCGGGCCATGCGGCGGAGGTGTTGGCTTTCGTGCGCACGCTGTGAGACTCCGCGCGGCAGATGACCACCCCTAGCCAATCACGCCTTGTGTTTCAGCCCGAACCGGCCGGCGTCGCTGCGCGCGCCACGACTGAGCGCTCCGCCGCAAAAAAGCGTTTCACCACCTCCAGCTTCCTCGTCCGCGTCATCGCCGGCAGCGCGTTGAGCAGCAGGCGACCGTAGGGCCGGTCGGCCAGGCGCGTATCGCAGATCATCAGCACACCGCGGTCGGTCTCGCTGCGGATGAGGCGTCCGGCCCCCTGCTTCAGGGTGATCGCGGCGTGCGGCAACTGGTAATCCATGAAGGGCTTGCCGCCGTTTTTTTCGGCCTGGGCGATGCGCGCGGCGACGACCGGATCGTCGGGCGGCTGGAAAGGCAGTTTGTCGATGACCACCACGGACAGCGCATCGCCCGGCACGTCGACGCCTTCCCAGAAGCTCTGGCTGCCGAGCAGCACGGCATTGCCGGCTTGCTGAAAGCGTGCCAGCAGTTCGTTCTTCGGTGCCTCGCCCTGTACCAGCAGCGGATACTCCCAGCCGCGTGCCGCGAACGCGTCGGCGAGCAGCGCGCGCGCCTTCTCCAGCGCGCGCAGGCTGGTGAACAGGATGAAGGCACGGCCGCGGCTGATTTCAAGGACGGGCAGCGCGGCCTGCACGACGGCTTCGGTGAATTCAGCGGTGTTCGGCGCCGGCAGGCCCTGCGGCACGTAGAGTACGCCCTGGCGCGGGTAATCGAAGGGGCTGTCGACGCACAGGGTTTCCGCGTCCTCGATGCCGAGCCGCGCTTTCAGATGCGTGAAGTCGCCGTCGACCGCAAGCGTGGCGGAGGTGAGGATCCACGCCTGCGCCCGCTCGCCCAGACGCGCCCCGAACAGGGCGCCGACGGACAACGGCGTGGCATGCAGCAGCAGCGAGCTCAACGTGGTTTCGAGCCAGTGCACGCGCGGCGTGGCGGGATCGTCCGCCCGCTGCCAGCCGGCCAGCGTGGCCTGCAACACCTGCGCGCGCTCGAAGCAGTTTTTCAGGTCGGCGTCGCGCTCGGCCTGGGTTTCCAGCAGTTTCGTCGTCTCATCCAGTGATTTGCCCAGGACTTCCAGCGCGTCGGGCCATTTGTCGTAGCGGCCCAGTTCCGTCGCGGTGGCCTTGACGGGATTCTGTGGAAAGGCGAGGCGCAGGTCGCGCGCGGCCTTGGTGAGGTCCTCGGCGGCGCGGCGCAGCGCGGGAAAATCGCCCGCCTTCACCGCCGCCTGGCGCTTGGTGTCGCCGGCAAGATCGAGCACCTGTCCGGTGGAGAAGGTTTCGCCGAAAAACTGCGCCGCCGTGTCGGCGAGCTGGTGCGCCTCGTCGAGAATGATGGTGTTGCAGGCGGGCAGGAGCTCGGCGACGCCTTCATCCTTGAGCCACAGGTCGGCGAAGAACAGGTGGTGGTTGACCACCACCACTTCCGCGTCGAGCGCCTTCTTGCGCGCCGCCATGACGAAGCAGTCGCGAAAATGCTCGCACTCGCTGCCCAGGCAGTTCTCCCGGCTCGACACCGCGTAATGCCAGGCGTTGGCATCCTCCGGGATTCCCTCGGCCTCGGCGCGGTCGCCGCTGGTGCTGGTTTCGGCAAAGCGTGCGATCCGGCGCAGCCAGGCCGCGTCGTCGCGCTGCGTGAAGCGGCCGTCGGCCAGGTTGCGTTGCAGGTGGTGGTGACAGACGTAGTTGGCGCGCCCCTTGAGCAGCGCCACCTTCACCGGCGATTTGAGCGCACGCCGGGCGGCCGGCAGGTCGCGGTGAAAAAGCTGGTCCTGCAGCGCCTTCGTGCCGGTGGAGATGATCACCTTGCCCCCCGAGAGCAAGGCCGGAACCAGATAGGCCAGCGTCTTGCCGGTGCCGGTACCGGCCTCGGCGAGCAGCACGCCGTGCGCGGCCAGCGTCTTCGCGACCGCCTGCGCCATCGCGAGTTGCTGCGGGCGCGCGCGCCATCCCGGAAGCACCCGTGCGCACGCGCCGTCCGGTGCGAAAAAACTTTCCAAATCAGCCATATTCGGGAAGAATTCTAACAGAGCGCATGAATGCGTCCGTGCCGGCGACAATGCAAGACGAGGAGGTGCGGCGCGAAGTTCAGGGCCGAACGGTGGCAGTGGCGCATCCTGACTCGAGACTACAGTTGCGGCGGATTTTCGCCGTTAGTTCCGAAAATTCGTCCAATCGCTAACCGCCATGCGCATACTGCTCCTCCTGTTGTTCTGCGTGTCGTTTCCGTCCCTGTCCCGGGCCGAGCTTGTCGAACAGGCCATACGACCCGGGGTGGCCGCCACCGCCGATTACGTCGCCGGCGATCGCGCCAAACCGGCCATACTGCTGATACACGGTTTCCTGCAGACGCGCGAGTTTCCGACCGTCGTCGCGCTCGCGCGCAACCTGCAGGACGCAGGCTACACCACACTCGTTCCCACGCTCAGCCTGGGCATTCCGCACCGCAAGCAGAGCCTGCCGTGCGAGGCCGTGCATCGCCACACCATGGAAGACGACGTGGACGAAATCGCGCGCTGGGTGAAATGGCTGAAAGCGCGGGGCAACAAGTCGATCGTGATGTTCGGCCACAGCTTCGGCAGCCTGCAACTGCTCGCCTATCTGCAGAACGCCCGCGACCCGGCCATCAAGGGTTACATCGGTGCCTCGCTGATCGAAGCGCAGACCGGCAAGCTCGCCCGCGAACCGCTCCTCGCCGACCTGGAATCCCGGGTGCGAAGCGGGCAACACGCCCTCGTAACCCATCCCCTGTCGTTCTGCGGCAAGTACGTCTCGACACCCGCGGGCCTGCTGTCCTACGCGCGCTGGGACCAGCCACAAACCCTCGCTGCGTTGAAGAAGGTGCCGGTGACGAAGCTTCTCATCATGGGCGATGCCGACCCGATGCTCGCGCCCGGTTGGCTCACCGCACTCGGCCATGTCGAGGTTCCCATCGTCGTCGTCAAGGGCGCGAATCATTTCATGGACGGCATGCATGAATTCGACCTCATCGAGCAAACGACCGCATTCCTGAATACCCTCAAGGCGGCACCGCGATGAGGCATTTCCTGCCCCTGTCGATCCGGCATCTCGCGCTCGTCTTCATTGTGGGGCTGCTGGCGCTCACCGGCTTCGTCGGCGCCATCGCGAGCTATCAGACACGTTCGGTGGCACACAGCATGGCGCAGCATGCGCACGACGTCGCGCGCACGGAACTCACCGCCGCCGTCGAGCGTCTCGTCGGGCAGATGACCGCGCGCGCCCAGGCCCTCGCCGAATGGGATGAAACGCGCCAGCAACTGGTGATGCCCGAGTATTACACACACTGGCGCGATCATCGGGTCTATGAAAGCCGCATGCTCAACGATCCGGGGGGCCGCGTGGCGCTGTATGCCGCCGACGGCCGCATCCTCGCGCCGACTGTCGCGGGGCCCGTCATGCCCGCTGTCTTTCCTGCCAGCTGGCCCGCCGACCGCAGCGTCGCGCGGCTCGTCCGCAGCGGCGATGCGACGGTGCTCTACGTTGCGTTTCCGCTCTTCAGCGATGCCCATCGCCACGCCCTGCTCGGCCACGGCATCCTGCGTGTCGACTTCATGGCGGCCTTGCTCGAGCAGAATGCACTACATTTCGTCGACCGCGACAGCATACGCCTGCGCATGGCCGACAACGAGGAAATCGACACCTCGGCGCTGCCGACACGCCTGACCTATGCGCCACTACCCAACGCCGACCAGGAGCGTTTCCTTTCGATCCTGTCGCGCACGCTGATCGCGCTCCTCGGGGTGCTGGGGGTCGCGGCGCTGCTGGGACTCGTCGTCTACAACCGCCTGCTGGTGCGGCCGCTGCGCCGCCTGTCGCAGGATATCGACGCCATGCAGCAGGGACAATTCCGCACGGATGGCGGGCGCACCCAGCCGATGCACGTCGTCGAACTGGAGAACGTCCGCCGTTCGCTGTACGACTACCAGTTGCAATTGCGCAAGCTACACGGCTCGCTGGAGCACCAGAATCGCGAGTTCCATTCCCAGGCGCGCCAGGATGCGCTCACCGGCTGCTACAACCGCCGCGCCTACGAAGAGGACTGGGAGGCCTTGCGCGAGGACATGAAGAGCGCGCCGCAATCCGTCGCCTTCCTGCTGTTCGACTGCGACCGCTTCAAGGCGATCAACGACACCTACGGCCACGCCAAGGGCGATCGCGTGCTGACCCTGATGGCCGACGCGCTGGTGATGGCGCTGCGCGCCAGGGACCGCCTGTACCGGTTCGGCGGCGATGAATTCGCCACCTTCCTCGTCGGCGCCACCCCCGCGCAGGCACGGCAGATCGCCCAGCGTTGCCAGAACCTGCTCGACGCCTCGGCCTTCGCCGATCTCGGCATCAACGAACCGGTCGGCATCAGCATCGGCATCGCGTTCTGTCCGGCGAACGAGGCGGCGCAGGTCGACGACCTGCCGAAGCGCGCCGACATCGCAATGTACACCGCCAAGAAACCGGGGCACGACCGCATCGCCGTGTACGGCGAGGATACCGATGCCGCCTCGCAGACCCTGGTGGCGAGTCGCGAGACCAGCGCCCTGTTTCAGGCACTCGCCACGCCCGGCATGATCGAGCTGCACTATCAGCCCATTCACGCCCTGCCCGCGCGTCAGATCGAATACTACGAGGCGCTGGCGCGCATCCGCTACAACGATGCGCTCATCATGCCGGGCGCGTTCATGCCGGTGATCGGCAGCCGCCGCCTGGAAACACCGTTCGACCTGGCGGTGCTGCAACAGGTCGACGCGGATCTCGCCTCGGGGCAGATGCCCGCCGGCTGCGGGGTTTCCATCAACCTTTCGGCGCAGAGCATCTGCAAACCGGAAATCGTCTCGCAACTGCTCGAACTGTCCCGCCACAACGACAGCCACCCTTTGATGCTGGAAATCACCGAAACCTCGCTGATCACGCAAATGGGCGACGTGCGCACCTATCTCGAACTGCTGCGCACGGTGAAGTACCGCATCGCCATGGACGACTTCGGCACCGGCTACTCACCCCTGCGCTACCTCGTCGACCTGCCGGTCGACGTGGTGAAATTCGACATTTCGCTGGTGAACAAGCTCGGACGCGACGATCGCGCCGGACGCATCGTCGCCGACTTCGCGAGCATGATGGGCAACGTGGGCTACTCGCTCGTCGCCGAAGGCGTCGAGACCGAAGCGGTGCTGCAAAAGATCGAGCACCTGGGTATCGCCCATGCCCAGGGTTTCCTGCTGGGCCGGCCCATGCCCCTGGCCGCGCTTGCCGGCGGGGTGGCCGGTGCGGCACGGCGCGCCTGAACCTCCGCCGTGACGCGCACCGTAGGCTTTTCCTCAGTGCTTGCCCGAGCGCCAGATGGACAGGATGATCCACAGGCTGTTGAAGAAGGCGATCAGGAATCCCACCAGGCCGAACAGCGATAAACCAAACAGCTGCGGCCCCCCCTCGACGGTCATGATGATGCTGGAACCCACCACCAGCGAGGCGGTGAGGATGCCCATGGTCAGCCGGTTGCTGGCACGGTCGAGCTGCTGCCCGAAGTGATCGAGCCGTTTCAGATCGAGGTCGACCTTGACGCGACCACGCCGCATGTCGCGCAGCACACGGGCAAGATCGCGCGGCAGGCCGGCGACCACCTCGAGCGCCTCGCGCAGCGTCTTGCCACCACGCGCGACGAGCGCCTGCGGCGTATAGCGCTGCTTGATGATGTCCTCGACGAAGGGCGTCACGCGGTCGATCATGTGAAACTCGGGATCGAGTTGCTGTCCCAGTCCTTCCAGCGTAATCAGCGTCTTGAACAGCAGGGTGAGATCGGCCGGCAGGAGCAGGTCGTTCTCCCGCATCAGTGCAGTGACGTCGTTGAGCAGCGCACCGATCTTCACGTCCTTGAGTTGCAGGTCGTCGTAGCTCTGCAGCAGTTCGGTCACGTCGTAGGCCAGGCGATCCTCGTCGCTCACCGAATCGCCGCTCCAGTCGAGCAGCACCTGCAGCAGCTCCTGCTCGTCCTTGCGGATGAGGGCGTGCAGGAGGTCGACGATCTGGTGGCGGCGCACCTGGGTAAGCATGCCCACCATGCCGAAATCGATCATGCCGATGCGGTTGTCCGGCAGGAACAGCACGTTGCCCGGATGCGGGTCGGCATGGAAGTGGCCGTGCTCCAGCACCATGCGCAACACGGTCTCCGCACCGCGCGCCGCCAGCAGCTTGGGATCGAGTCCGCTCGCACGCAATTTTTCCGGCGACGCCCCGGCGAGGCCGACGATCTCTTCCTGCACGTTGACGTGTGCGCTGGTGTACGCCCAATACACACGCGGCACCTTCACCAGCGGGTCGTCGTCGAAATGGCGGCGGAACTGATCAATGTTGCGCGCTTCCTTGGCGAGATCGAGTTCCCGGTTCAGCGAGCGTCGGAACTGCGAGACGATGCGCACGGGATCGTAGCGGCGCGAATCCGGCACCTCGCTTTCGAGCAGGCGCGCGGCGTGGTCGAGAATGCGCAGATCAGCATGGATGACCGACTCGATGCCGGGCCGGCGCACCTTCACCACCACCGGCGTTCCATCGTGCAGCGTGGCGCGGTGCACCTGCGCGATCGATGCCGCGGCGACCGGCACGGGATCGAACATCGCGAACAGCGTCTCGGGATCGCCCTTCAAGGCGCGCACCAGTTCCGGGCGCAGCGTCTCCCAGGGAACGGCCGGCACCTGGTTGTGCATTTTTTCGAATTCGACAATCCATTGCGGCGGAAACAGGTCGACCCGTGTCGCCAGCACCTGCCCAAGCTTGACGAAAGTCGGCCCGAGTTCCTCCAGCGCGCGGCGAATGCGCACCGGCGCGTCGAGTTGCGCGATCTCGCTGGTGCTTTGCCAGTGCAGTACGCGGCCGGCCCGCTCCAGCGCGCCGCCAATACCGAGCAGCCGCACCAGATCGCCCCAGCCATAGCGGATCATGACCGAGGCGATTTCGTGCAGGCGCGGCAGGTCGCGAACGACCGACAGGGTTTCCCAGAGCATCGTGGTGGTGTTGGAAGCGGCAATGCCGGGAGTTTAGCTGCAAGCGGCCCACACCGGGCCGGCGCAGTCGGTTTTGATCAGGAGCGCAGCCTTTCGCTCTGCCGCTTGAGCGAGTCCGCCAGCGCCTCGAGCACGCCGCTCGCCACCTGCGCCAGGTGATCCGTCGCGGCATGTGCCGATTCGCTGAGGCCGGCGCGCCCGGCCGCACCACTCGCCTTGAGGCCGCGCGCCAAGCGCTCCAGCCCCTCGCGTGCCTGCTGGCCGGTGTGGGTGCCGCTGTGCCGCAGGTGGTCGCTCAGGTAGCCGAGTTCCTCCTTCAGCTTGCCGCCCGACTGCGTGGCAGTATCCTTCAGCGTGTCCACCAACTGGCCTTCGAGGTCGCGCAACTGTTCCAGGCTGGCCTTGAGCTCGTTCTCCTTGAACGCACGTCCCGCCTCGGCAGCTTCCTGCAACGTGTAGGACGCGCGCTGCGCCGCACTGCCGACGGCCTCGTCGACCCCAGTCACCGCCTCTTGCAGATGCGCACGAATCTCACCTCCGCGCGCTGTCAAGCCGCCACCCACGCCCGACACGATCGTGGATACGATCGCACGCAGGTCCGCAAACGCCATGCGTCGATCGTGCAGCGCCCGCGCGGTCAGGTCGCGCACCCGTTCGCGCAGGTCCGGCTCGCTTGCAGCCTGCGCGGCCTCGGACTGCCACTGTGCAAGCTGCGTGGTTTCAAGGGGGCTCGACTCGCCGCCGGTAGATGTCACGGAATCGTTCATGGTAAGATCCTCGTCTCAAGATTCGCCACAAATGGCCGTTGCTCATTTCCAATATAGAGTACATTGGCCCACATGAAATTCCCTGCCTGCCTGCTCCTGTCCTGTCTCGCGTGGCTACCCGCGGTGCACGCCGGCGAATCCGCGGAAGACGTGCCGATGTACGCGGTGAGCCTGGTCGGCAGTCCGTACCGGCTGGGCGGCGACTCGCCGGAAACCGGGCTCGATTGCAGCGGTTTCGTCGGCCACGTCTTCCGCCAGATTGCCGGCCTCGTCCTGCCGCGCGACACCCGCGCCCTCAGCGAAGCGACGCAAGTCCTCGAATCCGCCGAACTTCGCCCCGGTGACCTGGTCTTCTTCAACACCCTCAACCGGGCGTATTCCCATGTCGGCATTTATCTGGGCGACCGGCGTTTCGTGCATGCGACGAGCAGCCGCACCGGCCGTGTCATGGTTTCCAGCCTCGACGAGCGCTACTGGCGCGAGCGCTTCGACGGCGCGCGGCGCGTCGCCACTACGGGCATCGACCACCTCGCGATGGCGCCTGCACAATAGTGTATTGCTGCTCGCACTGCTGGCGGGGTCACCCGCGCACGCCGATGCGGGTGTCGACGCCGAACTCGCCAGCGCCGGCAACGTCAACGAAGGCACCCTGCACTTCCTGACCACGCCGCCCACGCGGCCACCGCACCATCACCAGAACCGCATCCGCATCGAAGCCACGAGTCTGGAAACCGGCTGGGTGCAGTTGACGCAATGTCACGATCACCTGGATGCCGTGCCGCGCGCCCAAATCACCTTCCGCGAGGGGCACGTGCGCAGTCTGCGGGTGCGCGAAGCCACCCACATCGAGTCCGCCCGGATAGAGGGTGCAAGCGTGCAACTGACCGGCGTCGCACCCGGCGCGCGGCTCTGTCTCGACGCCGAAACGCGCGCGCTGCGCGACCGCGGCGACGGTTTCTACGTGCTGCAGAACGGGCCCTACCTGCGCAGGTTTCTCGATGGCTACTACCCGATACGCGTCAGCCTGCGGGTCGATTACCCCGCCGGCCTGCTCAGCGTCGTCGACGTGTCGCCCCCCACACAGCCCGGCCTCACGGTGGATGAGCATCCGGGTAGCGTGCAACTCGAAGCGCTGTTCGAAGGCGCGCTGACGACCTTGATCCAGTTTCGCCGCGAATGAGCGAGTCAATCCGGGGGCATGGTTGTTATCCTGGGAAAAGCAGTTGACCAAAAAAGTCCATTGAACCCAAAAAATCCATTGGAACATCCGTGCGCGACAAATCAACGGGATGTAGGTCGGGTTTCAACCCGACATGTCGGGCTGAAGCCCGACCTACGGGCTATTGGATCATTCTGGATTGAACGACGGAGACAGAGAGAACAGCGCGAAGCAACATGTACTTACGTTCGTTCCGTGGTTCACCCGAAGGGTGAGAGAGGACAGGTACGGTGAATCCCTGTTTTTCGGATTTCTCCATGCCTCTGTGCCTCTTTGGTGCGGAGTTCAAGATTTTTTGATGGTTGTTATTGATAACTATTCTCATTACATATAAACTGGGTGCCATTCTCCATCACGAGGTTTCCAGTCATGTCATTCGCCCACTTCATCACGGCGGTTGCTCTCGCCGCCGCCGCACTGCCCGCCCTGGCGCAGGAAGTCGTCGTCTACTCGGCGCGCAACGAACAGTTGATCAAGCCGCTGTTCGACGCCTACACCCGCGAAACCGGCACTCCCATCCGCTTCATCACCGACAAGGAAGGTCCATTGATGGCGCGCCTGAAGGCGGAAGGCAAGAACACGCCGGCGGACATGCTGCTGACGGTTGACGCCGGCAACCTGTGGCAGGCGGCGGAGGAAGGCCTGCTGCGTCCGGTCCGCTCGACGCTGCTCGAAACCGCCATTCCCGCGCATCTGCGCGACCCGGACAATGAATGGTTCGGCCTCTCGGTGCGCGCACGTACCTTGGTGTACAACCCCAACCGGGTGAAACCGGGCGAATTGACGACCTATGAGGACCTGGCGCAGCCCAAGTGGAAGAACCGCCTGTGCCTGCGCACCTCGAAAAAGGTCTACAACCAGAGCCTGGTAGCGATGATGATCCACGCCTACGGCGAGGACAAAACCGAAGACATTACCAGGGGCTGGGTCGCCAACCTCGCCACGGCACCGTTCCCGGACGACACGAAGGCGATGGAGGCGGTCGCCGCCGGCCAGTGTGACGTCACGCTGGTCAACACCTATTACTTCGGCCGTCTGATGGAAAAGAACCCCAACCTGCCGCTGGCGATCTTCTGGCCCAACCAGAACGTGAGCGGCGCGACGGCCGGCGTGCACGTGAACATTTCCGGCGCCGGCGTCACCCGTCACGCGCACAACCCCGCCGGCGCGCAGAAACTCATCGAATGGCTGGCGTCCGCGAAGGCACAGAACATGTTCGCCGACGTCAACATGGAGTACCCGGTCAATCCGCGGGTTGCACCGGACAAGCAGGTCGCCGCGTGGGGGACATTCAAGCAGAACCTCGTCAACGTGAAGGAGGCTGGCCGCCTGCAGGTGAAGGCCGTAAGATTGATGGATCGTGCCGGCTACCGCTGACTCCACTCTCCCCACCCAAGCGCCCCCCGGGGGCGCTTTTGTTTGCGCCGCGCGCCGGGGCTGGCTGCTGGCCGCCCTCGCCGTGGCCGCCCTGGTGCTGGTGCCGGTGGTGGTGACCTTCTCCGCCTTCCTCGATATCGAAGGCGAGGTGCTCGTCCACCTCGCCGAATTCGTGCTGCCGGACCTGCTGGTCAATACCTTCTGGCTCGTGCTCGGCGTCGGCCTGGGGGTGAGCGTGCTCGGCGTATCACTGGCCTGGATCACGGCGATGTGCGAGTTTCCCGGTCGCCGCCTGTTCGACTGGGCGCTGCTGCTGCCGCTGGCGCTACCGGCCTACGTCACC
>MKWN01000010.1:0-128277 GCA_001899775.1 Thiobacillus sp. 65-29
GTCTTCGGTGAGCGCGCCGATGATGCCGTTGCGGCCGGCGTAGACCTTGCCGATCTTGTCCTTGTGCTTGCGTGCGGTTTCGATCACGCCGCATGCGGAGGCGTTGATGACGGCGGTCACCCCGCCGGATTGCGCATAGAAGGCGTTCATTTTCTTCGCCATGAATTTCTCTCCTGGTACCACGCTATAAAAAATTCCTTGCAACGCTCCTGCGATTCGCCGCCCCATGACATGAAACGGCGACTCGCCATGAACGTTCCCCTCTCCCCGCCCTCTCCCGCAAGCGGAAGAGGGGGACGAGGTCTCGCTTCGCGAGTGTCACACCAACAAAAAGCCAGCGATAGCGCTGGCTCTCGAAAAATCAGGAATTGCCGGACGCGCCCTCCTCGGCCAGTCGACGTGCTTCCTCGTCCGCCTGCATTTTCAGCAGGGTGGTGACGCAGTCGCCGACGTCGTCATACTCCTCGCGCCCGGTCGCGAAACGGTCACGCACGCGGTAGAAGAACATGCTGCGGTAGCGCGAGTCACCGGTCTTCGACAGCACGAAGTGGCAGCCGTGTTCCTTCCAGTACAAACCGGGGCACAGCGTCAGTTCGCGGTCCTCGACGTGGAGGCGGATTTCCGTCTCCACGTCCTGCATGTCGATCGCCCTGCCATAGCGCTCGTTCACCGCCTGCTGGACGACCCAGCGTTCGGTGTCGGTCATGGGGGCGATCGTCTGCGGCATTGCCTGGTCAGCCCAGTGCCTTGAACACGGCGTCGCGGATTTCCTCGACCTTGCCGACACCGGCGATCTTCACGTACTTCGGTGCGCCGGCTTCGCCGCGCGCGGCCCAGTCGCCATAGTACTTCACCAGCGGCTCGGTCTGCGCGTGGTAGACGTCGAGACGCTTCTTGACGGTCTCTTCCTTGTCGTCGTCGCGCTGGATCAGATCCTCGCCGGTGACGTCGTCCTTGCCAGCAACCTTGGGCGGATTGAACACCACGTGGTAAGTGCGGCCGGAGGCGACGTGCACGCGACGGCCGGACATGCGCTTGACGATTTCCTCGTCGGCGACGTCGATCTCGACCACGTAGTCGATCGGCACGCCGGCGGCCTTCATGGCCTCGGCCTGCGGGATGGTGCGCGGGAAACCGTCGAACAGGTAGCCGTTCTTGCAGTCGGCTTCCGTGAGACGCGCCTTGACCATGCCGATGATGATGTCGTCGGAGACCAGGCCGCCGGCGTCCATGATGGCCTTGGCCTTCATGCCGAGTTCGGTGCCGGCCTTGATCTGCGCGCGCAGCATGTCGCCGGTGGAAATCTGCGGAATGCCGTATTTTTCCTTGATGTAGTTGGCCTGCGTGCCTTTGCCCGCGCCGGGGCCGCCCAACAGAATCAGACGCATGGAATTCTCCCTGGATAAATGGATTGATAAAACCGCATAAGCCTAAGCCATGCCTGCCTCAAGCAACACTCAAAAAATTTTATTCGCCGATTCATCCGGCTCAAACCTCTCCATCTGCGGCGACCCGCGCGCGCACCCGCTCGAGGTCTTCCGCGGTATCCACCCCCGGCGCGGGGGCACCCGCCACCAGGCCGAGGCTGATACGGTGACCGTGCCACAGCACACGCAACTGCTCCAGCATTTCGTGACGCTCCAGCGGCGACGGCGCGAGGCTTGCGTAGGTACGCAGGAAGCCCGCACGATAGGCATACAGGCCGATATGGCGCAATGCGCCAAGCTCGTGCGGCATCGCCTCGCCGGCGGCGAAGGCGTCACGCGGCCAGGGAATGGGGGCGCGGCTGAAGTAGAGGGCGTACCCCGCCTGGTCCGCCACCACCTTGACCACGTTCGGATTGACGAAGTCAGCGGGATCGTGGATCGCATGAGCCAGTGTCGCCATCACGGCATCCTCGTGCAGCACGAGCTGCCGCGCGGCCTCGCGGATCAGCGCGGGGTCGATCAGCGGCTCGTCACCCTGCACGTTGACCACGAGGGTATCGTCCGGCCAGCCGAGCGTCTCGACGACTTCGACCAGGCGTTCGGTCCCCGACTGGTGCGCGGGCGAAGTCAGCACTGCGGCATGGCCCGCCGCCTCCACCGCCTGCTGCACGCGCGCGTCGTCGGTGGCAACGATGACCGTCTCGGCACCGGCACGCAGTGCCTGATCGAGCACGCGCAGCACCATCGGGCGGCCGCCGATGTCCGCCAGCGGCTTGCCCGGCAGCCGGCTGGACGCATAGCGCGCGGGAATGACGACACGAAAGCGCACGAGGGTTATTGACCGTGGATTTCGTCGACACCCAGGGTGCGCGCCTCTTCCGGCAGCATCACCGGAATGTCGTCGCGGATCGGATAGGCCAGGCGACACGCGTGGCAGATCAGTTCCTGTGCGGATTTCTTCCATTCCAGCGGGCTTTTGCACACGGGGCAGACGAGGATTTCAAGAAGCTTCGGGTTCATGGGCGAGAGTCCTGTAAACGGTTGCGTCAGCCGCGTCCGGCTGTTGCGACTTGCTATGGTAGAGGCGGATGTCGGCGATCGACAGCAGCGTCATGAGATCGTGGCCGTCGCGTGGCGCATGGGCGACGCCCAGGCTTGCGGCCATCGGCAGGCCGTTGCCCTGGCTCCACGCGGCTACGCGCGCCTCGATGCGCGCGAAGATCTGGCGTACCGCAGCGGCGTCCCGCTCCGGCAGGAGGGCGACGAACTCGTCGCCGCCCCAGCGCCCGCACACGCCCATCTCCGCCGATTCGCTGAAGATTTGCGCGAATTCCGCGAGCACCCGGTCGCCCACGCCGTGTCCATAGCGGTCGTTGATCGCCTTGAACTGGTTGAGGTCGGCGAACAGCACTGTGGCGGGCACACCACGATCCGCGCGGTCGAAGACCTGCTCGGATGCCGCCAGCAGGCCATGGCGGTTGAGCAGGCCGGTCAGGCTGTCGAAGCGGCTGCGGTAGTCGAGCTGGCGCCGCTGTCCTTCGATGTGCCCCATTAGGATGTAGGCATACACTGCAAGCGTGACCCAGAACACGCCGAAAAAGACGTCCCCTGCACCGATCGAGAAACCGCCCAGGCGATAGCGGAAAGCGAAGGCGACCGCCATGCCGAGGAAGGCGCCACCGAGCACTTCTGCGAACAGGCGCATGCCGTAACGCATGCCGTTGCCGAGCAGCACCATGAGAAACGCCAGCGCCGACGGCGGGATCGGGTTGGGATCGTGAATCACGCACAGGGTCACGATGAGCAGATCGGCCGCCATCGCGCTGCGGATCTTCAGCAGCGTCACGTCCTGCAGGGCGAGACGGAAGAACCAGCTGTTGATGACGAAATAGACACCGAGCGCGATCAGCAGTTGCTCGACGGTGAAGAACACCGGCGGCACCGCGTCCAGGGTGGAGAAATAAATCACCGCCAGCGAGAAGAACAGGTAGCGGGTGAAGAACTGGGTGAGGATTTCGGAGCGCTGCGGTACCCAGAAGCCATCCTCGCCTTCCGTCACCCAGCGGCAGGGATGGCGCCGATCCGTCCAGTTCGAAGTCTGCATTCGATGTCCCCTCGTCGGCGCACCCATTGTTTTTATTGTCATCGTGGGATGCGCGCATCCAGCCAATCGACCAATGCCGGCTCCGGCGCGGCTTCGAGCTCCACCGCCCACCAATCGGCCCCGGCAAAATCCCGGCATTTTACCGCGTCTTTCTCCGTCATCAGCACCCGCCCGTCGGTGGGCAGGTCGGCCGGGGTGAAGGGGTGGTGGTCGGGAAAGGCGCGCGGCGTGAAACGCACGCCGTGGAGGGCAAGCAGATCGAAGAACCCCTCGGGCCGACCGATGCCCGTGGCGGCGAGCCAGTCGCCGTGCGGCAACGCTTGCAGCGGCCGCCGCGCGTCAGGCGTGCGCAGGGGCCAGGCTTGCCCAGCCACGAAGTCGGCGCGCCATGCGGCCAGCTCGCGCGGTCGTGCACCGGGCCGCACCACCTGGATCAGCGCGTCGGCTGCGCGCAGGCGGCTGCGCGGCTCGCGCAGGGGGCCGGCCGGCAGCGGCCAGCCGTTGCCGAAGCCGGCGGCGGCATCGACGACCACGAGTTCGACGTCGCGCGCGAGGCGATAGTGCTGCAGGCCGTCGTCCGCCACGATGAGGTCGATACCCGGATGCCGCGCCAGCAGGGTGCGCGCGGCGGCGACGCGATCACGCCCGACGACCACCGGTGCGCCGGTTTTCAGATGGATCAGCAGGGGCTCGTCGCCCACCTCGGCGGGCGAGCCGCTCGCACTCACCTCGACGCAGCCGCGTGCCTCGCCGCCATAACCGCGGCTGACCACACCCGGCCGGTAGCCACGCGCGCGCAGACGATTCACCAGCCAGATCGTCATCGGTGTCTTGCCGCTGCCGCCGGCCGTGATGTTGCCGACGATGATCACCGGTACGCCGATGCGAACCGTCGCCAGCCAGCGGCGCCGGTAGGCGAGTCGGCGCAGCGCGGCGACAGCGGCGAACAGTGCGGAAAATGGAAGCAGCAGCAGCGTGAGCGCACCGGTGCGCGCCCACAGCCGCCGGGAGAACAGCATTGGCGGCCCCGTCAGGGAGGCGTCTGGGTGGCGAAGGTGATGCGCACCAGACCGACGCGGCGCGCGGCTTCCATCACGTTCACCACCGCCTGGTGGGTGGCCCGCGCGTCGGCGTTGATCACCACCACGGGATCGGTCTGGCTGGCGGCGGCCGCCTGCAGCGCCGTGGCCAGCGTGTCGATGTTGGCGTCACCGAGCGCACGCTCGTCGATCTGGTAACGGCCATCCTCCGCCACCGCGACCTCGATCTGCTTCGGCTGCGTCGGCGTCTGCTCGGCAGTGCTGGTGGGCAGGTTGATCTTGAGTTCGGCGAAGCGCGCGTAGGTGGTCGTCACGGCGAGAAAGATGACGATGACGAGCAGGATGTCGATGAACGGAATCAGGTTGATTTCCGGGTAATCCTCGCGGCGGCCTCTTCTGAAGTTCATGGCTTATTTCCGGTCACCCTGGACGATCTCGACCAGCTTGACCGCCTGCTGTTCCATGTCGACCACCAGGCGCTCGACCTTGGCGCGGAAGTAGCGATAGAAGATCATCGCGGGAATCGCGATGATGAGGCCGAACGCGGTGTTGTACAGGGCGATCGAGATGCCGTGCGCAAGCTGGCCGGGATTGGTGCCGGTCGCGGTCTGCGCACCGAAGATCTCGATCATGCCGACCACGGTGCCGAACAGGCCGAGCAGCGGCGCCATGCTCGCCACCGTGCCGAGCGAAGTGAGGAAGCGGTCGAGTTCGTGCGTGACGGCGCGCCCGGATTCCTCGATCGACTCGCGCATCACTTCGCGCGAGTTGTGCGCGTTCTTCAGGGCCGTCGCAAAAATCCGTCCCAGTGGCGAGCTCTCGGTGAGTTTGCTCAGCAGTTCCGTCGTCACCCCGCGTTCCTGATACGTCTTGACCGTCTCGGCCAGCAGCCCCTCCGGTGCCACCTCGCGGTTGCGCAGGCTGTAAAGGCGCTCGATGATGATGGCCACGGCGATGATCGACGCCAGGATCAACGGCCAGATTGGCCAACCGGCGGCCTCGATGATGGCAAGCACTGGATTCCACTCCCGATGAACACAACAAACGAAATGTAGCGCCCGCACGCGGGTTTGAGCAAGCGCCCGCAACAAATCGGTGAGCGCGGGAAACGCGACCGAGTTCTCCACAATTCATGTGGATAACTCTGTGAGAAAGTCGCACGCGTGCCACCTAAGCGCCCGCCCGCAAAGGGATTTCACTTGGGGCCCAAAAACTAACCACGTCGCTTTTTTGCGTAAAATCAAGAAGTTACATAAATACGTGTGCCGTCAATAGGGGCAAACCGGATTCTCCCGCGATAGGTGGGCGGCTGTGCATGAAGCGGCTCACGTGCAAACCCGCTATGCTCCGTCACATGGATCTTTTCGACGACGCTCCCGCAGCCGAATCCGCCCTCCCCGTGCTCAGCGTGAGCGAGCTCAACCGCATGGCGCGCCGCGCACTGGAAGCGCAACTGCCCTTGCTGTGGGTCGAGGGCGAGGTCTCCAATTTCATCCGCGCGGCGTCCGGACACTGGTATTTCGCCATCAAGGATGCCAGCGCTCAGGTGCGCTGCGTAATGTTCCGTGGCCGCAACCAGTTCGCCGACTTCACGCCCGCCAACGGCGACCACGTTGAGGTGCGCGCCCTGCCTTCGCTGTACGAAGCGCGCGGCGAATTCCAGCTCGGCGTCGAGCAGATCCGCCGCGCCGGCGCCGGCCGCCTGTACGAGGCGTATCTCAGGCTAAAGGCGAAGCTGGAAGCGGAAGGCCTGTTCGACCCGGCAACGAAGCGTCCCCTGCCCCGTTTTCCGCACCGGCTCGGCATCGTCACCTCACCGCAGGCCGCCGCGCTGCACGACGTGCTGACCGCGTTGGCGCGGCGCATGCCGGGGCTGCCGGTGGTCATTTACCCCGCGCCGGTGCAGGGCGCCGGCGCCGGCGCGCAGATCGCCACAGCGATCCGCACCGCGGGCGCGCGCGCCGAGTGCGACGTGCTGCTGGTATGCCGCGGTGGCGGTTCGCTGGAAGACCTGTGGGCGTTCAACGACGAGGCGGTGGCGCGTGCGATCGCCGCGAGCCCGATTCCGGTGGTAAGCGGCGTCGGTCACGAGACCGACTTCACGCTCGCCGATTTCGCCGCCGACCTGCGCGCGCCGACCCCCACCGCCGCCGCCGAACTCGCCAGCCCGCTGCGCGCGGATCTGCTGCACGCGCTGGCCAGCCACGCGCAACGCCTGCGCCAGCACTTCGAGCGTCGCCTGCAAGCCGGCATGCAGCAGCTGGACTATCTGGCACGCCGTCTGGTGCATCCGGCCGAGCAGTTGCGCCGCCGCCGGGATGAGCTCGCGCAATACGCGCGCCACCTGGCCGGGGCCCAGCGCCTGCGACTGGCGCGCGAAGCGACCCGTCTGGAAACGCTCGGCCGGCGCCTGGTCAGCCCCGCCTCTCTGCTGCAGCGTCACGCCATGCAGCTCGATGCGCTGGCACTGCGCCAACGGCGCGCCATGGCGGGCAGCCTCGCGCAGCGACGGCTCGATCTTGCACGTTACGCCGCCAGCCTTGCCCACCTCAATCCCGACAATGTGCTCGCACGTGGCTACAGCATCGTGCAGCGCCCGGACGGGCGCGTGGTACACGACGCCGCCACGCTCGCCACGGGTGACGCGCTCGACCTGCGCTTCAGCAAGGGTACGGCGCGCGCGCGGGTAGACTCGGTCAAGCCGGATTGAACGCTGCGTGCAGATGCGCACGCACGCAGGCCGTCGCCTGCGCTTCCAGATCGTCCGCCAGACAATCCAGTGCCACCGCGCCGGGCCACGAGCGCAACCAGGTCAGCTGTCGCTTGGCGAGCTGGCGTGTCGCGGCGATGCCCTGTTCACGTAAGGCTTCCAGCGTGATCGCGCCGTCGAGATACGCCCAGGCCTGGCGATAGCCGACGGCGCGCATGGCCGGCAGATCCGGCGTCAGGCGGGGATCGGCACGCAGGCGCCGCACTTCATCGAGCAGGCCCTCGGCCAGCATGGCATCGAAGCGCGCGGCGATGCGCCGGTGCAGGTTGGCGCGATCGGACGGAATGAGCGCGAGTTGCAGCACGTCGTAAGGCAGCGCCGCCTCGGCACGGGCGAGCAGCGCCGACATTGGCTGGCCGCTCAGACGAAAGATTTCCAGTGCGCGGCCGATGCGCTGCGCGTCGTTCGGCGCCAGGCGCGCGGCGGTCACCGCATCGACAACAGCCAGATCGGCGTGCAGCGCCGGCCAGCCACGCGCCGCGGCGTCGGCTTCGATGCTGCGGCGCAGCGCGGCGTCGGCACCCGGCAGGTCGTCCAGTCCTTTGAGCAGCGCGCGAAAATACAGCATGGTGCCGCCGACCAGGAACGGCACGCGACCGCGCGCGCTGATATCGGCCATGAGGCGCAGCGCGTCGGCGCGAAAGGCGGCTGCGGAATAGCTCTCCGTGGGGTCGCGGATGTCGATGAGATGGTGCGGCGCGCGCGCCAGCGTGGCGGCGTCGGGCTTGGCGCTGCCGATGTCCATGCCGCGGTACACCAGCGCGGAATCGACGCTGATGATCTCCAGCGGAAAGCGTTCGGCGAGCGCCACCGCCAGCGCGGTCTTGCCGCTGGCGGTCGGCCCCATGAGGAAGACAGCGGGCGGCAGGACGGGAGCGGGCATGGGGCGATTATGCCCGCCCCGCGTTTCAGAACAAGGGTATCAGCTTGTAGCCCTGGGTCTGCCAGCCGATCAGGGAAATGAAGCCGTCGCCGACGAGCGACAGTTGCGGCAGCAGATTCGCGTTGTCGACCTTGAACGCGCGCGTGGCGATGTTGCACACCTCCTGACGCACGCCCAGCGCGGCCAGCGCCTCGACGTGCCCGGCGATCGCCTGCAGGCTCGCGTCGTGGTCGATCACCAGTTCCTCGTCCGGCACGCGGGTCAGAAAGCGCACGGTGGGGCCGATGTAGACGATGACCAGATCCGGTTTCACCCCCTGGCGCTTCAACCCGGCGTGGGTGCCACGGATGATGTCCAGATAGAACGCGGTCTTGCGCGGCTCGGTGAAATCGATGAGGAACACGCCCTTGCCCTCTTTCACGCCACGCAGTGCGGCGCGGTCGTCGATGGTGGATTCGGCCGGAGCAAGGCCGTGGAAAGCGAGCAGGACGAGCGTGGCGAGGGACAGCAGGAAACGTTTCATGGTAATTCTCCATAAGGTGAAGTGCGCACCGCGACATTTGTTTCCCTTGCCGCCTTTGAGGCGGTCGCGGGAGCCCGAATATCGCGACGAGGGTACCGGTGCGTAGTCCGAAAATCGCGGCGGGGGCGCCGCTCCTACAGGGAGGGCGCGCTGTTGTAGGAGGGCCGCCCTCGGCCCGATGAGGTGACGGTTGTTCCGCCCAAATCGCGGCGAGGGCGCCGCTCCTGCACTTGGGCGAGAGCAATCAGATCCGCGCTCCCATGGCACGCAGGTCCACGAGGCTGCAGCTGGTCTTGCGGCTGCCCAGACAGTCGGGGCTGCCCGGTGCGTGCTCGAACGCGCAGGTACGTGCCTGCAACATCGTCCAGTCGTCGTCCGCGTAGGCCTGACGTGGCAGATTGGGCGGGTAGTAGACACAGCCGGCGCACAGGTCGTCGGGCGGCTGAAAAATTTCATTCATGCGGATTTCCTCCTGCGTGAGGGTTGCGAGGCGCCTGCCGCGACGGCGCGCCAGGCGCAGGCCCAGATTTCGTCGAGGTAGGTGGGCAACGGTTCGGGCACGATGCCGTCGAGGCGCGAGGTGATCATGCGGAACGCACCGCCGAACAGACTCGAAGACGCGACCAGCACATCCATGCGGCGCACCTCGCCCCGTCCCATGCCGCGTTCGACGAGTGCGCGCAGCATGACGAAGGGGCGCGACGAGCACACCGGTGGCTCATCGGGCAGGAACTCACGATGACGCGCGTAGAACAGAAACGCCATGGTGCGCGGCTCGGCCTCGGTCATGGCGAACAGGCGGGCGATCAGTTCGCGTGACTGCGCGCGACAGGTGTCGTGGCGCGCGCCCACGTCGGCGACCATCCAGGCCATGCGTTCGGACAGGTGCGCATACAGCGCGCGGGCGACGCCTTCCTTGTCGCCGAAATGGTGATAGATCGAGCCGATGCTCACGCCGGCGGCGCGCACGAGGTCGTGCACCGAAGTATTGAAATAACCCGCTTCGGAGAACAGATCGAGTGCGGCGTCGAGGACGAGCGCTCGGGTATCGGGGCGGACGGCTGGCTGCATGGCAGACACTAGAACGAACGTTCGTTCCAGTCTGCGCAAAATCGGAGGTGCTGTCAACACTGCCGGCTCAGCCTTCCCGCCCGTCGCGCGCGAAGCGCTGTGCCGCACGCCAGCCACGCCCCGCTTCGATGCCGCGCAGGGCGAGCAGGCCGGCGACGAAGAAGCTGCCGGTGACAAGCAGCGCCCGCCGGTGGTCACCCGCGCTGATCCAGCTCGCCGCGCCATAGGTCAGCGGCCCGAGGATCGAGGCGAGTTTCACCGCCAGGCCCCACAGGCCGAAAAACTCCGCCTGCTGCGCCGGCGGCGCCAGCAGGCCGACCATTGCCCGCGCGGCGGACTGCGATGCGCCCATGCACAGGCCGGCGAGGTTGGCGGCGATCCAGAACAGGGTTTCATCGGGCGCCGCCCACGCCAGCAGCACCATGCCGATCCAGCCGAGGAGCGTGAGCGCGATCGCGCGCACGTGGCCGATGCGGTCCTGCACGTGACCGAAGAAGAACGCACCGAGTGCGGCGGTGACGTTCACCACCAGCACCAGCTGGATGGTACGCGCGGTGTCGAAGTGGAACACCTGGTTCGCGTAGATCGCCGCCAGGGTGATCACCGCCTGGATGCCCGCCTGGTACAGCACCGTGCATACGAGGAAGCGGCGCAGATCGGGCAGCCGGCGCAAGTGGCCGAGCGTGTGGCGCACCTGCGCCCAGGCGTTGCGCGCACGCTGCGCGGGCTGCGGCACGGCACGCTCGCGCAGCAGCAGGAGAGTCGGCAGGCTGGCGACGAGAAACAGCGCGGCGGTGATCACCATGCTCACCCGCACGAAGTCGTCCGCTCCCAGTCCATGGTCCTGCGCCCAGCCGATCCAGGCGAGACTCGCCGCCAGCGAAACCAGGCCGCCGACGTAGCCCAGCGACCAGCCCCAGCCCGACACGCGCCCGAGCGCGCGCGGTCGGGCGAGCTCGGGCAGGAAGGCGGCGATGAGGTTCTCGCCGGTGCCGAAAAAATAATTCGACGCCACCAGCGCGATGATCGCCAGCGCCAGCGCGCCGGGGCCGGCCCAATACAGCAGCGCGGTGAAGCCGACGCAGCCGAGCGTGGTGAGCCAGAGCAGTCTCTTCTTGCCGGCATGGGCATCGGCCCAGGCGCCGATGAGCGGCGCGGTGAGCATGATGAGCCCATAGGACACCGACAGCGCGAGCGTCCAGGCAAAGGTCGCCCACGGCGCGTTGCCGGCGACACCGGCGACGAAATATGCGCCGAACACGGCGGTGATGACCACGGTCGTATAGCCCGAGTTGGCGAAGTCGTACATCGCCCAGGCCCACACTTCCCGCACGCGCACACCGGGCTGCAGGAGCGGCGCGCTCACCCCTCCTCCGCCTCGTGTTGCTGTTGCTGCAGCGCCCACATGTGGGCATAGGCGCCATCGCGTGCCAGCAGGTCGACGTGACGGCCGCGCTCGACGATGCGTCCGGCCTCGAACACCAGGATTTCATCGGCCTCGACCACGGTCGACAGGCGATGCGCGATGATGAGACTGGTGCGGCTACGCGCAATCTCCAGCAGCTCCGCCTGGATCGCCTTTTCCGTACGGGTGTCGAGTGCCGAAGTCGCCTCGTCGAGGACGAGGATGAGCGGGTTTTTCAGCAGCGCACGCGCGATCGCCACGCGTTGCTTCTCACCACCGGAAAGTTTCAGTCCACGCTCGCCGACCACGGTATCCCAGCTCTGCGGCAAGGACTCGATGAAGTCAAGGATGCGTGCGGCACGCGCGGCGGCGATCACGTCGTCGCGCGGAGCATCCGGGCGACCGTAGGCGATGTTGTAGTAGATGCTGTCGTTGAACAGCACAGTATCCTGCGGCACCACGCCGATGGCGGCACGCAGCGAATCCTGCGTAACCGCGCGGATATCCTGGCCATCGATACGGATGCTTCCGGCGCCGACGTCGTAAAAACGGAACAGCAGCCGCGCCAGCGTCGACTTGCCGGCGCCGCTCGCCCCCACGGCGGCGACGCTGCGACCGGCCGGAATGGTGAAGCTGACGTCGTGCAGGATGGGACGGTCCGGGTTGTAGGCGAAGCTCACCTGCTCGAAGACCACCTCGCCGGCGGTGATCTCCAGCGCACGCGCACCCGGTGCATCCTCGACCTCGCGCGGGCGTTGCAACAGGCCGCACATGCGTTCGACGTCGGCGAGTGATTCCTTGACCTGGCGGTACATCACACCGAGAAAACCAAGCGGCTGGAACATCTGCAGCAGAAAAGCGTTGACCATCACCAGGTCACCCAAAGTCAGCGTGCCGTTCACCACCCCCGCAGCGGCGCGCAGCACCATCAGGGTGACGCCGATGGCGATCACGCCGGCCTGAGCGATGTTGAGCAGGCCGAGCGTGCGCTGCGACTTCATCGCCATGTTTTCCCACTCGACGAGACTGCGGTCGTAGCGGCGCGCTTCGTAGTTTTCGTTGCCGAAATACTTCACCGTCTCGTAGTTCAGCAGGCTGTCGATGGCGCGGCCATAGGCTTGCGAATCGAGCGTGTTGGCGCGCCGCACGAACTGCGTGCGCCATTCGGTAATGGTGACGGTGAAGCCGATGTAGGCGGTGAGCGTTGCCAAAGTGATGAAGCCGAACACCCAGTCGAGCTTGACGAAAAGGATGCCGGCGACCATGACGATTTCCAGCACGGTCGGCGTGATGCGGAACAGCAGGTAGCCGACCAGGTTCGACACCGCCTTGGCACCGCGTTCGATGTCGCGCGTGATGCCGCCGGTGTGGCGCTCCAGATGAAAGCGCAGCGACAAAGCGTGCAGATGCTCGAACACCGCCATGCTGATGCGGCGCATCGCGCGCTGCGTGACCTTGGCGAACACCACGTCACGCAGGTCGGCGAAGGTCGTGCTGGCGAAGCGCAACACGCCATAGCCGAGAATGAGCGCGAGCGGCAGCACCAGTTCGGGGCGTGGGCGATCGAGTGCGTCGACGATATGCTTCAGCACCAGTGGCACCGCCACCGAAGCGAGCTTCGCCCCGATCAACAACGCCAGTGCCAGCAGCACGCGCCCGCGGAATTCCCACATGTAGGGAAACAGGCGGTTGATCGAGCGCAGGTCGGGGTTCGCTGGCGGCGCATCGTCGACAACGAAATGAGAGGTGGGATGCATCACGTCGGTTAGAATCTTTACATTTGTATTGGAATGATTCTACGTCCTGTTGCCGCCAAGGCGGCCTGGACGATACCGCACATGAAGCTTTACGGCATTCCCAACTGTACGACAGTCAAGAAAGCACGCGCCTGGCTCGTCGCGCACGGGCACGACGTCGCGTTTCACGACTTCCGCAAGGATGGCGTCGACGCAGCATGGTTGCACGACGTCATCCGCGAAACCGGCTGGCAGGCCCTGCTCAACACCCGTGGCACCACCTGGCGCAAGCTCGCCGACGCCGACAAGGCGGCCGCCGACAACGAGGCCGGCGCCATCGCGCTGATGCTCGCGCAGCCGAGCGTGATCAAGCGCCCGGTGCTGGAGCGCGCGGGACGCTATCATGTCGGTTTTTCCGAAGACCAGTACCATGCCTTTTTCGGAGACTGATACCGCGATGAAACAGGACACGCTCGATCTCGCGCTGGAACTGTTGCGACGCAAATCGCTGACACCGGACGACGCCGGCTGTCAGGACGTGATCGCCGCGCGTCTGGAAGCGCTCGGCTTTCACATCGAGCGCCATCGCCATCAGGGTGTCGACAACCTGTGGGCGCGCAAGGGGGGCGCCGCGCCGGTGGTGTGTCTGGCCGGCCATACCGATGTCGTGCCGCCCGGCCCGCTCGACCAGTGGACGTCCGATCCGTTCGACCCCGTCGTGCGTGAGGGCATGCTCTACGCACGCGGTGCCGCCGACATGAAGACCTCGCTCGCCGCCTTCGTCACCGCGACCGAACGCTTTCTCGCCACGCACCCCGATCACACGGGCTCGATCGCCTTCCTGCTCACCTCCGACGAGGAAGGCCCGGCCACCGACGGCACCGTCAAGGTGGTCGACGCGCTGCGCGCGCGCGGCGAGACGCTCGACTACTGCATCGTCGGCGAACCCACCAGCGCCGCCGAGTTCGGCGACACCATCAAGAACGGCCGGCGCGGCTCGCTGTCCGGCACGCTGCGCGTGAAGGGCGTGCAGGGACACATCGCCTACCCGCATCTGGCGAAGAACCCGATTCATCTGGTGGCGCCCGCCATCGCCGAACTCGCCGACACGATGTGGGACGAAGGCAATGCCTGGTTCCCGCCGACCACCTGGCAGATCTCCAACATCCATGGCGGCGCCGGCGCGACCAACGTAATTCCGGGCGAAGTCGAAATCCTGTTCAATTTCCGCTACGCCACCGCCAGCAGCGCCGAAGGCCTCAAGGACGCGATGCACGAAATCCTCGACAGCCACGGCCTCGACTACGAAATCGACTGGAACCTGTCGGCCAAGCCTTTCGTCACGCCGCGTGGTGTCCTGTGCGAGCGGCTTGCTGAAGCAATCCGCGAAGTGACCGGCGTCTCCCCCGGATTGTCCACCTCCGGCGGCACCTCGGACGGTCGGTTCATCGCCGAAATCTGCCGCGAAGTGGTCGAGTTCGGCCCCCTGAACGCGAGCATCCACAAGCTGAACGAGTGTGTCGCGGTGGAAGACATCGAGCGCCTGGCGGCGATCTACGAGAAGACGCTGGTGAAGCTCCTGGGGTGATTTTTTTGTCCGCGAAGAACGCGAAGGCGCGCGAAGATGAAAAACGCAAAATCGCCTGGATGCGGGCAACACCCAATATCCAGCCGTTTCAAGATTTTCTTCGCGTCCCTTCGCGTCCTTCGCGGATAAACGCTTTTCCGAACCAGACATGACACACTTCGACGACACCGAATCCCTCGTTACCGTGCGCGACTGGTTGCGCTTCGCCGTGTCGCGTTTCAACGAAGCGGGACTGTTCTTCGGGCATGGATCGGACAACGCCTTCGACGAGGCGGCCTATCTCATCCTGCATACCCTGCACCTGCCGCTCGACCGCCTCGAACCCTTCCTCGACGCCAGTCTCACCCACGGCGAGGCCGAGGCGGTGCAGGCCGTGCTGGAACGGCGCGTGAGCGAACGTGTGCCAGCGGCGTATCTCACGCGCGAGGCGTGGCTCGCCGGACACCGCTTCTATGTCGATGAACGCGTGATCGTGCCGCGTTCCTTCATCGCCGAACTGCTACAGGAACAGCTCGCACCCTGGATCGACGATGCCGACGCGGTGACGCGCGTGCTCGATCTGTGCACCGGCTCGGGCTGCCTCGCTATCCTGGCCGCGCTGGCCTTTCCGGGGGCCACGGTCGACGCCGCCGACCTGTCCGCGGACGCGCTGGCGGTGGCGCAAAGGAACATTACCGACTATGGGCTGGAGGCGCGCATCACGCCGGTCGAATCGGATCTCTTCGCCGCACTCGGCGCCCGCCGCTACGATCTCATCCTCAGCAACCCGCCCTACGTGAACGCCGCATCGGTCGCCAGCCTGCCGCCGGAATACCTTGCGGAACCCGCCATGGCGCTGGGTTCGGGCGAAGACGGCCTGGACGCCACGCGCAAGATTCTCGCCGCGGCGAAGGCGCATCTCAATCCCGGCGGCCTGCTGGTCGTCGAGATCGGCCACAACCGCGACGCGCTCGAAGCGGCCTACCCTGCCCTGCCCTTCACCTGGCTCGACACGGCGGGCGGCGATCAGTTCGTCTTCCTGCTGCGGCGCGAGGAGTTGCCGGACTGAGCCCAAGCTTGCCGGTCTCGGAGCCCGCGTTGCAGCAAACCGGCAAGCTGATCGGCAAGCTGCTCCACCGCCGCGCACACGGCCGCATCAGGCAACGCGCCCGGTTCGAGCGAGGCGATCTCGATGCCGTACACCTCCAGTCGCGGCGGCAACGCCTGCAAGGCCCGCGCCAGCGCGAGCGCATCGAACACGCCGAAACCGTGGCTCGACAGGCTGCCGCGGCCGTGCGCCCACTCGCTTTCGCGAAGATGATGGATGTGGCCCGGTGCGTCGCCGCTGCACACCGCATCGACCAGGATCACACAGTCAGCGTCGGCGAAGCGCTCGATGAGCGCGGCACCGGGACGGTCGAGCTTTTCGAGCAAAATTTCATGCGGTCCACCAAGTCCCCGCGCCGTCAGCGCATCGACCACGCGCCAGCCGGCTTGGTCGTCGCCCGAGGGCGAGCCGATGCCGATGACGCGCACCCTCATCGGCTGACGTTCAGGCGCAGGAAATGGGTGGCGCAGGAAATGCAGGGGTCATAGTTGCGGATCACCTTCTCGCAATGCAGGCGCAGCGCATCGTCGGCATGATCGAGACCGAAGTTGAGCAGCGACAGACGCAGATCCTCCTCGATGCGTGCCTGGTTCTGCGCGGTCGGCGGTACGATGCGCGCGCTGCGCACCAGGCCGTCGGCATCGATTTCGTAGCGGTGCCACAAAAGGCCGCGCGGCGCCTCGGTGCAGCCGACCGCCACGCCGGCACGCGGCTTCGCAGCGACCCAGGGCGCTGCCGGCACCCGATAATCCGCGAACAGGCGCAGCGCCTCGCGCAGCGCGAGCAGGATTTCCACCGCACGCGCCAGCATGCTGTGGAACACGTTGCCGCTTGGCAGCGCGAAGCCGACCTCGGCGAGCAGCGCCTGCACGTCGTCCGGCAGCCGGTCGCGGTTGAGGTTGAGGCGTGCCAGCGGGCCGACCAGATAGGGCGCGCCGCGGTAGCTGCTGAACAGCGCCGTCGAATGCGGTTCGTGGCGCTCGACGAAATGTTCCGGATAGGCGGCGGCATCAATCAGCAGCCCGTCGCTGGCAGCGATCCCGCCGTGCTCGATGGCGTAATCGACCGGATCGCGCATCGCCACCGAGACGAAGTCCTGTGCGTCCGGCGGGAGCGCGATACCGGCTGTCCAGCGCACCAGCGCCTCGGCCTCCGGCAGCGCGGCGGCAAGCCGCTCGCGCATGGCGTGGATGCGCTCCGGCGACGGTGCCGCGTGAAATCCGCCGACGCGCACCCCGACCGGATGCACCGAGCGCGCGCCGAACAACTCCATCAGTTCGTTGCCCAGCGCCTGCAGGCGCAGGCCGCGCCGCACTTCCTCGGGGGCGATCCGCGCCAGCTCGATGGCGTTGCCGCAGCCGAAGAAATCCGGTGCCGCGAGCAGGTGGATGTGCAGGCTGTGGCTCTGGATCCATTCGCCGCAATAGAACACGCGGCGCATCGCACGCGCCCACGGGCCGATGTCGAGATCGAACAGCGCTTCCAGCGCCTGCGCGGCGGTGACCTGGTAGGCCACCGGGCAGATGCCGCAAATGCGCGCGACGAAATCCGGGACTTCCGCGTAATGGCGGCCTTCGAGAAATTTCTCGAAGAAGCGTGGTGGCTCGAAAATGCGCAGGCGCAGTTCCTTGATGTCGCCCTGTTCGATGGCAAGATCGAGCGCGCCCTCGCCCTCCACGCGTGCGAGCACGGGCACCCGGATCGTGACGTTGCGCGACTCACTCATCGCCTGCCGTCCTCGTTCTCTCCGCCGCCAGGCGGAATACCGGCGCCTGGCTGTTGATCGACTGGAAACGCCGCGCGATCGCCTGGGCATCGAGCCCGAGTCGCGCGAACTGCACGGACAGCGCGTTCGTGTTGGCGTTTTCCGCGGGACCGAAACAGCCGTAACAGTCGCGTCCGAGGCTCGGGCACAGCGCGCCGCAGCCGGTACGCGTCACCGGTCCCATGCACGGAATACCGTGTGTCACCAGCACGCAGGGGTGACCCTGACGCTTGCACTCGGTGCACACCTTGTCGGCATCATCGCGCGGGCTCACCCCGAGCAGCAGGGCGTTGACCACGCCAAGCACCTGGGTGCTGGTGACCGGACACCCCCACAGTTCGAAATCGACGGGAACGTGGGTGGCAATCGGTGTGGAATGTTCCAGGCTGGCGATCGCCGCGGGATGATCGTAGATCTGCGCCACCCACGACGCGCTGTCGACGCTGTTGCGCAAGCCCTGGATGCCGCCGGACACGGCGCACGCGCCGATCGCCACCAGCACACGGCTGTGCGCGCGGATGCGCTGGATGCGTTCGAGATCCTCCGGTGTCGACACGCTGCCTTCGACGAAGGCGATATCGACCTCGGTATCGACATCCAGTGGCCCGGCCTCGGCGAAGTAGACAAGATCGACGCGCGCGGCGAGCGTGAGCAGGTCCTCGCCCAGGTTGAGGAAGGCGAGCTGGCAGCCGTCGCAGGAACTGAATTTGTGCACCGCGACGCGCGGGCGGGATGGCGGGTGCGTGCTCATCAGAATCCCCGGTGGCCAAGCAGGCCCTTGACCTCGGCCCAGTTGAACACGGGGCCGTTCTGGCAGACGAAGGCGCCGCCGAACTGGCAGTGACCGCAACGCCCGACCCCGCACTGCATGTTGCGTTCCATGCTGAGGTACAGGTGCGCCTCCGGCAGACCGCGGCCGAGCAGGCTTTCCGCCGCGGCGCGCATCATGCCTTCGGGACCGCACAGCATGGCCACCGCGCGCTCCGGATTGAAGCGCGCAAGGCCGAACAATTCCGTGACGCGGCCCACGTGCCATGGCCAGAACGCGGCACCCTGGCTCGCCGCGACCAGCACCTGCGTGTCGGGCAGTTTCGCCCATTGCTCGTACTGCATGCGCCAGATGAGGTCGTCGGCGTGCTTCACGCCCTGGATGATGACGAGCTTGCCGAAGCGCGCGCGGCGGCGCAGCACATAGTGGATCACCGACACCGCGGGCGCGCAGCCGAGTCCGCCGGTGACCAGCACGACGTCGTTGCCGCCCAGGTCCTGCAGCGGCCAGCCACGTCCGAAGGGGCCGCGAACGCCGACGCGATCGCCCGGCTGCAGGGCGGCCAGCCCGCGCGTGACGCGGCCGAGCGCACGGATGGTATGGCCGATGATGCCGTGCTCTTCCGGATCCGACATGATCGATACCGGCACCTCGCCGACACCGTACAGATACAGCATGTTGAACTGCCCCGGCGCGAAGCGGAACGCGGCCTGCGCGGCGGCATCGTCGAGGCGCAGCCGCAGGGTGAAGATGGTCGGCGATTCCTGCACGCGCGACACCACGGTCGCGGCATGCGGGGGCCCGGCATCGATGGGCGCATGCGGCATGTCAGGTCCCCTCCGCGCCGGAAGCGCCGGTCAGCGCCGCGACTTCCACGGTGAAGTCGATGCCCGCCGGACACCACGCGATGCAGCGTCCGCAGCCGACGCAGCCGCTACGCCCGAACTGGTCGTGCCAGCCGGCCAGCTTGTGGGTCAGCCACTGCCGGTAGCGCGTGCGGATGTCGGGGCGCACGTTGAAACCGTGCAGGTGGCCGTGCGTCTCGCCAAAACACGAATCCCACGCGCGTGCGTGAAGGCTCGACGTGCCGTCGAGGGCGGGCATCTCGTGCTCCGCATAGCAGAAACAGGTCGGACACACCGCCGTGCAGTTGCCACAGGCGAGGCAGCGCGCGGCGACGGCGTCCCACTGCGGATGTTTCAGCCGCGCCATCAGCACTTCGCGCAGGTCGCGACCGGGCAGGTGTCGCGTCTGTGCTGCGGCCGCGGCATCGCCCTGCGCCCGCGCCGCCGCGATCTGCGCCGGCGTGGCGGCAGCGAGGTCGAGGCCCTGCAGCACCGCGCGTCCAGGCGCGCTGCCCGCCACGACGACGAAGCCATCGTCGAGTTCGGCGAGCGCGAGGTCGTGGCCGGCGGTCGGTGTGGGTCCGTCGCCGGTGGAGGCGCAGAAGCATGTGGCAGCCGGCACGGCGCATTGCACCGCGACCAGAAAGAGCTGCGCGCGGCGCGCGGCATACTGGGCGTCGACGCGGTCCTTGCGCAGGAAGTGCGCATCCTGCAATGCAAGCGCTGCCAGATCGCAGGCGCGCACGCCGATCACAGCGAGCTTCGGTGCCTCCGGCACCACCGCCTCGAACGCCAGCGCGCCGTCGGTAGTCCGCACCACGCGCCACAGCGACTCCTGCGGCGCGAAAGTCAGCGGCTTGATCGCCTGCGGGCCATTGGCCCAGGCGAAGTAGCGCTGCCTGGCATCCGCAGCGAGCCGGTATTGCCCCGGCGCCTGTTCGGCCTGCAAGCCGCGCGGCAGGTCTTCGCCCTCGGCGAGCGGCGCCATGACGATGGCGCCCTGCTCCACGCGCGGCCCCACGCACTGCCAGCCGCCGTCGCGGATGGCCGCGAGCAGCGCGGCCAGACGGTCGTGCGGAAGGAAAACGCTGTGCTCGGCTTCGTTGAACATACGGGCGCGGCTTACTCGACTGTGTCCAGTGTATGCCCAAAATCCGTTGAGCGACAGCAAGCCCGCCACACAAAGGCGGGCAAAGTGCCGTGGTTATAATAAAAAAATCACCACAACGAAGGAGGCGTGCGCCATGCAGCAGCAACTCGACGTATTCGTGGCTTCACTGACATCTTTCTGGACCCAGCTCGCAGGATTCGTCCCCCAGTTGCTGGCCGCTTTGGTTCTGCTGTTCGTCGGCTGGCTGTTCGCCAACCTGGTGCGCACCGGCGTCACCAAGCTGCTCGACGTCCTGCGCTTCGATCACCTGGCCGAACGCACCGGCATCGAAGCATTCCTCAAGCAGGGCAATCTCGAAGTGAGCCTGTCGCGTCTGCTTGCCCGCCTCGCCTACTGGATCGTCATTTTCGTCGTCATCGTCACCGTCGCCAACAGCCTCGGCCTGCACATGGTCGCCGATCTGTTCAACAAGGTCGTGCTCTACATTCCGAATATCATCGTGGCCATTCTGGTGCTGGTGTTCGGCGTGCTCATCGCGCGCTTCATCAACCGCCTGGTGTTCGCCTACCTCAACAACATCGGGGTGCAGGGCGCGCTGACGATCAGCACCCTTGCCGAATATGCGGTAATCATCTTCGTCGTCTTCGTCGCGCTGGAGCAACTGGCGATCGGCACCCAACTGCTCACCGCCGCGTTCCAGATCGGCTTCGGTGCGATCGGCCTCGCGTTCGCGCTGGCCTTCGGCCTGGGTGGCCGCGAATGGGCGGCCGGTGTGATCAAGCGCTTGACGGAGAAATAGGCGGTGCGTCCAGCGACGCCCGTACTGCGTGCAGGGGTCGCTAAAAGCTGAGGCTGGATCCCCCGTCCTGCGATTCGAGCAGGGCGGCCATGCCCCGCACCTTCAGCGAGGGCCAGCGGTGCCCCGGCGTACGGCTACCTGCCGGCGTGCAGAAGTGCTCACACGTCGAGCAGATCAACAGCTCGCCGCCCAGTTCGAGGTATTCCCGGACCAGCTCGGCCAGCGACGGAAACCCCGCCATCCGCACGTCCTGCGCCTGCTCCGGGTCGCCCCAGATGGCACCGTCGCCGGCCATGAACACCTGAACCGGACGCTCCATCGCGGCCGCACTCACGGCTGCGACGAAGGCCAGCGTCGCGCGCTTGCCGCCATCCTCCCTGCCGCTCATCAACATGATGGTCAGTAGGGACGTGGGAAACGCGACCGGCAGGGCAGCCGGAGCGATTGCGTGATCGATGCCTTGAGCGTTCATGTCGCGGGCGTTCATGCCGTCGATTCTCCTGATGATTTCCGCAAGTCGCGGCGTGCAATCCGCCGCCCTGCACGATGGAAATTATCGGCCCGCGCCGCGGGCTGCGCATCGCCCGTACGGCTTATTCCGGAGGGTCAGGTGGCCTAGGCCGGGCAGCGACAAGTCGGCGCAGCAGCGCCGACAGGCGCGGGGGATGGACCGGCTTGTACAACACGTGAATACCCAAGGCAGCCAACTGCTGGACCGTATCGGCTCGCGTGTCACCGGTAATGACGATGGCGCCGACGTCTTGTCCCCAGCGCGCGCGCACGAACTCGATGACGTCCGGGCCCGTGACACCGTCGAGCAGCTGGTAATCGGCGAGAACCACGTCCGGCGGCTGCCGCAGCGTCTGTCGCACGGCTTCGAGACTGCCGAAGGTCTCGACGTCGATGCCCCATTGGGCCAATAGCCGCGCGACAGCGTCGCGCACGGCCGGCTCGTCGTCGACGACGACGATACGCACGCCCGGTAATGGCGGGCAGGTCTCGGCCAGTTCCTCGGTGCATTCCGGGTCGTTGCCGCTCAGGGGCAGATCGAGCGAGAACACCGTGCCGCGTCCCGGGCGTGAGTCGAGCTGCAGCGGATGCGCGAGCAGCCGCGCCAGGCGCCGGACGATGGCCAGCCCCAGACCCAGACCGTGGCGGGACGTCCCGTTGCCGCGGGTATCGGTCTGGTAGAACTCCTCGAAGACGCGTGCCTGCTGCTCCGGCGGAATGCCGCAGCCGGTGTCCCACACCTGTACGCGCAGGTTTCCCCGCCACGGTCGGGCGGACAGCAGGACGCCACCGTGCGTCGTGTGCAGCAGCGCATTCGACAACAGATTGCGCAAGATGCGTTCGAGCAGGATGGGATCGCTTTCCACCCACGTGTCAGGCGCGCGAACGCGCAGCGAAAGCCCCTTGCGCTCCGCTTCCACCGCGAAGGCTTCCGCCAGCGCCAACAGCAGACGGCGGATGCGCACCGGTGCTGGCGCAGGCTGGATCACCCCCGCATCGAGCCGGGTGACGTCGAGGATGGCGTTGAACAGTTCCACCATCGACAGGATCGAACGCTCGATCTTCTCCAGGGTCGCCTCGCCGGCGCATCCGCGCAACTCCGGCTTCAGGCTCTCGACGTAAAGACTGATCGCGTGCATCGGCTGGCGCAGGTCATGGCTCGCCGCGGCCAGGAAGCGCGACTTTGCGAGGCTGGCCTGCTCCGCCTCGCGTTTCTTGCCGGCAAGCTCGGCGGTCACCGCGTCTACCCGCGCCAGCATGTCTTGCTGGTAGGCACGCAGCGATTCGCTCATGCGATTGACCATGATCTGTAGTTCGCGCAGTTCGGGCGACCCTGCCGTCACCGGCGTGTAGGCGCCGAACGCGCCCGAACTGATGCGCTTGACGGCAGCCACGATGTCGAGCAGCGGCTTCACGCCGGACAGGGCGAGGCGGTCGATCAGCACGACCGTGAGCAGCAGCCCGCCAAGCGTGAGGCCCAGACTCGCCAGTAGCAGTTCATGCGCCAGCACCTCTTTCTGCCGCTGGTCGATACCGATCACCGCCCAGCCCAGCGGTGCAGACGGCTGCCCGCCAGCCTGATCCAGGAAGGGGTCGGTCGCCCCGGGCGTTTCCACGGTCACGGCACTGGCGAACCATGCACGCTCGCCGTCGTGCCACGTCGCGTCGTTCCCGAGTTCCGGCAAGCGCCGGTTGGGCTGGCCACGGGACAGCCGGGTGTGATCGGGCCACACCAGTATCGCGCTGGACACCCAGGGCTCCTTCATGGTCTGCTCCAGCAGGTTTTCCAGCGCCGCAGCGTTGCCGCTGAACATCCCGTATTCGGCGGCGATGGCGAGATGGCGGGCCATGGCTACCCCCTGCTGCGTCATCGTCTTGTCCAGGTCCGTAAGGCGGCTGTGGATATGGAACGCCGTGAGGACCACCGCCGCCAGCAAGGTTGGCAGCAGCCCGAGAAGGAACGCGCGCGTCCGGATTTTCACGGCCGCGCCCCCACCGGACGCCCCGGCATGGCCACGACCGGAATTTCACGTCTGCGCGGATCGCAGCGCGAAGATGCCGTTCGCAGGCGGGCCACCGGCACGCGTCGCGGGCCTGGACTGCCCACGCGCTCGCGGCACACGCACGGGCGGCCTGACTGGGGACAGCTGGGATCGAAGGCCACGTTTCAGCGGAACGACCGTACCGGCTTGCTTCCGCGCCTCCCGGCATTGAAAGGGATACTCTCCATATAGGCCAAGCGGCCTAGTCCCGCCAGCCCACCAGGCCTTCTGGCGCGCCATACGGCCGATTCCGGCGCGCGGGCGAGGGGCCAGACTGCGGGCATCACCATCCCGGCTACGGGACGTCGATGAAAGCAGCGAACTTTGCGTGCGGTGCGTCGGGGTCAACCTGCGGCCTGGCCGCCACATTCCCGGAGGGCACGAACATGAACACATCCATCACTGAATTCCCTCGGCAAACTTCTCCTTCCCGGAGGATCTGCCGGCTGTGCGGCCTGCTGCTGGCGCTGCACGTCGGCGTACCGCCCCTTGCGGGTGCCGATGACGCACGCACGGTTCCGCAACGCGGCGAATCCACCGGCGAAGGGCGCGTCACCGACCCGTACCCAAGCCAGGCGGGCCGCAGCGAACAGCCGCGCCAACCCCGAACGAGCCGGGCGCTGCCAGCGGAGACAACGCACCCCGGTATCCCGCCCCGCGCCGCGCCGCAATCGTCGGACTGCCTGTGATCCGCGGGCGATCATCCGAGAATCAGTTTCAAGCCGATAAGGACCGTTACGCTCTCGAACGCCCGCTTGATCCACAGGTTGCCCTTCCGGATCGCCAGATGGCTGCCCAGGTAGCCGCCCAGGATGGAGCCCGCCAGCAGCGCCGGCATCCAGTCCCACGCGACCGTGCCGATCAGGCCCAGCACCAGCGCGCCGGTGCCGTTCCACACCAGGCCGCACAGGATCAGCGTGTACGCCACGGCGCGGGTGTAGTCGAGGCCGAACCAGCGGATCAGCCACAGCGTCAGGAACAGCCCGGTGCCGCTGGTGATCGAGCCGTTGAGAAAACCCACCACGAACAACCCGCCCATACCGGCGGCCAGGCCCCCGCCGGAGCGGTTGCGCGGCGCGTGGTCCATGCCGAGCCGGGGCTTGAACACGGAATACAGGCCCAGCCCCAGCGTCAGCACGCCGAGCGCAAGCGTGGCGGCGCGTTCCGGGATGTGCAGGATGGTCACCGCGCCCAGCACCACGCCCGGCAGGCCGGCGCCCAGGATGACGAGCGAGAAGCGGCGTTCCAGATGCGATTCGCGCAGGTGGCGCAAGGTCGCGCCGAGGCCGAGCGCGACGCTGGCGACCTTGTGCGTGGCCAGCGCCACGCCGAAAGGCAGCCCGAGAAAGATCAGCATGGGAAACTGGATCAGGCCCGCACCGCCGCCAGACAGCGCGGAAAAGAAATTCGCCGCCAGCGAAGCGACGAACAGGATCAGTTGCTCCAGCATGGACGAGGGTCTTTCGGCAGCGCCATCACTCCACGGCGACGAATTCGAGCGCGTTGCCGTCGGGGTCGCGGCAGAACAGCGCCGCCCGCCCCGAGCGGCTGGCGGTGCAGGCGATCCCCGCCGCATCCAGGCGGTCCCTCAGCGCGTCGAGATCGCGTACCGCGAAGGCGATATGGCGGTCGCGCCCGCCGTGTTCAGGCCGCACGCTGCCCGCGTCGGGGTCGGGCAATTGCATGAGGTGCAGTTGCCGGCCATCGCCCAGCGCGTACCAGACGCCCGGATAGGGCAGTTGCGGGCGCGCGCACGGTTCCAGGCCGAGCACCGTTTCGTAGAACGCCCGCGCCCGTACGAGGTCCGCCACCAGCAGGCCGGCGTGCAGCAGCGCGGTAATGTCAGGCATGCGCAGGTTCCTTCGACGCAGCATCCTGCATGTGGCCGGAGAACAGGCTGGCGGTCACGATCATCGCCGCGCCCAGCCATTCCTGCAGGCCCATGCGCTCATGCGACAGGAAATAGGCCGCCACCGCGGCCACCACCAGTTCGACCAGGAAGATGACGATGGCCTGGTTGGCGGGGACGCGCGCGAGGCCGTACTGCACCGTATACGTCACGCTGGCGATCGCCGCCCCCACACCGAGCAGCAGCGCCCAGGGCCGCCAGTCGCCCTGACCGACGAATGCGAGCCCGCCCTCGGTCAGGTTGAGCCCGATGGCGGTCAGCACGACGACACCCGCCCACACCGCGGTCGAGCGCGCACCTTCGCCGACCTCGCCGAGATGCCGGCTGATGACGTTGCTCAGGGCGAACATCATGCCCGCCGACAGTGCGATCCATTCGGCGCGGCTGGCCGGCAGCGGCCACTCGTCCGCCTGCCACAGCATGGTCACCGCCCCGCCCGCGGCGAGCGTCATCACCGCACCCCCCGCGCGATTGAGCCGCTCACCCAGCAGCACGCGCGAGAACAACACCGTCCACAGCGGCGACAGGAAGAACAGCAGCAGCACGCGCACCACCTCGCCCTCCAGCATGGCCAGCACATAGGCGAGGTTGGTCCAGCCCGCCGCCAGCGCCAGCGCCACCAGCCACAGACGCTGCCGCGGCCCGCGCACCCGGGCAAGCTCGCGCCCATGCAGCCAGCCCAGCGCGGCCAGCGGCACGGCATAGGTGAAGAAGGTCGAGGCGAGGCCGCCGACGCCGGCCTCGTCGAGCAGGCGGTAGGGATACCACATCAGCCCCCACATGCTGGCCGCATAGAGAAGACTGCCGAGGGCGAGGGAGCGCTGCACGCGGGGTGATGACATGGGGCCTTATAATATTCTGTTCTGCAATGCGTTGCGTCCGTCGATGAATCCGCGTCTCGATCAACTCCATCCCTACCCGTTCCAGAAACTGCGCGAACTCTTTGCCGGGGTGACGCCGAATCCCGGACGCGCGCCGATCAACCTGTCGATCGGCGAGCCGAAGCACACGACGCCGCAATTCATCAAGGATGCGCTCGTCGGCGGGCTCGACGGCCTGGCGCATTATCCCGTCACGCAGGGCATGGAAACGCTGCGGCAGGCCATCGCTGGCTGGGCAGAACGCCGCTACGGCGTGGCGCTCGACCCGGCGACGCAGATCCTGCCGGTCAATGGCTCGCGCGAAGCGCTGTTCGCCTTCGCCCAGGCGGCCGTCGATTCCACCCGCCACGGCCGGCGCACGGTGGTCTCGCCAAATCCCTTCTATCAGATCTACGAAGGCGCGGCGCTGCTCGCCGGCGCGCGTCCGTTCTTTCTCAACACCCTGCCGAAAAATGGCTTTCGCATGGACTGGGCGCGCGTGCCGGAGGATCTGTGGGAGACCATCAGCCTGGTCTATGTGTGCTCCCCAGGCAATCCCACCGGCAAAGTCATGACGCTTGACGACTGGCGTGAACTGTTCGCATTGTCGGACCGGCATGGTTTCGTCATCGCCGCCGACGAATGTTATTCCGAGATTTACTTCCGCGAGGGCGACGCCCCCCTGGGTGCACTAACCGCGACGCGGCAACTCGGCCGTGATTTGCACAATCTGGTGGTGTTCAATTCGCTGTCCAAGCGTTCCAACGTGCCCGGCCTGCGCTCCGGCATGGTGGCGGGCGATGCCGAGGTGATGAAGAAATTCCTGCTCTACCGCACCTACCACGGCAGCGCGATGAGCCCGGCCGTGCAGGCGGCCAGCGTCGCGGCCTGGAACGACGAGGCCCACGTGGTCGAGAACCGCCGCCAGTACGCGGAAAAATTCGCCGCCGTGATGCCGTTGCTGCGGGACGTGCTCGCCTTCGACGCCCCGGATGCCGCGTTCTATCTGTGGGCCAGGGTACCGGGCGGCGACGATACCGCGTTCGCGCGCGGCCTCTACGAAAAACAGCACGTCACCGTGCTGCCCGGCAGCTACCTCGCGCGCGACGCCGCCGGCACCAATCCCGGCAAGGGGTTCATCCGCATCGCGCTGGTCGACAGCCTGCCCGCCTGCGTCGATGCCGCCGGGCGCATCGCGGCCTACGCACACGAGACGGCATGAAGCGACTCGTCGCACTGCCCCTGCTGCTGCCCGGCCTTGTCTGGGCGGACGCCGCCACGGACGCGGAGCGGGCTGCCGAGCGCGTGCTGGTGGAAGCGAACGTGCTGCACGTGTACTTCACCGCCAACGACGCGGGCCGACTGACCTTGCTGTTCGGCCGTCAGGTCGCGGGCTGGCAGGCCGAGACTGTGCTGCGCGCACTCGAACGGGAGGCAGCCATCCACGGCATCACCCACGCGCGCGTGGACACCGACTACTGCCCCATCCGATAATCGGCATTTAACTCACAGGAACTCACCATGCACGAACTGCAAGCCACCATCGAAGACGCTTTCGAACGCCGCGCCGAGCTCACGCCCCGCAACGCCCCACCCCAGGTCAAGGATGCCGTCATGGCGGTGATCGACCTGCTCGACATGGGCCAGTTGCGCGTCGCCGAGCGCAGTGACGGGCAGAACTGGATCACCCATCAGTGGATCAAGAAGGCCGTGCTGCTATCCTTCCGCCTGGAAGACAACCAGTTCATCAAGGGCGGCCACACCAACTACTACGACAAGGTGCCGTCCAAGTTCGCCGATTTCAACTCGAAGGATTTCCGCGAAGGCGGCTTCCGCGTCGTGCCGCCCGCCGCCGCGCGCAAGGGCGCCTACATCGCGAAGAACGTCGTGCTGATGCCGTCCTACGTCAATATCGGCGCCTACGTCGACGACGGCACCATGGTCGATACCTGGGCCACCGTCGGCTCCTGCGCGCAGCTCGGCAAGAACGTGCACCTTTCCGGCGGCGTCGGCATCGGCGGCGTACTCGAGCCGGTACAGGCCAACCCCACCATCATCGGCGACAACTGTTTTATCGGCGCGCGCTCGGAAGTGGTCGAGGGCGTCATCGTCGAGGACAACTGCGTCATCTCCATGGGTGTGTACATCGGCCAGTCCACCAAGATCTACGACCGCGAGACCGGCGAAGTGCACTTCGGCCGCGTCCCCGCCGGCTCGGTGGTGGTGTCCGGCAACCTGCCTTCGAAGGACGGCAAGTACAGCCTGTACTGCGCAGTGATCGTGAAGAAGGTCGACGAGAAGACCCTGTCCAAGGTCGGCATCAACGAACTCCTGCGCGGAATCTGAGACCAAGCCATGGTTCAAGCCAAAAAGTCCGTTGAACATCCGTACGTAACGAACCAACGGGATGTAGGTCGGGTTTCAACCCGACACAACGGTCGGCTGAGGGCCAGTCGGGCTGAAGCCCGACCTACGGGCTATTGGATAATCCGGGCTCAAGGATGCACATGAAAAAGATCTCTCTCGCCGCCGTACTGTTCGCAGCGACGCTGGTCGGCTGCCAGGCCAACCCCGTGTCGGGGCGCAAGCAGCTCGTGCTGGTGTCCGAGGAACAGGCGCAGTCCTCCTCGGCACAGGCCTATGCGCAGACCCTCGACGAAGCGCAGAAGAAGGGCAAGCTCAGCACCGACGCGGCGTTGAATGCGCGCGTCAAGCGCATCACCGACCGCCTCATCGTGCAGGCAGGCCAGATGTATGCGCCGAGCCGGCAATGGAACTGGTCGGTCGCCGTGCTCGACGAACCCACGCTCAACGCCTGGTGCATGCCCGGCGGCAAGATGGCGATCTACACCGGCATCATCCACAAGCTCAAACTCACGGATGACGAGATCGGCCAGATCATGGGCCACGAGATCGCCCATGCCCTGCTCGGCCACGGCCGCGAGCGCATGTCGCGCGCCATCGCCATGCAGGGCGGCATCCTGCTCGGTTCGGCGGTCGCCGGGCGCGATCTGAGCGGGCTGACGCCGGTGGCCGACATCGCGCTGACCCTGCCCAACAGCCGCGAAGGCGAAACCGAAGCCGACCGCTACGGCATCGAACTCGCCGCACGCGCCGGCTTCGACCCGCGCGCCGCCGTGCAGCTGTGGGAGAAAATGAGCACCGCCAGCGGCAACGGCCCGCCGCAGTTTCTCAGCACCCACCCCTCGCCCACCAACCGCATGCAGGCGCTCAACGCCCTCGTGCCACAGATGATGCCGCTCTACGAGAGAGCACGCCCATGACGACCGACTTCACCCCCGAGGCCGACAAGCTCGCGAGCCTGAAGACGCTCACCACCGTCATCTATGGTCTTTACGCGCTGTCGCTGGTGTTTGGCGTGACGGCCATCATCGCCATCGTCCTCAACTACATCAAGAAGGACGAAGCCCGCGGCACCTGGCTCGACAGCCATTTCACCTGGCAGATCCGCACCTTCTGGTGGGGCGTCGTCTGGTTCGTGCTCGGCGGCCTCACCTGGATCATCTTCATTGGCGGGATCGTCTGGGGCGTCGCCTATGTCTGGTTCATCTACCGCATCGCAAAGGGCTGGCTCAACCTCAACGACAACAAGCCCATGCCGATCTGAATCCAGCAGTAACGGTCAGCGGGTCCGCGATACAAGCCTGTCAGCGTTCGTGCGGACACACTCGTGACAGCACCCGGCAGATGTCACGCATCTCGCCTCGCGGCGGTCAATTGGCAGTGGCAGCGGGCGCGTGGAACTCGATCGCATGCCGGGTGTCGCCCGCCGTCTCTCCTGCCTTGAGCGGCGGTCGTTCCGGAGGCGCGGAATAGAACATCTGATCTTTTTCGTCGCCCTCCATTCCGTAACGCTGATTGCGCTTGAACGGATGCTTCATTACCACCGTTCCCCCCTGCTGGCCAGCCTCGAGCTGTGCGATTTCCAGTTCTTCGGCGGCCCGCCCACTCCACGGCATCACGTAATAGGCGGGAGCCGCCTGATTCGGCAACTGCAGCCACAAATAAATCGATTCGCCATCCCGCTCGCGTGTTGCCAGCACCACAGCCTCGGTCGCCTTGGAAAAATATTCCTGCTCGATCGGCCGTGGCCGGGACAACAACTGGTTATAAAAATACAGCGCCAAGCCAACCGACACCAGCAAATACAGGAGCGCGACCAGTCTCAAGGCATTACTTCGGGTGGTCTTCATCGAAAACAGCGCATAGCCCAGGGACACAACCAGATACGCAAGCAGCAACGCAAGCAGGATGTTCATTTGTACGCCCCGAAGTTGTAGCCGCCAGGCGCATCCGTGCGGAGTTGCTTCGGTGCCGCGCTGACGCTGGATGGCACCAGCTCGCCTTTCTCATCCAGCTTGAAACGGAACACCGTCACCTCTTCTCCCTGCTTGTGCAGTTCGACGTCGGATACCAGAATCTGCCGGCTTACACGCGACGTACCACTGGGTTTGATCGTTGACACCAGCACCTTGGTCTTGAGCGGCCAGACGTCGGCGCGATTGAAATACATGTGCAGATTGACGGTGTATTCCCCCGCAGGGATATCGCGCGAAAACGCGTTCTCGTAGTTGAGGTTCGAAGCGTCATTCCGGAAGCCGATATCGTCCCGCAGCAGATTGAAAACACGTCCACCCAGGTTGGAATAGCCGACCGGGACATCATCCGGCGCCTGCACCCAAAGATCGACGTCGGCGTCGATTCCATCGTCCCAGCGCGCCTCGACAATGACGTTGCCGGGCGCGGATACTTCCTTGCGCTCGTCCTGTTTCTTTTCGGGCGGATTGATGTGGGGCAGCATGATGACGACCAGCGAGACGAACCCGAGTAGCGCCAGAGTGATGACGTCGCGAAACACCACATCGGAGTCGTCCTCCGCTTCCGCGTCAAACGAAAAATGCTTGCTCATCGAAGTTCAGCTATTGCTGATCCGGTGATTCGAGGATGGCGGCGATGAGGTTCACCACGCCGGTGCGCAACATGTTGTAGTTGGCGTTGAGCCACAGGTTGGTTATGGCCCCAACCAGCGTGGTATAGAGCGCTACCCCCATCCCCTTGGTGAGAGCTCCCACCAGCTTGCCGACCTGGGCAGCGTCGCCCACTGCATTGGCCGGAATATTGGTCAGCACCATGATGAAGCCGATCACGGTGCCAAGCAGCCCCAGCATCACCAGACTCGAGGAGATGTATTTGACGAAGGTAATGCGCGCAAACAGCTTGATTTCGAATGCTTCCTTCACGCTCTCCCGATCGGCCTGCCTGCTGCGGTCGGCGAAGTCCTTGAGCTTGCCCTTGTCGCCACGCTTGACGAAATTCAGTTCGCGGCTGGTTTTCCACACGCGGTAACCGCATAGCGCCATGCCATACAGAAAGAGTCCGGCAATCACGTACACGATGTAGGACGAGTCCGCGAGAAAAACGGGCACGACCATGCCATTCATGTAAAACACCCACAGGATGGCAAACCCAACCGTGTTCAGTGCGAGCCAGCGATAGAAAAGCAGGTTATTCCAGTTCATGCTGCCGATTTCTCCGGCGATAGTCGACTAACCTGGGCACTGCGCCCAGGCCCGAAGGCCAGCCCGTGCCGACCCTTTGTTCCGCCGGGTTCACGGGCGGCGCCTCAGTACCTTCCCATGAGCGGATAGGCGAGCTGCCCCATTCCGAGGGACGCCTGTTCGCTGGCGGTTGCCGCGTGCGCGATCACCGCCACACTGTCCTGCTTCTTGGCGGCTTCCTGGGCCTGCGCCAGGGCCGCGGCTGCGGTCGTCCATAGAACGCCATTGCTCTGTGCCAGCGCGACAGCCGCTTCCGCGTTCGACAGCGCCCAACTCGCCTCTGGTGTCAGGGCGGCACCCGCCTCGTCACCGGCCGCCTGCGCGCCGGAACCCACGATACCCAGCAACACGATGCCTCCACCCAATACCCTGGCAACACCCTTGACTAGTTTCATCACTGTTCTCCTTTGAATTCCCGAGGGATCGACACGATCACTTCCTGAATACCGAGGCCTTGAGCGGCAGCCCGTTACTCAGGTAGCTGTGGTAGTACTCGAGGTTGTTGTATTCCTCCCCACCGATTTCCAGTGGGACGAGGCGAACCATTTGATGGCATGCGGCGTAACGGCGCTGCAGGGTGAACAAGGTGTAATCGCCGCCACGAAACGCCGGCCAGTGGGTGGCTTGGCCAGGTGCCATCGAAAGATATTCGGTACGCAGAACGCTACCGACGTAGTTGATGTGACAGCCCGCACACGAGAAATTGAGTTGGCCACGGCGCTGGTGAAAGAGTCGCTTGCCCGCCTCATAGGCGGCCAGCGCATCCTTGCCTTCCACCTTGATGTTCATTTTCATGCCATCGGACAGCGTACGTGCATAGGCCGTCAGCAGGCCCATGGTGTTCATGTCGCTGTGCTTGTAAGGCGCCTCTCCGTTGTCCGTACGGCACCGGTTGATCGCCATTTCGAAGGTCACCACCTTCTTCGCGGCGTTATCGAACATCGGGTAGTTGCCAGCGACATCCTTGCCAGCACGGGGGAAGCAGTCCGCGTAGCGCTTGCCGCTCTTGAACGGGGTGTTCCACATCCTGGCGCCCTTGTCGATCTCTGCTTCGTATGGCGGAAAAGTCATGACGGCGTCGTACTGGGCCTTGGCATCGGGGCTGAAGGCCAGCGCGCCGTACACGTAGTCCTCGACTTTGATGTTTGGATATTTTTCCTGCACCGCCTGTACCACGCTCCGCCGGTCATCCTCGGGAGACGCCTGCGCGCCTCCCGCGGCCACCAGACATCCCAGGCCAGACAGGAACCAGATCAGTTTTTTCATTTCGTTCTCCGTATGCTCTTGTGAATAAGTACGCAGCCGTTACAGTCCGTACACGTAGTCCACCACCTTGTTGAGCTCGTCGTCGCTAAGAATTCTGTGTTTGCCAAAGGGCGGCATCAGGGAGTCAGCCTTGGCCTTCGTTGCGTCCCAGACCTGGGCGTAGAGCTTCGCGCGCTCCGGAAAGCGCTCCTTCATGCTGACCAGCGGTGGGGCAATATCGGTGCTCGTGACGGCCTGGGCATCACTTGGCATGCTGTGACATGCCAGGCAATTGCCCTTGCGGTTATCGAAAGCCAGTTCCTGCCCGGTAAGCGCCTTGGGACCGTTGGCATGCACCGACTGCGCAAAACCTGCCATCAGGATCAGGCACGCGCCCGCGGCACGGATGGGTGTTGGAATCTGATACATATCTGCTCCTTGGTATGACCGGATATCGCTATCCGGTGTCATTGAAAAGCACATGGGCCAGGCTTCAGGTCCGGGCACGTTGTGCTGGCATCAGTCTGCATTTCCGAGACCTCCACGTCGCTGAAATCGGCTTCGTGGAGATTCGCGCCCACGAAGTTCGTATCGCCCATCACGGCGAACAGGAAGCGGGCCTCGTAGAGATCGGCATCCTTGAAATTCGTGCGCCTCAGGTCAGCGCCTTCCATGTCGGCGTGTTCCAGCAGCGCACCGCTGAAATCGACAGCCGTCAGGTTGGCCTGGGTAAAGCTTGTGCGATTGCCGTTCGTCCCCGTCAAATTGCTGCCGCGCAGGTCGGCACCGTTCATCACCACGCCCGCGACCACGGCACCGCGCAAATCGGACTCGACCAGACGCGCACCCTGCAAGTTGGCGCCGGTAAGAAACGCACCGCGCAAATCGGCACCGGAAAGATCCGCCCGCTGCAGATCGGCGCCCAGAAGATTGCGGCCAGACAGATCCACACCCCTCAGATCGCAGCCGACACAGGCGTTGGTGGTGAGCAGGCGATCCAGATTCGGCGTCGACGCCTGCTCCAGCGAAGCGCCCTCCGACTCCTTCCAATGCCCGACCAGCACGGCAAGCATCAGGCCGGTCGCAAGCAAAGGGATCAGCACTGGGATACCCGTGTGTTTCATCAGATATGCTCCCGCCAATTCATCGACATTCCACCGTAATGGCGAGGTTCCGCCCCGTTGCCGTCAATTCAGGCTGAAGCGGATATGCTGCGACGCTTCACCATTCATGCTGACGGTCAACACCAGCTTCATGCCTTTTTCCGGCCTGATCCGTGCATCCTTGATCGCCAGCCCGTTGCTGCCGGTCGGTGCCATGCTCAGGGAAAACGTCTGGTTTCCACTGACGATACGCAGCGTGCTGACCGCACCTTTTGTCGCCTGCGGGACGTCCCCGTGGTCGGTCACCCAGACATTGGCCTCGCCGTTCTTGATAAGCAGCTCGAAGTGATAGTTACCGGCCATGCGCAACATGCCGCCATGCGCACCTTTCATCGTTGCCAGGTGTTCGTTGCTGTGCGCCCATGCCAGGATGGGCAAACCCAACAAAGCCATCAGGAATATGCGTATTGCCGCATAGGCCAGATGACTCGGATTCAGGGTACTGACATTCATTTTCGATCTCCTCGCGTGCATCATTGAAGCCATCCAGAGTGCCGCCGGCAGCGCACACTGCCGGCGGCTTGTCCGTTACACCGAAGTGCTTCGGGAGTACTTCAGGCCTTCCCAGCTTTCGGGAACGACGACGTGGTCATGCATGCCGCCCGGACACGGGAGACGCGCCTCGATCTTGTCGCTTTCAATGTTGATGAAGACAATGCCCGACTGACCCGCCTGGTGTCCGGAGTAGACGGTCGTCATGTACTTGCCGTCCACGGTGCAGTCGCAGGTGTGGGGATCCGGACCCGTATCCCACTTGGCGGTCACCTTCCAGGTCTTGGTGTCCACCTTGCAGATGTAGCCGTTGTTCGGCTTGCGCGCCCACATCGTGAAGTAGGCGAAGCGCGAGTCCGGGACGTTACCCATGTGGAGCGGGAGGAACTTGGTACCGAAGCCCTCGACGAAATTCTCCTTCTTCCACTTGGTCGGGTCTTCATTCGTCGAACGATAGACGGCGATGTTGTTCTGCAGCACGTTGTTGCAGGCGAGGAAGTATTCACCGCTGGTAATGAAGCCGGCTTCGTGCAGCGGCGTCAGAACGGACGGCACCGCAAACGTCCAGGTGAAACCGCTTTGCTTCACGAGGGGGAAGTTGTCCGGGGCACCCTTTGCGGTGGACAGCAGGGCAACGACCTCCCAGGTTCGGGTATCGACGATGGCACAGCAGCCTAGACGACGAATCAGGATGGCACCGAACGGCAGGGTCGGGTGCCAGGTGAAGGCGTCAACGAAAACCGCGGTCGGGTCAGCCGGCATCAGTTCTTCGCCGAGCATGGCTTCGTGCGAAGTTTTCATGCCCTTGCGGCCGATGTAGTCGAACTTTCCGGTCGTCGCGTCGGGGAAGACCTGGCTCACGTTCAACTGACGCGCAATGGGATCGTAGTCAGCGCGGAACGCCTTGACGATCTTTGGGTTGTCGTCGATGGTCGTGATCAGCACCATGTCCTTCTGACCGTCCGCAAACGCAACGTACTTGTTTGCGTTTTCGCCCACACCGATCGACACGTGCACGCCGAGCGCCATGCCGGTGGTCGCCGAGATGTCGTTCACCACGGTGATCGAGTTCTGCTTGCCGCTACCGTCGTAGCGCATCTTGAACATCTTGAAGTCACCGCGGTTGCGCCACTCGGGGGAGTTCTCGTTGACGTAGGGCGCTGCAGGCGGCTGCATCGTCTGATAGAAGTCGAAGCCCTTGTACGGATCAGCAGACGGCATTGCAGCAATGTGGTGGGGAATCGGCATGTCGATGCCGTAGAGGCCATAGGGGTACCAGGCAAGGGTTTCAGGAACGGACGGATCCATCGCCTGCACGTAGCCACCGTACTTGCTGGGAAGCAGGATGACGTTGCCTTTGAACTTCCTGAACAAATCGGCCTGCGCCTCGCCCACCGGGTCGTGTACCGCCGCGAACGCGTTGCTCGATCCCAGCATTGTCGCGGTTCCGGCCATACCTGCCGTGAGCGCGCCCTTCATGAACTGCCTTCTGTTGATACTCATCACATTCTCCTAAGTTTTAGCGATCCAAATCCGCTTCAGATGTCGCCGCTCTTCCAGTTCTGCGGGCCCACGAATACCTTCTCGACCACGCCGGTGGCGCTGATCACGAAGGAAGTCGGCAGTCCGCGAAAGCCCAGACGGTTCGAGACCCCCTCTCCGCTCAAGGCATCGTTGGGTGCCACGTACAACTGCGTGGTCCGCAGATTTTTTTCCTTCTTGATGACATGCATGGTCTTCACGGTGTTGGGAATGGCAGCCTTCGGCCCGCCCTGCAGCGCGGAGCCAACAGTGTCGGCGTTGACGTACACGACGTTGATCCCCTTGCCGTCAGCACGCACGAAATCCTCGATCTTGGGCAGTTCCGCAACGGAAACCGGGACCGCAGAAATGAAGAACACCACCATCGATCGCTTTCCTGAAACCAGTTTGGCGAGATCGACCTTATTGCCGTTCAGGTCGTACGTATCGAAATCAAGCGGCAATTTCTTGCCGACCGCCACCGGCTCGACATAAACCTCACCGCCCACCTGTTCCGCAGTAGGAAAAGTACCGTCCACGCTGTCTGCCAATACGCTGCCCGCGGGGAGGAAGGCTAGCCCGCCTGCCAGCGACATGACCGCATAGGTGGACTTGATCCGCCCGCTCATCCTGTGTGTTGCTGCTCGAATTTGCATAATTCCGCTCCTTAAGGTTCTCCCCCATCCCACGTGAGCCGGCCGACTGACAGACCTATTCAAATTGGATCGAGGCGCGACAAAATGTCGCTGAACCAAAGCCAAGCATTCATCGTGCCAGATGATGTTTATGGTGTGGTTTCAATCACTTGCCTGATTTCAAGCGCGGCTTGTTTCGAAGTTTGTTTCACGTTGGAACGACCTCATGCGCTCGCTGAAAAAAACTGCCAACACGGAACGCGATAAGAAACGAAGCGAACGGGTTCTTTCAGGCGGGAACGTATCTGTTCGGCGACTGCGTTCGATGAAACGCGCGTCCGGCGCATCCGGACGCGGGCGGCGGGCTTCTCAGCGACGCGCCGGGTCGGTCACGAAGGCAATGCGCACCAGTCCCGCCGTGGCCGCCGCGGACATTACCTGCGCCACCTTTTCGTACTCCACATGGCGGTCGGCGCGGATGTGCAATTCCGGCTGAGGCTGCCTGGCTGCTTCTGCCGCAAAGCGGCCGGCGAGTTCCTGCTCGCTCACCGGCGCACCGTTCCAGTAGAGCGTCCCGTCCTCGCGGATACCGAACTCGATATGCTCGGGGCGCGTAAGGTTGGCGCTACTGCTGGCCTTGGGCAGGTCGATCTTCACCGAGTGTGTCAACAGGGGCGTGGTGATGATGAAAATCACCAGTAGGACGAGCATGACGTCGACCAGCGGCACGACGTTGATTTCCGCCATCGGCCCCTGCTGCCGGCGCGCATCGAAACTTCCCATCGCCATGTCGTCACCCTTCCGCGGCAGCGCGCGCTTCCAGTTTCACGGCGGGGCGCAGCGAACGCGCCTCGCCGGCCGGGCCGTTCACTCTTTCGCCCACGGTAAGCACCGTATAGAGATCGTGTGCGAAGGCATCGAGTCGCGCCAGCCAGACGCGGTTGCGCCGGGTGAACGCGTTGAAGGCGAGAACCGCGGGAATCGCGACGGCGAGGCCGATGGCGGTCATGATGAGTGCCTCACCGACCGGCCCGGACACCTTGTCGAGCGTGCCCTGCCCGGCGAGGCCAATGTTGACGAGCGCATGATAGATTCCCCAGACCGTGCCGAACAATCCGATGTACGGTGCAGCGGAGCCGGCCGAGGCCATCACCGTGAGACCGCGCTCGATACGCGTCGCCTCCTGGTCGATGCCATTGCGCAGGAGACGCGTAAGAAACTCACTCAAGCCGCCCGCGGCAGCAAGCTTCTGCAGTCCGTGCTGATGGGTATTACGGACCGCTTCGAGGGCCTCGTGGGCAAGCTGCGCAAAGGCGTTGTCCAGCGACTGCTGGCGCAGCGTATCGCCAAGCTCCCGCAGCGAGTCGGCTGCCCAGAACTGCTTGAGGAAGGCATCGGCACGGCGGCCCGCCAGATAATTCGCGACCGCCTTGGTCGCGATCAGGTACCAGCTCGCCACCGACAGCGCGAGCAGCAGCAGCAGCACGATGCGGCCCAGCGTATCAGTTTGCGCGAGAAAATGGGCAAAGCCCAAGCTGTTTTCCATGATTAGCGTCCTTCGAGAGTGAATTTGAATGGCTGCATCGCCACCGCGCGAACGGCCTGCCCGTCGCGCCGCGCAGGCTCACAACGCCAACTCCTGACCGCCGCGAGCGCCGCTTCGTCGAGACGGATGAAGCCGCTACTGGTCATGATCTGCGCGGCGCTGACACGGCCGGTTTCGTCAAGTTCGACGCGCAGAACGGCCTTCCCTGTCTCGCCCAGCCTACGCGACAGGGGCGGATAGAGCGGTGGGGGGCGTGCCGCACAGCTCACCGCCAGTTCCGTCGCCAGCGTGACCGGCCCGGCTGGCTGGGGAGGCGCGGGTGGGGGAGGTGCTGGCGGCGGCGGGGCGGCCTCGGGGACAACCGGGGGCGGCGGCTCGACCGCCTCGGTGGGTGAAACGATGGGTGCGTTCGCGGCGATGTGCGGGTGCGGCTTTTCCGGCACGGGTCTTTCCGGGACCGGCCGCACCGGCTTCGGTTTCGGCGGCGGCTCGGCACGGCGCTCGGGCGGCGGGGGTTCTGGACTGACGAAGCTGACAAACAGCTTCGTCATCGCGGCCGGTGGAGCGATCACGCGGGCGCTCCACAGCGCGTAGAGCATGACACCGTGCAGCGCCAGCACGACCAGAAGGCCAATGGCGCGATTCCAGTCCAGCCGCCCCGCCATTCCGCTCATGGCATCCGAACTCCCATCGCACCGCCTACCACCTGGCCTGCAAGCCAACGACAGTCAGCCGTGCCAGCCCGGCGGTATACGTCGGCGCAGCACCCGTCCCATCGGCGGTCTCGGCATAGCGTTTGTCGAACAGATTGCTGATGCTGCCGAACACCTCCATCCCCTTGCCGAATGGATAGTTCGCGCGCAGGTTCACCAGGTCATGGCCATCGTATTTTCCTGTGTTGGCCGCATCCAGCCAGTAGCTTCCCAACCGCACCCATTCCAGCTGCACACGGCCGCCGTTCAGGGCGCCGGGGGCGTAGCCGAGGCGCGTGTTGGCGATGGTGCGCGGCGCGCTTTCCATTTCCTTGCCGCTGTAATCCGCCGCTCCGGAAACCACCCACATCTCATAGGTATGTTTCGCGTAAGACAGGCTGGCGTCGATCTGCCAGTCCCGCGCAAAGAGCAACCCGAATCCCAGCTCGAAGCCGCGATGCAGGGTTTCGCCCGCGTTAACCACGGTTCGCTGTGTGCTGATCGGATCGACATGGCTGACGATGTCATCCTGCTTTCTCATGCGATAGACCGAGGCCTCGTAGCGCAGTGCACCGGCTTTGCCACGCAGGCCGACTTCCGCGCTGTCGACGATCACCGGCTTCAGGTTCAATAGCGATTCCGCGGCGGTCTGCGCTTTGAGCGCGGTGGCTTCGCGGCTGCCGCGGAACACCTGCCCTTCGGAGGGCGCGCGGAACGAATTGGTGTACGAGGCGAATCCGTTCAGATCGTCGCTGAAGCTGTAGGTGGCCCCCAGCTTGGGGCCCCAATGGCTGTAATCGACTTTGGTACTGGCGACGTGGCCATACCACCCACCCGCCGGAAAGGCGCCGGGCGCACCCTGCGTCGCACCGGCCACCCCGTTGTTGAAGCGGTTCTTGTAGTCATACCGCATGTCGTCGTAACGCAGGCCGCCATTCAGGCGCAGCCTGTCGGTCAGCGAGGCCTCGCCATGAACGTAGGGCGAGATACCACGATACGTCACGTCGTAGTCATAGATCCTGACCGGCGCGACGGCGGTGTCCAGGGTGTAGCGTGTCCCGCCGTTGGCGTTCGTCGTCTTGTTGAGCTTGACGGAATCCTCCTCACGCGCTCCGGGACTGTAGTCGAAATCGACGCCGAGGATGATGCGTGCCCGCAGGGGTTCGAAGTCGCGACGGTATTTGCCGAGGAAGCCGAAGGACCGGTTTTCCGTCACGTAGCGACTGGGGTCGTAACTGACGCTCCAGTTGGGAATGATCTCCATGCTGTTGTCTCGCACGTACGGCGTGAGGGACACCAGCGAGTTGGCGGTTTCCCTTTCGTAGGCCGTCGACAGACGGAAGGCGTCGACCTGACGGTAGGAGAACGGAACGTTGTTGGTACGCGGCGCGAGATCGAGTTCGTTGCGGGTGAGCTTGCCGACGTGCTGCTGGTCGACCCTGGAAAACGACAGCACGGTCTTCAGCAGCGCGTCACTGCCGAGGGCGCGGTCCCAGCGCACGGTACCCGTCTGGCGGTCGTAGCCGGCGTCATCCTGCCAACCGTCGGTGCGCGTCAGGTTGAGACTGGCGCGCCAGGCATCGTCACCGCTGGCATTGCCGCCGCCCATCAGCAGGCGCCCCCAGCCGTACGAACCCGCCTCCCCGCTCAATTCGAACTCGGCCTCTTTCGGGGGTGTGCGGGTCAGTACGTTGATTGTCCCGCCGATCGCGTCCGAACCGTACAAGGCGCTGCCAGGCCCCTTCATGATTTCGATACCACCCGACTGCGGCACGTTGATCTCATACAGTGCGTTGTGGTTGAAAAAGCCGGTCGACCGGGTCGGGATGCCGTCCTCAAGGTAGAGGTAGACCGGACTGGTCGTCAGTGGCTGGCGGATTGCGGTCGAGTGCCCTTCGCCCGACAGGTTGCTGACCCACACGCCGGGCACCTGATTGAGGACGTCCTTCGGGTGGGTGGGCCGGACTTCACGCAGGGTCTGCGCCTTGATGATCCCCACTGTCGCCGGCGTTTCGCTCAGCAAGGCACCCTCGCGCGTCCCGGTTACAGTCATTTCCGGCAATGCCGAGACAGCCGAATCCTCTGCCCACGCCGCCGGTGCACACAGAATGCCGCTCAGGGCAAGCGAAATAGTGCCATGTTTCATGTTGCCTCCCTTGTGTTCAATTCGCCACGCGATGTCGCCTGAGCCAGGCGCGCAGGCGCTGCTCGCTCAGGATGCCAACGATGGTTTCGCGCCGATGTTCCCCGTCGTAAAGATAGGTGCGAGGAAGTTCGCCGTACCACGATGGATCGATGGCACGACGCAACCGTTCGGGAACGGGATCATCGAACACCCAGCTATCGACGCCGGCCAACCCGAGGGGCGTGAGGATTTTCTGCATGGCCGCTCCCTGGGCGGGCGTGTCGGTCGCCACCAGCACTAGCGGCAGCGACCTGTGTGTGCGCGCGAGTTTGCCCAGCATGGTCAGTTCGTCGATGCAGTAGCTGCATTCGCTGACCGACCACATGCCGAGAATGAAGGGACGGCCGGCATATTGCGCCTTGATCTTCGCCAGACTGTCGACCGTGAACGCAGCCGGCTCAGCCGCACGAACCGGCATGGCGAAAGCCAGCACCGCCACGAAGCCGCAAAGGAAGCGGCCGATCATTTCGGCGCATCCGGGTCGAGCGGGAGGATGCGCACCCCTTCGGCAGCGCTGTTCCACACCACCATGGATCGCTTGCCGTCGGTCAGTGGCAACGGGTAGTCGGCCGCTCCGCCGCTCTCCGCAAGGCGTTGTGGCGAACTCCACGTTGCACCACCATCGGTCGAGCGAATCGCCTGCACGACGTAGCCACGGCCGTCGAACTCGCGCCAGGCAATGAGCACCATACCGCCGGCCGCGGCCACTGCGGCATGGCCCGCCTGCGCTTCCGCACTACCCAGAGACATCGGCGGCGACGCTCGGCCATCCTCGATGCGGCGGTAGAACAGTCCCTGGCGCGCCCTGCCCTGGGTAAACCAGACCATGTGCACAATACCGCGGCCGTCGACCGCAAGCCCACCGCCGTGGTGGGGGCAGGCATCGATCTGCCATTCGTCGTCGGTGACGCGCCGCTGTTTTCCAGTATCGAGATTGGCGAGCGCAAAGTCGCGCGTGTTGGTGCCGTAAAGATTGCGCCAGAGCGCCACCGGCCCCTCGGCGGTCCAGACCAGGGCGGTACGGCAGCATTCGCAGGTATGCCCGGCGAGCCTGCGGTTGGCATCGAAACGGGCGCCGTTGTCGGCAGACTGCGCGAAGTAGAGCGACGACCCGACGAAGGTGCCGCCCGCTTCCCTCGCCGCGTCACGATCGCGCCCGTCCAGCCACACGACGGCCACCCGCCCCGCCCCGTCGATCGCCAGCGCGTCGAAGCTGTGGCTGGTGACGCGACCGTCGTCGTTCAGGGTGCGCGGCGCGGAAAAACTGCGGCCACCGTCGGTGGAGCGAGAAAAACGCACATTGCCGGTGAATTTTTTCGGCAGCACCTCGCTCCAACTGAGGAGCACAGTACCATCGCGTGCGACGGCGATCTTGGGACGGTTTTCCGCGTTGGCAGCAATCTCCTCCGGCACGGAAGAGACCACCACGGGCGCCGAAAAATGTCGCCCACCGTCAGCCGACGAGGACACCCAGAGCCACCGGTCTTCCACTCTTGCCAGCCAGAGACGCCCGCTTTCGTCGAGTGTGGCACCGATCGCCAGGGTAGACCTGGACTCCACCGGTGGCACGTGCCGGTGTTCCGTCGCAGTAGCCGGTCCCGCCATCAGCACCAGCGCAGCGAGGATCGTTACGGAAACCATACGGTTCATGGAATTGCGTTCCCGGTTCTGCAGCGTCGCAACGGCGTCCCGCGCGTCCATGGGCCTGGCCGAGCGTCGTGTCCCGATCGCGATCACATGCGCATCATGTCGGCTTCGATCACGCCGCACGCCACGCGCGCACCCGAATTCCCCACCGGATCGGAGAAATCGTCTTCCTTGGCATGAATCACGATGGCACGACCGTCGATGGACCCGGGCCCCATCAACGCGAGGCTGACGCCGGCAGCGATCACGTCGACGTTGGCGCGCCCGCCTGCATCGGCAACGATGTTGCCGAGATCTCCCATATGGTGCTCCTTGGCGTCGGGTGCGCCGTGCTTTCCCCCCGCAGGAGAAAAATGGCCACCGGCACTCATGCCGTCGGGCGAATCACAGTTGCCGTTTACATGGATATGGAAACCATGCTTGCCGAGCGTGAGGCCGGTTACGGTACCCGTGATATGGACGATACGATCTTCGATCTCACGAAATTTCAAGGTGCCGCTGACGGAGCTCCCGGATGTGGCGACCAGAATGGCAGTAGAGGTAATCATGCCCCCATGCCCATGCACGTGCAATTGCTCCTGCATATTCATATGCTCATGCCCATGCATCTGGCCACTGACAGGCAGAGGGCTCGCGATGCACAGCAAGGCAGTCAACATAGAAACACGATGGCTACGCAATATCGATTTCATTTGAAAATCTCCCGGGGTTGATCAAACGACACGTTTCGTCATGTTTCAAAATGGAACGAACACCTTCAGAACGCTCCGCTCGCCAGCTCGGTCAGCATGGCTTTCAGGTCACGATCGAACGTCTGCAGCGCGTCCTTTCCCTCCTTGGACAGAGCAGGATTGCGGGCGAGGATGCTGAGCACGTAAGCAGGGCGCAGCACCATCACCGTGGTCTTGCCGTCCCTCTCGAAAAGTGCCAGGCGACAAGGCGCGAACATCTCGAAGTCCGGTACGTGCCGGGTGATGGTGTAGGCCTTGGTCAGGTTGCAGAACTCGATCAGCTTGAGCGGGTGTGCCTTGATACCGCGGGCAGCCAGGCCTTCCTGGACGTCGAGCTGATTGATGATCGCGTAGTTTCTCGCCTCCAGAGCCGAGACGAGGGTGTCCAGCACCGACGCGATCGAGTCGTCGACCGTAACCTCGTATTTGACGGGCGTGACGACGACGGCAGGCGGCTTCGCCCACAGTGCAGCCGGTTGCAGCGCACACAGCGTGACCAGCACCATGCTCCAGCGAAACAGACGATACGTGGCAAACATGCTTCCATCTCCTCTCGTGTTCCAAAACGGCCGATCCGAGGGCCTCACCATGGGTGAAAGCAAATCCCGTACCAGCAGGAGATGGGGGTGACCGTCAGCGGGGGCGCGCCCCCGTATCGAACTGTAGGCCGTACTCGCGCATCTTGCGCCAGAGGGTGGTGCGGCCGATTCCGAGCGTCCGCGCCGCCTCTCCGATATTGACCGAACGAAGGAGCGCCGCCTCGATCATGCGTCGTTCCGATTCCGCGATGTTGCCGGTCATTTCAGGTGCGGACGCATGACTTTCGACGGATTGGATGGATGGCGGGTGCTGAAGCAAATCCTCGGGCAGGGCCTCAACATCGATGCGACCGGCGTCGTCGGCGAACACCGCCATCTGTTCGACGAAGCTCTCCAACTGGCGTACGTTGCCCGGATACGCGTATCCCAGCACATAGGTCTCCGCTCGCGGTGTCAGACGCAAGGTGCCACGGCCATACTTTTTTCCGTACGTCGCGAGAAAATTCTGCAGAAGGCGTTGCAGGTCGTGGCCGCGCTCGCGCAGCGGCGGCAGGTGCAGCCGTATTCCATTGAGCCGAAAATAAAGATCGGAACGGAAATGTCCCTTGTCGATGAGGTGACCAAGATCCTGATTGCTGGCCGACATGACCCGGATGTCGACCTTCTTGCCCTTGTTCGATCCCACGCGGCGAATGATCTTTTCCTGAAGCACCGAAAGAAGTTTGGCCTGCATGGTCAGCGAAAGCGTATCGACCTCGTCCAGAAAGAGGCTGCCGCCATCCGCCTCCTCGAACAGGCCCGCGCGGGATTCGGTCGCTCCGGTAAAGCTGCCCTTCATGTGGCCGAACAGTTCGCTCTCCAGCAGATTTTCCGGCAGGCTCGCGCAGTTGATGCTGACAAACGGCGCGTGGCTGCGCGCACTGTTGTCGTGAATGAAGCGCGCCACCCGGGTTTTTCCGGTGCCGGTTTCACCGGTGACCAGGACGCTGATATCCGTCCGCGCAATGCGCTCGGCCTTGATCAAGGTGGCACGCATCTGCGGCGTCTCGGCGACGATGTCGTTTGCCTTGCGGGGTGGCTCCGCCGTTTCCGACGCGGTCACCCGCGCGGCTGCACGGACAGCCTGGCTGGCATGGATTTTCTCGAGCATGTCCTGCTCACGAAAGGGCTTGGTCAGATAGTCAAAGGCGCCCAGGCGCATGGCGTCCACCGCGGAATCGATGCTGCCGTAGGCCGTAATGAGGATCACCGGCATCACCGGTGCGATCTTCTTGATTTTGCGCAACAGGTCGATGCCCGACATGCCTTCCATGCGCAAATCCGTAATGACCAGGTCGCAGGAGTGCTCCGCCAGATGGCGCAGCGCCTCCTCGCCGCTCTCCGCTTCCTCCGTTTCGAAGCCCGCACCCTGGAGCATCAGCGACAGGCTGCGACGCAGGCTTCGTTGGTCATCCACCAGCAGGATACGCATTCAGGCCACCTCGCGCCCAATGAAGGTTTCCTCGACCCGGGCGGGTACCCGCACGAAAAACGCCGTCCCGTGGCCCACTTCGCTACGCAGCCGGATACGGCCGCCCCATTCCCGCACCAGGCGCTGGACAATGGCCAAGCCCAGGCCGGCACCCAGCGGTCGCTGCGAGTAGAAAGGCTCGAAAATCCGGGCCCGGCTGCCGGGTGCGATGCCTTTCCCGAAATCGCTCACCGCCAGCAGGAAACAGCCCGGATAACAGCGCAGGGCCACTTCGATTCGTCCCGGGCCGGGGATGGCCTGGGTGGCGTTCAGCAGGAGATTCCAGATCACCGTCTCAAGCCCATCGGAGTCGAACACCAGCAGCGACGAGATGGGTTCGATCTGCCGCATGACCACGATGGGCAGCCCCTCCTGGCTGATGTGCCGCTCCAGCAGGGCGCAGGTTTTCTCGATCGTCCGCTCCAGCACGATCGGCTTGTTGATCGGCGTGCGTGGTTTGCCAAAAGACAGGAAATTGCTGGTGAGCCCGGTCAGGCGTTCCACTTCGCCCTGAATGATCTCCAGCGCGGCATGGGCACGTGACGGTTCTGCAACGTCCGCACGCAACACCGCCAGGCAGTTGTTGATGGCCGAGAGAGGATTGCGCACTTCGTGCGCCACCGAGGCGGCCATCTGCCCCATGACCGCCATCCGTTCGCTGCGCAACTTGGTCTCCTCGGCCACCCTGAGTTGTCGATTGAACTCGGCAAGCCGTGCATAGCTACGTGCATTGTTGATGGCGATCCGCACCTGGCCGGCCAGCAACTCGCCCTTGCCCAGCGTGGCAGCGCTGAAGCGCACCGGCTCCTTGCGCGCCAGCACCATCACGCCGACGAGATCATTGCCGTCGAGCAAGGGAAACAGGGCGAGCGCCTCCCATGGACAGCCTGCGGGCTTGCCGAACGGGGTCGGCATCGAATCGTCGCGCCACAGGATGCCGAGAGGCAGGTAATGTCCGCCAATGCCGCGGAGCAGTGCGGCGCACTGGTCACGATCCCCGCACCAGGCCTTGAGCTCCGCCGACACCTGCTGGTCCGTCTCGGAAAACCATCCTGCCGCAAGAGAGTATTGCTCGCGGGTTTCGTCGTCGGGCAGCCAGACCAGCGCGGCGTCGCTTTCAAACAGACCCGCGCTTTCCTTGCACACCGCATGCAGCACGCGGTCCAGGTCCAGGGTCGAGGTGAGCATGGTGGATACCCGCAACAAGGCCGTGCGGAAATCGTTGGCGTCCTGGCGCTGCTGGTAAAGCAGTTTGTCGTGCACAATGGCGCTGACCTCCACGACGAGTGCGCGCACGACATCCGCGTGCCGGGGCTCCAGCCCCGGCCCCCTCGCCAGCAAACGCAGTCGACCGATCTCCTCACCGTTGGCACTGAGCGGCAGACACACGGACGTACAACCCGCATCCCGCCAATTGCATTGCACGAGCCCAGGTATCGACAGGACGGGCCGACAGCTCGCGGGATTGCAGGTACTCGACGCGCGCTGGGCACACACCGGCCAACGGGCGCTCAGCCGGCGTATGCGGCGATTGAATTCGTCGACTTCGTCCTCGGGCACATGCAGGGCGAGCTCGGACAGGGTGAACCCCAAGAGCTGACGTATCGCCCGGGAAACGGCGTCCAGGGCCTCGTCGAGATTCCGCGTGAGCATGCCCTCCTGGAACAAGCGGTTGCGAATCGTGAGCTCCTGGTTGAACACCTGGGCCGTCCGCCGGGAGCGCGCAAGGCTGCGGTTGGCGCGGGCAAGCAAGTGGCGCGAATTCTCGATAGCCCGCAAGGCGAGCAGAAAGCCGACGAACACGATCAGCATGGTACCCAGATAGAACAGGAGTTTGGTGCCGTGCCACACCCACCATGTCAGGTTCCACAGGCTGGAGAAGCTGAAGAGGTAGGCACTTTGCGCGAACACAATCAACAGGCTCGCCACCAGCAACGCCAGAGCCTGGCGATGCACACGAAAATGGCGAAAGAACGCGATGGCCGCCAGCACATAGAACACACCAGCCAGATAATGGACGATATGAACCTGCGCAGGGAACGTGCCGCCGCTTGCGGAGAAAAGTTCCGGGATATAGTGCCGATACAGCCACGCCACACCGGCCATCACGGCCAGCCCGACGGCAAACGTCATGAGGTCGGCCCTGGAAAATCCATGATCGCGCTCGCCTGCAATACGCACGAGCGTACCCGCCAGGATGAGGACACTGCCGAAAAAGGTCGAGAGCGTGTGATACAGCACGAAATCCGCAAAATCGCGGTGCGGATCCGTCCATGCATGCAGCATGTCGAAGATGCCCATGATCAGGAATCCCAGTCCGAACATGAGCATACTCAGGCTGCGCCGTCTCAGGCAGATCGACAGGATCATCGCGGAAACCGTCAGGGCGGTGAAACCGCAGAAGGTCTCGACGAGAAGATGGCTTTGCGGTTCCGGATATGCCTGCTCCAGTGCGGAAAGCGAGAGCTGCGGAAACACGGCAAGCGGCGCGGCCAGCAGCAGCACCAGCCACAGGAACGCCCCGACTTCCGGCAGGCTGACGAGCGGGCCCCGCTGTCTCGCAGCGCCATGGTCCCCGGTCAGAAAAGCCGCCAGGTAGGAAACGGGTGATTGGGTGAACATGGACCGCCCCGTCATCAAGCCGATAAAGTGTTATGTTAGGCCGTAACCGGCTCCGGCCATAGCCATGCCAGGAAGGCGGCCGCTCAGGCACTCATCTTCGCGAACCGACCTGGCCAGCGGGAAGCCAGCCATGCGAACAAGGTGGGGATGACCACCAGATTCAGCAAGGTCGAACTCAGCATGCCCCCCAGCAGGACGATCGCGAGGGGACGTTCCATTTCCTTGCCGGTGGGATCGCCGAAAATCAGCGGCGTCACGGCCAGCGCCGCGGTGAAGGCCGTCAGCAGGATCGGCACCAGGCGGTCACACGCGCCCCGGACGGCAATTTCGGCCAGAGCGGCCTGCGGCTGGTCGTGCATCAGGTGCTGGTAGCGGGAAACGAGCAGAAGGCTGTTGCGGGTTGCTACGCCGAACAGGGCCACCATACCGATCATCGACGAAACGTTCAGGGTTTCACCAGCCAGGGCGAGGGCGAAGACGCCGCCGATCAAGGCAAGTGGCAGGTTCAGCATGACCAGCGTCACCAGCGGCCAGTTGCGGAACGCCTGGAACATGATGAGCGTCATCAGCACCAGAGCGGCAGCGCCGGACAGCAGCAGGGCACGCGTGGCGCGCTGCTGCCCCTCGAAATCCCCGCCGATCTCCAGCGCGTACCCGGGCGGCAGCTTGACCTTCGCCTTGATGCGAGCCTGCGCCTCGCGCACCACACTGTCGAGATCGCGCCCGTCGGTGTTCCACTGCACGACCGCACGGCGCGCGCCGGTATCCCGGTTGATCATGTAGGGCTCCTGCACGGAGACCAGTTGCGCCAGATCCCGCAGCGGCACGACGACACCTTCCGGTGAAATCAGTGGCATGCTACCCAACGTCCGGATGTTGGCACGGGTCGCCTCGTCGATGCGCAGGAACAGGTCGAAGGTGCGGTCCTGCTCCAGCACCCTGGAAATCGCCACGCCGTTGAAGGCCTGCTCAACCTGAGCCACGATGGCGCCGGGCGAGAACCCGTAGGACGCCGCTACGGCCCGCTCGACCCGAACATCGATACCCGGCACGAGAATCATCGGTTCCATCTGCAGATCGACGATTCCAGCGATGCCCTGCACCGCTGCATGGATCTCCTGTTGCTTCTGCTGCAACACCGCGAAATCCTGGCCGTAGATCTTGATCGCCACCTGGGATCGCACGCCCGAGAGAATTTCCGACATGCGGTGGGTGATGAATTGCGAGACGTTCGTCGACATCCCGGGAATCTGTGCAAGCCGCTCGCGGATTCGCTGCATGACCTCCGGTACGTTCGCCGTCCCGGGTTTCAGGGCAATGTCGAACTCGCTGAAATTGACCGGCTGGGCATCCTCGTCGAGCCGCGATCGGCCGGCACGCTGCGCCAGGCTCGCGACCTCCGGCATGTCGCCGATCAGCTTTTCCACCTCGCGGCCCATGCGCAGGTTTTCTTCCAGCGAGGTGCCCGGCATCATCGTGGTGGCAATCACCAGATTGCCCTCATGAAAAGGCGGAATGAAGGAACGACCGAGCCCCGAAAAAACGAATGCCGCGGCGGCCACCAGCGCCAGGGTACCTACCATCACCGGAAGTGGCCACGTCAGCAGGCGTCGCAGGAGGCCGCGATAGCGTACCAGCAGGAATTCCGATACCGGCCCGAGGCCGTATTCGTGCCGCGTGCGGCCCATGAAATAGTAGCTCAGCACCGGCACCAGGGTGACGGCGACGATCAGCGAACTCGCGATGGCGGCCAGGTAGGCGATGGCCATCGGCTGAAAAATCCTTCCCTCGATCCCCTGCAGGAAGAAAATCGGGGAGAACGCGACAAGAATGATGAGCGTGGCGAACACCACCGAGTTGCGAATTTCCCGGGAACCCTCATAGACGATGTCCAACGCCGGAACGGGCGCGGCTGCGGCCTTGTTCTCGCGCAGCCGACGCAGGATGTTTTCCACGTCGATGATGGCATCGTCCACCACCTCGCCGATGGCGAACACCAGACCACCCAGGGTGAGTGCGTTGATGCTGATGTCGAGCATCCACAGCACGAGCACGCCAGCGAGCAGGGAAGTGGGAATTGCAACCAGGCTGATCGCCGTCGGCCGCCAGCGGAACAGGAACAGTAGCAGGACGAGCGCGACGATGACGGACGAATGCAGCAGCGCATCGCGCAGGTTGTCGATCGACGCCTCGATGAAACTGGCCTGACGGAACAGATTGGGGATCAGTTGCACGTCCTCGGGCAGGTTTTCGGCCATGGCGGCCAGCACCTTTTCGACGTTGCGCGTGGTCTCCATCGTGTCCGCACCCCACAATTTGGACACCGTCCCGATGATCGCCGGGCCACCAAATATCTGCCCATCCCCGCGCTTCACCTCGCTGCCAAAGCGAACCTCCGCGACATCTCCGACATGAATTGGCTGGCCGTCGCGCATCACCACCAGCGTGTCCGTCACATCGCGCAGGCTGGTCACCTTGCCGTTGGCGCGGATGAAATATTCCTCCTCCGCACTCGGATAAACGAATCCTCCCGGCGCCACCAGATTGGCGGCGCGCAGCGCCTGCGCGACCATCCCGGCGGACACGCCGTACTTGCGCATGCGCAGGGGATCGAGCAAGACCTGGTACTGCTTGACCCCACCCCCCACCGCAACCACCGATGCCACCCCCGGCTGCGCCAGAAGCCGGTTGCGGATATCCCAATCGACCAGCGTGCGCAACTCGTGTTCGCGATTGGCGCCGGACCAGTCCACCAGACCGAATTTGAGCAGCCAGCTCACCGCCGATGTCACCGGCATCATCTGCGGCGTCTGGGCGCCGGAAGGAAGCTGGCCCTGCACGGTCTGGATACGTTCCTGGACGATCTGGCGCGCGCGGTAGATATCGACACCCCATTTGAACACGATGGTGATGCGAGACAGGCCAACGGAGGAGTTGGAACGGATATGCTCGATGTAGGGAGCACCCTGGAGCACGACCTCGATCGGTCGCGTAACCAGCGTTTCCACATCGTTGGCGGAGTAGCCCGGAACCTCGGTCTGGATCTGCACCTGCGGCGGCGCGAACTCCGGAAACACGTCCACCGCCATGTTCAGCGCCGCGACAATACTCGCGCCCGCAAGAATCACATACAGCGCGATCACCGTCAGTCGGTTCCGCAGAGACCATCGGATTGCCCAATCGAACATTTGTCAGCCCGTCATCGGTTCAGTGATCATGGTGGTGGGTATCGGCAGCCCCGCCGGCGCCGGTCGAAATGCGATGAAAACCTTCCAGCATCATTTTGCCGGCCACCACCACCTTGGCGCCCGCCTCCACCCCATCCACCCGCAACAGTTCGGTGGATTCGTCCAGCACCGCCACCGGCGTGCGCCGGTAGCGGCCCGGTGCGATTTTTACGTAGACCACGGGCCGGACCGCCTGCCCGAGCACGGCCTGGCGCGGCACCCAGACCCCCGTGCGCGCGTCCAGGCGCAAGCTGAGATCCACGGCCTGGCCCATTGCCAGCCCCACCGGCGCCCGACCCAGATCGACCAGAAAACGCGCGCGCTGCGTGTTCGGGTCCACGATGGGTAGCACCTGGGTGATGTGACGCTCAAGCTGACGGCCGTCCGCCAGTCCGACGCGCACGGGCAAGCCCGGCCGCAACAACGCGCGCTGGTCGGGATAGACATAACCCTCCACCCACGGCGCGGCCTGGGCAGATACCATCCGCGCCACGGCCTTGCCGACCACCACGAACTGTTTCATGGTTCTGTCGCCGGCATTCACCACAGAGCCCGGCTGTACGAAGAGCGCCGTGACGAACCCGTCGGCGGGTGCATCGAGCGTGATGTGGTCGACGACCTTGCCATGCTCGATGAGATCACTGATCTGCCGGTCGTTCATGCCCCACCAGCGCAGATTCTCCTTCGCATCCTTCAGATAGTTCGGTAACCGCCCCTCTTCGCGCAGCGCCTGTAGTTTTTCCTCGTTCTTCAGGAATTCGAGATGGCCTCGCTGCGTCGTGATGAACTCGGGGTTGAAGATCGAGATGATGGGCTGGCCCTTGCGCACGCTGTCCCCCACACGGACATGCACATCCTTCACTTGGCCACTGACGATGAGATTCACGTCAAGCATGGCCTGCGCATTGGGAACAACCAGACCATAAGTCTTTACCGTCGACGCCTGTGATCCGGCCTGGGATTCGGCCAGCGTGAACAGACTGAGTTCCTGCCCCGCCACACCGGGCGGCAACTGCACCTCACTGGCAACCGCGGCCGGTGTGGCCGCCGCAGCCCCCGCCTGGCCGAACATGCGGGGATCGCTATGCCCCGAAGCCTGCTGTGCCAGCATGACGAGCAACCCGCTGCAAGCCAGCGCGCAAACGCCTCCTCGCCACGGCTTGTGCCACACGGACGCCCGGCGCCTCTCCCCCGCCTCAATGCGCATGATCACCCCCCCACACTCACACTTGCCTGCAGGCCAGCCGGCAAAGCCATCCCGTTCGGCGGATTGCCCATCAGCCGCAGTCGCACACGCTGACGCTGGTTGATCGGGTTAACGAAGGCAAAGACACGCTGCACGAGAGCCGGGATCGCGACCTCGCCGCGGCGCGCGTCGACCACATACATGGTCGCCGGCTGCCCCGGCCTCAGCTTGCCCGCCACCTTCGCCGGCAGACTGGCTTCCACCTGCATCGCCGCCGGGCGGGCGATCGTCAGAATGGTCGTCCCCGTCGCGGTGTACTGCCCGACTTGCCCGCTCGTATTCAGAATCTGGTTGTTGACGACGTTCAGGCCATAGATGTAGCCGGTCTCCGGCGACTTGATGCGGATCCTCTTCAAGGGCTCGCCCCGCGTTTCCAGCAACTTGATGTCCTCTTCGGACATTCCCCGCCAACTCAGCCCCATGCGGGCGTCGATGAGCTTCTCGTTGCCCGTCATGGAGAATTCCCGCACCGCCTCCATGTTCGCGAACAAGCCCAGATACGTGCCCTGAATGGTCTCCAGTTCGGCGCTTTCCATTTCACCCAGCACCTCGCCGCGCGTCACGCGCTTTCCCACATACAGGTTGTTCAGCCGGGTGATGCGCGCGTTGATCTTGATGGTCACGTCCACCAGTTGCCGCGGGTCAAAAATCACCGACGCCGGATAGCGCGCGGCCGCCTCCACCGGGTGATCATGATGGTCCGCCGCGGACGTCGTCCCGCCGAACATCGACGCATCGGAATGCGCATGCGCCGCCGCAGGCGCGCTCACGAGCAGGAACGCCACGAAAATCCGTTGAAGCAGCATTTTCTTCAATCAGGGGAAGTCGATACACGACAAAAAGCAAATCTCATGCCATGTTCTTACGTCACTGTTTTTTCAGTTGAACTTTGCCCACAACGGGTCGTGGCAAGAGAAACGCGGGCGCCTGATGTTTCACGTGTTCCGAAATGGAACGTCGCCGTGCCGGTTCCAGACCCTTGTGCGCGTCATTACGATTCAACCTGGAAAAAGGCGGTCGAGCCACGGAAGCACAGAGAACACGACGCAAAAACATGGACTTGTGTCGTTTTCATGGACCATCCGATGGGCGGGACGACGAACACCCTGTTTTTCACGCTTCTCCGCGTCTCTGTGGTGGGGATTGCCGGTTCACAAGGACGGACCTGAGCAAGGTGCCGAGCGGACGCTCACCCCAAAATAGCCCCCCTTTTCCCGTCCTAATCCGGCCTTTGCCCCGGTCCCGATCGCCCTACGATGCGAGGCATGACAAATGCCTCCATGGGCCCGAAGCACTGACATGGCCGAGCCGACCGCAAAAATCAATCCCGCCAACCCAACGGAAGTCGCACGCGAGGCCTTGCGCCGTCTGGCAATGCGCAAGATCGCGCCGACGCCGGACAACTATCAGGCCCTGTACGAAGAAATCGTCGGCAAGCCCGCCACGCCCCCCACCACGGCTGCCGACGGCGCGGCGGCGGCGCTGTCAGGACTGGTCACCGACCTGAACCTGCACCACCCCACGCTCGGCAGCGTGGTCGACGTGCTCGGCGACGCCGTGCGCAAGTCCGACTGGAAGCTCGCGCGCAAGCAACTGGGTCTGGTGTCGCTGCAACTGAAGAAGCAGTCCGACAGCGGATCCGAGACCGAAAGCCTGGCGACGCTGCGCGAACTGCTGGCGAAGACGCTGGAACTGGCGCTGGCGGCGCTGCTCGGCCATGTGCCGAAGCTGGCGGAAGATGCCCAGCGCCTGGCCGGCGAGGTGCGCGCGGCTCACAGCGCCGCGGCGCTGCGCGAGGCGACGGCCGGGCTGAAGACGCTGTGGTTCCACGTCGACCTCAACGCCACGCAGTTGCTCGACCAGCAGGAGATGCTCAAGCGCATCCTCCTGCTGCTGGTGGAAAACATCGGCGAACTGCTCGACGACGACACCTGGCTGCGCGGCCAGATCGACATGGTGCAGGAACTGCTCACCGGCAGCCTGCGCGTGCCGACCCTGCAGGACGTGGAAAAGCGCCTCAAGGAAGTGGTCTACAAGCAGGGGCTGGTGAAACACAGCCTGCGCGAGGCCACCGCCACCCTCAAGGCCACCATGACGACTTTCGTTGCGCGCCTCTCCGACGCGGTGGTCACCAGCGACGAGTTCCAGACCAAGCTCGCCGGCCACATCGAACATATCAGCCATACCGAGGACGTGCTCGAACTCAACCGCATCCTGGAAAACCTGCTGCACGACACCCGCGCCGCGCAGACCGACACCCAGCGCGCGCGCGACCAGTTAATTCTCGAACGCGACGCCGCGCAGATGGCCGAGGCGCGCATCCGCCAACTCGAAGGTGAACTGGCGCAGATGAGTGCATTGGTGCGCGAGGATCCCCTCACCCACAGCCTCAACCGGCGCGGCCTGGACGAGGAGTTCGTGCGCGAGATGGCGCGTGCCGACCGCTACCAGACGGCGTTCTCCGTTGCCGTGCTCGATATCGACAACTTCAAGGCGCTGAACGACCTGCGCGGGCACCAGACCGGCGACGAGGCGCTGATCCACCTGGTCAAGGTGGCGAAAGAGGCGCTGCGCGTCACCGACCACATCGCGCGGCTCGGCGGCGAGGAATTCCTCATCCTCATGCCCAACACCGGCATCGACGAGGCGCAGCGCACCGTCGCCCGCCTGCAGCGTACGCTGACCAAGCAGTATTTCCTGCATAACAACGAACGCGTACTCATCACCTTCAGCGCCGGCGTCGCCGAGCGCGCCAGCGGCGAAGCACAGGACGCCCTCGTCGCCCGCGCCGACGCCGCCATGTACCAGGCCAAGCAGGCCGGCAAGAACCGCGTGCTCAAGGCGCCTGCCGCGCCCACGGACGCCAGCCGATGAAAAACATGCAGATTTTTGCGCAACGGGCCTTAACTTTCTCCGACCCCCGACGATTCCTCACACAACGGCAGCTCACACCGACCAGCATTGAAGGGTCAAGCAAGCCGGAATCATCGACCCTCTAAAGGAGAAACATCATGGCACAGGTAGTCAACACCAACGTCGCCTCGCTCTTCGCCGGTGCGGCCCTCAACAAATCGGCCATCGGCCTGCAGACCGCCCAGGAGCGTCTGTCCTCCGGCCTGCGCATCAACAGCGCCAAGGACGACGCCACCGGCCTCAAGACCGCCACCACCTACGACTCCAAGATTCGTGGTGCGAACATGAACATGCGCAAGGCCAACGACGGCATTTCCGCCGCCCAGATCAACGACGGCTACCTGGCGCAGATCCAGGAAAACACCCAGCGTCTGCGCGAGATCTACATCCAGACCGGCGCGATCACCAACGAGGAGTCCGTCGCACTCAAGGCGGAAAACGACCGTCTGGACGCCCTGGTCACCGCCAGCACCGCGGTGTCGGTCGACGAATCCGGCGGCACCGCCGGCGGCTACGGCAAAACCTTCACCGCCACCTCGACGTTCGCCGACGTGGCCGCCTTCGACACCGCACTCGCCGGCATCGTCACCGCCCGCGCCGAATTCGGCGCCGACATGGCCGCGCTGTCCTCGGCGGTCGGCAGCCTGCAGGTCGCCTCGGTGAACTTCTCGGCCTCCTACAGCCGCGTGATGGACACCGACTATGCCGCGGAAACCGCTGCCCAGGCACGCAACAGCATCCTGCAGCAGGCAGGCAGCGCGGTGCTGGCCCAAGCCAACCAGAACACGCAGACGGTATTGACGCTGCTGCGATAGACTTGGCCGCTGAGTGAGACCAATCCCCGACCGGCGTGGCTGGCCGGGGATTACACACGAAGGAGATCAGCATGATCATCCAGACCACGAACCTCTCCACGCCCCAGGCTGCGCAGCCCGAGGCGCGCGTTTCCAGTGCCGCGCCCGCCAAGCTGCCGGCCGCCGACGTGCCGTCAGTGCAGCCGGTCCAGCCCGCCTCAGCGGAAGCGGTGAAGCAGGCGGTGAGTGCGATCAATCAGGCCTTGCAGCAATCCAGCCGCAACCTCGAATTCAGTGTGGACAGCGATACCACTCAGACCGTGGTCCGGCTGTTCGACACCAGCACCGGTGAGCTGATCCGCCAGTATCCCTCGGAAGCGACCCTCGCCATTGCACGCGAAATCGAAGCCATGCAGCAGGGCCTGCTGCTGAAGCAGAAAGCCTGAACCGGGAGCCGACCATGGCCATCACGTCTTCCACGCAGACCGCATTCGATGTCCCCAAGCTCGTGTCGCAGTTGATGGCGGTCGAGCGCCGTCCCATCGACCAGCTCCAGACCCGGGTCAGCAGCCACGAAGCGAAGATTTCGTCGTGGGGCACCCTGAGCAGCCTGGTGTCGACTTTCCAGAGCGCCACCAAGACCCTCGGCGGCTCGCTCGAAAAGCTCGCCGCGACATCGTCCGACACCGGCGCCTTCACGGCGAGCGCCGCCAGCAACGCCGTACCCGGCAGCTACAGCGTCAGCGTGAACAAACTCGCCCAGGCGCAGAACCTGGTGGCGGCGGGTCAGGCCAGCAGCAGCACCGCCATCGGCGACGGCAGCGCCACCACCCTCACCTTCGAGTTCGGCACCATCAGCGGGGGCACGCTTACCGACGGCATCTACAGCGGCGCCAGCTTCACCGCCAACGGCAGCGGCCCCGCCAGCATCACCATCGACAGCAGCAACAACACCCTGGAAGGCATCCGCGACGCAATCAACGCCGCCAATCTGGGTGTCACCGCCACCCTGGTCAACGACGGCAGCACCACGCCCTACCGGCTCGCGCTGACCTCGACCAGCACCGGCGAGACGCAAAGCATGCGCATCTCCACCAGCGGAGGCGACGGCTCGATCGGTGCGTTGCTGAATTACGATCCGGCAGGCACGCAGAACCTCAGCCAGACCCAGGCTGCACAGAATGCGGCACTCAAGGTCAACGGCATCGCCATCACGAGTGCCACCAACACGGTGAGCGACGCGATCCAGGGCGTGACGCTCAGCCTCAAGAACACCACCGCCGCACCCGCCACGCTCGCGGTCGCGCGCGACACTGCGGCGATCACCGCCGCTGCGACAAGTTTCGTCGACGCCTACAACGCCATGGCGAGCCAGATGAAATCGCGCTTCGCCTACGGTAGCAAGACCACGGCAGCGGGGGCCCTCGCCGGCGACGGTACGCTGCGCACGATGCAGGAACAATTGCGCGGCATCTTCAATACACCGGCGACGGGGGGCACGCTGACCGCGCTCGCACAGGTCGGCATCAGCATGCAGAAGGATGGCTCGCTGGCGCTGGACAGCGGCAAGCTGACGAACGCCCTGGCAACGAACCACAGTGACGTCGTCAACCTGTTCAACTCACCAAGCGGCTTCGCCACCCGCTTCGATGCCTGGGCCAAGGAGACGGTCAATCCCGGGGGCCTCATCGACACGCGCACGACGAATCTGAAAAGCAACGTCAGCAACTTCAACACGGAAATCGACCGTCTGGAAAACCGGATGGCAGCGCTCGAACGGAAATACACCAAGGAATACACGAACCTGAACATGCTGCTGAGCAGCATGAACACCACCAGCACCTATCTGACCCAGCAGCTGAGCGGCAGCTCGACCAAATAGAAGAGGAGACCATCGCAATGTACGCCAATGCCCTCCACAGCGCCCAGGCCTACACCCATGTCGGCCTCGAAACGAACATTTTGGGGGCCAGCCCGCACCGACTGATCGTGTTGCTCTATGAAGGGGCCGAGCTGTCCATTCGCATGGCCATCAAGCACATCAACGACGGCGATCTGATGAAGAAATCCGCCGCCATCACCAAGGCCAGCAGCATCATTCACGACGGCTTGCGCGCGGCCCTCGACCCACATGGGGGGCCGATCAGCCAGCAACTCGATGCGCTGTACGATTACATGAACAAGCGCCTGATGCTCGCACATCTGCGCAACGACACCGTGCCGCTCGAAGAGGTACTTGGGCTGCTGCGCGAACTGCGCCACGCCTGGCAGCAAATCGGTGCCGTGCCCCAGCCCGCCCCCCTTCAACCCGTCGCCATCTGACCGGAGCCGCCATGACCAGCCACGAAATGCTCAATACCTATGAAACACTCACCGAGCTCACCGGCGTCATGCTCGATGCCGCGCGCCAGGGCGAGTGGGATCATCTGGCCGAACTGGAACAGCGCTGCCGCCGTCATGTGACCAGCCTGATGCAGGCGGCGCCGGCGACACTCAACGAATCCGAACAGCGTGCGCGTAACGCAAGCATCCGCGCCATCCTGCAGAACGACGCGGAAATCCGCGCCCTGGCCGAACCACGCCTGAACGAACTCCAGCAGCGTCTGCACGCAATCCGCGCAGGCCGCCACGGCACTCAGGCCTACGCCGCACAACGTATCTAAGCCCGCTACTCGTGTACCCTCAGCCCCTGCCTCGCGTCTTCGCCGTCCAGCCTGTGCTGGACGGGTTGCAACGCGACCAGGCGGGGCCGCGCGCGAGTTTCGCCTTCCAGCATCTGGCGCAGGGCCAGAAGCTCGCCGGCCAGGTCCTCTCGCAGGACAAGGGGATGTCGCTGGTCTCGGTCGCCGGTCAGACCGTGGCGATGCGCCTGCCCCCCGGCGTGGTGACGGGTGACACCCTGAAACTGAGCTTCGCAGGACACGTTCCGCAACCGGTTTTCCTGCTGGAAACGCCTGGCGCGGATGGGGCCGATGCGCCGCAACTCAGCCACACCGCACGCATGCTGAGCGAGGTCATGCAGCGCGTCCCCGAACGCACCCCCCCGACGCTGACGCCCCCCGCTCCCCTCCTTGACCACCCAACCGTGCATTCACCGGAACTGGCACTCGCACTGCGCACCGCACTGGTGCGCAGCGGGCTGTTCTACGAATCGCATCTCGCCAACTGGGTGGCCGGTCAGGATACGCTCGAAGGCCTGCTCCAGGAGCCGCAGAACCGTGCGTCCGCAACCGAATCGCGCGGTAGCGCGGCGTACCCCAGCGGCACATCGGAAAGCGCTGCGGGGAAGCCCGCCAATCCGCTGCACACCCTGATGACCCAGCAATTGCAGGTGCTCGAATCGCCCCAGTTCGTGTGGAAGGGCGAACTGTGGCCCGGCCAGCCGCTGGAATGGGCCCTGTCCCGCAGCGAGGACGAGGCACCGGGTGACGCCTCCCAGGCGTCGGCCAACAGCGAGGATGGAAGCTGGGAATCGACCCTGCGCATCACCCTGCCGCAGCTCGGCAGCCTGACACTGCACATCCGCCTCGACGCGCAGCAGAACTTCCGCATCCGCGTGGCGCCGGATGCACCCGATTCCATACCGCTGCTGCAATACCAGCAGGGACAGGTCCTGCAGCGCCTCGCCGATGCGGGTTGCGCGGTCCACAGTTTCCAGGTGACGCATGAACCTGCCGAGACCTGACCCGCAACGCGCCGCCGCGGCACTCGCCTACCACGAGGGCGATCTTGCTCCACGCGTCGTGGCCAAGGGCCGCGGCCTGCTGGCTGAACGCATCATCGAGCAGGCGCGCGCCTCCGGCGTGTACGTGCACGAGTCGCGCGAATTGCTCGCGCTCCTCATGCAGATCGATCTCGACAGCCACATTCCGCCGCAACTCTACATCGCCGTGGCCGAACTCCTCGCCTGGCTGTACCGCCTGGAACAGAGCGGCGAGCCATTGCCCGCAACACCACACCTTTGACCGCATGACGACAGCCGCCGCCCCCACACCCGCCGGTTCCAGCCACGACGACCTGCTCGCACGCTATGGCATCCGCTCACGCAAGGAAATCGTGTTCCTGCTGCGCCAGGTCCAGCAGCGCAAGCTGCTGGTGAACCTCGATCTGCCGAACAGTCGCCAGATTATCGTGACCTCGGTGCTTGCCGTAGACGAAGTCCATAACGCGGTCATCCTGGACAGTGCGCGTGGCGATGCGCTGAACCGCGAACTCCTGTCCGGCCCCGGCGCCGAATTCGTCACCCAGCTGGAAGGTGTGACCCTCTCTTTCTTCACGGGGGCGGTCACCTTCTGCGACTACGAAAAGCTGCCTGCCCTGCGCATCGCCCTGCCCAAGGCGCTGGTCCGGCTCCAGCGGCGCGAACATTTTCGCGTACCCATGCCCATTGCGCGCCCCGTGAAATGCATGGTGCCTCCGCAAGCCGAAGACGACGCCGAGTCGATCACCACGCATCTCGTCGACCTGAGCTGCGGCGGCGTCGCGCTGGCCGACATCGCCGGCCGCATCAGCCCCGACCCGGGCCGGCGTTTGCCCGATTGCCACATCCTGCTGCCGGAGGTCCCGCCCGTGGTCGCCACCCTGGAAATCCGCAACAGCGCCCAGATCCGCCTGCACAACGGCGCATTCCAGACGCGCCTGGGATGCCAGTTCATCAATCTGCCCAACGACATGGCGGCTCCACTCCAGCGCTTCGTGATGGAAATCGAACGCGCACGCCGCGCCAATCTTTAGAGCCGCCATCCACGACAACCAGGAGACACCTCATGCAAGCCATCCAGCAGGAAATCGACGAACGCACCCAACTGACCAGCTCGAACAAGCTGGAACTGCTGCTGTTCCGCCTCGGTCACGATCCGCAACTGGACCGCAGCGAGCTTTTCGGCATCAACGTGTTCAAGGTACGCGAGATCATTCCCATGCCGACGATCACCGCGGTGGCCGGCTCGCCACCCAACATGATGGGCGTAGTCGACCTGCGCGGGCAGATCCTGCCGGTGATCAATCTCTCTGCCGTCGCGGGCTGCACCCCGCGCGGTGGGCTCAACATCCTGCTCATCACCGAATACGCACGCACGACCCAGGCCTTCGCCGTCGAATCGGTCGAGGACATCGTGCGTCTCGACTGGCGTCAGGTTCTGTCGGCCGAAGGCAACGCTTCCAGCGGTATGGTCACCAGCATCGCGCGCCTCGACGGCGACAACAGCGACCGCCTCGCCCAGGTGCTCGATGTCGAGACCATCCTGCGCGAAGTCATGCCGTCCAACGAGCTCGCTGTTGATCCCGAAACCATCGGCCCCAAGGTGACCATCAAGCCCGGTACCGTCATCCTCGCCGCCGACGATTCCCTGATCGCGCGCACCATGATCGAGGAAGGCCTGACCGCAATGGGCCTGCCCTACATCATGTGCAAGACCGGCAAGGAAGCGTGGGAGCAGCTCCAGGCCCTCTCCGCCCAGGCCCAGAACGACGGAAAGCGCGTGCAGGATCGCGTGGCGCTGGTGCTGACCGACCTGGAAATGCCGGAAATGGACGGTTTCACCCTGACGCGCAACGTCAAGCAGGATCCGCGCTTCAGCTCGATCCCCGTGGTGATCCATTCCTCGCTCACCGGTGCTGCCAACGAGGCTCACGTCAAGAAAGTGGGTGCCGACGGCTACGTCGCCAAGTTCGTTGCGGAAGACCTCGCCCAGGCACTACGCCAGGCGCTCGCGGCGTAAAACAATTCCGCAGGAACCGTGTGTTCCTGCGGAACGCGGGACGCGGGACACCTATAAAAGTCGTCTGCCCTGGCACCCAGGGCGACGCTGAATGCGTCGAACGGATTATCCGATAGACCGTAGGTCGGACCTCAACCCGACAGTCGGGTTAAAACCCGACCTACAACCCGTTGATGCCGGATTGTCCATCAGGCGGCAGGAGGCCCGCTTGCGGACCGAATCCGGATCTCACTCGATGCAACGGCCCATTTCGCACCGCAAGGGAGACGCTGATTAATCCAGAAAAAAGCAGTTGAACCACAGAGAACACAGAGAACACAGAATAAAAACATGTGCTTGCATTCTTTCCATAGCTCACCCGCTGGGTGAGTCGAGATAAGCGCGGCAAATGTATGTTTTTCGGGTTCCTCTGTGTCTCTGTGCCTCTGTGGTGAGGAATTCAGGATGAATTGGTAACAGCCACGCACCCGCGCCTTTATGCTCTCCGGGTGCTCGCCGCGATTTTCAGACGGTGGAACCTCCACCCCATCGGGCCGAGGGCGGCCCTCCTACAACACCACTCCCCCTGTAGGAGCGGCGCCCTCGCCGCGATTTTCGGACGCCACAACCCTCACCCCATCGGGCCGGGGGCGGCCCTCCTGCAACCGCGTCCCCTATACGAGCACCCGCAAGGGGCGGGTGCGTGAGCCCGCGTGCCAGCGGGTGCGTAGCGGACTCGCCCGGCAGGTGAAGGTTGGTAAGGACGCAAAAGCCTGTATTCATGCGCGTTGGTGAGCGTATGAAACGGTCAACTGCGGTTTTTAGGATTATTCATCGGCTCCCTGGAGCCCTTCTGCGATTCCGATAATCGCCTGCAATGCCGGCCGGTCGATCTTCCCGTTCGCGTTCTTCGGCAGCGGATCGATGAGCGTCACGCGCCGCGGCACCATGTAGGCCGGCACGATTGCGGCGACCTGCTTCAGCAGGTCTTCGGGGGCCACGGCCGCATGCGTGGCGGCGAAGGCGAGGATCTGCCCCAGGCCGTCGCCGAGTCGCTGATAGATGACGGCGCATTCCTTGACCGCCGACAGGCTGTTGAACGCGGCCTCGATCTCCTCCAGCTCGATGCGATAGCCCATGTGCTTGATCTGGTAGTCGGCACGCCCCCTGAAATGCAGCCAGCCCTTCGCATCGCGCTGCACCAGGTCACCGGTACGGTAGCCGATGTCGGTATAGCGCATGTGCTGCGGGTTCTGCACGAAGGCCCGCGCGGTGCGCTCGGGATCGTTGTAATAGCCCAGTCCCACCTGCGGGCCGCGCAGAAAGAGCTCACCGAAGTCGGGATTGCTCCCGTCGAGTGGCAGGATCTCATAATCGAAATTCTCGGCGAGCAAGCCGAGTGGCGCGAGACCCTGCATGTCGTCGAAATCGGCCGTACGGATGGCATGCGCGGAGCAGATGCAGGTGCACTCGGTGGGACCGTAGACATTCTCCAGTTCAGCGCGCTCACCGAACAGCTCGTACAGTTGGCGCAGCTTGCTCTTGGGGAAACCCTCGCCGCCGAAGATGATCTTGCGTATTGCGGGGAAGTCCGTCGCCGCAAGCGCACGCGTGGTGAGCAGATAAACGAGCAGCGAGGGCACCGAGAACCAGATCGTGCATCCGGCCTCGTTGACGAGGCGCACCAGCCGGCGCGTATCGCGCACCTGTTCGGCGCTGACGGGCATCAACGCGGCACCGGAGAACAGCGCCGAGTAGAAGTCGAACACCGAGTTGTCGAAGTAGATCGGGTTGACGTTGGTCAGCACGTCTTCCGGCGTGATCCCGAAGCGGTGCTGTGCCCAGGCGATGAAACCGAGCAGGTTGGCATGCGACATGACCGCGCCCTTGGGCATGCCGGTCGAGCCGGAAGTGAACATGATGTAGGCGGGATGGCTGCCGCTGAAATGCGCGTCGGGGGGTGCTTCTGCGTCCTCCGGCAGCGCGTGCAGATGCAGCACTTTGTCATAGCCTTCGGCAGCGAATTCGCGCGCGAACGGCAACGCAGCGAAGGCGTTGACGACCAGCCGCGGGCGGCAGGTGGCGAAAATGCGGTGCAGGCGCTCCCACGGGCTGTCGGGGTCGAGATTGACGTAAACCACGCCGAGCCGCAGGCACGCCAGCATCGCTGCATAGGCGGCGGGCGACTTGTCATGGAAGAACACGGCGACCTCGCCCGACCGCAGACCCTGTCCATGGATCGCGGCGACGACGCGGTCGGCGAGGCGGTTCAGTTCAGCGTAGCTGACGCGCTCGCCGGTCTCCGGGTAGAGCAACGCCGGACGCCCGGCGTGGCGCGCGACGATGTCACCGAAAGCGCGGCCGAGTGTGGTGACGTACGGCATCGGATGCCTCAGAGCACCAGCCCACCGTCGACCTCGAGTACAGTGCCGGTAAGGTAGTCGTTCTCGATGGCGTGGCGCACGGCGAGGTAGAGGGATTCGAGCTCGCCCAGGCGGCGCAGCGGAATCTGCTGCTGCAGGCGCGTGAGGACGGCTTCGCTCAGCGCGGCGCGGGTCGACGGCGTGTCGAAGAAGCCGGGGGCGATGGCGACAAAGCGCAGGCCCATCGCACCGAGTTCCTTGGCCCAGGTGCAGGTGAGCGCGTTCACCCCGGCCTTGGCGGCGGCGTAGGCCGATTGCCCCGCGTTGCCGCCGGCGGCGATCGAGCTGATCGAGATCACCACGCCCTTGATGCGTTTCGCGAGCATGCGCTCGACGACGCGGCTGGTCACAAAAAACACGGAATCGAGATCGGTGGCGATCACGCGCCGCCAGGCTTCCCGCGAATGCACCTTGTCGCCACGCGACAGCAGATTGACCAGCGGCTCGCTGTGGATGACGCCAGCGTTGTTGACGAGCACATCGGGCTCGAAGCCGGTATCGAAGAGATTTTGCAGCGCGCCATCGACCGCCGCCGCATCACTGACGTCGCAGGATACGGCGCGGACCTTGCCGCCCGCCGCGTCGGCGAGTTCGGCGCAGCGTGCGGCGTCGAGCTCCAGCACCGCGATCTCGGCGCCGTCCGCGAGCAGGCGCTCGACCAGGTGGCGACCGATGCCGGAGCCGCCGCCGGTGACCAGTACGCGCGCACCTTCGAGCTTCATGGCTGCACTCCGTGCCGCTGCAGCGTGGCGCGGATATCGCCGACCGAACGCAGATCGGCAATCTCGTCGCCGCTGAACTGGATCGCGTAATCCTGCTCCAGGCGAACGATCAGCATCATGTGAGAGAGGGAATCCCAGGTCGGAATGTCGCTCAGGGCGAGGGGGTCGGCGACGGAGGCTTCCGGCAGGGTGAATGTCTCGGCTATGATTTTTTCCAGGCTCATGGCGATTTTTTGTCGTACGCGGGGATTGAAGCAAGGGCCCTTGCAAATGTATGCTGTCAGACGAAGTGTCACCCAAACCCGCAACGGTCATCAAGTTTTTTGACTTCCCGCCGAAGATCGGGCCATGCGCACTGACGGACGCACCTCTTTGAAACTTATGAAACCAAAAAATCCATTGGAACATCTGTGCGTGGCAAATCAACGGGATGTAGGTCGGGCTTCAGCCCGACATGTCGGGCTGAAGCCCGACCTACGGTCTATTGGATAATCCGGGATGAAACCACTTATTCTTTTTGGATCGGGCAAGATCGCAGAAGTAGCTCTGTACTTCTTTACGCATCATAGCGATCGGGAAGTCGTGGCCTGCACCGTGGATCGCGCGTACGCCCCGGGGCCGGAATGGCAAGGCCTGCCCGCCGTGCCTTTCGACGAGATCACCCGCCGCTTCCCGCCGCACACGCACGACATGTTCGTGGCGCTCGGCTATCAGGACATGAACGCCTTGCGCGCGGACAGGTGCGCCCAGGCGCGCGAGCTCGGCTATACGCTGGTTTCCTACGTACATCCCGACTCCGGTTTGCCCGTGGACTGCGTGCATGGCGACAACTGCTTCATCATGAATCAGGCGCTGATCCATCCCCGCGTCGTCCTGGGCAACAACGTGTTCGTGTGGAGTGGCGCCATGGTGGGGCATCACTCGTCGATCGGCGACAATTGCTGGCTCACGTCCTGCGCCAACATCTCCGGTGTGGTCCAGACCGGCAGAAACTGCTTCTTTGCCGTCAACGCCACCGTCGGCCACGGTATCACACTGGGCAACGAGTGCTTCATCGGCGCCAATGCATTGGTCACGAAGAATGCCCGTGACGGCGAGGTTTTCATCGCCGAAAGCACCAAACCGTTCCGCCTGGACAGCCGGCAGTTCTTGCGCATGTCCCGATTCGCCGATTTATGAGTGAAGCTGTTGACAGCATAGAACTGCCCGTCTATCCGCAAGATTATGCATTGCAGACCCAACGCCTGCGGCTGCACGCCTTGTCGGAAAGCGACGAAGCGGGACTATGGCCACTCGTATCCGACAGCCGGCTGACTCCTTTTCTCGCATGGGAACCGCACCGCTCGATCGAAGAAACGAGAGGCATGGTCGCAGCCCTGGTCGACGCACAGCGCGAGGGTCGAGGGTTCCACTGGGCCGTAAGCTACGACCAGCAGATTATCGGGCTCGTTTCGCTGATCGACGTGCGCCGGCGCCACCGTAGTTGGACGCTGAACCGGGCCGAACTCGCCTACTGGATCGGCCTGCCGTATCAAGGACGCGGTTACGCGACGGAGGCTGCCGTCGCCGTGACCGAATTCGGGTTCGGCGTGCTGCATCTACACAAGATTCGTGTCTACCATGCTGCGGACAACCCCGCTTCCGGTCGAACCATAGACAAGCTGGGATTTCGTTTTGTTGGGGAAGAACGAGACGCTTTCCAGAAAGACGGCGTCTGGCACCATTTACGCCATTTCGAACTACTGTCCCGGGAATGGGCAGAAACAAAGGGAATTTCGACGCCGTGAAAGAAAACGCACTGGAAGTCTATCGATGCCCCATCACCGGCGAGCGGTTGCATCTGGATGCCGCTGAAAAGCACGGAGATGAAGTTGTCAGGGGTGTTCTGCTCGCAAGGGATCAGCGTTATGTCGTGGAGGGGGACATGCCTGTCTTCCTGCGCACCGAACAACTGACTGGGACGGCACATTTTGCCCGCAACTACTATGCCTCCATCGCTGAGACGTACGACGACTATGTCCATGTCACCTTTGATCTCTACAACGAGAGCGAACGCGAGGTGCGGCTCGGGCTAATCGAGCTGCTCAACCTGAACCGGCGTAGCAAAGTATTGGAGATATCGGCAGGGACCGGGAAAGATTCGGAGCTCATCCTGGATAACCTTGATGCTGATGGGGAACTCTGGTTGCTGGATTTGTCCTCCGACATGCTGGCGCACGCGAAAGAGAAGATCGCCAGGTATCCCGCGCGGACCGAAGCCGCGGTCGGCGATGCCTGCCATCTGCCGTATGCCGACAATTACTTCGATGCCTTGTATTGCTTTGCCGGCATCGGACATTTCACGGACCAGCGGATGGCGCTGAAAGAAATGGCACGAGTGGTGCACCCCGGCGGCAAGGTAGTGTTTGCCGAGAAGAACGTTCCGCCGTGGCTAAGGGATACCGAATACGGAAAAATTCTCATTAACAACAACCCGATGTTCGCGGACGAAAACCCCCTGGCACTACTCCCGGTCGAGGCGCGAAACGCGGGAATTCGATGGATCCTCGGCAATGTTCACTACGTCGTCGACTACACGGTAGGCGAGGGGGAACCCACAGGAAACTTTGATCTGGTGTTACCCGGCCATCGCGGCGGATCCTTCAATACGCGGTATTTCGGGAAGCTCGAAGGCGTGAGTGCAGAGGCAAAAGCCCTGTACGAAAAAGCGGCCAGAAAGAGAGAGATGAGCCTGTATCAATGGCTGGACTCGACCGTCAGGGAGAAAGCTCTGAAGGATCTGAGCGAGGATTGATTCCGATGCATTGGGAAAAGAAAGGCCACATCTTCGCCCCTTCACCCACGAGCTGGATGCACGCCTATGCGCAGGTCCCGACGCCACTTGTATTTGACGACTTTATTCGGATCTATTTTGGCTGCCGCCCGGAAACCGAAGACGGCCTCCCGGTCTCCCAGATCGGCTTCATTGACGTGGCAAGGAACAAGCCGGCCGAAATCCTGCATTACGCCGAAAAGCCTGTTTTGGCTCTTGGTTCAAAGGGATGTTTCGACGAGTTCGGCTTGCACCCCATTTCGACGATTCGCGTCGGAGACGAAATCTGGCTTTATTACGTCGGGTGGACACGGATGCAATCCGTGCCGTTCAATCGCGCGATCGGGCTGGCAATCAGCAGGGACGGCGGCAACAGCTTCGAGCGTTATTCGAGAGGGCCCATATTGGGTGCATCGCATCATGAGCCCTACCTCCAGCAGGGGCCGCACGTAAAAATCATCGCGGGGCGATGGCATATGTGGTATCTGACCGGGACCAACTGGATCCCTGATGCCGATGGCCGCATGGAGGCAATATATCGGATCGCCCACGCCACCTCGGATGACGGGATACACTGGAACCGGGACGGAAGACCTGTCATCGAATCCCGCATGGAACACGAGTGCCACGCCGGGCAGGCCGTTATTTTCAGGGACGGCCTGTGGCACATGTGGTTCTCCTATCGGCGCGGGCTACAGTTTAGGAACGCCGATGGCGGCTATCGTATCGGCTATGCGAGCTCCGAGGATCTCGAAAACTGGCAACGCGACGATTCCAAATGCGGAATCTCGGTTTCCGAGGACGGCTGGGATGCGGAAATGATTTGCTACCCTAATGTCGTTGAGGTCGATCAAAGAACCCTCATGTTCTATTGTGGCAATTACTTTGGCAGAGCGGGTTTTGGCTATGCAGAACTTAGCGACACTTGAGGTCCGAATATTTGCCACAGCCGGTGCCCTGCCCTGATGCCTCGAGCACTACCCGTGCAGATCAAGCTTCATAAAAACCAGGTCGGCTCTCACAATAAAGCCTCTGCACATCGCCTCGTTTCCCGGCCACAATGTCTCATCCGCGGAATCTTACGAACAGTGCCTTTCCGCAAATGAACGCGCGCTCGATGTCCGGGGCGCGCGCGTTCAGCAAGGCATCTCCCACCCGGCGTGGCCCGTCTCCGTGTGCCCACAGGTAATCATCCAAGATCAGCCAGCCATCCTGGGTCAGCAGCGACAGCCATAATTCGCAGTCCTGCTTCACTTGCGCATAGTCGTGATTGCCGTCGATGTGGATGACTGCGATTTTCCCCTGATAGTCCACGCGTCCGAACTGCCGACTCACAACCGTTCGGTTTTTTCGGAACATCTCGAACCCCTCGGCGGACTCCAGGCGTAGGTAGTTAAAGCTGCCCAAACCGATCGGCAGCGTGTTGACCACGAAATCCAGCGGCAGCGTCTCGTATTCCCGCTGACCAATCATGTGCATCCGAACCGCGTCCGGCGAATCGTGCTGCGTCGCGGCCCGGGATTCCCAGGGGTCGACGCAGAGAACGTTCCCGATCCGGTAACGCCTCGCCAGAAAAGCCAGTACCGATGCGGACCTGCCCACCAACGAACCGATCTCGACGACGTCCCCCTTTGGGGCGCTTGAAAAGATCGCCATCATCGCCGCCATCTTGTGTTCGTTCGATTCACCGTAAATCTTGCCGGCCATGCGGAATATCGCCGCGATCTCGAGGTTGTCCAGATCGCTTGTGCCACCAGCACATTGGTCAATGAAGGTCCGGTAGCTCGCCACCTTGTCCATCAGGCGGTTGAAGCGCCCCATTTCCCGCTTGATGGGGGACTCACCGATCAGGTGTATCGCCAGTTGCTTCTCGGCAATGAATCGGCTCAACCAGGAATGCACCGCCGCAACCGGCGCGTACACGCGGGTGATGTGGCATCTTCGGACCAGCTCCAGGAAAGTATCGGGAAAGGACGCTTCGTGCACATAGGGCAGCATGGCCAGTTCACCCAGTTCAGGAGCGCATTCCATACCGCGCTCGGACGACGCGGCAATCACCTTCTCGCCGCGCTCCCGCGCGGCCTCGACGTATTCCTGGCCGTCAGGATGAGTGGCGGGAAAGACCAGGACCGCCGGCACGGACGGGGCACTTTCGATTGATCGATGCATGTTCATTGGTCGCTTGAAACCAGCTCGTTTTCGTGGAGGAGTTTCTTCACTGCGGAGACCTCGTTGAACATCAGCACATCCAGGATCGAGAGCCAAGGCACATGCGTATCGTGTCCCTGAGCGTACATGATCGGGCGCGGGCGCAGGAAGCGGAGCGACACGAGCCGCTCGGAGAATCTGGAAGAATCATAGAGTTTCATACCGCCAATCGCGTTGACGTAGACACTCGCCCGTTCCCGCCGGCAAATATCCAGAATGCGGTCCTGTCCTTTGAGTTGCGCATTGTCGTAGATACGCGAGCTATCCACGATTTCCACATCCAACGACAGATAGCGTGCAATCTCACGGATGCTATGCAGCAGGAACGCATCGAGCCGCGACGACGGATAATTGATCAGGCGCTCCACGAGTGCGGACACCTCCGCATAGCAAGGTGCTTTTCGGTAGGCGTGCCGGATGGTGCGCAACAATTTCTCCCGCCAGGCCTGGGCATCATCAAGCTCGATCTCGCAGATCAATCTGTTCTGGCTGGCACCACGTAACGGGACGGTAAAGGTGTGCACGGTACCGTTCACCAGCAGGTGGTTCCTGTTGATCCACCCGCGATTGATGTAGTTCACATCGTCAAGAACAACGAATTTGTCCACGGCGGTCATCAGCTGAAAATAGCCGATATAAGGCAGAAAATAAGGCTGCATGATGGCGAGCCTTTTCATTCAATCGGCCTCCACGACCACCCGAAGAACGAGATCCACCTGATCTTCCGACAGGCCGGGATGGATCGGCAGACAGATCACCCGTTCCGCCGCGGCTTTCGCCACCGGCAGGTTCTCCGGTGCCGCCGACGGCATGCCGCGATACATCGGAAAATCGCTGATCAGGGGATAGAAATAGCGGCGTGCGTAAATGCCATGCTCGCGCAGCCGCTCGTAGAGGGTGTCGCGGCTGAGCGGATATTCGGGGCCCACCAGGATCGGGAAATAGGCGTAATTGGCACGTCCTTCGCGCACGGGCAGGCACGTGATCCCCTTTACGTCCGCGAGTGCCGCACGGTAGCGCGCATCGATCGTCTGGCGCTTGTGCAGCGCGGCGTCGATGCCCTGCAATTGCAACAGGCCGAAAGCCGCCATGATCTCGCTCATCTTGCCGTTGATGCCGGGTGCGACCACCGTCACTTCGTCGACGAAGCCGAAATTCTTCAGGTGATCGATGCGCTGCTTGGTCTTCGCATCGTGGCAGACGATGGCGCCTCCCTCGAAGGTGTTGAACACCTTGGTGGCATGGAAGCTCAGCACCGACAGGTCGCCATGATTGAGAATGTTGCCGTCCTGACCATGCACCCCGAAGGCATGGGCGGCATCGTAGATGACCTTCAGTCCATAGTTATCGGCGATTTTCTGGATGCGTTCGACCTCGCACGGATGGCCATAGCAATGTACCGGCATGATGGCCGTGGTGTGCGGCGTGATCGCGGCCTCGATGCGGTCGGGATCGAGGTTCAGGGTAACGGGATCGATATCGACGAACACCGGGCGGATGCCGTTCCACAACAGCGAATGCGCGGTGGCTACGAAAGAGTACGGCGTGGTGATGACCTCGCCGGTGATGCGCAGCGCCTGCAGCGCGGTCACCAGCGCCAGGGTGCCGTTGGTGAACAGCGCAATCTGCGAGACACCGAGATAGTCACGCAGCGCCTGTTCCAGTTGCTGGTGAAACGGCCCGCTGTTGGTGAGCTGCCTGCTCTCCCAGATTTGTTCCAGGTAGGGAATGAACGCATCGAGCGGCGGCAGCACCGGCTGCGTCACGAGAATTTTCCGGGATTCCGTCGGCGGCATCATGCGCCACTCCCCGGTGCGATACAGGCAGCGTCGTCGAGCGAGACCTCGAACGACTCGGTGGGCAACCCGGCACAGCAGCGTTGCCACATGATGCGCAGCGCACTCGCCACCCCCTCGGCGACGACCGCAGGCTGCCCTCGGGCCGACCGCATGAAACGTTCGCGCAAACCGGCGCGGATTTCGGCCAACTCGTCGCGCCGCTCCGACCACGACATGCCCTTGGCGAGGAAATCCGCCACATCGTGCGCGACGAAGTCGCCGAGTCCCACGTTGCCGAGAATCGCGGCACCGGACCGACCCGCCACGGTGTCGCCGGCCAGCGTGAGCGTCGGCACCCCCATCCACAAGGCGTGCAGCGTTGTGGTGCCGTTGTTGTAGGGGAAAGTGTCCAGACAGATGTCCACCTGCCGGTGCAGATCGAGATAGCTCGACATGTCGCAGCGCCGATGCAGAACGAGGCGTCCGGTTTCCACGCCTTCGGCGCTGAACCAGTCGAGCAGCGAACCGCAGGCGTCCACGTCGGGCATACCCCCCAGCACCATCCGTGCATCCGGCAGCGCGCGCAACAGCGCCGCCCACAGCGTGACGGACTTGCGGCTGATCTTGTCAGGCCGCGCGAAACTGGCAAAGCTCATGTAGCCCCTGACACCCGCCGGCAGCTCGCCGACCGGCGGCGCATCCGGATGCGCCAGGAACGGCGCCGCCGCCGGCAGATGGACGAGCTTTTCGCTGAACTGGCCGTCGAACCGGCCGGGCGGCAGATGGAAGCGGTCGGTAAAGCAATAATCGACCGACCGCAACCCCGTCGTGCCGGGATAACCCATCCAGGTCGCCTGGATCGGCGCCGGTTTGCGCGCAAACACTGGCAGTCGGTTGGCTGCGGTATGTCCCGACAGGTCGATGAGGATGTCGATGCCATCCTTGCGAATGGCATCGACAAGCTCGGCATCCGGCAGCGTGGCCACCACGTTCCATTGCGCGAAATGTCCGCGCAGACGCGCGGTCGTCTCGTCGTTGACGAGATTGTTGTAGTACGCATGCAGCGTGAAACGCGCATCGCCCGCCAATTGCGCCAGCACCGGCTCGATGAAGTTCGCCACCGGGTGTCTGTTGAAGTCGGCCGAGACGAATCCCACGTTCAGCTGGCGCATGGGGTCGCGATTTCTTTCCGGCACACCCTGTCCGCTTTCAGGATCGCGCTCGAAGCGCTGCGCGTAACGCAGGTGTTCGGCAAACAGCGCGGGGGCATCGAGGCAATCGTTGAGGCTGAGAAAATACAGGAGATTGCTGTGCAGGGCCGCATCATCCGGCAAGCGTTGCTGCGCACCGCGAAAACACGCCTCCGCCTCGTCGACACGCCCAAGTCCCGCGAGCACGGTGCCCAGGTTTCCGAGGACGCCAGGATTATCCGGCATTTTTTCCAGAACCCGCCTGAGGCAGTCCTCCGCTTCTCCAAGCGCTCCCGCGTCCATAAGCGTGAGCCCAAGCTCGTTCAGCGCGCCCATATTGTCGTCCGGGCGCAGCGCGAGCGCCCGGCGCAGACTCGCTTCCGCCTCGTCGAAACGTCTCAGCTTGCGCAGCAGCCGGCCCAGATTGAAGTGAATTCCGGCCTCCTCGGGAACGATCTCCAGGGCGCGGCGGAAACACGTCTCGGCTTCGCGCAGCTGCCCTCGCACGTAATGGATGCTGCCGCGACGCTCGTGCGCGCGCGCGTCCTCGGAGTCGAGCAGCAGCGCGAACTGGAAATGCGTGTCCGCTTCATCGAGATGGCCCTGTTCCTGCAATGCCACACCCAGACTGGTGTGCACGGACGCGCGATCGGGATCGATGCGCAGCGCCTGACGAAAGTGCTGTTCCGCCTCGTCCAGGCGGCCCAGGCGATACAGCGCGATCCCCAGGTTGTCGTGCGTGCTGGCGTTGTCCGCATCGAGCCGCAGCGCCTGCTCTAAGCATGACACGGCCTCCTCCAGCCTGCCCTGTTCGACATGCACGGCGCCAAGATTGCCGTGCGCGGCCACGCAGCCCGGATTGCCGAGAAGCACGCTGCGCAGCGCCTCTTCGGCCTCGGCCAGGCGCCCACGGCGCGTCAGCACGGCAGCGAGGTTGAGGCGCGCGTCGGCGTATGCGGGGTCGATTTCCAGCGCGCGCCGGTAGGCCGCCTCCGCCTCGTCCAGCCGCTCCCGTTGCTGCAGCACCACACCGAGGTTGTGATGCGATTCGACGTCATCCGGCCGCAGTTCGACGGCTCGAAGCAGGGCGGCGAGCGCCTCTTCGTTCCTGCCGAGCAGCTTGTGGGCCACGCCCAGAATCTTCCACGCGAAATCATGGTCCGGAAAACGCGCGCTCATCCGCTGCGCGCGCTCCACGACGTCCGCGTAGCGTCCAGCACGGAAGGATTCGATGACGGCATCCATTGCCGCCTGCTCGGGGCCGGCACCGGGCACGGCGGGACCGTCCCCTTCCCCACCCTCGAAACGCGCCAGCAAGGCATCCACGCCCTCGCCTTTCAGTCCCTGGCGCCGCGCGTGCGCCAGCATAGCGCGCGCATCATCCTGGTGGCCGGCGCGGAACAGCGCATCGATGTAACTCAGCCAGTACTGGCCATTCGCCGGGTCGGCGTCCAGCGCAGCCGCCAGATGGCCCAGACCTGCCGCCGCCTCGCCCGCTTCGAGCGCGATGATCCCGAGTTGGTGATTCGCCTGTGCATGACCAGGCTCGGTTTCCAGGATGCGCTGGTAAAGGCGCACCGCCTCGAACAGGCGCCCTGCTCGTTCGTGTTCGCGCGCCTGCGACAGCATGGCGCCGGATTCGGCTTCCTGCGGAACGGCGACATCGGACATGGTCTGGCCTCATGAGTGGAGTCTCCAGCCCATTATGGCCGCCATCCACTGCCTCGAAGCGCGGAAAAGCCCGGTTTTAGCTGCCTATTTCCCGTCTCAGGCCCTGGATTGCTGCCGCCGCACGCGATCGGCCCACACCGCCGCTTCCACACGCGAGCGCAGGTTCAGCTTCTTCAGCACGTGCTTCACGTGAACCTTGACGGTGCCTTCCGCGATGCCCATGTCGCGCGCGATGAGCTTGTTGCTCTTGCCGTCGATCAGGTGTTCGAGAATGCGTGCCTCCTGGTCGGTCAGCCCCGCCTCGGCAGGAGTCGCCGGGCGGCTTTTCTCGCGCAGCGTGTTGACCAGAAGTTGGGTGAGACGCTCGCTGATCGCGATCTTGCCGTGCGCGGCCTCGACGATCTGCCGCATGAGGTCTTCCGGTTCCATGTCCTTCAGCAGATAACCGTCGGCACCTGCCTGTAGAGCGGCCATCAGATCGTCCGCCTGATCCGACACGGTGAGCATGACGATGCGCGAATCGATCCCCGCCGCCTTCAGCGCACGCAACACGTCCACTCCGTTCATGTCCTTCATGTTGAGGTCGAGCAGGATCATGTCGGGTTGCAGGGTCACCGCCAGCGCGATGCCCTCGCGCCCGCTCGGCGCCTCGCCGACGAAGCGGAATTCCGGCGCGGCCTGGATCAGCTGGATCACGCCCTTGCGGAACAGCGGATGGTCGTCGACGATGAGTAGGGTCTGCGGATCGAGCGTGGGCATGGCGTCAGTTTATCGCGGCCGGTTCGGAAAGCGGCGGGTTTGCGCCCTGGCTGACCGGCACGAAATCAAGCATAACGCGCACGCCGCGTTGCGCCAGGTTCTCCACGCGCACCCGGCCGCCGAGCTGCTTCGCCCGCTCCTCCATGATGGTCAGGCCATAGTGGTGCGCACCGGCGCTGCCGCCGAGCCCGACGCCGTCGTCGCTGACACTGGCCGACACGCTGCCGTCGCCGTTGCACACCATCCTCACCTCGGCACGGGTGGCGCACGCGTGGTTGATGACGTTGGACAGCGCCTCGCGCACGATTTGCAGTGTATGGATTTCCTCGTTGGGGCTCAGCCGGCAACCCGCCATGGCAAGGTCCAGTTCAACGGGAATGCCGCCGCGCGCGGAAAACTCGGCCACGGTGTTGGTCAGCGCATCGGCGAGACCCTCGCCCTCGATGCGCAGGCGGAAGGTGGTCAGCAGTTCGCGCAACTGGCGATAAGCGCTGTTCAGGCCCTCGCGCAGTTCCGCCAGCACCTCGCTCGCATCGTCCCCCGCGCCGGAGCGTTCGACCAGCGGTTTGAGGCGGCTCACCTGTATTTTCATGTAGGCGAGCGATTGCGCGAGCGAATCATGCAGCTCGCGCGCCAGTGCGGCACGTTCCTCCAGCAGCGACAGGCGGCGGCTCTGTTCCGCCCGGCGCGCGGTGCCGATGGCGGTGCCGATGTGGCGCGATAGTGCTTCGAGCAACTGGGTCTGCCACGCTTCCAGCTCCCTGCCTTCGGGCATCTCCAGTTGCAGCACGCCATATTGCTGCTCGGCGTCGGCCAGCGGCAGCGACAGCAGGCGCGTGCCGTTCTTCAGAGGATGCATGGACAGCGCGCGATTCGACAGGCATTCGACACAGTTGCTCAGACCGCATACGTAGCGCTCGCCGCGGTGCGGGTCGAAGGTGGAGGCAATCACGTGCGCCTGCGTGCCGCCGGTCTCGATCATGCAGGCCAGACCGTGGCCGATGCCGAGCACGTTTTCCATGTCGCGCAGCAGGATGGCATAGGTGTCGGGCGACACCGGTCCGTTGTACAGGCGCGCGATCGAGTGATAGAGCAGCTCCAGCGAACGGTTGGCGATGGTCAGCTCCGCGGTCTTCTCTTCCACGCGCGCCTCGAGGTTCTGATACATCCTGGACAGATCCTCCGCCATCAGATTGAACGCCTGGCCCAGGCGTCCCAGTTCGTCGCTGCCGGTGTGTTCGGTGCGCACCCCGAGATTGCCGCGACCGACGCTGGCCGCCACCGCGAGCAGGTCGCGCAGCGGCAGCAGCAGGTCATTGCGCACGAGATAGAGCATAAGGATACCGACCAGCACGGTCAGTGCGAGCGCCGCGCCGAGAATCATCCGCAACACCAGGATGCGCGCCTCGGTGTCTCCTTCGATCTGCTTGACCAGCTTGTTGAGCTCGTCGACGAAGGCCGGCACTTCCGTCGAAATCAGCGCGTCGTCGTGCGGTCCGCCCGCGGCCAGCGCCAGGAAGCCTGGCTTGATGCGCGTCTGCCAGGCGGTATCCACCGCCCGGTAGCGTACGAGCAATTCCGTCTCCGTGCGTTTGGGCAGGACGGCGGTGATGCGGGGGTCCTTCAGCGTCTTCTCGAAATACTCGACCACGGTGCGGAGGTCTTCCAGAGCGTGCGACTGGCCCGGCAGGCGCGCCCGCAGCGCGAGACCGACCATCTGGTGCGAGCGCATGCGCAGGCTGCCGGCCAGGTTGGTGGCTTCGCCACTGCCCTGCGCCGACTCCGCGATGATCCCCGAACTGGCCATGCCGAGAATCGCGATGCCGACGATGAGTATCAGCGCCCCCCCCATCTTCAGCAACAGGGAGTGCTGCAGGAATCCGCTACGTTCGTTCATGTCACGTTTCTCGCCGGAAGACGCGCGCCTGGGGATGCGCGCACCCGCATTTTCGCGCATCGCATCCGCGGCGCGTCGCAATGGCACAACATTTCCAGCCGCCGAACTCGGATAATTTTGTCGGGTTCTTGACCCAAATCAAGATTTCGCCGGGAAATCTTTGCTACAGTACGCGGGTGCGACAAATTGTCGCGGAGACTGGAGGAGGCAGCCCCTCCACCCATGGCGCGCCGGATCGTCGGGTGCCATGGATCCGGATCAACGACGCTGGGTTTTTTCTGACATCAAAGGGAGGCAATTTACCATGAACCAGGACGACATCAAGAACCCCGACGAGCTGCCCGACCTGGGCCGTCGCAAATTCCTCAATACCGCCGCGCTGGTGGGTCTTTCCGGCGCCGGCCTGTCCGTCGGCCTGTCCGCCTGCAAGAAGAAGGACGAAGCAGGCACGGCCGGTACGGCCGCTGCCCCGGCCGCGCACGGTGAGGTCGCGGAGTTCGGCAAGTACGAAGTGCCGCCCGGCCAGCTTGACGAGTATTACTCGTTCTCCAGCGGCGGCCATTCCGGCGAGGTCCGCATTTACGGCATCCCGTCGGGCCGCGAGCTGAAGCGCATCCCCGTTTTCAACATGGACTGCCTGGTCGGCTGGGGCGTCACCAACGAATCCAAGGCCATCCTCGGCACCAAGCCCAACGGCACACCCAAGTACACCACCGGTGACACCCACCACGTCCACCAGACCTACAAGGACGGCACGTACGACGGCAAGTACATGTTCGTCAACGACAAGATCCACAGCCGTCTGGCGCGCGTTCGCATGGATACCATGGAGTGCGACAAGATTCTCGAGCTGCCCAACGTACAGGGCTTCCATGGCACCTTCACCGACAAGCGCGACCCGGTCAATCCCGACATCAACTACACCACGCGCGTGTTCTGCGGTTCGGAATTCTCGGTGCCGCTGCCCAATGACGGCCGCGACGTAAACGATCCGAGCAAGTACAAGTCCCTGTTCACCTGCGTCGATTCCGAATCCATGGAACCGCGCTGGCAGGTGTTCATCGACGGCAACTGCGACCTCGTCGCCTCGTCCTACGACGGCAAGCTGGCGGCGACCAACCAGTACAACACCGAGATGGGCATCCATTACGAAGACATGATGGCGGCGGAAATGGACGCCTGCCTGTTCTTCAACGTGGCCCGCATCGAGGAAGCGGTCAAGGCTGGCAAGTTCACCACCATCGCCGGCTCCAAGGTGCCCGTGGTGGATGGCACCAAGGCCGCCAATACCGACCCGAAGACGGCACTGACCTGCTACGTGCCGATTCCGAAGAACCCCCACGGCGTGAACATCAGCCCGGACGGCAAGTACTACGCCTGTTCGGGAAAGCTGTCGCCCACCGCATCGGTGATCGAGCATGCACTCGTGCTGAAGTGGTTCGACGGCGAGTTGGCCAATCCGCGCGACGCCGTCGTCGGCGAACCTGAAATCGGCCTCGGCCCGCTCCACACCGGTTTTGACAACAAGGGCAACGCCTACACCACACTGTTCCTCGACAGCCAGATCGTGAAGTGGAACGTCGAAGCCGCGATCAAGGCCTTCAAGGGCGACAAGAACGTCAAGGTGGTGCTCGATCGCGTCGACGTGCATTATCAGCCGGGCCACGGTTTCACCTCGATGGGCGAAACCAGGGAATCGGACGGCAAGTACTTCATCTCCGACAACAAGTTCTCCAAGGACCGCTTCCTGCCCGTCGGCCCGCTGCACGCCGAAACCGCGCAGCTCATCGACATCAGTGGTGACAAGATGAAGCTGGTGGCCGACCACTCGGTCTACTCGGAGCCGCACGACTCGATCATCGTCCGCCGCGACATCATCAAGACGCGCCAGATCTACAACCTGGACGACTTCCCGCACGCGGTGAAGGATCCGAAGGATTCGGGCGTGTTCCGCAATGGCAAGAAGGTGACGGTCAAGCTGATCAGCCAGGCCCCGGCGTTCAGCCTGCGCGAGTTCACGGTCAAGAAGGGCGACGAGGTCACCGTCATCCTGACCAACCACGACAAGGTGGAGGACCTGACCCACGCGTTTGCCGTGCCGAAGTACGACATCAACTTCATCGTCAACCCGCAGGAGACCAAGTCGGTCACCTTCATTGCGGACAAGCCAGGTGTCTACTGGTGCTATTGCACCAACTTCTGCCACGCGCTGCACCTCGAAATGCGCTCGCGCATGATCGTCGAGCCGTAAGCATCAAACCCGCCCCCATTCCGGGGGGCGGGTCTTTTTCGCGGTGTCGTGAAATTGCCTTACACCAAATCGACACCCGGTTGTTCCGCATCGTTCTCACCCTTGCATCGCCCCCATTCGACACCCCGATTCCCCGCAGGACAGCATGGTTTAAAACACACCCCGGCTTGCCTGAAACGAGGAAAGGAGTATCGTTGGATTCCTTTGTTCGCGCGCCGTCGCGGGATTCCATCATCCCGGCCGACGCTTGAAGCTTGCTGGTGTCCATCATGAATTTTGCTGCCGGTTTTTTTGCACGTTTCCTGACCGCTCTCTGCCTCCTGTTCTCCTGGGGGATCGCCTTCGGTGCCGCGTACGAGGCCCCACTGCCAGCCGAACTGTCGACCGACCCCGATCTGTGCAAGTACCTTCCCTGCAAGGACGTGATGCCCGGCGCCGACAGCTTTTCGCCGCGCATCGGCAAGCCCGCCTACGTCGAGGCCTATCGCAGCAGGCACGGCGAACACGGCAAGACGGAAGACCACGACAGGAAAGACGACGACAAGAAGGATCACGATCGGGAAAAGGGAGATCGTAAAGACGAGGATCGTACGCTGATCGGCTACGTTTTCCTGTCCACCGACATCGTCGACATTCCCGCCTACTCGGGCAAGCCGGTGGTGACGCTGATCGGCATGGACACCCATGGCATCGTCACCGGTGTGCGCGTCCTGCGCCACTCCGAACCGATTTTGCTTCTCGGTATCCCGGAATCGGAACTCACCCGCTTCGTCAAGCAGTACGTTGGCAAGTTCGTCGGCGACAAGATCGAGGTTGGTGCAGGCCGGCCGGATCAGGGGGTGATCGGCCTGGACGCCATCACCGGCGCCACCGTCACCGTCATTGCCGAAAACCAGGTCGTGCTGCGAAGCGGTCTCGAAGTGGCGAAGCAGGTGGGCATCGTCGAACCCACCGTGCGCGCGCAGGCGAAATACACGGACATGCGGGACAAGCGCGACTGGGACGCTCTCGTCAAGGACGGCAGTATCCAGCGCCTCAAAGTGAATATGGCGGATGTCGGCCTGCCGCCCTCACCGCAGCCCTACATCGACATTCATTTTGGCTATCTGAACGCTCCGGTGGTCGGACGCAGCATCCTGGGCGACACGGGTTACGAAAACCTGATGTCCCGCCTTGGCCCCAACGATCATGCGATCTTCCTCATCGCCAACGGTTTCGAATCCTTCAAGGGCTCCGGCTTCGTGCGCGGCGGCATCTACGACCGCGTGCAGGTGGCACAGGACATGGATACCTTCACCTTCCGCGACCTGGACTATCTCAACCTCTATCGCATCGAAGCCGCCGGTGCGCCGGCCTATCGTGAATCCGCGATTTTCATCGTGCGTGGCTCCGCCTTCAGCGCAGCCTACCCATGGAGTCTGGTGTTTCTCGCCAACAAGATGGACCGCCAGACCGGCGCCAAGACCTTCGTCAACTTCGACAAGGAATACTGGCTGCCGGCCAACCAGTTGCAGGGCGGACACCCGAAGATCGTCAAGCCCGAACCCACCTGGGTGAAGGTATGGAAGGGGCGCAAGCTCGAAATCGGCCTGTTCATGCTGTGGCTCGCACTCGCCGGGACGGTGTACGCACTGCGCGACAAACTGGTGCGCCGCTCGACGCACAAGGACAAGCGCTGGAAGGACATTCCGAAATATTTCCTGTGGATCACCTCGATCGGTTTCGTCGGCTTCTACCTGCTGGCCGTGCCCTCGATCACCCAGGTGCTGACCTGGTTCCACGCCATCCTGTTCGAGTGGAAATGGGAGCTGTTCCTGTCCGATCCGTTCATTTTCCTGTTCTGGATCTTCATCATCGTCACGGTGTTCTTCTGGGGCCGCGGCATGTTCTGCGGCTGGATGTGTCCCTACGGCTCGCTCCAGGAACTCGTCTACAAGCTGGCGGGCGCACTCGGTCTGAAGCGTTTCCAGCGCCACCTGCTGCCGCAACACGTGCATGACCGCCTGAAGTGGCTCAAGTACGTCATCTTTGCCGTGCTGCTCGCGGTGTCGTTCTTCTCCATGGGTCTTGCGGAGAAGATGGCCGAGGTCGAGCCGTTCAAGACGACCTTCCTCGTCGGCGTATGGAACCGCACCTGGCCCTTCGTCACATTCTGGGTCGTGCTGTTCGCCGCCGCACTCCTCTTCGAGCGCCCGTTCTGCAAGTACCTGTGTCCACTGGGCGCCGCGCTGGCAGTACCTTCCACCTTCCGCTGGTGGGGCCTCAAGCGCAAGGCGGAATGCGGCCCATGTGCAGCCTGCGCGGTTGGCTGCGGGTCGCAGGCGATCGACGCCTCCGGCCGCATCGACCAGCGCGAATGCCTGCTGTGTCTCGACTGCCAGGTCCTCTACTACGACGACCATGCCTGTCCGCCGCTGGCGAAGGAGCGCAAGCGGCGCACCAAGGCCGGCGAACCGCTTACGGCGATCGGCGACGATGGCTATTACATCCCCATCGTTCCGGCCGCACCGGTTGCCGTGGCCGCGCGGCCATCGCTACCGGCATTCGTGCAGCAGGAATTCTTCGATCACCTGTTCCCGTGGAGCCGCCGCATGGCCGCCCAGCCGTTGCTGCTCAAGGGACTCAGCATCGCACTCGCCCTCCTGGTGACCTGGGTGTGGGTACTCGGCGCGGCGGGCAAGCTCGGCCCGGGCATCGTCCTCGGCTGGTGGCTGGCGTGGAGCGCCTACGAACTGGTGGTGCGCATGCGCTGCAAACCCTACGTCAAGGATGGCCCGTGGTGGGGCCGCAACCTGCGTCCGGCCTCGTGGGCCGACATGGCGGCCTACGTCAGCTTCAAGAACCTGCTGATCGCGGCGGCCCTGTTCCTCCTGATGAAGGGCACGGGCATTCTCGAATTTCTGCAGAGCCAGCCCGCGTTGCAATGGCTTTACTGACCGGCCTGCGCGTCCTCATCGGCGTGCTGGCCGCGATCGGTGCGGCAGGCGCTGCCACGGCGGCCGAATGGACCGTCCGCCCGGGCGGCTCCATCGCCGCAACTCTGGCGCACGCCGCGCCGGGCGATACGATACGCATCGAGCGCGGACGCTACACGGAACGCCTGCTGATCGACAAACCGATCACCCTCGTGGGAATCGACCGCCCGACGATCAGCGGGGGGCTCAAGGGTGACACCCTCCGCATCACGGCCGAGGACGTGACCGTGGACGGTCTGCTCGTCACCGATTCCGGAGACAGCCTGATCGATCAGAATGCCGGCATCTACATTTACCCGGGCGCGCACCGCGCCGTGGTGCGCAACTGCGAGTTGAGCTACAACCTGTTCGGCCTGTGGATCGAAAAATCCAACGACGTGCGGATTGAGAACAACATCATCACCGGCAAGCGCGACTACCGCTCGGCATCGCGCGGCAACGGCATCCAGCTCTACAACACGCAGGGCGCACGCATTCTCGGCAACCGCATCGGCTTCGTGCGCGACGCGATCTACGTCGACGTGTCGCACCATGCCATCTTTCGCGGCAACAAGCTGCACCACAGCCGCTACGGCACGCATTACATGAATTCCTACTACAACCTGTGGGAAGACAATGACAGCTGGTTCAACCGCGGCGGACTGGCGCTGATGGAAGTGCGCAACCAGACGGTGCGCAACAATCGCGCATGGGGCAATTCCGACCACGGCATCATGCTGCGCACGCTCCAGGATTCGGTCGTCGAAAACAACGTGGTGGCCGGAAACTCGCGCGGCTTCTTCATCTACGACGTGGAATACATCGCCCTGCGCGGCAACCTGGTGATCGACAACACGGTGGGCATTCATCTGTCCGCGGGTTCGTTCCGCAACGAGGTGGAGCGCAACGACTTCATTTCCAATCGCGAGCAAATCCGCTACGTCGCCTCGCGCGACGAGACGTGGGGCGCGAAGGAAGGCAACTACTGGAGCAACTATGTCGGCTGGGACCGCGACGGCGACGGCATCGGTGACGTGCCGTACCAGGCCAACGACGTGGTCGACCGCCTGTCCTGGCGCCACCCGATGATGAAGCTGCTGCTCGCCAGCCCCGCAGTGCAGACCCTGCGCCTCATCGGCCAGCAGTTCCCGCTGCTGCGTGCGCCGAGCATCGTCGACCCGCATCCGCGCATGAAACCCCTTCACGAAAACTGGAGAGACTGGCTTGGCAAGCATTTCCCCGGACGCCGCTAGAACGGCCCCACCACCCGTCATCACCGCGCGTCAGGTCGTCAAGCATTACGGCCGCGTCCACGCGGTCGATGGCGTCGATCTCGATATCGCGCAGGGTGAGCTGTTCGGTCTCATCGGCCACAATGGCGCTGGCAAATCGACCCTGTTCAAGATGATGCTCGGACTCATCCCGCCAACGTCCGGCGAGATCCGCATCGCCGGGACCGCGGTGACCGGCAAGGGTTTTCGTGCAGTGCGCCGCCGGGTGGGCTACCTGCCCGAAAACGTCGTGCTCTACGAGAACCTCACCGGGCTCGAGACCCTGCAGTTCTTCGCTCAATTGAAGGGCGTCACCCACCCGGCTTGCCCCGCCGTGCTGGAACGCGTCGGCCTCACCCATGCGGCGAAGCGCCGCGTACGCGAATATTCGAAAGGCATGCGCCAGCGCCTGGGCTTCGCCCAGGCGCTGCTCGGAAAGCCGCAGATACTCTTTCTCGACGAACCCACCAATGGCCTCGACCCCGAAGCGATCCGCGAGTTCTACGCCATCCTGCGCGCCCTGCGCGCCGAGGGCGTGACCGTGGTGCTGACGTCGCACATCCTGTCGGAAATCCAGGAGCGCGTCGACCGTCTCGCCATCATGGCAACAGGTAAAATCCGTGCGGTCGGCACCGTCCAGGCGTTGCGCGAACAGATGGACCTTCCCCTGTGGATCGACCTGCGCATCGCACCGTCCGATCTCGAAGCGGTGCGCACGGCGCTCGGACAACTGCCGGTCAGCGCCATCGAGGCACACGACGATCATGTCTCCGTGCGCTGCGCGCGCGATGCGAAAATGGCGGTCATCGAGGCGCTCGCCGCCCTCGACGGCCGGGTGCTCGACCTGCACGTGCGTGAACCCTCGCTCGAAGACGTGTTTTTCGGTTTCTCCGATTAGGGAATCTCATGGAAATCGCCCAAGTCGCCACCATCGCCGGCAAGGAATTCTGGGATCGCATCCGCAACCGCTGGGTGCTCGCCGTGGCCGCGGTGTTCACCGTGTTCGCGCTGGCCATCGCCTATTTCGGCGGCGCGCAGCAGGGTGCGGTCGGCTTTCGCTCGATCGAATTCACCATCGCCAGTCTGGTCAGCCTGGTCATCTATCTCATCCCGCTCATCGCCCTGGTGCTGGGCTTCGACGCCATCGTCGGCGAGCGCGAACGTGGCTCGCTCGACCTGCTGCTGTCGATGCCGATCACCCGCTTTGAACTGCTGCTCGGCAAGTACCTCGGGCTCGCCGGCGCACTGGCGTTCTCCACCGTCGCGGGTTTTGGCCTGGTCGCCCTCGTGCTCGCCACCCAGCTCGAACTCGGCGCCCTGCTGCACTATTTCGGCTTCATGCTCTCCTCGGTGCTGCTCGGCATGGCCTTCCTGAGTCTCGCGGTCATGGTGTCGGTGTTCGCCGCCGATCGCACCCGCGCATCGGGCATGGCGATCGCGTTATGGTTCTTCTTCGTGCTGGTGTTCGACCTGCTGCTGCTTGGCGCGCTGGTGGTGACCAGCGGACAGTACGGTGGCGAGATCTTCCCCTATCTGCTGCTGGCAAACCCGGCCGACGTCTTCCGCATCCTCAACATCTTCTCGCTGGAAGATGTCCGCACCCTGTATGGCCTCGCCACCGTGTTCCCGGCCGCGCTCGCGGAACCCTGGCTGCTCGGCCTGGTCATGCTGGGCTGGATCGCCGCGCCGCTGGCGATCGCCACCTGGAGATTCCGCAAATGAAATCCACCACCCGCACCCTCTTCGCCGCCATGCTTGCCGTCGGTCTTTTGGGTGCCTGCGGCGAATCCGCCAAATCGAGTGCGGTCGCACCGCATGAAATCGGCCACGAGACGTCGTGCAGCCTCGATGGCATGCTGCTTGCCGATTATCCGGGGCCAAAGGCGCAGATCCATTTCGCCGGCCAGGACGAGCCAGAATTCTTCTGCGACACGGTCGAGATGTTCAACGTCTTTCTCAACCCCGAGCAGGTGCGCGTGGTCCGCGGTCTGTTCGTACAGGACATGGGCCAGGCCGACTGGGACGATCCGAAAGGACACTGGATCGACGCCCGTCAGGCCTTCTACGTCCAGGGTAGTTCGCGGCGCGGCTCGATGGGTCCGACCATCGCCAGCTTCGCCAATCGGGCCGACGCCGAGAAATTTGCCGCACAATACGGTGGCAAGGTATACGCCTTTGCCGAGGTCACCCGCGACATGGCAATTCTCGACGGCGGCGCTCTCCACGACACGACGATGTAAGACTCATGGTAGATTTTTTTGAAGGGGTCGCCCCCGAACTGGCTGAGGAAATCCAGAATCTGTCGCGCCTGACCTACCAGCTGCGTGAAAACCGCAAGGCGATTCTGGACGGTTACGGTGTGGCCGACGAGGCCACCCTGCTCGAATGCATTCGTACCGGTTCGGCGACCGAACACCCTGGCTACGAGCATTACCTGGCAGCGCGCATCCTCGACGGCACACGCGAGGCCGTGCGCAGCGCGCTCGCCGAACGACTCGTGGACGCACGCGCATGAGCCTGCACCTCGAACTTGGCGCCCACATCCAGTCCGCGTTCAGCGATGCGCTCGCCGGTCCTCCGCAGCAAATGCAGGATGCACTGATCGTGCCTCTGCGCAACGGCATCGTGCTCCAGATTCGCTACGCCGCGCCCGACGCCTATTCGCTGCGCTGGACCCGCGACGGACACGAGGCCGGCATCGACACCGCACCGCTGCACCCGGATCTGGCCACCTTTCCCAATCATCTGCACGACACCAGTGGGCGCGCGTACCCCGACCCGCTCACACGCACCGACGCCACGCCCGAGGACAACGTGTCCGCCCTGATCCGCGCCCTGCTGGACGATCCCGCACTCGGTGCTCCGCCTGCTGCATGATGCGGCGCACGCGATGGCTGCTGGGATTCGGCGTCGCCGTCGTCGCGGCCGGCACGGTCGCGTATACCCTTTACCCGGGCAAACGCTCCGACGCGGTTCTCGACGCCATCTCGAACGAAGTGTGCATCGTCGCCCCCGCCACGCCGCCCGATCCGGCGTCAGACCTGCCGCTCATCGCACCGCGTGCGGTGCCCGCGGAGGCACGCTGTCCGGTGTGTGGCATGTATCCGGCACGCTACCCGCGCTGGGCGGCGCAGGTCATTTTCCAGGACGGTGCCACGCACTTCTTCGACTCGCCGGTCGACCTGTTCGGCTTCATGAACGGCGTGGGACGGCACAGCAGCCCCTACACCATGAAGGAAGCCGTGGCACAGTTCGTCACCGATTTCGACAGCGGTGAGTGGGTGGCGGCCGAAACCGCCTTCTACGTGCGCGGTTCCGATGTCCTCGGCCCCATGCGCGACGCCGACCTGCCCGCTTTCGGCAGCCGCGAATCCGCTGCGGCCTTCGCGCGCAGCCACGGCGGCAAGGTGCTCGCCCACGCCGAGGTCACGCCCGAGGTGATACGCCCCCTGAGCCGCAACCTGCACCGCCACTGAGGCTGCGCCCGCGCGGCGCGTTCTCAGGGCACGACGCTGTCGATGACGATCGCGACGTCCTGGCGGCCGAGCCTGACCGCCTCCACCCGTCCCTGCAGTCCCCGCTCTGCGCCATCGCCTGACCCGACTTCGACACGCGTGCGCTGATGACCAGTTCGGCGTGGTTCGACAGCTTGTCGCCCGCCGCCATTGATCGTGAATCGTCCAGGCTGAAACGGTAGGGCAATCCGGCGACGTCGATCTGCACGATGGCGAGCGGCATGCGCCCGCCGTTCGCCGCCTGCGCGAAAATGAACACGGTATCGGTCGGCTGCACGCTGGCGCGCAGCGAGGGGTGCAGCGTCACCGTGCCGGACACCGACGCATTCGCCTGCCCGACCGCCTGTTTTTCACCTGCTGGCTGCTGCGCCTCGATTTCCCGGATCGTCGCAGCAATTCCCGCGGCGTCCTCGGAGCCGGGTGGCAATTGCTGCAGCAGGCGTCGCCAGTAAGTCAGCGCCGTAGCAAAATCCTGCCGCTGGTACGCTGCGGATGCCGCGAGGTTCAGGGCCTTCTGGTTGTCCGGGTCCAGTTCGAGCGCCCGGGTGACGAGTTCCATCGGCTTGCCTTGCAGGTTGCGCCCCTGCGCCATGGCGAGCACATCCGCGTAATCCACCAGCAGACGGGGATCGGAGGGCACCAGTTCAACCACGCGTTCGAGCGCACCGGCCGACTCCGCGAAGCGCTCCATCGCGGCATACGAACGCGCCAGCATGAACCACCCCTCGGCGTCGTCCGGACGGGTCCGCAGCCTGGCTTCCAGGCTCGCGATCATCGCGACGGGATCGTGCTCGCCCGGCACCGTCGCCACAGGCACCCCGGCAGCAGACTCGACAAGCGCTTGCGGATTGCCCAGCCACATGTAAAGCACGATGGCCGAGACAGGCAGCCCCAGTGCGAGGGCGAACACGGCGCGACGCCCCGTCCCGGTACTTGCAGCCGGTGCGGCCTGCGGCGGCACGTCCTCGCTCAGGCGTTCGACGAGTTCGCGCCGTGCCGCGTCGTACTGTGCCTCGCCCAGCGTGCCGCTTTCCAATTCCGCCTTCAGCTCGGCGAGCTGGTCGCGATAAACCGCAACGTTGATCGTTTCCCGGTCCGGCGCCTCCCCCTTCGAGTCGCGCCGCAACAGGGGCGGCAGAATGAAGAAGAGCGCAAGCGCAAGAAACAGGAGCACCAGCCCCCAGAACATCGAAATCGTCCCGAAATTGCCCATGGTTCAGTTCCGTTGCAGGCACGCACAGCGACCGCGCGACGCCTGCCGAGCCGCGCGGAAAAAGACAAATAGAGATAAGCCCTTGCCGGCGTGGCGCGCGTACACTCATGGCGCCCCCCAACAGTTTCGCGATCATGCCACGAATCGGCGCACAAGGAGCGTCCGGGAATCGCAGCTTGGTGGCAGCCCGACACAACGGGTCTGACCACACCCCCTTACGGAACCAATCGGCCCCTCAGCCCGCGCTGACCACGCGGTTGCGACCGCTTTCCTTGGCGCGGTAAAGCGCCTCGTCGGCGCGACGCACCAGCTCGTCGACGCTATGCACCTTGTCGTCAGGAAGCCCTGATGCGCCGATGCTGATCGTCAGACGCTGCTCGCCCATACCTTCGACGCCCGCTTCGCTGACCGCCAGGCGGATTTTTTCCGCCACGGCCAGCGCATTGTCGAGACCGGTATGCGGCAGCAGGATGGAGAACTCCTCTCCACCATAGCGCGCCACCAGATCGGAGTCACGCACCGATTGCTGCAGCGCCCGCGCGACCGCAACCAGGGCGTTGTCGCCTACCTGATGCCCATACGTGTCGTTCACGCGCTTGAAGAAATCGACATCGAGAATGAGGAAGGAAAGCGGCGTCTGGTATCGCAGGGCCTTGGAGTATTCGTCCTTGAGGCGCTCGCTGAGGAAGCGCCGGTTGTAAAGGCCGGTGAGACCATCGGCGATGGACAGGCGTTCCACTTTCTCGTTGGTCAGCGCGTTGTCCAGCGTGATGGCAATCTGGTTGGCGAGGTAATCGATCAAGGGCTGTTCCTCGGCCTGATATGTGCCGAAGGTGCCGAGCAGCATGACGCCAAGCACTTTCTCCTTGTATATGAGCGGAAACGCCGCAACCGCGGTGGGCGCAGCAACGGCAAAACCGAGATCGACGTGCATGTAACTCGTCTCCGTCAGGTGCTCCAGCAGCTTCGACTGGCGCTCCGCGGCGACGCTCCCGGCGAGTCCTTCGTTCAGGCGCAAGGGCTTCAGCGTGGCCAGATCGACGCCATGCGTGACGAAGGGCAGCAAGGTCTCGCCCTGCTCATCCATGAGGTAAATGATGCCGAGCTTGGAATCGGTGAGTTCCAGCACCTTGTCGAGTGCGTTCTTCAGCAGTTCCTTCGGATCCAGTGTGGTGATCAGCAGCTTGGCCAGCGAATTGTATTTTTCCACGCGTGCCTGCTGGGCGCAGATGGCATCGGCCATGCGGTTGAAACCCTTGCCCAGGTCCTCGAATTCGTCCTTCGTCACGATTTCCGTGCGCACCTCGACCCGTCCGGTCGCGAAATCATCCATCGCCCTGACCAGCGCGCGGATAGGATAGAGCGTGTCCCGGTGCGCGAAAAATGCGATCAGAAACGAGAGCAGGCTGCCCGCGACGATGAAACCATAGAGCAGCAACATGTTGTTGCGGACGAAGGACTCGACGGCGCTGGTCCTGCTGCTGCCGATGAGCGAGCCGGTGACCTGTTTTTGCGCGTTGAACAGCGGTTCGGCAAGGATGAAACACGGCTCGTTGCTGATGGTTGTCTGCCCGCTGAACGGTTTGCCCTTCATCAGCGGATCGTTCACTTCCGCCGGCAGCGACCAGCCTTCCACCCACAGGTTTCCCGGTCGGCGCGAGCTGGCGACCACCCGCGAATCCTGGATCAGCGCGCCGAACAGGCGTACATCCTCGCCCGCGCCGTCGTGAATCAGGTTGGGCAGCCAGTCGTAGCCATCCAGCAGGACGATGCCGACCAGTACGCCGATCACCACGCGGTCCTTCATCACCGGTACGGCCACCACACTCGCCATCACCGTGCGCTCGAGACGCAGGTAGCGTTCCGGGCTTTCGAGCAGAAACACGTCGCGCGGAAGAATTTCGTTCGAGGTTACGCTCTGTCCCAGATTCACCACCTGCGGCAATACGGCATTCAGCATCACCTGGTCGCCGGCGTTGTTGTTCCGCCGCGCGATCACATTGCCCTTGGTGTCGGTTGCCATCCACGCATCCACGTAGGCCAGATTGAACGCATGCCCCTGCAGCAATTCCCGCAGCGGCGCGCTGCGGCGTTCGGCGAGCGCATCCTTCGTCATCTGCAACACCGCAGTCTGGCTCAGCAGCGCATTGAGCGTATCCAGCCGGCCGGCGTGGGCGGCCAGGGCGCCCTGCACGCTCATGACGAGCGTGTCCTGGACGTGGCGCTGCGCGGTGTCGCCCAGTACGCGCTGCACGAGAAGCGTGACGCCGGTGAGTGGCACCGACAGGACGATGAAGAAGGCAATGAGCGTCTTCCAGCCGATCGACAAGCGGAAGCGTTGCGCGCCCCATACGACGCGGTAGGGATTCTTCCGGCCTGGCACGGCCACGGCTGTTTCACTCATGGGCAATCCGCAGCGGACGGCACGCAAGCACGGTCGCAAACACCGCCAGTGATCTGATACAATTTTCCATAACTTTTATTTATGGTGGCATTCATAAACGATTCTGCGCAGGCATCGCCACCTTGTCGGACATGCCTGACATATCGTCCTTTTCCAACCCTTCTTGACCCGTACGAACAGCCCAACATGCACAACCCGAAGCACTGCACCGATCCGAAGCCATTCCGTGTCCACGTCACCGCCGCCGGCGCCCTGCTCGCCGGCATGCTTGCTCTCGGCGGTTGCGAGCGCAACACCGCGCCGGCCGCCGAACAGACACCCGCCGCCGCACCCCAGGTACCCGTCGATAACCTGCTCTCCAATGTTCCGGTGCAGGGCAACGAGGCGCTTCCGCCGAGCCATCCGCCACTGCCCACCGCAATGCCCCCCCACCCCACCGGTGCCGCAGGCAGCCGGCCCGATCTCGACCGGCAAATCGCCGCCGAGCACCCGCAAGGCAGTGGCAAGAACAAACCCGCCGTGGTCGTGCCGGATGCGGTAAAGGCGCAATGGACCGGCGCCACGCTTGCAGTGAGCGCCGGTGGCCAGGAAAAGCAGGTCAAGCTTGCCATCGGCAAGGCGATTACCGTTGGCGACAAGCTCGAACTGCATCTGCTGCATTACCTGCCCGCCTACACCAGTAACTTCCAGACGGTGACGAGTTCCTCCAGCGAGCCGGTGAATCCGGCCGTGCAGGTCAAGCTCGTCTCCAACGGCCAGGTACTTGCGGAGGGCTGGGTCTTCCAGAATCTGCCGGATTTCAATTCCTTCAAGAGCGAACAGGTTCAGGTGCGTCTGGTGTCCGGCGAACGCGCTGCGACGAAATGACGCGGGCTGCCGGCTGCGAAGCTGCATGACAATCCATACTCGATGGCACCGGCGTGCAGCCGGTTGCTTCGGTACGCCGTGCCTTGCATGAACCCGGACAATCCACTGGAACCCCTGTACGTGACAAATCAACGGACTGAAGGAACCGTGATGAGACGAACGCTGCTGATTCCGCTGCTCGCGCTGCTGGTCTGCCATGCTGCACCACTCCACGCGCAGTCGCCGGGCAAGGAGGCCAAAGCCGCGCAGGAATTGAGACTTGCTGTCGAACGCCAGGTGCTGGGCATGAACGTCAATCAGGACGTCAAGTACCTCATCGACTATCACTTCTCGACGTTTCACGGCATGTACGCCTACCGCGAACTGATGCAATGGGCGCAGGCAGCGCCCCCGCCGCGGCGCGAAGCGCTCATGGCGCTGGTACGTGCCGGTCTGGAGGCGGTGGTGCGTGACTCGGGCATGGGCCTGCCGCTGGGCAAGGATACCGGACGCGCGGCGGGCCTGTTGTTCGACAAGGGTTTGCCGCGTTATATGACACGGCCGGATTTCTCCGCTCCGGCCACCCTTGGCTGGGACCCCGCGAGCTTCGAGCGCACGATCTCGCCCGCGGCACTTGGCCAGTCGCTGGCTGCCAAGGCGCTTTTCGTGCAGATCGAACGCGGCGCACCGGACGCGACACGTGACCTGATGCTGGCGTCGGCGCTGCAGGAATTCCAGACGCTGCTCGCACTGCTGGAGCGAGGCGGTAATGCCGGCGCACGCTACATGCCTGCCGTACTCAAGCTGGAAGCCGGCAACTGGGCCGTGAGCGACGCGTCCAGTTCCCTGCACGGCCAATTGTCGCTGCTGCAGGGTCTGGCGCAGCTTCATGCCACCCTCGCCCGGCCGGAACTGGCGGCCGCCCCGCTCGCGGGCAAGCCCGCCGCAGAGTGGCGCAAGGGCGTACGGCGCACGCTGGAGCGGATTTTCAACACCATGCTGACGCTGCATCGCGATGCGCGCTCCGGCAGCCTGGTCCGGTCACACGATCCCGGGCAAGGCGCCGCCGACCGCATCGGTGCCGACGAGGCGGGCTACGCGCTGGAGGTGCTGGCCGACCTTGTCGCCGTTCTGCCGCGTGAGGATGATTTGCGCAACAAGGTATTGCGACAACTGACGACCCAGGCCGATTACCTGCTGACACGTCTGGCACGACGCGACACCGCTCCGCAACTGTTTCTGCTCGGGAACGATCGCCTGTTCGACGGCATGGTCATGCGTCTCGACGACCAGTTGTCCCTCATCTCTGGCCTGCTCGCAACCAGCGAAGCAAGCGGCCAGGAAGGCCCCGCGAACAAGGCGCGGGAAATGTACGAGGCCGCGCGTTCCGCTTTCTGGTCCGGGGCCGCCGGCATCTTCCGCTCCGCCGCCGGCCAGGCGGTTTCCGCCTACGACGGCCATCTGTTCGGTCTGACGCTCGCCACCTGGCGGCGTCTGGAAAATGCGCTGCCCGCCGGTGAAGGCCGCCGCCACGGCGAGCACCACATCGAGGTGGTGCTCAGACAGGGCGGACTGCAACAGGCCGAAGGTCCGGCCACCGGCGAGCCGCGCCAGCCCGAAGACTTCATTCGCGACGAGCTGCCGGAACTCCTGCGTCGCATCGCGACACTGAAAAAGGATGAGCAGGTAAAAAAAATCGCCGCGGCGGTCAAAGCACTGAGCGATCAGGACAACGACGGCATCCCGGGCTGTCGCTTCGCCGGCGGGGCCTTCGGCGCGGCGCCGGTAATCATCACGCAGACCAGCGTGAAAACCCCCTTTGAGAAAACGGAAGAGGCCGCACCATGAGCCACAGCAATCCACCGGAACAGTTGCACGGAATCGGTCGGCAGCATACCGGTCAAGACTCGGCCCGATCCGCCACACCCGCAACCGTCACCCTCAAGCCTGCGTTGTGCCCGTTTGAACGACCGAGGTGGAAATCAGCCGCGCTACTCGCCACGCTGCTCGCATGCAGCATCCCGATGGCCCACGCATTCAGCGGCATGGGCAATCCGGAGCGCGGCAGGATGCTCTTCAATCAGCGCTGCGCCGTGTGCCATGGCGAAGACGGTCGGGGGCGTGAAGGCATGGCGGCCGACTTCGTCGGTGAGTGGCATCGCCTGACCAAACCGGACCAGGAATTGTCCCGCAACATCCGCTCGGGCGCAGTGCGTACGCCAGGCAAGCTCTATAGCGCAGGCCAGTGCCCGCCGCAAATGCTGGACGACCGCGACATGGACGACCTGCTGTCCCATCTGCGCAACGCCTTTGGTTCACCCAGACTCGATTTCGGTCGTTGACACCTCATGCCTCACGACGCCACCCCGGCAGCGGTCCGCTCCGACATCCGTCCGCGCAAACCGCTTGTCGCCCTTCTCCTTTCCGTCTGCCCGGGACTGGGGCAGCATTATGCGGGCCATCTCGGTCGCGGCATCCTCCTCTACATCGCGCTCATCGTGGCGTCCTGGCTCGCGGCCATCGCCTTCATGTCGATCGGCAGCAAGCTCAGCATCATCTTCCTGTGCGTACCCTTCGCCGGCGCGGCGCTGATCGCCCTCGACGCATGGCGCTGCGCGCGTCGCCAGTCGCGTGATTACCGCTTGCAGTGGTTCAATCGCCTGTGGATCTATGCCGGCGTTTTCCTGACCCTGCTGTTCACCGTCAACCCGCTGATGGATCTCCTGGTCGGCCGCCACGTCGTGCGCGCCTTTTTCATGACGTCATCCAGCATGACGCCCACCATTCTCGACCGCGACATCGTGCTGGTGAACAAGCTGGCTTTTCCGAAACGCGGTGAAATCGCGCTGATCCAGTTCGGCGAAAGCAAGCCCGGTGCCAAGCTCACCCAGCTCATCGACGACCAGTTCATCAAGCGCGTCGTCGCCGTCCCCGGTGACACCCTGGAAATCCGCAACGACGCGGTGTGGATCAACGGCCAGAAAATCGAGGAACCCTACGCCAACTTCAGCGGCATGCTGCGCTTCAGCAGCGGCGAGGGCTCCGCCTACGGCCCCGCGACCCTGCCACCGGACTCGTATTTCGTCATGGGCGACAACCGCAACGAGAGCATCGACAGCCGCCTCCTCGGCTTCATCGGAAAGGAACAGATTGGCGGCACCGTGACCAAGGTATTCTGGTCGTGGAATTTCGAGCAAGACGGCATCCGCTGGGATCGCACCGCGAAAAGCCTGAAGTAGTGTGTCGGGTTGAAGCCCGATTTACGAACCGGCGCCCGTGTTTCTCCGTAGGTCGGGCTTCAGCCCGACAGCACAGCGTCAGGCCCATTGTGTCGGGTTGAAACCCGACCTACGACCGGCGCCCGTGTTTCTCCGTAGGTCGGGCTTCAGCCCGACATGCCGTCAATAACCGAACCCACGGGCAATAAACCCATGCCTTACAACAATCTCCGCAAGGGGCGATTTTCTCAAACCGGAACCACCTATCACATCACGACCGTCACCCTTGGCCGGATCCCGCATTTTTCCGATCTCGACACCGGCCGCAAGGTAGTTCGGGAACTCAAAACCCTGCAAACACAAGGCAAGGCGGAAACCCTGTGCTACGTGCTGATGCCGGATCACCTGCACTGGCTCATGAGATTGCACAACGGCTCCCTTGCCGAGGCCATGCACCAGTTCAAGGGACGCTCCGCCCGCGCCGTCGGGCATGCACTGTGGCAGCCCAATTACCACGACCACGCCGTGCGCGAGGACGAGGATTTGCGAAGCATGGCGCGCTACATCGTGGCCAATCCATTGCGCGCCGGACTGGTCAAGCGGATCGGCGATCACCCCTTGTGGGATGCGGTCTGGCTCGACGATACGCTGTCGGGTTGAAACCCGACCTGCGCATCCGCACCCATGTTTCCCGCAGGTCGGGCTTCAGCCCGACAGCACAGCGCCGGGCCCGTTGTGTCGGGTTGAAACCCGACCTACGATGGGCGCCCGTGTTTCTCCGTAGGTCGGGCTTCAGCCCGACATGCGGCCGGAGGCCGATCAGGGCGTAGCCAGCTTTGCGCTTGCCAGGCGGTTCAAGCTGACGCCCTGCTCGGCAGCTTGCATGGCCAGCGCGCGATGCACCTCAGGCGGAATACGAACACGGAATTCTCCGCTGTAATGCTTTTCAGCCAGTGGTGCAGGGATAGACTCCCCGCCAGCACGCATGTCAGCCACCACATCCGTCACCACCTTGCGAATCCCCTTCAGCGCCGCTTCCGGCGTCCTGGCCAACCACGACAGCGACGGGAACTCGACGCACAGCCCAACGTGCTCACCATCTTCGGGTGACCAGGTCACGCGGTAGGTGTAGTGATCAACGCTCATGGCGCACTCCTTTCAGTTTCTCAATGGCCAGCAGAACCTGTTTGACCTGATATGCCTTGGCCTTGCCTTTGTCGGACTGAATATTGATCCGAGGATCGCCGGCCCAAGGCGTCTTGAAGATTGCGTGGCTGGTACCTGACTGGCGCGGTTTGCCAAACAACTGCTCGCAGACATGCTTGAGGTCGCCGAACCGGACATTCGCCGGCTCCCGCTGCATCTGCGCCAGGGTTTTCAGAATGTCAGCCATGCGCAATGGTATCAATAGTGGCACCACCATGCAATAGTCGAGCGTGGTGTGTCGGGTTGAAACCCGACCTACGCATCCGCACCCATGTTTCCCGTAGGTCGGGCTTCAGCCCGACAGCATAGCGTCGGGCCGTTGTGTCGGGTTGAAACCCGACCTACGATGGGCGCCCGTGTTTCCCCGTAGGTCGGGTTTCAGCCCGACAGCACAGCGCCGGGCCCGTTGTGTCGGGTTGAAACTCGACCTACGATCGGCGCCGGTGTTTCCCCGTAGGTCGGGTTTCAACCCGACACAACGGGCTCAAGCCCTACTGAAACAGGTACTGCCCGTGGATGCTGCGCCGGACGAGCAGCAGGCCATAGGTCGTAAACAGCATCATGGCATAGGGGACGAGTGCCACGGCGGCCCAGCGCTTGCCGCGCCAGGCGGGTCGGTGGCGCAGATGAAGCACGAAGGCGTACGCCATGGCCGTGGCAAACGACCAGCTCTCGATGGGGTCCCAGCCCCAGAAACGGCCCCACGCCAGGCTCGCCCAGTAAGAGCCCGCCATCACCATCGCCATCCACAGGAAGAAGGTCCAGCCGGTGAGTCTGCCCGCCAGCACCGGGGTATCCGGCGCGTCGAGGCGTCCCGCGAGCCAGGCTACATGAACGCCTGCCGCCAGGGTGGCGGCGCCGATGGCGAAGGAATTGAGCTGCGCATGGATGATCAACCAGTTGGTGCGCAACGACGGATCCATGGGAAACGTTCCCCGGCTGTGAAACAGCGCCCACGTCACACCCAGCCCCGCCGCCGCCAGGGCCAGCACGCCCGCGGGGCGCAGCTCCGGCAAACGCCACTGCGCCGCCAGGAAAACCAGCACGATCGCCAGGGCGTCCACCGTCAAATCCTCATAGCGCGTGACGATGGGAATCTGGCCGATGTCCTGCCAGCGCCAGGCCAGCAGCCCCAGATGGAGAACCAGACCCGTAAAGCCCAGCGCGATGGCCAGACGCTGCCGGCGGTGTTGCCCGAAGCCGAGCAACAGGGCGCCGGTTCCGTACAACGCTGCGACGCTTCCCTGAAAATACAGGACCGTGCTCATCGGGCCTTCTCCCACTCGCGCCACCGCCGCGCGAAGCGCCAGTCGTCGCGCAGCGCCCAGGCTTCCACCCGCCATGTCGCGCCGTCGCGCCGCAGGCGCAGACGGCGCGGATGGAACAGGAGCGACAGCAACGTACCTGCCAGCAGACACGCCATGCCGGCGAACACCAACCCGAGAAAGGGATCGGCAGAAAGATACAGCCCCGCCCACGGCACCGTGCCGAGGAAAGTCAAACGATAGACACCCAGATCGGCGGATTCGCCCGGTGTGAGACGCCCGCTGAAAACGATCTTGCCGCGCTGCCGGGCTTCGAGCTGGAATGCCGGCTGCTCTCGCGGTGTGAGCACCATGCGGTAGAGAATGGGTTGGCCGTCCAGTTCGACGATTTCATCGCGCTTCAGGGGGACGGCTTCAGTCCAGTCCGCGGGAGCAACGCGGAAATTGACCAGCAGGCGGTCATGGCGCCCGTCCGGCAACAGCCGGTCGAATACCGCGGTGTGGCCGATGTTCTTGTCCAGGTATACAGCATACGGCCCCACGGCATGAGGACGGTTCACCTCCACCGTGTCGCGATAAACCCCGCCCTTGTCGCGCAGGGTGACGTCGGCCCGCAATCCGGTCAGGTGCTCGCCGGCTTCCAGCTCCACGTGCAGACGGTCGAGGCGGAGACGAAAATCGGGAATGCGGGCGGGGTCGCTCCCCGTTTCCAGGAGCAGCTTGTCCGGCTGGCCGGCGTAGATTTCGCCCTCGCTCAGCTCAAGGTGTGCGCCAAAACGCGCGGGCGTGTTCAAGGCCACGCCGGCGACCAGCATCACGAAGCCCAGATGCAGCAGCGGCACGCCGAACAGCGCGAATTCCTGGTGCCGGCTTTCGTCATGCACGGCAAAGTGCCGCGCCAGCCCCGGCGGCAGCACACCCGCGCCGACCATGCGATGGCTGGGCGGCACCTTGCCGCGCAACCATGCCAGCACGCGCACGGCGTGCACCGCCATGGCCGCGAGCAGGTTGGCGCCAAGCGCCAGGCACAACACGGTAAACCCGATCGAGCCGTAGACACGCGACAGCCCGAGCCCGTCGAATGCCGGCGCAAGCCGCGGCCAGTCGGTCTGCCAGGCGTCCAGCTCCGCTGGCGCCAGCCGATCCAGTTGCGGCAGCGTGCCTCCCGCCACCGCCGCCAGCACGAGCAGGGCAAGCAGCAGCAGTCCCAGCCGGGGCGAGGCGAAAAGCCGCCACGCTGTTCGCATCACGGGAAAGTGGATTTCCGCGAGCAACTGCCGGTGCCCGAGCCGTTATGGCAGTCGGTTCTTTTCCAGGTGCCGCTGGCGATGGCATTGACGTTGGTGATGTCCGAGTTGATGCCGTAGTCGGTGCAGTCCGTGTAGACGGTCGAAGGGTCGCAGATGGGCATCTGATTATGCGCGTTGTAGGGCTCGGGGTCCTTTTTGGTGCCCCGGCCGTAAACCAGCAGCGCGCGGTTCGGCATGCCATGCGGCACGGCCGTATGACAGGCGAGACAGGGCATGTCGCGCAGGTTCACATGGCGGGCGTGCATGTTTCGGAGTCCCGCCCCGGTCGTGGCCCTGAAGCCGGTCTTGAGGGCAGTGCCGTTGTAGTCCGTCGTTCCCGCATAAATCATCCAGTCGTGGCACTTGAAGCACAGGTGGTTCTGGGTGCCGAGCATGCCGGTGGTGCGATCGTACGGCCCCCACAGGATGGGCCACACATCCGCGCCGTGCGGCCCCTTCAGGCCGGGCAGGTCGGGCTGGCTGTCGGAATGGCATTCCGAGCAGGTCATGAGCGACGTGGGCGTCATGCCGCCGATCAGCGAGGTGGCATAGTTGTTGGCACCGTCCATGAACGGATTCTTGCCCTGCGCGACCACCGGATGGTAGGAGGCGTTGTTGGGGTTGAATTCCTTGGCCTGGTCGGTGTTGATTCCACCGGCGATCATGCCGTAGGGATCCGCCGGCGGCGTCGATCCGAAAGCGTAGTAGGAGTGGCATTTGAGGCACAACTGGTGCTGGTATTGCACGTCGTCGACGACGGTATAGGTGGTCACAGGTTGCCAGGCGGCCGGCCAGGTCGGCTGCACGCCCCACACGCCCTTGTTCACCGGCGCGGCGAGGTTGTTGGTGGGATTGGGCACGCTGGGCGACACGCCAGGCGACACGGCGTGGGGGTTGTGGCAGTCCTCGCACTCGGCGTGGCGATTGGTGCCCAACTCGGCGGGTTCCTCGCGCACCTTGCCGTCCGGCATGCGCTTGGGGTTGTGGCGACCGTCGTAGGCGGGGTTTTTGGTGGGGTGCGCATACATCTTGTTCAGTGCGGCATCGATATTCCAGTACGACACGTTGCCGTTGTGGCAGACGAGACAGACCTTGGCCTCGCCGTCCTGCTTGAGAATGCGGCTGCCGCTGGTGGCGGCGTTGTGCGGCTGGTGGCAGCTCTCGCAACCGTTGGCCTTGTTGGTGGAATTGGGGTCGTTGGCAAGATTGTGCCCGGGCACGTGCCAGGGATTGTCGCCCGCGCCGTTCCATTGCCGCGTCTGTTCGCGGTGCGACATGTTGCTCACCGTGTTCCAGTACATCTTGTCATGACAGGTGCGACACAGCGGCGAACCATAACCGGCGCCATCGGTGTAGCCGACATGGAGGAATTTCGGATTGGCCTCGACGTGCGGGTCGTGGCAGCTCGAGCATTGCATCTGGCCGCTGCTGTCCGGCTTGATCTTGCCGGTGAGCGCGGCGGGCGAGACAAGCTCGGGATTGGTCGCCGCGAGGGTGGTATCGTAGGTGAAGGAAACCGGGTGATCGTTGCGCAGGTCGGTGCCCAGGCTCGCCGGCCCGGTGAGAAAGGCTTCGAGGCCGGAAATCGTGCCTGCGGCCTGATGGCCGAACGGCAGGTTCTGCACGCCGCCCAGCGCGACCGTGCCGTCATGGCAGGACAGGCACAGCTTGGAGGTGCCACTGGGTTGTCCGGGCGCCGCGGCGGCAAGCGTGTTGCTACCGTAGGGTGTGTACACCGCCGCCGAAAGCGCGTGGTTCCACAGCGGCACCGCGGGGTTGCTGTTGTGGGGCGTGTGGCAAAAGACGCAGATCTGGCTTTCGGCCGTCGCCTTGTGGGTGCCGGGGCCACTGGCGGACAGGTTGTGTTTGGTGTTGGCGATGTTGGCCATGCCCGACGCGGTCCAGCCGAGCAGGCCGACGACGAGCAGGATGGCGCCAAACCATCCCCAGGAGTGGTTTTTTGCGCGCGGTCGCTGCCGGTCGCGGAATTTTACGCGCGCATCGGTCGCGTGCGCGGCGAACAAGGCTGACCTATCTTGCATCACGGCCTCCGAGATACTGGAAAATCTGCACGCGGTTGTTGTACGAGTCGGCGACGTAGATCCGGTTCTGCGCGTCGATCAGCATGCCCGCCGGCAGCCAGAACTTGCCCGGCTCCTGGCCGGAGGTGCCCCAGAACAGCAGCAGGCGCCCCGTTTCATCGAACACCTGGACATTGTCGAAGCCCGCATCGCTCACATACACATGGCCTTCGCTGTCCATCGCCACACCTTTGGGCGCGGAAAAATCGCCGGAGCCGTCACCGTGCTTGCCGAAAGCGGAAATCCGGCGACCCTCGGCGTCGAAAATCTGGATGCGCATGTTCATGCTGTCGGTCACCGCGAGGCGGCCGTGACGATCCAGCGCGAGGAAGGTGGGAAAATTGAACTCCCCGGCTTCGCTGCCGCGGCGGCCGATCGTGCCGACAAGCTTGCCGCTCGTCAGATCGACGATCTTGATGTCGTGCGCCGGCGTATCGGCGACATAGAGACGCTGGCGCGCGCGGTCGATGACCAGTGCCGACGGACGCTTGAGCCAGCCCGCGGTGTCGAGGAGGCGCTCGAACTTGCCATCCGACCTGAATATGAAAATCTTGTTCAGTTCGCCGTCGGCAACATAAATATTATCTTTGCCGTCCACCGCAAGACCGATGGGCAGGCGCAGGGTATCCCACTTGCTGCCGCGCACGAATGCATAGCTGCGCTTGCTGCGGTCGAAGATGTGCACGCGCCCGCGCTTGGTGTCGGCCACCAGCAGGCGGTCCCGGCCATCGACAGCGACCGCCATCGGACGAACGATGTGCTCGTCGTCCGCCTCGCCGCGGATGAAGTCCCACACCTTGCGGAAAAATCCCCTTTTGTACCCGATATCTTCTGGGCCGGAAATCGACCCGACGTAGCGGATACGCGGCTGCAACGGCGGCGACGGCCACACCAGTTCAGGCGTGACAGCCGGCTGGGCATCCCCCGTCGGCGCGGCGTCCTTCGCCCACGTGGCGGGCGCCGCCACGAACAGGGCGAGCGTGAGGCACGGCAGCGTCTTCATCGCGTGGCGCAGGCGTACGCGCCAGCGCGCGAGGCGGGAATTCCGGGTGTCCGCAATGACGGATATCGACCAGTTCAGCGTCTGTTTCACGGGTTCCAATCTCATCATCATCTTATCGATAAAGCAAATGCTTACGGCGCGAAGTGTCGCCGTGGAAATACTTGTAGCGGAACAGCGCATCGAGGCCATGGCAATCGGCACACAGGGAAAAATCGCTGGTGTTGCGCAGGAAACTGCTGCGCGCGTCGCCCTCGACGTTGCGCCCCTCGCCACCCTGCGGATGCTGCACGCTCCACTGGTGGGCATTGTGGCAGGTCGGACAGGAAATGACGCCGGAGCCGCTGCGCACCCCCTCGGGCGTGAACACGGGGAAATGGCCGCCGTTTTCGCGCCGGTTGCCCGGGTTGGAGATGACGTTGACCTTTGCCGGATGGCTGCCCTGCAGCGGAATCTTCGCCGCGGCCACCTTCTCCGCGGCGTGACAGGAACGGCACAGACGTTCCATCGCGTCGTTGCCCTCGCCCAGCGGACGCGCCCACAGGCGCACCTGGGCCGCCGCGTTGTGCACCATGTGGCACTGTCCGCACACGCCGGAGGCCTGCGTGTCCTGCGCGCGGATGTTGGTGGCCTGCGGTGCGGTGATGGCAAGATCGTGGTCGGTGTCCTTCACCTGCTGCTTGTCGGAGTGACAGTTCGCGCACAGGGTCGGCGCCGGCCAGGCCGGTGCACGCAGAAAGCTGTCGGCAGCCCCGCCTTCGACGTCGGTCCGTGCGCCGGCCTTGCTGGCGGGGTTCGCCGGATCCCATTGGTGCAGGTCGTGGCAGGTCGCGCACGCCACCTTGCCCTGTGCGGCGTCCTTCCTGCCCTCGGCGGTGAACAGCGGCAGGGTGGTGCTGCCGCCGATGTTCTTCAGGTCCACCCGCAAGGGATGGCTGTTGGCGCCGGTCTGTTTTTTCGCGGCGACACCCCCGTCGCGGTGGCATTCGGCGCACAACACTTCGATGCCATCCTGTCCCGGCCCGGTGGCGCGCGCCCACATCTTGGCACCATTGCCGTTGTGCGGCAGGTGACAGGCGCCGCACACACCGCTCTCCGCGGTGGTGCGTCCCTTCGTATTAGACGCGCTGGGCGCGGAAATGGCGAGGTTGTGCTTGGACAGGGCGATCGCGCCCTTGTCCACATGGCAGTTGGCGCACAGTGTTCCCTTGCTGTCGTTCGGCAGACGCAGGAAGCTGGATTCAACGGTGCCTTTGGTCGTTTTCGGATCGCCGGCGGGCCTGGTTTTACCGCCCGGCGCCCAGTTGTGCGGGTCGTGACAGGTGCCGCACGCCACGTTGCCGCCTTCCGCAGCCGGCACACCGTGCGGGTCATAGAGCGGCAGCACGGTACCGGGCGTGGCGATGCTCCCGGGCGGCACCGTCCATTGTCCGTCTTTTGCCGTAATGCCAATGCGCGCGATGGGCACGCCCACGGGATGGCTGTTGTCACCGACGGTGCGCTTGCGCGCAAGTCCCGCGGCATTGTGGCAGTTGAGGCAGGCCGACGAAGCGGGATCGGTTCCGGTCAGCACCTCGCGCGCCCACATGCGTGGCCCGCCGCCATTGTGCGGCAGATGGCAGCTCGCGCACACGCCGGCCTGCGCCGGGGTCTGCCCGCGGATGTTGCGCGCCGTCGGCGCCATCACGGCAAGATCGTGCTTGGTGTTGACGATCCCGGACTTGTTCGTGTGGCAGGTGAGGCACAGCCCGGCATCCGGACCGTTGGGCTTGCGCAGGAACTTGTCGCTGCCGCTGGCAGGATCGCCCGGCTTCGATGCCTTCTGCGGATCGCGCGGATCCCACTGGTGTGGATCGTGACAACTGGCGCACGCCACCCGACCCTTGCCGTCACCCACCGACTTGACGCCCTCGCGCGTGTACCCCGGCAACGCCACGGCTGCGCCGAGACGCGCCATGTCGCGTCCCACCGGGTGCGTATGCGTGCCGACCTGCCGCTCGGCAGCCAGGCCGCCGTCGGTGTGACAGGTGAGACACAGGTCGGACACCGGGTCGTCGCCGGGCTTCACCGTGCGCGCCCACATCTTCGGCCCCTGCCCGCCGTGCGGCACATGGCAGGCGCTGCACACGCCGGCACGGCCCACTTCCTGGCCGCGCACGTTCCTGTCGGCCGGGTTCAGCAGTGCCATGTTGTGCTTGCTCGTCGCCACGCTGCGCTGACCGACATGGCAGGTCTGGCACAGTTGCGACTGCGGATTGGGGGCGACGAGAATGCGCGCACCCTCTTCGGCGAAATGCGGCTTGTGGCAGGTCTGGCAGATCACCGTGCCGCCCTCGCCCAGCTTCGCGCCGCGTTCCAGCAGCGCCTGCGGGATCTTCACCTTGTCGGGGCGGACGTTCACCGGATGCGTCGCCATGCGTCCCGCCTCGGCGAGCGAGCGCGCATAGCGATCGGCGTGGCAGGTGCCGCACAGCTCGGAGTTGGGGTTCTTCACCGCCAGCAGTTTCTTCTCCGGTGCGCCGTGGACGAGGTGGCAGGACTGGCAGATCACGTTCCTGCCACCACCGAATTTGGAGCCCGCCTCCGTCAGTGCGCCCGGAATTTCCTTCATTTGCCTGAACACCGGGTGGTTGCCTTCATCGGGACCGGTGCCGCGTTCCAGGTGGCAGCTCATGCACAGGCTGGAATCGACGTTCTTCATGCGCAGGAACACCGGGGAGAGTTTTTCGCCCCACTCCACGCCGTGCGCGCTGTGGCACGTGCCGCAATACACCTTGCCGTCCTCGTTGAGCGGGAACAACTGCTTGCCGTCCGCGGTCGGGATGTTCACCTTGCCCGAGGGCTTGACCCCGATGGGATGGAAATTCTGGCGATTCTTCCACGCGAAACGCGAATCCAGCACGAAGCCGTCGTGACAGGAAAAGCACATGCGGTCGGTGCTCGCCGCGTCCTGCCTGCCGGTCGCGACCGTCGGTTTCGGATCGTAAGCAATCAATGGCGTGACGTCCTTGCGGTTGAAATCCACCAGCCACATGACGTGGCAGGTGGAGCATTCACGCTGCGGCGAAATATCCCGCGCCGCCTCCGCCCAACGCGGCAGCAGCGCGAGCAGCGCCAGCCCGGCGAGCAGCAGGATCGTGGACCAGCCTGCGGCGATACGCGGCAGCGTCGACATCGCATTCATCGCACGCTGTATACGGACACCTTGTTCGCCAGCATTTCGGCCACGAACAGGCGATCCGATGCGTCGACGGCGATGCCGCCCGGCGCCGTGAACCGGCGGACCTTGCCGCGGGCGCCCAGCACGCGCTGGAAGCGGTAGTCGCTGCCGAACATCTCGACCACATCCATGTAGCTGTCCGTCACGTAGATGCGCCCGCCACGGTCGACCGCGACGCCCTTGGGGCGAAAAAGCTGCCCGGGCAGGACACCCCAACTGCCGACCTGGAATACGAAACGCCCCTGCGGTTCGAAGATCTGCACGCGTGAATTGAGCGCGTCCACGACGTACACGTTGCCGTCGGGCGCCACGACGACCGAAGCCGGATAACGGAACTCGCCCTGCGCTTCGCCCTCGGCACCCCACTGGCGCAGCACCTGGCCGGCGGTGCTGTAGGCGGTAAGGCGGTGTCCGCCGGTTACATAGAGCGTCTGGCCGTCTGCAGTCGGTGCCACGTCGATGGGGCGAGCACTACCGGTGCGGAACGATCCACCGAAACGGCCATTGCCGTCGAACATCTGGATGCGCCGGTTGCCGCTGTCCGCCACGTAAACGCGACCCTGCGCGTCGGTGCCGATTCCCACCGGATCGGCAAACTCCCCGTTGCCCTCGCCCTTGCCGCCAAATGCAAAGAGAAATTTTCCCGCAGACGAGAACACCGCCACCCGGTGGTTGCCGCCGTCGACCACGTACACCTTCCCGCCTGCGCCAATCGCCACATCGCTCGGCAGCGACAGGCTGCTTCCGCCACCGGCCGTGAGATCGAACAGGTGCCGCGTCTCGGCCAGCGGAACCTCAGCGACAGCAACCCCGACCCCGGCGAGGCCGATAAGGATCGCGCTGGCGGCGTGCCGCAGGATCCGGCGCAGCCCGTCGCAGCTCATACTACGGGGTGGCGCCCTGCGCAGGCGGGGCCGGCGGCGCATCGAAGGTGTTGCGCCACCAACTGCGCGGATCGCGCTTGATGTCTTCTGCGCTCGGCGCCGGTGCCTTGGCATCGGTGCCGAACAGCACACCCTGACGCGCCTTGTTCGTCTCGTCGAGGAAGATCGAGGGAATGTAGAACTCCCGGTATTTCTGCACGATGCCGACGATGTTCAGATTGGTGAGGGCCTGAATGCGCCGTTCGGAGAAGCCCAGCGCACGATACGGCACGTAGCTCTGTTTCTCCTCGGTGTGGCAGCGGGTGCAGAAGCGCCCGATGGGGTTCACCTGGCTGTGGAAGGCCTTCTTGATCGAACCGAGATCCTGGTCGGAAAGCTGGCTGCGCAGCTTGATGAACTCCTGCGCTTCCGGCGCATCCTCGGTGATCTCCAGCAGCGCTTCGCGTCCGTTCAGCGTGGTGTACGGCACGACCTTGGAATAATAGTCGTCGGTTTCGAACAGCGAACCGGTTGCCGCGTCGACGTCAGTGCCGAAGGGTTTGCCCTTGACCTCGATACCCGAATAGTTCAGCCAGCGCAGGTTGACGGTCTGCTCGGGAACCTTGCGGTCGTCCGCGTGGCAGGTCATGCAGCCGAGGAACTGGGTGTGCATGTTGAGCAACGTGCGGATCATGGGTTTCTTCGCGTGCGGATAGTCACTGTGGCAGGTCGAGCACACCGGGCGCTTGCCCTGTTTGAGCGGGTCGACCGCCGGCACGTTGTGAAAATGACGTGCACGCTCCTTCTGCCGCTCCACATCCAGTTTGGCCAGCAGCGTGGGTGCCTCGGGTTCCTTCTTCCTGCCGCCGACCATGGAATAAACGGACGAGGCCAGCAGGACGCCAATGACGATCCACAGGAACACGGACACCATCCACGCCCACACCGGATGGTTGCGGCGCAAACCGGAGATGGAGAAGAAATCGCGCCGGAGCTCGCCCGGGATGCGCGCCTTGTGATCGATGATGATCAGCACGGCGATGGCGAAGAGGATGAACATCACCACGGCCAGCGCCACGAAGATGCCATCGAGTTGAACGGTTTGATGCATGGTCATTCCTCAAGTTTGATCGTCAGCCCTGGGTGAACATCAGCCAGATCGCGTACAGGCCGAACACGGTCCATGCCAGCACGAAAGCCAGCGAGCCGTAGGCGAGCACTTTCTGCCAGGTTTTCAGTTCGGTCTTCATCGCGTTCCAGTCCAACCCAGGTTCCAAATCGGTTCCCCACGCGCCGGCGGGGACACTGCATGTTCATTCACGCGGCTGCGTACCCCAGATTTTCTTTTCCGCGATCAACTCCCGGAGGTATTTCCTTTCCTCCGGCATGCTCACGATGCAGCGCAGGTATTCGTGAAAATGCTCCTCGATCTGGTGCTCGCGGGTGATCTTGCCGGTGAGGAAAGTCCATTGCATCGGGAAGCGACCCGGCGCGAGATGGACGTTGTACCAGTGCCAGAAGGCGATCACCAGCAGCGCCAGCAGCGCCTCGTGGGGATGGGACAGACGCATCATTTCCTGGAAATGCGAGGCGATGCCGATCGGCAGGATGCTTGCCCACACATCGGGGAAGAGGAAGGTCGAACCCGAGATCACCATCACGGTGTTGCCGAAGCCCGCCGCAAAATAGTGGATCTTCTGCTTGTACATGAACTTGTCCATCTCCGGGCGTACCGGGCGCTTGCCGCCGAAGAACAGCATGTCTTCCCTGAAGTCGCTGACGTCCTTCCAGATCGGCAGGATGGTGCGCCGCAGTTCGAAGGTGCGATTGCGCCATTTGATGAGCGTCCCCATGCCGATGGTGGCGAAGTGGTACACCATCGCGAAGATCATCGTCACCGCGAGTGTGCGGTGGATCACGCGTGTCACCTCCAACCCCCCCAGCATGGAGTTGAAAGGCTCCGCCCAGAAGGCGTCGTGGTAATGAATGGGCAAGCCGGTGAACGCCAGTAGCAGGAAAGTGGAGAAAATCAGCAGATGCTGGATGCGGATGTGAATGCTGTAGCGATAGAAATCGCCGATCGGATTCGAATCCACGTTCTTGTAGAGCAGTGAACGGTCATCGGGCAACAGCGCGATCACCTCGTCGATGTCCCGCTCCTCCTCCGGTCCCACCCGGTTGTGGCGCTTTGCGTTGTGCAGCACTTCGCGTGCTTCGTGTGACAATTCCATCTTTGGTGTGTCCTTATGCGTCGATTCGTAATAGTGTCCGTGTCGGTTCGGTCCCGTCACACGATGCGGTTGCTCTTGCGCCGCGTGCGCCGCCACCAGGAGCTTCCCTCGCGGAAGCGCCAGCTCACGCCGTCGCGCAGGCGCCCCCAGGTTTCGAATGCCGCCAGCCCCACCAGCGCCACCAGCACGCTGTTGCCCACGATGCCGTAGATCAGTTCGGCATAGTGCTTGAACGCGTTGTCCTCCTTCTTGCTGGAGGGATGGGGATCGAGCGCCGCGTAGTTGGCGTCGGCGCGCACGTGACACTGCCTGCAGGTCTCCACCCGCTTCTGCGCGCTCACCGGCGATCTCGGGTCGCGCGACGGCAGCAGTTCGTGCACGCTGAGGTAATAGTTCACGGCGTCGGCATGGCAGTTCAGGCAGTTGGCCGCGTCGGTATTGCCGTACTTGGTCACCTTGCCGTGGAAGCTTTCCTCGTAGGACGACACCGCAATCGGGAACTTGCGCCCGAGTTCGCGCCCTTCCTGTGTCGCAACCTGCTCGCGCCGCTCGATCATGCCCTTGTCGGCGTGGCAGGCGGAACACATGGCGACAATTTCCTGCGGCGAGCGCTTGACCTCGCGGATGCGCCGGCTGGTGTGGTTGTACCACTTCTCGGCGAAGCTGGAGTCCTCATGACACACCACGCAGCGGTCGACGATGTGCTTCGGTGGTTTTTCTTCCCTGGCGTTGTAGAGGGGATTGGTGTGGCAGTTCACGCAGTACGGCTTGTCCCCATCGCTGCCGGTGGCGATCTTCTCGCGCCCGTGCACGCTCTTGCGGAAAGTGTCGACGATCGGCTTGTGGCTGAACGGCTTGCCGGTGGACGGGTTCTGGATCGAATGGCATTCCGAGTCGCAGGTCACCCCGGTGGTCAGCGGCTTGTGCGGAAGCTCCCGGATTTCCTTGTGGCAGTCACGACACGGCACGTTGCGGTGCACGGTCTTCGTGAACACATGCGGCATCACGTAATAGCTCTTCTGCTTGCCGTCCTCGTCGATGCGCCCCATCTTCGGATACTTGTGGCACATCAGGCAGGCCTCGTCGTCCTCGAACGCGAGGGCCGGCGTGGCAGAACCTACGAGCAGCGCCAACATCCACGCCGCGCTCCATCTGATCAACTTCTGCATCCTCATTTCCTTTTTGGTGTTTCCATGAATCCGTGTGCCCTGGCCCCGAAGGGGTGGGCGCCGCCGCCACCCGCGGTGGCGATACGGCCCGATCTTTCCTGCTACTTGTCGTGACAATTACTGCAAACCGGCCCTCCTGGCGGTACCCGCAGGCGCTTGTAGCCGTCTGCGCCCCGGTCTGCCTCGGCATGACGCTGCACGCCCCGCTCGTGCGGGTTGTGGCAGGTCGCGCAGAAGATGCGCCCGCTCGATCTCTCCAGCGGCAATACGACGCCCCGCGTGGCTGCGGACTGCTGCATGCGTTTGAGGATTTCCGGCGTTGGCTGCACCAGGTGATTCGGTCCGGCAGCGGTCGAGTTCGGTGCAAAATGCGCCCAGCCGCCGCCCGGATGAGGGCGCCACGGATGGCAGCCCGTACACAGCTTGGTCAAATCGTCGATGACGTTGAAATTCACGTCGTCGATGCTGCGCACCTCGCGGCGATTGGGAGCGATGCTGTGACACACCAGGCAGCGCTCGCCGAGCAGTTCGCCCTCGTCGCTGATCTGATCGTGCGGGTTGAGACGCTGGTAATGCCCGGGATCGTGACAGTTGAAGCACAGGTCGGTGCGCGCACGGTACGGTCCGCCGCGGAAGAAGCGCGGGTTGAGCCCCTTCTCGGGCAAACGCGCCTTGTTGCACTGCATGGGAAGGTCGTGACAGGCGATGCACGTCACCACGCCGCCGCCGCGCTTGATCGCCTGGCGGAAATCCTCCGGCATGCGCGTGCGCTTTGCAGCCGACGGCGCCATGCCGACCGCGTGGATATAGTTGTGCACCGAGACCGTGTCGTGGCAGTTGTTGCATAGCTGGTTGACGTCCTCCACGAGCAATTTCGCGCCCGTCTTGTCCGGCATACCGGCATGGCAGGCGCTGCACCCCTGTCCGTCGTCGCGCCAATGCGGATCGGGAATCTGCTCCACGCCGATCTCGCCCTGCCGCACCAGGCGCGGAATCTCCCCGACATTGCTGAGCAGGCTCTTTTCGTCCCATACCTTCTTCACCTCTCCGCTTGCGGACGATGCAGCCTGCGACAGTCCCCAGACCACCATCAGCAACGCCGCAGGCCACAACAACCACGAAGCACGCACGCCGTTTCCCCATACGCTAACGCTCATGGCGATTCGCCAATCCAGAACATGAAACGACGACTCGCCACGAACGTTTCCCTCTCCCCGCCCTCTCCCACGAGCGGGAGAGGGGGACAAAGTCTCGCTGCGCGAATTTCACATTAACGCCACGCACTCACAGAACCTTCCTGGGTCGCCACCAGCACGACGCCATCACTGATGGCCGGCCCGCCGAATACGCCTCCGCCCAGCTTCCGTTCCCAGGCAATCCGGCGCCGCGCTAGATCCACGCCCACGAGACGGCCGTCCAGCGTTGCCACGACACCGATATGGTTGCGCGCGATACTGGGCGAATGCCGCACCTCGCCATCGAGCGACATCTGCCAGACAATCCCGCCGTCCGCCGCGCGCAGCGCGTAGAACACGCCGTTGCGGCTGCACACATACAGCATGTCTCCCGCGGGAACCGGCGTTCCCTGCGGCCAGTCGTCGAGTTCCGTCTTCCAGAGGAGGGTCCCCGCCGCGGCGTCGAGTGCATACACGTTGCGGTCGTACGCACCCTGGTAGAGCCGGCCATTCGTCAGCGCAGGGGCACCGTACAGCGCCGAGCCGAGTTCGGTTTGCCACACCGGCTGGCCGCCCTCGCGCCGGACCGCATGCAGCATGCCGTTCTTGCCGCCCACATAGACGCGCGCACCGTCGGCCGCCGGGGCGGCAAAATTCCCGCCGTACTTGTAATCCCTCACACGGTAGCGCCAGGCTTCCTTGCCGTTCCCGAGGTCGAGCGCATAGAGGAACTGATCCACGCTGCCCACATACACCCGGCCGTCCCGCACCGCAGGCGCCGCCACCACGTCGCCGCCCAGGCGCACCTGCCAGAGCCGCTTGCCGTCGTAAGCCGCGAGCGCCGTCACGCTGCCATCCTTCGCCGCGACAATGACGACGCCATCGACCAGCGCGGGGGACGCCGAGATCGCGCCACGCGCCTCGTACTGCCACAACACGTTGCCCTTGCGTGCATCCAGCGCGCTCAGGCGGCCGTCGCTGCCGGCGACGAACACCATGCCCTCGCCCGCGATCGCCCCGGCCTGCACCTTGCCGCCCGCGTGGCGCTCCCACTGCCGTGCCGGCGCCTTCGCCGAGACGGCATCCGTGCTCTGGTGCAGGCGCTCCGGCCCGCCGCCGAGCATCGGCCAGTCTGCCGCCCCGGCGGACGTGCCGCCCAGCAGCATGGCTGCCAGCAGCGGACACAGACAATCAGAAACGCAGGTCATAATCACGCTTCAGCACGATCGTCATCGAGCGTTCCTTGAACGGCGCAAAGTCCTGTTGGGCGTCGCGGTAACGATAGCGCGCGATCGCCTGCCACTTGCCGATGCGGTAGTTCAGGTCCGATTCGGCGGTCAGCTTGTCGCCCGCGATATATGCCGTGCCGTCGACCTGCTCGGCACGCAGCAGCGCCGTCCAGTGCAGGTTGCCGCGCAGGGTCGCATTGCCGCGTAGCTGGACATACCGGGTATCCAGGCTCACGCCCTGGCTTGTGCCATCGGTCGCACCCACCGACAGCATGACGCTGCCGCTCTGCGAAAAACGGTGCAGCCAGCCGAACTCCACGCGCGCACTCTGCGTGTCCGTCATGGCGTAGTGGTAGGTATCGGGGGCCACGACCAGCGCGCTCCATACGGCATATTCCTGCCGGTAACGGCGATACTCGGCGACGCCCTGCAGCAGATTCTGCTGCGACAGCGTGCTGGTCACGTTGTAACGCAGATTGGCTTCGTCGCCGCTCGGTTCGCCCACGGTCCGGCTCAGGCGCAATTGCAGCGAGTCGGCATAGCGCGGCGAGCCCGCCCGCGTGTAGCCCAGATCTACGCTGTGGGTGAGGTTCTGCTGGTCGGGAAGACCGGCGACCGTGGCGGAGGCATCCGATTGCATCGCCGCCAGGCTGTAGCCGCCGTTCACGAGATAATTGCCGAAGGTATCCGAATAGGTCACCGCAGCACTGCCGGACAGGGCCTTGCTGTCCTGGCTCTGGGTGGCGCCTGACAGGGGATCGGCCCATTCCGAACGGGTCGTGTTCATCCCCAGCATGCCGCTCGCCTGCCATGTGCTGCTGAAACGGTAGGTCACGCCCCCCGAGAGATTGTGCGTCATGCTCTGGCTGCTGCCGACATCGTTCATGCTGAAACCCAGCGTGTAATAGTGGCGCAGCATCTCGGTCTGCTGCACGTTGAGCATGCTGTTGAAGCCGAGAAACTGCGAGTCGAGGCCGTGCGCGCCGGACAGCACGCTGCCCCAGTCGTCGCTGCGGTCGTAGAAGGTGAGGTTGGCGGTGAGCGTAGCCTTTTCGCCGAACAGCGAGCGGTCGTTGAGATAAAGATAATTCTGCCGCTGGCCGCTGCCATAGACCTTATCGTCCCACGCGGTATAGCGATAGCCGTAGGACAGCGCGGACTCGCCCCATTGCTGCGCCCGGACGGTGCGGCTCGCATCCAGCCCGAGGGACAGGTTTTCCTCGGAGCGGGGCACGACGGTGCTGCGCGACTCGGATACGACGTGATCGATATAGAAGCTGGTCCGCCCGACCCAGATGCTGTCGAGTCCCCAGCGCACGCCCTCGCTCCGTGTGGAAAGCTCATACGACGGCGACCAGAAGTCGGCCACCGTACTCTGGCTGCTGTTGGCGTATACCAGCAGCGGATGGGGACGGTTGCCGAACCAGGTGGTGCTGAGGCGATAGCCGAGCGTGTCCAGACCGGTGTTGCCGTTGACACCCGCGTCCCGGGTCTTCACGGTTTCCTTCTGCAGCGTCAGGCCGGCATCGAACACGGCGAAGCGCGGATCCCACAGATAGCCCCGCCCGGTGAGGTCGAAGCGCCCGCGCAGGCGCGTGCGCTCGCGCGTACTCGCCGCCATGTCGTAGCGGTAGTCCTCTGCCTCCATCCCGAACGAGCCCGAAAGAGAGACGAGTTTGCCCGCACCGCCCAGCTCCGACATCTTCAACGCCATCACCTGGACGGGAAACAGGGCCAGAAGCGCGGCGAGCGCCCCCCTGGCCCGCCTGGAGCCATGCCGCCCATCCCTTTTGCCCACACTCGCTGTTACTTATTGTGGCAGGCGAGACACATCGTGCTTCCGGCCATCGACACACGCAGGAAGGCCATACCGGTCGGATCCTGGGACGTGTGCGGATCGTGGCAGGACGCGCATTGCACCTTGTTGTTGAAGAGTTTCACACCGGTGAGACTCGCGGGGTTCTTGAGACCGCCGTCCGCCGTTACGAGCGCGCCGTCATAGGTGAAGTTGACCGGATGATCGTTCTTCAAGGCCGTGGCGCCCGTGCCGAGGTTGCTGTTACCAGCCGGAATGAAAGCGCTACCCGCCCCGCTACCGCCCGTCATGGTCGTGGTGGGGCGCGCATTCGACGGGTTGTTCATCGAGTTCACCGCCACCGTGCCGTCGTGGCAGGACAGGCAGAGGTTGCTCACCGCCGCAGTGCCTTCCGTCACCCCGCCGATGTCCGCGGCGTCCGTCGCGTTGAACGTGGGACTGGCGTAGGTGCCGTAGGACGCCGTCGACGACAGGGTGTGGTTCCACAGCGGGATGTTGTCATTCTTGATCGCATCGTGCGGCGTGTGACAGAACACGCAGATCTCGGTCTGGTCGGTCGACTTGATGGTCCCGGTACCGGTCACCGAGAGGTTGTGCTTGGTGTCGGCAATGCCGGCGGCGATCGCGGTGGTCGAGGCCGCCGCGAACAGCCCGAGCAGAACCGCTGCCAAGGCGGCGGATTTTGTTGGTGTGTACATTTCGATTTCCCTCCTGATAGTCATGAAAAAATAACCTGCACTGCACGGCGAAGCCCTTGGTCGGCTTCGGCGCATGTGCGCTTTCACCCAAGATGACGCTTATCTTTCCGCGCCTTTTTTATTTGCAACATACTGAAAAACCTGAACGCGGGCGTTCATCGAATCGGCCACGTAGATGCGGTTCGACGCGTCGATGAAGATCGCGGTGGGGATCCAGAACGTCCCCGGATCCCGCCCGGCACGACCGACAAACAGCAGGAGCTTTCCGCTCGTGTCGAAAATCTGGAAGTTGTTGAATGCCGCGTCGATCACGTAAATATTGTTGTCCGAGTCGACCGCGATACCTTTGGGACGGCTGAAGCTGCCATACGAATCGCCGAGCTTGCCGAAGGTATCCAGATATTTCCCTTGCGCATCAAATGTCTGCACGCGGAAATTGCCGGTATCGGCCACCATGATCCGGCCGTCACGATCCACCGCCAGATTGACGGGGTAATTGAACTGTCCGGGTTCCGCGCCCCGCTCGCCGAAATCGAACAGGAATTTGCCCTCCATGTCGTAGGCGAGCACCCGGTGCTTGACCGTGTCGGCCACGTAGAGGCGGTTGCGTGCCTCGTCCAGCGCCAGACCCGTGGGGCGCCCGACGCCCTCCTGCTTGCCCAGCGCCTGCAAGGTCTTGCCTTCCGGCGTCAGCACCAGCACCTCGTTGCGCTCGGAGTCGCTGACATAGATGCGGCCCCGGCTGTCGAGGCGGATTTCGAGCGGGTTGTAGAGTGCGCCGTGCGCGTCGGTCTGCAGCGGGCGTGCCTCGCGCTTGTCGAGATCGAACACCACGATCGCGCGCATCCGCGTGTCGGTGACGTAGATTCGCCTGCCGTCGGGGGTGGCGGTGACGCCATAGGGCTTGTCGAGCGTCAGGCCGGATTTCTTTTCACCGAGCAGCCTGGCCTTGAAATCATCCTTCGCGCCGAGGTCGTCATGGCCGCGATATTCCGCAAGGTAGCGGATGCGCGGCTGCTCGGGCGGCATCGGCCACACCAGATCTTCTGTCGAAACCTTTTTCGCCGGCTCCGCCGCGCAACCGGCCAGCCCCGCCAGGGCAAGGCCCATGCAAGTCCGTAAAACCGCGCGCTTCCACCCGCTCCAATCCACCTTTTCCACGTCTCCAGTCCCCATACCGGCGCGGCCTCCACGCCAAGTACATTATTTGCATAAAGCAAGTTTGATTGTTTTATGCCTTGATCAATTTTCCTGATACGATATCAACGGATCGACATATCCGCAACATGCGCGCGAAAATTTTTTTCCCCGCGCCTGCGGCCTATACGGATTCCTTGTCCATCAGGAGCAACTTCCGCGCCATGGCCACCAAGAAAACGGGCGGCCCCGCGGGACCGCCCGATCATTCCGTACGCAGCGGCCGAAGCCGCACACCTTACTGCGACAGCGACACCATGTGGTTGACCGCCGCCTTGACTTCGTCGTCGCTCAGGGTGGCGGCACCGCCGCGCGCGGGCATCATGCCCTTGGCGCCGGTGAAACCTTCGAGCGCGTGCTTGTACAGGGTGTCCATGCCCTGCGCGATACGCGGACCCCAGTCGTCCTTGTTGCCCGGCATCGGTGCGCCGGCGACGCCGGCGGCATGACACAGCGCGCAGGTCTTGTTGAACACGCTCTTGCCCTGTTCGGTGCTCGCCACCGCACCACCGGCCGGAGCCGCGGCTTCAGCGGCGGGCGCTTCGGCGGCAGGCGCTGCGGGGGCTTCCGCCGCCGGTGCAATCGCCTCGGGCGCGGGTGCCTGCGCCGCCGGTTCTTCCTTCTGCCCGCAGGCGGTCAGCCAGGCCGCGAAACTCAGGGCCAGAACGAGGGTGGTCTTCTTCATCTAACTATCTCCTTCAAGGTCATTACAAGAAAAAACCGGAAAAACCGGGAGGGTGCAGGCCCGACAGGGCTTAAGAAAACACTGGACACGCCGGGGTTGCGGTACAGACAGTCCCCGTACGCGGGGCCGGACAGGGGTCCAGCGCTTTCTTAAGGCCGTTGATCAATCCATCAATCCGACAATCCGTCGACAACCCGGTCGCGCTGGTCGCGAGGGGCACCCGGAGGCACTCCTGTCCGGCTTGACCTCGACGGTTCCCGTTGATGCCGGAGCCGCCGCAGACAGATCATCGGCGCACCGGAGCCAATCAACCTGCATTGCCTGATCCCGCCCCCCTCTCCCGCAAGCGGACGAGCAGGGACGAAGTCTCGCTGCGCGAGTTTCACGTCGGGACGACGCCGACCGATCCAGGATGAGCAGCCATGGGTTGATCCACCGGCGCCTTGACGACTATAGCACGTCCCCCGAGGCAACTCACCGCGACCTATTGTCGCGAAGGACTACTTCCAAATAGATGTCGACGCTCCCGCCGGAGTCACACGGAGGATCTTTTGTTTCAATACATCAGATAGTTAGCCATCTACCCCCACTACCTCCAAGGAGGTAGATCCGCCACGTTTCCCGCCGCTTGAGCCCCTTTTCAACCCGGCTTGCGCGCATAGAATCAGCGCCATTATTCGGATAAACGCATCCGCAAACGACAGGAGCCCTGTTCATGGCGACGCAGACGCACAAGCAGATGTCCGTGCTGACGATGAGCACCCTCGCTTTCACCACGTGCTTTGCGGTATGGGTGATGTTCTCCATCATCGGCATTCCGATCAAGGCCAATCTCGGCCTCAATGAGACGCAGTTCGGGCTGCTCGCCGCCACGCCCATCCTCACCGGATCGCTGATCCGCCTGCCGCTTGGCATGCTGACCGACAAGTATGGCGGCCGCATCGTCTTCTTCGTGCTGATGCTGTGCGTGATCGCACCCATCTACCTCATCAGCATGGCCACCCAGTACTGGCATTTCCTGTTGCTCGGTCTGTTCGTCGGCGCCGCGGGCGGCGGCTTCTCGGTCGGCATCGCCTACGTCGCGCGCTGGTTCCCGCCGCGGCGCCAAGGGCTGGCAATGGGCATTTTCGGTGCGGGCAACGCCGGGGCCGCGGTCACCAAGTTTCTCGCCCCCTCGCTCGTGATCGCCTACGGCTGGCAGTCGGTGCCGCAGGTCTACGCGGTGGGCATGCTGGTGATGGCGGTGCTGTTCTGGATCTTCACCTACACCGACACTTCGCACCACGTTCCCTCGCACGTCACGCTCAAGCAGCAGCTCGCCGCGCTGAAGGACCCCAACGTGTGGAAGCTGTGCCAGTACTACTCCATCGTGTTCGGCGGCTACGTCGCGCTAAGCCTGTGGATGACCAAGTACTACATCACCGAGTACGGCTTCGGCATGCAGACCGCGGCGCTGCTCGCCGCGATCTTCGTGCTGCCCTCCGGCGTGATCCGCGCCATGGGTGGCTGGCTGTCCGACCGCTTCGGCGCCCACAAGATCACCTGGTGGGTGATGTGGGTTTCCTGGCTATGCCTGTTCCTGCTGTCCTATCCACAAACGGAAATGGTGATCCAGACCACCAAGGGCACCATGTCGCTGCATCTGGGCCTCAACGTCTGGGTGTTCACTGCGCTGCTGTTCGTCCTCGGCATCGCCTGGGGCTTCGGCAAGGCCAGCGTGTTCAAGTACATCTCCAACCAGTACCCGACCAACATCGGCGTCATCTCCGGCATCGTCGGCCTGATCGGCGGCCTCGGCGGCTTCATCCTGCCGATCCTCTTTGGCGCCATCGTCGACCTCACCGGCGTCAACAGCGGCATCTTCATGCTGATGTACGGCGTGACCTGGGTCTCGCTGATCTGGATGTACCTCACCGAAGTGCGCGCGACCCCCATGATCAAGACCGCCGCCATCGACACCCTCGAATAAGCCTTACAACACGACCCGCTCTAGGAGAACCTCAATGTCCGCGAATATCAAGGACTGGAACCCGGAAGACAACGCCTTCTGGGAATCGACCGGCAAGAAAATCGCCAACCGCAACCTGTGGATCTCGATTCCCAGTCTGCTGCTGGGCTTCGCCATCTGGATGATGTGGGGCATCATCACCGTGCAGATGCTGAACCTTGGCTTCCCCTTCACCAAGGAAGACATGTTCAGCCTGACCGCCATCGCCGGCCTGGCCGGCGCCACGTTGCGCATCCCCTCCTCCTTCTTCATCCGCATCGCCGGTGGTCGCAACTCGATCTTCCTCACCACGGCGCTGTTGATGATCCCGGCCTTCGGCACGGGTCTCGCGCTGCAGGACAAGAACACGCCGCTTTGGGTGTTCCAGCTGCTGGCGCTGCTTTCCGGCATCGGCGGCGGAAACTTCGCCTGCTCGATGTCCAACATCAGCACCTTCTTCCCGAAGCGTCTGCAGGGCACCGCGCTCGGCCTGAATGCCGGTCTCGGCAACTTCGGCGTGACCACCATGCAGATCCTCATCCCGCTGGTGATGACCGCGGGTATTTTCGGCGCCTTCGCCGGCGGCTCGATGGAACTGGTGAAGGACTCCGGCTGGATTCTCGGCAAGATCGTCGCCGGCACGCCGACCTTCGTGCAGAACGCCGGTTTCGTCTGGCTGCTGGCGCTGATCCCGCTTGCCTTCCTCGGCTTTTTCGGCATGAACAACCTGCTGCCGATCTCGCCGAATATCGGCGGCACCGTTGCCGCCTTCGTCAAGGTGCTGTGGCTCTATGGCCTCGCCTTCGTTACCGCCGGGGTTGGTCTTTATCTCTACCTGCCCAAGGCCGCTGGCGGTCTTGAACTGCTGAGCATGTGGGTGGCGCTGCCGCTGATCATGGTCGGCACCCTTTTCATCATGCGCCTGTTCGCCTTCGGCGACATGAAGGCCGGCATCCAGAAGCAGTTTTCCATCTTCTCCAACAAGCACACCTGGTCGATGACCGCACTCTATGTCGTGACCTTCGGCTCGTTCATCGGCTTCGCCGCCGCGGTGCCGCTGTCGATCACCGTGATCTTTGGCGATACCCATGTGTTCGATGCAGCCAGCCAGACCTGGATCCACAGCAAGAACCCCAACGCCCCCTCCGCGCTCACCTATGCCTGGATCGGTCCGTTCGTCGGCGCGCTGGTGCGACCCATTGGCGGCTGGATCTCCGACAAGGTGGGGGGCTCGATCGTCACCCAGGTGATTTCCGCGGTCATGGTGGTGGCCTCGATCTACGCCGGCTACGTCATGATGCAGGCCTATCAGTCCGCGACGCCCGAGGTCTATTTCACGCAGTTTCTCATCACTTTCGTCGTCGTGTTTGCCGCCTCCGGCATCGGCAACGGCTCGACCTTCCGCACCGTGGGTGTGATCTTCGACCGCGCGCAGGCTGGCCCGGTACTCGGCTGGACCTCGGCGGTGGCCGCCTACGGCTCCTTCATCGCCCCCGAGGTGATCAAGGGCCAGCTGAAGGCCGGTACGCCCGAAAACGCCATGTACGGCTTCGCGGTGTTCTACGCCGTGTGCCTGGTGCTGAACTGGTGGTTCTATCTGCGCAAGAACGCCTATGTGAAGAACCCCTGATGTGCTGACACCGGAAACCGGCACGCCATGCACGGCCGGTTCCTCCCCCTGAATCCTCGCGACCCAAAGGAGCAACAATGAGTCACTTTCTCGACCGACTGAAGTTTTTCCAGAAGAACAAGGAGTTCTTCTCCAACAATCACGGCGTTGTCACCAACGAGGACCGTGACTGGGAAGACGCCTACCGTCATCGCTGGCAGCACGACAAGATCGTGCGTTCCACGCACGGCGTGAACTGCACCGGCGGCTGCTCCTGGAAGATTTTCGTCAAGAACGGCCTGGTGTCGTTCGAGATGCAGCAGACCGACTATCCGCGCACGCGCGCCGACCTGCCCGACCACGAGCCGCGTGGCTGCCAGCGCGGCGCCAGCTTTTCCTGGTACCTGTACAGCCCGCAGCGCATCAAGCATCCGCTGATCCGTGGCCGCCTGCTCGACCTGTATCGCGCCGAGCGCAAGTCCGGCAAGGATCCCGTCGAAGCCTGGGCCGCCATCCAGGCCGACCCGGTCAAGCGTGCGAAATACGTGCACGTGCGCGGCCTCGGCGGATTCGTGCGCACCAACTGGGAAGAGGCCAAGGAGATCATCGCCGCGGCCAACGTCTACACCATCAAGAAATACGGCCCGGACCGCATCTTCGGTTTCTCGCCGATTCCGGCGATGTCGCAGATTTCCTACGCAGCCGGCGCGCGCTACCTGTCGCTGATCGGCGCGGCCTGCGGTTCCTTCTATGACTGGTACTGCGACCTGCCGGCCGCCTCACCGCAGACCTGGGGCGAGCAAACCGACGTGCCCGAGTCGGCCGACTGGTACAACTCCACCTACATCATCGTGTGCGGTTCCAGCCTGCCGACCACCCGCACCCCGGACGCCCACTTCGTCTCCGAGGTGCGCTACAAGGGCGCCAAGGTCATCTCCATGGCCCCCGACTATGCCGAGTTCTGCAAGGCGTCCGACCTGTGGATGCCTGTCGGTCCCGGCACCGACGCCGCGGCCTTCCTCGCCATGGGTCACGTCGTGCTGAAGGAATTCTTCATCGACAACCAGGACCCCTACTTCACCGAATACGCGCGCAAGTACACCGACCTGCCTGTGCAGGTCATGCTGCGCAAGCACGGCGAGGGCTACGTCTCCGACCGCTGCCTGCGCGCCTCCGACTTCGCCAACAATCTCGGCGAAACCAACAATGCCGAGTGGAAGACCATTGTCTACGACGCGAAGAGCAAGTCCTTCGTCGCGCCGAATGGCTCCATCGGCTTCCGCTGGGGCGAGGAAGGCAAATGGAACCTGTTGCCGAAGAACGCCGCCACCCAGCAGGAGATCGAGGCGGAACTGTCGTGTATCGGCAGCAAGGATGAAGTCGTGTCGGTCGGCTTCCCGCACTTCGTCGAAGGCGAAGGCGAACTGCTGTACCGCAACGTGCCGGTGCGCCGCCTGAAACTCGCCAGCGGCGAGGAAGTGCTGGTCACCTCGGTGTTCGACATGCAGGTCGCGCAGTACGGCGTCGACCGCGGCCTGGGCGGCGGCAACGTGGCGAAGAGCTACGCCGACGCCAACGTCGCGTACACCCCGGCCTGGGGCTCGAAGGTCACCGGCGTCAAGGCCGCCGACATCGAGCGCACCGCGCGCGAGTTCGCCTACAACGCCTCGAAGACCCAGGGCAAGTCCATGGTCATCATGGGTGCGGCGATCAACCACTGGTACCACAACGACCTGGCCTACCGCAGCGTGATGAACCTGCTGCACCTGTGCGGCTGCGTCGGCCAGTCGGGCGGTGGCTGGGCACACTACGTGGGCCAGGAAAAACTGCGTCCGCAGGCCGGCTGGGCGCCAATCGCCTTCGGTCTGGACTGGCAGCGTCCGCCGCGCCACATGAATTCGACCTCCTACTGGTATTTCCACACCGACCAGTGGCGCTACGAGACCCTCAAGGGCGACGATCTCATGTCCCCGGCCGGCAAGGGCAAGAACAAGGGTTATTCGCTCGCCGACTACAACGTCGCTGCGGTGCGCATGGGCTGGCTGCCGTCCGCCCCGCACTGGAACGCCAACCCGCTCGACCTGGTGAGCGAGGCCGAAAAAGCCGGCGCGACCGACGAGGCCGGCGTCGCGAAGCACATCATCGGCAAGCTGAAGGACGGTTCGCTCGACGTCGCTTTCGCCGACCCGGACAACCCCGTGAACTGGCCGCGCAACCTGTTCGTGTGGCGCGCCAACCTGATCGGCACCTCGGCCAAGGGCCACGAGTACTTCCTCAAGCACCTGCTCGGGGCACAGAACGGCGTGCTGAAGGAGTCCGGCGACGGCCGTGACAACAAGCTCATCAAGTGGGTCGAGGAGGCACCCGTCGGCAAGCTGGATCTGATGGTGGACATCAACTTCCGTCTGAACTCCACCGGCGCGTATTCCGACATCATCCTGCCGACCGCGACCTGGTACGAGAAGAACGACCTCAACACCACGGACATGCACCCCTTCATCCACCCGCTGTCCGAGGCGGTGAGCCCCGGCTGGGAATCGAAGTCCGACTGGCAGATCTTCAAGAACATCGCGCAGAGCTTCTCCACGCTCGCCGCGAAGCATCTCGGTACCCGCAAGGACGTCGTCGCGCTGCCGATGCAGCACGACTCACCGTTCGAACTTGCGCAGCCCTTCGGCGAGGTGAAGGACTGGAAGAAGGGCGAATGCGACCCGATCCCCGGCAAGACCATGCCGCTCCTGAAGGTGGTCGAGCGCAACTACGCCGATATCTACAAGAAATACATCGCCATCGGTCCGCTCATGGTCAAGCTCGGCAACAACGTCAAGGGGCTCGACTGGAACACCGAGGACGAGTACGAGCAGCTGAAGGTGATGAACGGCACGGTCAGGGAGCCGGGTGTGTCGCAGGGCATGCCCTCGCTGGAGGAAGACATCTTCGTGTGCGACTCGGTGATGCGCATGGCGCCGGAAACCTGCGGCGAAGTCGCGCACAAGTCGTGGACTGCGCTGTCGAAGAAAACCGGCATCGATCACCACCACCTGTATGCCGCGCGCCACGAGGACAAGATCACCTTCCGCGACATCCAGGTGCAGCCGCGCAAGATCATCACCGCACCGACCTGGTCCGGCATCGAGTCGGAAACGGTCTCGTACACCTCGTGCTACACCAACATCCACGAGCACATTCCGTTCCGCACCCTGACCGGCCGCGCCCACTTCTATCAGGACCACGAGTGGTTCCTCGACTTCGGCGAGGGTTTCTGCGTGCACAAGCCGCCCCAGGACATGAAGTCGTTCAGCAAGCTCGCGGCAAAAGCCACGGAAGGCAAGCACGTCAAGCTGCAATGGATCACGCCGCACTCCAAGTGGGGCATCCACTCCAGCTACCAGGACAACCTGCGCATGCTGACCCTGTTCCGTGGCGGCCCCTACGTGTGGATCTCCGAGATCGACGCCAAGGCGGCCGGCATCGAGGACAACGACTGGGTGGAGGCGATCAACGCCAACGGTGCGACGATGGCGCGCGCAGTGGTGTCGCAGCGGGTCTCCAAAGGCATGGCGCTGATGTATCACGCCCAGGAGAAAATCGTGAACGTGCCCGGTTCGAACACCACCGGCAAGCGTGGTGGCATCCTCAACTCGGTGACCCGCGTGGTGGTCAAGCCGACCAACATGGTGGGAGGCTACGTGCAACTGGCGTACAGCTTCAACTACTACGGCACCGTGGGCAGCAACCGCGACACCGAGGTCATCGTGCGCAAGGTCGCCGACAAGGACATCGACTGGCTGGAACGTCCGCTCACCGCAGAACGCGAAGCGCAGCTCAACCCGCCCGGCATCGGCAAGCGCTGATCGGCACGCGCTGTTCGACACGCAGATAGCTTAGATTAGGAGAAACCAATGAAAGTACGTGCACAGTTCGCATTTGTCTTCAACATGGACAAATGCATCGGATGCCACACCTGCTCGGTGACGTGCAAGAACACCTGGACCAACCGCAAGGGCGTCGAGTACGTGTGGTTCAACAACGTCGAATCCAAGCCCGGCATCGGTTACCCCAAGAACTGGGAAGACCAGGAAAGGTGGAAAGGCGGCTGGGAGCTGCGCGACGGCAAGCTGGAACTGAAATCCGGCGGCCGCGCCTCGAAGCTGCTCAACATCTTCGCCAACCCCGATCTGCCGCAGATCGACGACTACTACGAGCCGTTCACCTACAACTACGCACGCCTGCAGAACGCGCCGCTGTCGGAGGCGGCACCGACCGCGCGCCCGCTGTCGATGATCACCGGCGACCCCATGGAGAAGATCACCTGGGGCCCGAACTGGGAAGACGACCTCGCCGGCGAATTCGCCAAGCGCAGCGTCGACAAGAACCTGGACAACGTGCAGAAGGACATGCTCGGTCAGTTCGAGAACACCTTCAACCTGTACCTGCCGCGCATCTGCAACCACTGCATGAACCCGGCCTGTGTGGCCGCCTGTCCCTCGGGCTCGCTGTACAAGCGCGAGGAAGACGGCATCGTGCTGGTCGACCAGGACAAGTGCCGCGGCTGGCGTTTCTGCCAGAGCGCCTGCCCGTACAAAAAGGTGTTCTACAACTGGGAATCGGGCAAGGCGGAGAAGTGCATCGCCTGCTACCCGCGCGTCGAGTCGGGCATGCCGACGGTATGCTCGGAGTCCTGCGTCGGCCGCATCCGCTACAACGGCATCATGCTGTACGATGCCGACCGCATCGAGGAACTGGCCAGCACTGCCAACGAGCAGGATCTGTACGAAGCGCACTGCAAGATCTTCCTCGACCCGAACGATCCGGCGGTGATCGCCGCGGCGCGCGCCGAGGGCATCAACGAGGACTGGATCATCGCCGCGCAGAAGTCCCCGATCTGGAAGATGGCCATCGAGTGGAAAATCGCCTTCCCGCTGCATCCGGAGTTCCGCACCCTGCCGATGGTGTGGTACGTGCCGCCGCTCTCGCCGGTGCAGTCGCAGATCGACCAGGGCAGCCTGCCGGTCGGCCCCGATGGCGCGATTCCGCTCGCAAGCGCCATGCGCACGCCGACCAAGTATCTGGCCAACCTGATGACCGCAGGCAAGGAAGAGCCGATCCGCAATGCCCTCAACCGCATGATCGCGATGCGCAGCTACTACCGCTCGCTCAACGTCGAGGGCAAGGCCGACACGCGCGCGCTGGAGACCGTGGGACTCACCGAGGACCAGGTCAAGGAGATGTACCGCTACCTGGCGCTGGCCGCGTACGAAGACCGCTTCGTCATCCCGACCAGCCACCAGGAAGAGCGCATGGACGACGCCTACGGCTTCCAGGGCCAGAACGGCTTCACCTTCGGCAACGATTCGTCGCTCGGCATCAGCAAGATCACCCTGTTCCCGCGTCGCCGCAAGGAAACGCCGGAGCCGGCGGAACTCGCCCCGTCCGCGGACAAGTAAGGAAAGGAACCCTCATGGCCCTCTACAAAATCCTCTCGGTCCTGCTCGATTATCCGAGCCAGGACCTGCTCGACGCGGGTGCGGAACTGCGCGCTGAAATCGCCAGAAACCCGGGCATCGACACCTCGGAAAAGGACGCGCTGCGCAAGTTCGTCGACCATCTGGCGCAGGCGTCCCTGACCGAGCTACAGGCGAGCTACGTCAAGACCTTCGATCTCACGCCGGAACACAGCCTGCATCTGACCCACCATCTGTTCGGTGACGACAACGACAGGAACCGTGGCCCGGCGCTGATCGACCTGGGCGAGCTGTACAAGGATTACGGCATTGAGACGACGACCAACGAGTTGCCGGACTATCTGCCGCTGGTTCTCGAGTTCGCCGCCATGCTCGAAGACACCGAAGCGACCGCCTTCCTGGCCGATGCCAACAAGGTGCTGACCGTCCTGGCCGACAACCTCGCCAAGGCCGGCAGCCCCTACGCCCCGCTGCTTTCCATTATCAAGAGCCGCGCCACGCTGACCCGCCTGGCCGCCTGAGGAGTTGAGAAATGAACGAAGTGACTTTTGACTGGAGCCTGAACTACTTCCTGTTCGGGCTTTACCCCTACATCGCGCTGAGCGTGTTCGTCATCGGCAGCTGGATCCGTTTCGATCGCGAGCAATACGGCTGGACCAGCGCATCGAGCCAGATCCTCTCCACCGCGAACATGCGCCTGGCGAGCAACCTGTTCCACATCGGCGTGATCGGCATCTTCTTCGGCCACCTGATCGGCCTGCTGGCGCCGTTCGCCATCTGGCACACGATCGGCCTGTCCTCGCTGGGCAAGCAGAGCATCGCCATGTACGGCGGCGGTTTCCTCGGCGTGCTGGCGATGATCGGCGGCCTCATGCTGCTGAGCCGGCGCCTGACCAACCGGCGCGTGCGCGCGACCAGCCGCACCTCGGACATCTTCATCCTGGTGTGGGTACTGGTGACGCTGTTCTTCGGTCTCGCCACCACCTTCACCACCTTCCACCACGCCGCGGAAGGCAGCGCCGACACCATGATGTCGCTGGCGCAGTGGGCCAAGAGCATCGTGCTGTTCGACGCCAAACCGGAGCTAGTGGCCAAGGTCGAACCCGTGTTCCAGATTCACCTCGCACTCGGCCTGACGCTGTTCCTGCTGTTCCCGTTCACCCGTCTGGTCCATATCTGGAGCTTCCCGATCGGCTATCTGACCCGCTCGTACCAGATCGTGCGCACCAAGCGCAACCTCCCCATCGCGCGTTAAGCGCCTGTCGTACCGGGTTCGCTGCCACCTGCGGGTGGCAGCCCCGTTTCAGCTCCAGCATCGCCATGACCTGCGTCAATTCCCCTGCAACGCCCGGCCCGTCCCGCGAAGGGAGCCGATGTGCTGCGTAAATACTGGTGGATCCTGCTGGTCGTCGCAGTCGCGCTCGGCGTGCATTTCACGGCCCAGAACATCATCCACCATGGCGATCCAGAAAACCTGAAAGGCCCGGATCTCGCCAAGGTCGCGCGCATCGAAGCGGAGGACCCGGCACGCGGTGCCAGGGTACGCGCCGGCATGGAGAAATACGAATCGATCTGCCGCCTGTGTCACCACCGTACCGGCCACGGCGGGAAATTCACCCCCGCCATCGGCGGCCGGCCGGCGGCCTATGTCGAGCACATGTTGAAGCTGTACCGCAGCGGGGCCAAGGTCGGGCCGATGACCAATCTCATGGCACCGTGGGCGAAAGAATTGACGGACGAGGATATCCGTAATCTGGGCGCCTATGTGGAGACCCTGGCGGGGACGAAACCCTGAAGAAGGCGCCGCAATGGCCGTAATCCATCAGCACGGGGGGTACGGCAAGCCTGCGGGAGACTTCCGGCGCGGCTAAAGCCGGGCCAGGCGTCGCGGCAAGTCCGGCCGGCTCGATGAGCGTCCCGGGTTACCCGCACTTTGCTGCCTCTTCGTCACGCCGTTCCACCCCGCGCGCGGGCGGAACCGAAAAAGTCAAGGGCAGTTGGGTGGACACAATTCTGTCAAGACGTGATAGACTTTTTCAACGGATATTCGTATTTGCGCATATTCGCACATAGGAACATGTCGCCTGGCGGATCGAGCGCACGCCGTCCAGCTGGGGCCTTCCAGAAACCGCGTCGAGAGGAGTCCGATATGCACCACATGCCCAAGATCAACTACCGCGAAGATGCACTCAACACCGCCAATCCGTATGCCATCTACACGCGAAAGCTGTTGGTGGACGGCAAGGAGATCCTGACCGATCCCGAAGGTTACATCCTCAACATGGAGGACTGGAGCGAGGGTTTCGCCCGTGCGCTCGCCGAGCAGGAGAAGCTCGAACTGACCAGCGAGCACTGGGATGTGATCGCCTTCATCCGCCAGCATTACGACGAGCATCAGGTTCAGCCGCAGGTACGCGACATGATCAAGCACTTCCGCGAAGCATGGGGACCTGATCGCGGCAACAACCACTACCTGCACGACCTGTTCCCCATGGGTGGCCCGCAGAAGCAGGGCAACCGTCTGGCGGGGATTCGCAAGACCAAGGGCGAGCACTGATTGTTGGTGAGCGGTGAACGGGAAGCAGTGAGCTGAGGACGCGTCGATCCGGCGCACCGTCGGGCGCGTCTAGCTGCGGTTTCCAGGAAGCCACTGATTTAACCTGGGGGTGCAGGTTCCACCGCCCGAAAATCGCGGCGAGGGCGCCGCTCCTACAGAGGATGCGTGGTTGT
>MKWN01000010.1:128454-143849 GCA_001899775.1 Thiobacillus sp. 65-29
CGCCCCCGGCCCGATGCGGTGATGGTTCCACCGCCCAAATCGCGGCGAGGGCGCCGCGCCTACAGGGGATGCGCGGTTGTGGGAGGGCCGCCCCCGGCCCGATGCGGTGAAGGTTCCACCGCCCAAATCGCGGCGAACCTCTGGAGGGCTCCCCCCCAACGCCTCTCCGCTCCCCGCATCAAACCGGCATATTCATGATGTCCTGGTACGCCTGTACCAGTTTGTTGCGGACCTGCACGGTCTGCTGGAAAGCGATGCTGGACTTCTGCATGGCGATCATGGCGTCGGACAGGCTGACGCTGGCATCGCCCGTCTCGAAACGCTGGGCGAGGCTTTGCGCGTCGAGCTGCATACCGTTGACCTGATCGAGCGAGGCCTTGAGGGCCCCCTGAAAGCCTCCCGCCTGGGTCGCCTGTGGCGCCTGCGCCGCACTGGATGCGGGGGCCGTCTGGGTGGCTGCGGCCCGCAACTGGGCAACCATGGCCTCGATGCGGCTGGTGTCGATTGCGCCGATGCTCATTGCTGACTCCTTCTTCGCCGCTGGCCGGCGGATTTCCACGCGCTCACCTTAAGCGCCTGCCTGTCATCCCATAAAGACGATAAAGAAGGTAAAGCCGCGCCTATTCCGCTGAATGAAAGCGGTGCCGCTGCCGATAATTCGATCACATGGCGAAATCCCGGGGCCGCAGCGCCCACCGGGTTCCGGATCGAAGGAGCAGCAGATGGCAGGTGAGATGGTGGTGCCGGCAAACGTGATGGACCTGACCCGCTCGCCGGGCGGGCGCAGGATCATGCTCCTGCTCGGTGCGGCGGCGACGGTGGCGTTGATGGCCGCGGTGTGGATGTGGGGCAGCCAGCCCGAGTACCGCGTGCTGTTCTCCAATTTCAGCGATCGCGACGGTGGCGCCATCGTGGCCGAACTGGAAAAGATGGGGGTGCCCTACAAATATGCCGAAGGGGGCGGCGCGGTGCTGGTGCCCGCGGACAAGGTACACGATGCGCGCCTGAAGCTCGCCTCCCAGGGGCTGCCCAAGGGCGGCAATGTCGGTTTCGAGCTGATGGAAAACCAGAAGCTCGGTGCCTCGCAGTTCGTCGAGCAGATCAATTTCCAGCGCGCCATGGAAGGCGAGCTCGCCCGTTCGATCGAGTCGGTGTCGGCGGTGCAGGCGGCACGTGTGCATCTGGCGATTCCCAAGTCGTCGATCTTCGTCTCGGAACAGAAGACGCCGACCGCGTCTGTCCTGCTGAACCTGCATCCCGGGCGCACGCTCGATCCGCAGCAGGTGAGCGCCATCGTCCATCTGGTGGCGAGCAGCGTGCCGGAGCTGTCCGCCAAGAGCGTGACGGTGGTCGACCAGAACGGCAACCTGCTGTCCGACACGGGCCGTCCGCCCTCCCCTGCGGGCCTGGACGCCACCCAGATCAAATACGTCCAGGAATTGCAGCAAAGCGTCGCGCGACGCATCGAATCCATCATCAGCCCGATCGTCGGTTCGGGCAACGTGCGTGCCGAGGCGACTGCGGATATCGACTTCTCGCGCAGCGAGCAGGCGGTGGAATCCTACAAGCCCAACCAGACGCCTGATGCGATGGCGATCCGCAGCCAGCAGACCAGCGAGGCCGTGAACGGTGCCGCCACGGCCGGCGGCGTGCCGGGCGCGCTGTCCAACCAGCCGCCAGCACCGGCGACCGCGCCGCTCAATCCGCAGCCGCAGCCGCAACCGAATGCAACGGCAGCCGCCGGGACACCATCTGCCAACACACGCAAGGACGCCACCGTCAATTACGAGGTCGACAAGACCATCCAATACGTGCAGCAGGGCATGGGGGGTCTGAAGCGTTTGACCGTCGCGGTGGTGGTCAACCACCGCAGGACCGTCGACAAGGACGGCAAGGTGACGATGCAGCCGCTCGGCGAGGCCGAGATGACCCAGATCACGAGTCTGGTGAAGGAAGCGATGGGGTTCAGCGCCGAGCGTGGCGACTCGCTCAACGTGGTGAACACCCCCTTCGCCGCGCCGGAGGTCGAGAAGATTCCCGAAACACCGCTGTGGAAGCAGCCGACGACGCTGCAGATGGGTAAGGACGCCGGACGCTACCTGTTGATCGGCCTGGCGCTGCTGTTCATCTACCTGCGCGTGCTCAAACCGATGATGAAGAAGCTCTCGGAACTGCCGGCACCGGCCCCGGCGGCGCAGGGCGCGCTGCCTGGCGGCGCGGACCTGATGGCGCTGCCGCAGGGCCAGCGCAACTATCAGGACAATCTTTCGCGCGCGCAGAAACTGGCCAACGAGGATCCGCGCGTCGTCGCCAACATCGTGAAGACCTGGGTGGACAAGAATGACTGACGGGGTGACCAAGGGCGCCATCCTGATGCTGGCGCTGGGCGAGGAAGGCGCGGCGGAGGTGATGAAATTCCTCGGGCCGCGCGACGTGCAGAAACTCGGCGAGGCGATGACCGCCATGAAGGCGGTGCCACAGCAGACCGTGGAAGCGGTGCTCAACGATTTCAGCGAGATCGTCGAGAGGAATTCCACACTGGGTCTGGATTCCGACGAGTACATCCGCAGCGTGCTGAAGAAGGCGCTGGGCGACGACAAGGCGAACTCCCTGCTCACCCGCATCCTCGGTGGCGGCGGCGACGCCAGCGGCATCGAGAGCCTGAAGTGGATGGACTCCGATTCGGTCGCCGATCTCGTCCGCAACGAACATCCACAAACGATCGCCACGATCCTGGTGCACCTGGAGCGCGACCAGGCGTGCGAGGTGCTGCGCTGCTTCACCGAGCGGTTGCGCAACGATGTTCTGCTGCGCATCGCCACCCTGTCGGGGGTGCAGCCGGCGGCCCTGCGCGAGCTCAACGACGTGCTGTCCAAGCTGCTGTCCGGCAGCGACGTGATGAAGAAACAGGCGATGGGCGGCACGCGTGTCGCCGCCGACATTCTCAACTTCATGACCGGCGAGCAGGAAGCCTCCGCCATGGAGTACCTGAAGAATTACGACCCGGACATGGCACAGAAGATCATGGACGAGATGTTCGTGTTCGAGAACATCCTCGATATCGAGGACCGCAGCGTGCAGTTGCTGCTGCGCGAAGTGCAGTCCGAATCGCTCATCATCGCCCTCAAGGGTGCCTCGCAGGACATGCGCGAGAAGATCTTCAAGAACATGTCGCAGCGCGCGGCCGAGACGATGCGCGAAGACCTCGATTCGAAGGGGCCGGTGCGACTTTCCGAAGTGGAAGCGCAACAGAAGGAGATCTTGATGATCGTCCGCCGTCTCGCCGACGAGGGCCAGATCATGCTCGGCCCGAAGGGAGAGGAGGCGTATGTCTAACTGCGTCATTTCTGCAACCGACGAAATATCGTGCCAGCCCTGGGAGCCGGCCAGTTTCGATCCGGCTGGCCGTGTCCAGGCCAGGACCACGCCCGGTAGGGTGGCGCTGCCGACCGTCGAGCAGATTGCAGACATCGAGGAGCAGGCTCGTCAGGAGGGCTTTGCGGCAGGCCACGCTGAAGGTCGTGCCGCGGGCCTGCGCGAAGCCGCCGCCGAAGCCGACCGCCTGCGCACCCTGACTGATGCCTTCAGTGCCGCGCTCAGCCAGGCGGACGAAGGCATCTCCCACCAGATCCTCGATCTTTCGCTCGATCTCGCACGCGCGATGCTGAAATCCTCCCTTGCCGTGCGCTCCGAACTGGTCTTGCCGCTGGTGCGCGAAGCGGTGCGCTATCTGCCCGCCATGCAGCAGCCCGCCCTGGTCTGCCTGCACCCGGACGATGCGGCCCTGGTGCGGCAGCACATGGGTGACGAGCTCGCCCGCACCGGCTGGCAACTGACCAGCGACCCCTTGCTCGAGCGCGGCGGCTGTCGTATCGAGACCCCTGGCAGCCAGATCGACGCCACCCTGCCGACCCGCTGGCAGCGTCTCGCCACGGCGCTGGGCGAGACGTCCGACTGGCTGGCCTGAGGCCGACGCGACATGACGCCCCTCGCCCACACCGAACGCTGGCAGGCTTTCCTCACCGACTGTCGCGAACTCGTGGCGATTGCCGAGCCGATGCAGGCGACCGGACGCATCACGCGTGTCGCGGGACTGGTGATGGAAGCGGTCGGCCTCAACCTGCCGGTCGGCAGCGCCTGCCACGTGCCACTCCCCAACGGCAGCCAGATCGACGCGGAAGTGGTGGGTTTCGACGGCACCCGGCTGTTCCTCATGCCGCAGAGTGAAGTCGAGGGCATCGTACCGGGCGCACGGGTGTTCCCGGCCGAAATCATCCCCACCCTGCCCGGCCCGGGCCAGGTCGATCACCCGCGCCGCCGTCCGAGCGACCGCACACGCCACCTGCCGGTCGGCGACGCCCTGCTGGGACGCGTGGTCGACAGCAACGGCCGCCCGCTGGACGGCCACGGACCGCTCGCCACCGGCGCCACCGCACCGCTCAGCCGGCGCAGCACCAACCCGCTGGCACGCGCGCCGATCCGCGACATCCTCGACGTCGGAGTGCGCGCGATCAACAGCATGCTGACGGTGGGACGCGGCCAGCGCATGGGCCTGTTCGCCGGTTCCGGCGTCGGCAAGAGCGTGCTGCTCGGCATGATGGCGCGCTACACCAGCGCCGACGTCATCGTTGTCGGCCTGATCGGCGAGCGCGGCCGCGAAGTGAAGGAATTCATCGAACAGATCCTCGGCGAGGAAGGGCTGGCGCGCGCCGCGGTCGTCGCGGCGCCGGCCGACACGCCACCCCTGATGCGCATGCAGGGTGCCGCCTATGCCACCGCCATCGCCGAACATTTTCGCGATCAGGGCAAGGACGTGCTCCTGATCATGGATTCGCTCACCCGCTACGCCATGGCGCAGCGCGAGATCGCGCTTGCCATCGGCGAGCCGCCCGCGACCAAGGGCTATCCGCCATCGGTGTTCGCCAAGCTGCCGGCACTCGTGGAACGCGCCGGCAACGGCAAGCCGGGCGGCGGCTCGATCACAGCCTTCTACACGGTACTCACCGAAGGCGATGACCAGCAGGATCCGATCGCCGACGCCGCACGCGCGATTCTCGACGGCCACGTGGTGCTCTCGCGCACGCTCGCGGAAAGCGGCCACTACCCCGCCATCGACATCGAACAATCGATCAGCCGCGCCATGCACACGCTCACCTCGCCGGCGCACCAGGAACTCGCGCGGCGCGTGAAGAAACTCTATTCGCGCTACGCGCGCAGCCGCGACCTGATCAACGTCGGCGCCTATGCCGCCGGCAGTGATCCGGTGCTCGACGAGGCGATTCGCCTGAATGGCGCCATCGAGACCTTCCTGCAGCAGGACATCGCGGAACGCGCCGGCGTGCAGGACAGCCTCGATGCGCTGGCCACGCTCTTTCAATAACACCACCCGACACAGGAAATTGCTGAATGGCCACTCCCTCCGCACTCGACACGCTGATCGACCTGGCTCACCGCGAAACCGACGACGCCGCAATCCGCCTGGGCGACGCGCTGCGCGCCGGTGAGGAGGCCCGGCAGAAACTCGACCTTCTGCAGCAGTATCGCGACGATTACACCAGCCGCTGCCAGGCCAGTCTGAGCCAGGGCATCAGCGCGGCGTATTTCATGAATTTTCAGGCCTTCATGCAGAAACTCGACTGCGCGGTAGCCGGCCAGCAGAAAGTCGTCGACGACGTCCAGCACCGCATCGCCCAGGCCCGTGCTGCATGGCAGCGCTGTGAGCAGAAGAAGATGTCCTTCGTCACGCTCGCCGAACGGGCCGACCAAACTGCGGCGCGCCGGGAACTGCGGCGGGAACAGAAGCAGAACGATGAATTCGCCGCACGCCGGTCGCTGCACAAACACACCCCATCCTGACAGGAAGTGCCTCATGAACGCCACCCCTATGACTCCGTCCACCGCCATCGCGTCGCAGGGTACAGCGTCCACGCGCAAAGGCGACCCCGCGGCCGCCGACACGCCGTTCAGCCAGATCCTTTCCGATGAAATCGCCTTGCAGACCGCCGCCGGAGCGTGCGAGCCGCACTGCGGGAAGACGCTTGCCGACAGGCTGGCCGAGTTGCTGGACAATCCGGCCGACCCGGACACGGTCACGGACCCCTCGCTGGCCTTCCAGGCATCCACCGACACGACCGCTCCACCACCCACCGCCGAAACGCTGGCCGCACTGGGGCTGTCCCTCGCCCCGCCCACAGGACAGGTCACCACGACCCAGCATGACGCGCAGCTCGACGAGGCAATGACCTCCGACGCCCCCGTGTCGCGCGCCATGCCCGCCAATGCCTCCCTGCGCACCGCAGCCGAGCCGGCCGCAGCAGCGGCATCAGGCGTGGATGCGCCCACCAGTGCGAACACACCTGCACGAGACAGCGAGGCATTCAGCGGGCTCTTCGCTGCCCGTCTTGCCGCCGAGGGCGCGCGGGCGGCGGAACCGTCCCCCGAACTGATCAGCCCCGTCGCACTGCGTCCTGCCGTGGTTCCCGGTGCGGCCGACACCGGTCCCGCTCCCACGCTGGCGGCTGCCCCCCGCCTCGCCCCCGAAGTGGGCAACGCCGCGTGGGGTCAGGCGCTGGGCGAGAAAATCGTATGGATGGCGTCCGGCAAGCAGCAAAGCGCCTCGCTCACCCTCAATCCACCGAACCTGGGGCCGCTACACATCGTGCTGAACGTCTCCAGCGACCAGGCCACCGCGAACTTTTTTGCGGCGCAGCCCGAGGTGCGCCAGGCTATCGAAGCCGCGCTCCCCAGGCTGCGCGAGATGATGGGTGAGGCGGGCATCCAGCTCGGACAGGCGAACGTCAGCGCGGATACACCGAGCCAGAACCAGGCATCCGGACAGGAGTCCTCGCGTGCGGCATCACACCCAGGAGCACTCGCCGACGCGGACGAACCGACGGTCGTCATGCCGGTGCCCCGGACGGGGCGCGGCCTGGTCGACACCTTCGCCTGAAATGGCTTTGCGCGAGATGACGGCCTTTTTCCCCCTTGTTCCGCGCTTAGGCGACGGCAAACCGTTCCGATAATGCAATACAAGCGAACCCGATATTCACTTCCCGCCAGGAACCGGACTCATGACCGAAGAGAACGAAGCCGCCGAAGCCGCGTCCCCACCCGGATCGAAGAAGAAGCTTTTCATCATCCTCGGCGTGCTGGTGGCGCTTCTTGCCGCCGGGGGCGCCGCCACATGGTTCGCCATGGGGCGCAGCAGCGAGGCGACGGAACACGCCGAAGAAACGCCTGCCAAGCCGCCGGTCTATCTGGCACTCGAAACCTTCACGGTCAACCTGCACGACAGCGAGCAGTTCCTGCAGGTCGATCTCACCCTGCAGGCGACCGAGCCGGCTGAAGTCGATACCATCAAGCTGCACATGCCGCGCGTGCGCAGCCGCCTGCTGACGCTGCTGGCGAGCAAGGATGCCGAGGAACTGCTCGCTCCGGAAGGCAAGGACAAGCTGGCGAAGGATATCCTTGCCGAGATCAACAAGCCGTTCGAGCCCAAGGGCAGCCCGCAGAAGATCGTCGACGTGCTGTTCACCTCCTTCGTGATCCAGTGACGCCATGGCCGACGCCTTTCTTTCCCAGGATGAGGTCGACGCGCTGCTCAAGGGCGTCACCGGCGAAACCGACGAAGGCCCGGTGGAAGCCGTCGACCCGTCCGGAGTGCGCCCCTACAATCTGGCGACGCAGGAACGTATCGTGCGCGGCCGCATGCCGACGCTCGAAATCATCAACGAACGCCTCGCGCGGCAGTTGCGCATCGGCCTGTACAATTTCCTGCGCCGCCAGGTCGAGATTTCGGTCGGCCCGGTCCGCGTCTCCAAATACAGCGAGTTCGTGCGCAACCTGGTGGTGCCGACCAACCTCAACCTGGTGCATTTCAAGCCGCTGCGCGGCACCGGCCTGATCATCTTCAATCCCGATCTGGTGTTCCTCATCGTCGACAACCTGTTCGGCGGCGATGGACGTTTTCACACGCGCGTCGAAGGCCGCGATTTCACCCAGACCGAGCAGCGCATCATCCAGCGCGTGCTCAACATCGTGTTCGAGTGCTACGGCAAATCGTGGGAGCCGGTATACCCGCTCGAATTCGAGTACGTGCGCTCGGAAATGAACACCCAGTTCGCCAACATCGCCACACCCAACGAGGTCGTGGTGGCGTTCACCTTCGCCATCGAGCTCGGCCAGGTCAGTGGCGAGATGCATGTGTGCATGCCGTATTCGATGATCGAGCCGATCCGCGACCTGCTGACCAGCAGCCTGCAGGCGGAGAACCTCGAGGTCGACAAGCGCTGGATTCGCATGATGCGCCAGCAGGTGCAACTTGCCGAAGTCGAGGTCGTCGCCGACCTCGGTACCGCAACGTTGAGCCTGCGTGATCTGGTCAATCTGAAGGTTGGCGACATCGTACCCATCGATATCCCGGAAACGGTCGAGGCCAAGGTCGACGGCGTACCGGTCATGGCGTGTCAGTACGGAAAATTCAACGGGCAGTACACGCTGCGTGTGGAGCGCATGATCTCGCTGAGTCCGGTCGATACGCAAAAAGGAGAAAAGCATGTCTGAAGATCTCACCCAAACCATCGCGGAAGACGACTGGGCAGCCGCCATGGCCGAGCAGTCGTCCGTCGCCAGTGCGCCCGCCGTGACCGCGCAGAGCGCCGACATTTTCAAGGACCTCGCGGCACCGCCCGTGAACAGCGGGACCGCCAACGACATTGATTTCATCCTGGACATCCCGGTGCTGCTTACCGTGGAACTGGGCCGCACCAAGATCGCCATCAAGAATCTGCTGCAGCTCGCACAGGGCTCGGTGGTCGAACTCGACGGACTGGCCGGCGAGCCGATGGACGTGCTGGTCAACGGCTGCCTGATCGCGCAGGGCGAGGTGGTCGTGGTGAACGACAAGTTCGGCGTACGCCTCACCGACATCATCACCCCCGCCGAGCGCATCCGGAAGCTCAACAAATGAGCGTTGCCCGTCGCGGTGTCATCGGCCTGCTGGCCGCCGCACCGGGCCCGGTGCTGGCGCAGGTTGCCGACGGCCCCTCCACCGCCGGCAGCCTGTTGCAGGTTTTCGTCGGCCTCATCGCCGTTCTGGCCCTGATCGTCGCGACGGCGTGGATCGCCAAACGCTTCGGCGTCATGCGCGGAGGAAGTTCCGGGCCGCTCCAGGTGGTGAGCAGCACCGCGGTCGGCACCCGCGAGCGCGTGGTCGTGGTCGAGGTCGGCGAATCCTGGCTGATCGTCGGCGTAGCACCCGGAAGCGTCAACGCACTGATGACCCTGCCACGCGGTACCGCCCCGGCAAGCTCCAGCGCCATCGCGCCCGGCAGCTTCGCCGCCCGCCTACAGCAACTGATCGAGAAGCGCCGTGAAAAATAGATATTCCGCGCTCCTCGCACTCGCGGTACTCGCATTGCCTTCACTTGCCCTGGCGCAGAGCGCCGGCCTGCCCGCCTTCACCAGCACACCGGCGGCCGGCGGCGGGCAGACCTATACGCTCAGCCTGCAGACGCTGCTGCTGCTCACCTCGCTGTCCTTCCTGCCGGCGATGCTGCTGATGATGACGAGTTTCACGCGCATCATCATCGTGTTGTCCCTGCTGCGCATGGCGCTCGGCACCCAGTCCACCCCGCCCAACCAGGTTCTGATCGGGCTGGCGCTGTTTCTCACCTTCTTCGTGATGAGCCCGACGCTCGACAGGATCTATACCGAGGCCTACCAGCCGCTGTCGGAAAACCGCATGCAATTGCAGGAAGCGCTCGGCAAGGGCGCGGTGCCACTGCGGGCCTTCATGCTGAAGCAGACCCGTGAAACGGATCTCGCGCTGTTCGCGCGCATGTCGGGCACCAATGGCCTGAAATCGCCCGACGACGTACCGATGCGCATCCTCATCCCCGCCTTCATCACCAGCGAGCTGAAAACCGCGTTCCAGATCGGTTTCGCCGTCTTCATTCCCTTCCTCATCATCGACATGGTGGTCGCCAGCGTCCTGATGGCGATGGGCATGATGATGGTTTCGCCGATGCTTGTCTCGTTGCCGTTCAAGATCATCCTGTTCGTACTCGTCGACGGCTGGAACCTGCTGCTCGGTTCGCTGGCGCAGAGTTTCCATTGATCCCGGGAGACCCGTCATGACCCCTGAAACTGTAATGTCCATGGGGCGCACCGCGCTGGAAATGACCCTTCTGGTGGCATCGCCCGTGCTATTGGTGACCCTGGTCGTCGGTCTTGTCATCAGCGTCTTCCAGGCCGCCACCCAGATCAATGACGCCAGCCTGTCCTTCATTCCCAAGGTACTCGCCGTACTCGCGACCTTCGCCATCGCCGGCCCCTGGATGCTGACACTCATGACCGATTACATGCGCCGCGTCCTGACGGGCTTGCCTGGCCTCATCGGATAGCCGTGCTCAGTTTCACCGACGCACAGATCAACACCTGGCTGACCACGTTTCTCTGGCCCCTGGTCCGCATTCTCGGTGTGTTGATGGCCGCGCCGGTGTTCGGCCACCGTGCCACGCCGACGCGGGTCAAGATTGGCCTGGGCGTCTTCATCGCCCTCGTTCTCGTGCCCACCCTGCCCGCACCGCCCGATATCGCCCTGGGCTCCTGGCAGGGGTTGCTGGTACTCGTTCGACAAATCCTGATCGGCATCGCGATCGGTTTCGTGATCCGCATCGCGTTCGCCGCTGTCGACGCCGCCGGTGAGATCGTCGGCCTGCAAATGGGTCTGGGTTTCGCCACGTTTTTCGACCCGCAGAGCGCGGGTCAATCGCTGGTTCTCGCGCGCTTCTTCAACATGCTGGCCGTGCTGCTGTTTCTTGCCGTCGACGGGCATCTCCTGCTGCTCGACGTCCTTGCCAGGAGTTTCCAGACGCTTCCGGTTGGTGCGTCCCCGCTTGGCGCAGCAGGTTTCCGCAGCGTCGCCACCTTCGGCAGCATCATATTCGCCATCGGCCTGCAACTCGCCCTGCCGTTGATCGCGATCATGCTCATGACCAACCTCGCCCTGGGGATTCTCACGCGCGCGGCGCCGCAGCTCAACATTTTCGCGATCGGCTTCCCCATCACGCTGAGTGTCGGGCTGATCGCCCTCACCCTGAGCCTGCCCTACTTCACTGTCCAGTTCGGGCGCATCATCCAGAACAGCCTCGAGGCCGCGACGACGGTCGTGAAGAATCTCGGGCTGTAGGGAAAACGCCCGTAGCGTGGCTGGAGCGGACTTTGCTTGGCGGTTACGGTCTGGTTCGATGTTTCGGGCCGAAGCCCGACCTGCGGCGTCCGGAACAGACCGCGCAGCCCGTCATGCCGGGTTTGGCCAACGCCTCCCGAATCCATCCCGTGCAGACGGGTTCGGGTGGCCGATGTTCAGAATCCCAGGCTATCCAGCAGATCGTCGACCTGGCTCTGGTTCGCGACCACATCCGGCGCCGCGCCCGGATTGATCTGCGGTCCGTTGAGGAGAGAATTCCCGGTATCGCGCTTCACCTCCTCGGGGGCATAGTCGATCAGCAACTGGACCAGTTGCTGCTCCAGGCTATGCGCCAGATCGGTGACCTTGCGGATGACCTGGCCGGTGAGATCCTGGAAATCCTGCGCCATCATGATTTCGAGCAACTGCTGCTTGGTGGCGTTGGTGTCGTTACGCATGTCGGCCAGACACTGCATCGTCAGCGTGGCCATGTCACGATAATTCGCTTCGGAAAACGGCCCCTTCAGCGTCGCCTGCCAGCCGTTGAATATTTCATCCGCGCTGGCCGAAACGCGTTCCTGCATGGGAATGGCGGTATCGGTAGCATTCAGCACGCGTTGCGCCGCCTGCTCGGTCATACGCACGACATAACTCAGACGTTCCCGCACATCCGGGATTTCGTGCGTCACCCGTTCGAGTGCCTTGTCGAGACCCAGCTCGCGCAGGCTGTCGTGCAGGCTGCGGGTGATCTGGCCGACTCGCGCGAGCATCTCGTCGTGATCGGGCGTACGCGGGTCGACCGCGGACAGCGTCGCCGCTGCGTTGGCAAAATGGGCATCCATGTCAGCCCCCCGCTTTTTCCATTTTTTCGAAAATCTTGCTGAGCTTCTCGTCCAGGGTGGCAGCGGTGAAAGGCTTGACGACGTAGCCGCTGGCGCCCGCCTGCGCCGCGGCGATGATGTTTTCCTTTTTCGCCTCGGCGGTGACCATCAGCACGGGAATCTTGGACAGTGCGGCATCGGCGCGGATGGTTTGCAGCATGGTGAGTCCGTCCATGTTCGGCATGTTCCAGTCCGACACGACGAAATCGAACTTGTTCGCACGCAGCTTGGCCAGCCCGTCGACGCCGTCCTCGGCCTCTTCGACGTTGGAATAGCCCAGCTCCTTCAGCAGGTTGCGCACGATGCGTCGCATCGTGGAAAAGTCATCGACCACGAGAAATTTCATGTTCGGATCAGGCATGCGTCACTCCAGTGAAGCGGTTTGTCATTACCCATAATCATCGGCACGCGGCAAACAAACTTGACCCCTGCACCTCACACCCGCATGGCATGGCTGCCCTGCGCGGCAAAATGAGCCATGACCCGTGCCGGCAGTTCGTGCAGCGGCGCGACTTCGTGGGTCGCGCCCACTGCGATGGCTTCCTTGGGCATGCCGAACACGACGCAACTGGCCTCGTCCTGCGCGAGGTTGTAGGCACCCGCCTGCTTCATCGCCAGCATGCCGGCGGCGCCGTCCTTGCCCATGCCGGTGAGGATGACACCGACCGCGTTCTTGCCGGCCGCCGCGGCGGCCGAATTGAACAGAACATCGACCGAAGGCCGGTGCCGGTTGACCGGTGGCCCCTGATCCAGGCGCGTCATGTAGTTCGCGCCGCTCCGCGTCAGCAGCAGATGGGAGTGTCCGGGGGCGAGGAACGCATGACCGGGCAGCACGCGCTCGCCACCTTCGGCCTCCTTGACGGCGATACGGCACAGCTTGTCGAGACGGTTGGCGAACGAGCGGGTGAAGCCCTCCGGCATGTGCTGGGTGATGAGCACGCCGGGACTGTCCGGTGGCAACTGTACGAGAAAGTCCTTGATCGCCTCGGTGCCACCGGTGGAGGCGCCGATGATGATGAGCTTTTCGCTGCTGACGAACGGGCTGTGCAACGATGCGAGTTGCGTCGGCCGGTTGGCGACCCGGGTCTGGATGCGTGCCCGCGCGGCGGTGCGTATCTTGTCCGCGATGAGTTCGGCATAGTCGTGCATGCCGCTCTGGATGGAGACCTTCGGTTTGGTGACGAAATCCACCGCCCCCAATTCCAGGGCGCGCATGGTGATCTCCGAGCCGCGCTCGGTCAGCGATGACACCATGACGACGGGCATCGGACGCAGGCGCATCAAGCGTTCGAGGAAATCCAGACCGTCCATCTTCGGCATTTCGACGTCCAGCGTCAGCACGTCGGGGTGGGTCTGCTTGATGAGATCGCGCGCCGCGAGCGGATCGGGGGCCGCGCCGACGGTCTCCATGTCCGGCTGGCTGTTGATGATTTCCTTCATGATGCCGCGGATCAACGCCGAGTCGTCCACGATCAGAACCTTGATCTTGCTCATGATGGCCTCAGAACAGGTCGACCGCGCCGGACACCGAATTGGTGCGCAGGCGGTGGGCATAGTCCTGTTCGCGCTTCACCAGGGTGTAGTTATTGAGCTGTCGCAATTTTTTCACCAGCACCTTGCCGGTCGCCGGAAAGAAATAGACCTTGCGCGGATGGATGTCGTTGAGATCTTGGGCGACGATGCGGATTTTCTCCGCGTCGAGGAAATCCAGTACGAAGCGCGCGTTGCGCTCGCCCACGTTCATCGCGGTGAATCCGCGCAATACGTTGCCGCCGCCGAACACCTTGGCTTCGAGATTCTCCCGGCGCGCACCGGCCTTCAGCAACTGGTTGATCAGCACTTCCATCGCATACGCGCCATAGCGCATGGACGCAGACGCGGGGCTGGCGCCGTCGCCGCTGCCGTCGGGCAGCATGAAATGATTCATGCCGCCGATGCCCGTGGTGCGGTCACGCAGGCACGCGGCCACGCACGAGCCCAGCACCGTGACGATGAGCATGGGTTTGCGGGTGAAGTAGTATTCCCCGGGGAGGATTTTCGCCGCCTCGCAGTCGAAGTTGCGGTCGAAGTAAAGGTTGGTGGCGAGCTGTTCTTCGATGGCCGTGTTCATGCGTGGTTCCTGCTGCCGCTCATGCGGTGATGCGCATCCAGCTCGTACACGGTCTTGCCGCGCAGCCTGAGCGCATTGGAAGCATACATGAAATTCTCCGAATGACCCGCGAACAGCAGTCCGTCGGGCTTCATCAGGGGCACGAAGCGCGACAGGATGCGGCCCTGCGTCGGCTTGTCGAAATAGATCATCACGTTGCGACAGAAAATCGCATCGAACGGGCCGCTGACCGGCCAGCTGGGGGCCAGCAGATTGAGCGGCTTGAAGCTGATCATCTGCCGCAATTCGGGCCGCACCCGCACCAGTCCGGCCCGGTCGCCCTTGCCGCGCAGGAAAAAGCGCTTGAGGCGTTCGCCCGACATCTTCTCGACACGCTCGATCGGGTACACCCCTTCCTGTGCGGTACGGAGCACGTTCGTGTCGATATCCGTGGCCACGATGCTGACAGGGGGTGCGAGCGTGTCGAAGGCCTCGCACAGCGTCATCGCGATCGAATAGGGCTCCTCGCCGGTCGAGCTCGCCGAGCACCACACCGCAAGCGTACCCTTCGCCCGCAGCATGTGCTCGGCAAGCAGGGGGAAATGGTGCGCCTCGCGAAAGAACGCGGTGAGATTGGTGGTCAGCGCATTGGTGAAGGCTTCCCACTCGGCGTCGTCGGCGCCGCTTTCCAGGGTATCGAGATACGCGGCGAAGCTGGTCAACCCCTTGGCGCGCAGGCGACGCGCCAGGCGGCTGTAGACCATTTCCCGCTTCGCCTCGCTGAGCGAGATGCCGGCTCGCCGGTAGATCAGCTCACGCACACGCGCGAAATCGTGCGGCGTGAACTCGAAGCACTTGGCGTTGGGGGGAAGGATGGATTGGAGGTTCATGCCGCGCGCAGGAAGCACCGACGCAGGCCGCGTCGTGCGGCCCGTCGAGGCACTATCAGAAGGTCTCCCAGTCCTCGCCGCCCGCCGCTCTTTTCGGTGCAACCAGAGGCATTCTGCGCGGCGCCGTATGCCCGTGTTCCGCCCCGTGTTTTTGACGGTCGGGCTGGATGGCCGCGGCGCCACGCGCACGCGCGCCTTCGACCAGCTTGAAGTTGTCGACCACCGTCGCCAGCGTGGCAGCCTGTGTTTGCAGGCTTTCGGATGCAGCGGCCGCTTTCTCCACCAGCGCGGCATTCTGCTGGGTGATCTCGTCCATCTGCCCCACCGCCTGGTTGACCTGCTCG
>MKWN01000011.1:0-13520 GCA_001899775.1 Thiobacillus sp. 65-29
AGACGCGCGTCACCGAGTACCAGACGGGCGGGGCGTTGAGCTGGGATTGATCTGCCACACGCTCGGGATATTGCGTTAGCATTGGCGATGCCAACCGTTCTGCGCCTGGAAGGATTGCGGTTCCACTTCTACTCCGACGAGGGAAACGAACCGCCGCACATCCACGTCGATGCCGGTGACGGCGAATGCAAATTCTGGCTGGACCCAATCAGTCTGGCGAGAAGCCGTGGCGTGGCGCCCGCACAGGTGCGCAAGATTGAACGGCTGGTGTACGAGCATCAGGCACAACTCCTGGAGAAGTATCATGAGTACCACGGCGATGGAAACTGAAGCGCTGGCCTCACGTGTCTGGGTGACGGGGCGAACCGTCTTCGTCGAATTGACCGATGGCCGTCAGATCGGCTTCCCCGCCGACCGGTTCAAAATCCTGAGCGCGGCGAGCGACGAGCAATTACAAAAAGTGACGCTGCGCCTCGACGGCTATGCCCTGCGTTGGGAAGACCTGGACGAGGACATCACAGTGCGCGGCATCGTGGAAGGACGGTTTCAGCTTGCCCTGCCGAGGGCTGCATAAGCTCCCAGTTCTTCGGAACGGGTTGGGAGTGAAGGAATGAACCCGAAGTACGAAATCATTCTGTACTGGAGTGAGGACGATCAGGCCTTCGTCGCCGAAGTGCCGGAACTGCCCGGCTGCATGGCGCACGGCGACTCGCAGGCATCCGCGCTTGCCAGCGTCAACGAGGCGATCGCGTTTTGGATTGCCACGGCGGAAGAGCTTGGAAGAGCGGTGCCGGCGCCGAAGGGCCGGCGCTTGGCTTATGCATGATACTGGCGAAAATAATTTGAGCGCTGGCTATTTGATTTTAAATTGGAATTTCCCCCCGCCCCCACGGGAACCACGGGGTCACACGGGAACCACGGGGTCAGGTCTTGCCTCTTGCCTTTCTCGGCGAACCATCACAGGCTGGGGTCGGCTCTTTCATTACCACATCCCTAATGGCACACCAAACAAATGGGGTCACCCATTAGCCGGCCGTCGTCAAGCGAGGTCGAGCGGCGGGGCAGCTCTTGCAAAGAAGGGGCGCATCGAGATCGGTTGCCCTTTGCCCTCATTTTGCTGATTGACGGGTAGCATTGAGGTTTTCTCGGGGTTCTCGTTGTGTGAGGCGATGCCATGTACATCACCGAACGACCGCTGACCTTCCACGCCATCGCCGAGGCACTCGCCGGTGGCTGGCGCACCGCGAACGCGACGCGCGCAGTGAGCATCGCCTATGCGGGCGTTTTCACCGCGATTGGCGCGGTCATCATGGGTGCCATGCTCCTTGCCGGGCGCACGCCTTTCGTCATCATGGCGGCCGGCGCCTTCATGCTGGTGGGGCCGGCGATTCTCGCCGGCTTCTTCGCCGTCGCGCGAAGTGTTGGTGGTGGAGGGAGAGTGGGCTTCGTCACGCTGATGGAGGGTTTTGCCCATGCATCGACGGCCGTGTGGGTGATTGCCCTGGTTTGCGCGCTGCTGTTCATGATTTTCATCACCGACGTCGCGATTCTCTACAGCTACATGGTTGGCGCGGCCCCGATCTTTCCCGCGGATTTCATTCCCGTTGCCGCCCACGTCGCGTCCTTCGTCTTCTGGGGGCTGGTGTCGGGCGCGGTGATCGCGTTTCTGCTCTTCGCTGTGTCGGCGTTCTCGGTGCCGCTGCTGTGCGAGCGACGCAGCAATCTCGTCGAGGCGATCGTCATCAGCGTGCGCATCGTGATGCACAACTTCGGCCCGGCGATGGGCTGGGCCCTGCTGCTGTCGGCAGCGACCATCGGCAGCATTCTGCTCCTGCCATTGTTTCCCCTCGTGCTGCCGGTGATGGCCTACGCCAGCCACGAGCTTTACAGGACCGTGCTGCCCGACGCCGTCGCAGATTTACCATAGTCGGGATACCGTGGCCGGCAAATCATCGACGCTCTCTTTCCAACCCGATCTGGAGAACATCATGCAAAACCTTTTCCACAAAACCCTCATCGCATTGAGTTTCGCTGCCGGCATCACGCTGGCATCCCTGCCCGCCGCAGCGCAAACCCCTCCCCAACCCGGCAGTCCGCAGGCGCCGATGTTCCTCGAAGACACCAGCCCGGCGAATTTTCCGCGTACCCTGGATGCGTTCAGGGAAGAGGTCAAGGCCGCCGGCTGGACCATACTCGGCGAGCACAACATGGCCGGCATTCTTTCGACCAAGGGATTCACGCTGCACCCCGTGGTGGTGATCGAGGTGTGCAGCGGCAAATACAGCGCCCGCCTGCTGGCGAAGGACGAGTACCGCTATGTCGTCTCGATGATTCCGTGCCGGGTCGCGATCTATCAGACCAGCGCCGGCAAGGTGGTGATTTCACGCATGAACACGGGGATGTTCGCCGGCATGCTGAGCGGGGAGGTCGCCGAGGTGATGCGCCTGTCGGGCAGCGAGATGGAGGCCGTCATCCAGAAGACGCTCGCCCGCCTGAAGTGACGTCCGACGGTTCCAAGCCAACCGCCACGGCCCACAGCGTCTCGCTGCGCGAATGGCAGGCTGGCTTGCTGGCCTGTCCAGACGTGGAACTCACGCTCGACAAGCCCGGGTTCGACCGCGGCTTGTCTTGGGGCCGCGTGCGCCCGGTTCAGTACTGGTCGGCCACCCAGCCATCCAGCAGCGTGCAGGCGTTCTCCTTGGGGACCGACGATTCCCTGCCCTGAATGGGCGTGTAGCAGAGATACTGGTTGCCCTGGCTGTCGGTGAGGTTGCGCAACGGCAGGTCACCCACCGTTTCGTATGCTCGCGCATCCGTCATGATGAACTGGTAGTCGTCGTCCCCGACGCTGACTTCCAGCTTGCCGCCATTGCCTTCGCCGTATTTTCTCCACCAGGTTTCGGGATTGGCACCTTCGTAGAACGGGGCGGTCGGGCCGACCCTGCTGCTGCGATGCCAGGAAATGATGGTCGGATCGCCCATCCGGTTCTGCTTCGCAACGTCTTTGGCGAGATGGCTGGCAGCCTCGAAACCGTGATCGGGACTGCGATAGTCGATGTGTACGTTTTGCATGCTCAGGTCCTCCTGTGTGACGGGCCAGCCGTATTCGGTCGGCCGGAATGAGTATTTCCTTTGTAGTCCAATTGTTGACAAAAACAATCAACTATTGATCCGGCACGAAGAAGTTTGAAACCGTATTGGTTTGCAAGGGCTTCAGGGGTGGACTCGTTTGAAATTTCGGCTGGACGCTCAGCCGGTTCGCATTGCGTGAATCAGGAAAACCAGCGCAGGAAGGCGGCCGCCGTGAGTGCCACGGTGCCCAGCGCGGCCAGGCCCTGGAAAGTCCGTTTCACTTGATGACGATGCCAGGCTCGCCCGCGCAGGAGAAGGAGGCCGGACAGCAATATGCCCAGAATGGCCGCGGCGATCTTGACGACCAGGGCTGTCGTGGCGACGCTGCTCAGGTCCGGCGTCTCGCCGTAGTAGTGGTAGCTGATGAGACCGAACACGCCGCCGCTGGCAAGCTGTGCGGCCCAGGCCGCCAGGATCAGCCAGGCGAATGCACGCTCGAATTCCAGCCGTGGCGCGGGCCACAGTACGAACGCCGCGCCCCCCAGCACCGCGACCGCACCAAAATTGTGTACGACCTGGGTCAGCGCGTAGGCAACGTTTTCCGGTGCCACGGCTTATTTCACCGTAACCTGGATGCAGTGTTCGATGCCGATGGGCACGTGCGCCTTGTTCACCACCTTGACGCAAAGGCTGTGTTTTCCGGATGATGGGGTCTCGAGTGGATAACTACCCTTGGCCTTGCGCAATATCGCCACTTCCTTGTTATCGATGTACAGATGGGCGTGATCGCCGCGTGGGCCGTACGCGACTTCGTAGGTGATACGGTTTTCGTCCATGCCATCCAGAGTGGCGCCGTCCGCGGGCGAGATGATGAGCGCCTTGCCTTGCGCGAGACTGATCGCAGGAGTTGCCACAAGGAGCGCCAGGACCAGTTTGCCGATGAGATGGGATGCCTTCATGTTGCGCTCCTTCTGACAAAGCAAGAACACGTGTTCCTGACTCGTGCCAATGGTAACAAGAACAGAGGGGACTGCGTGACAGGATGCTAGGGCAATCAGGGACGATTACCTTTAATTTTAGACAACAAACGGCAAACCGCGTTCCAAGGCACACCCGCCGGGCGTTTCAGCGCCCGTTTGTCCGTGTTGTCCACCCGGCTGAAAGCTGATTCGGTGCCTGATGCGGGCGCAGGGCCGAGCCTGCGATGACCCTGACTCTTCGTGCTATCCTCCGCCCCGCCATGCGACTTCCCCTGATCCGCCAACGTCTGCGCGCGCTCGGCGCCGCGCCCTGCCACGAGCGGCGCGTGCTGCGCGCATGGGTGCAGGGGCGCTCGCTCGACAATGCACGCCAGCGTGCCGAGGATTTTCTGCCCCTGAGATTGCGCACCGGGTTGCCCTCGCTGTTCGACGAATTGAACGCGCTGGTGCAGGCGCATTCCGAGCATCCCGGCGCGGACGGCTCGGTACGCGTGCTGGCGGCGCTCGCCGACGGACAGACGGTGGAAGCCGTGCTGCTGCCGCGCGACGGGGTGTGCGTGTCCACCCAGGTCGGCTGCGCGGTGGGCTGCGTGTTCTGCATGACGGGGCGTGCCGGCCTCCTGCGCCAGCTTTCCGGCGCGGAAATCGTCGCCCAGGTGGTGCTGGCACGCAGCCGTCGTGCGGTGAAAAAGGTGGTGTTCATGGGCATGGGCGAGCCGGCGCACAATCTGGACAACGTGATGGACGCGATCGAGCTGCTGGGTACCGAGGGCGGTATCGGCCACAAGAACCTGGTGTTCTCGACCGTTGGTGACCGCCGCGTGTTCGAGCGCCTGCCGCAGTCCACGGTGAGGCCAGCCCTGGCGCTTTCGCTCCATACCACCGATCCGGCCCTGCGCCGGCGCCTGCTGCCGAGGGCGCCGGACATCGCGCCGGCTGAACTGGTCGAACTTGGTGAAGCCTATGCGCGCCGCACCGGCTACCCGATCCAGTATCAATGGACGCTGCTCGAAGGCATCAACGACACCGCGGCCGAGCTCGACGGCATTGCACGGTTGCTGGCCGGAAAGTACGCGGTGATGAACCTGATTCCATACAACCGCGTGGAGCGTGACGGGACCCCGGCTGAAGGGTTCCGCCGTCCGAGCTGGGAGCGAGCGGCGGCGATGGCGCGCGCCCTCCACGTGCGCGGTGTGCTCACCAAGCTGCGCCGCTCCGCCGGGCAGGATGTGGAGGCCGGCTGCGGGCAGTTGCGCGCGCGGGCGCTGCAACTGCACCAGACGTCGCGTGGAGTGACATGAGCGCCAATACCGTGCGCGCACGCGTGAGTTTTTCGTTCAGGGGTGAAACACATCACCTCGACTCGGTCGTCGATCTCGACCGCTTTCCCGGTGGGCCGGAAGCCATGCCGGATTTCCATCGGCTGCTCGCGCAGTCGGCCGGAATCGATCCTCACTCATACCTCTACGAGGTGCTGGAATCGCACGAGATCGAATTCTCGGATGCCACGGGCGTGGCAGCGCGATGCTGCGACGACGGCAAGTTCGACTGGGCACGCTTTGCGCACGATGTGAGCGAGGAACGCGACTGGGAGGTGGCGAGAGCCGTTTCCGAACCCCTCATCGGGGCGTGTGACTGGGATGCAAAACCCGATCTGAAGGCAGCCTTGCTGGCTGTCTACCGGGCTGGCCGGGCTGCTGCTTCGTGAACGGCGGCCCCCCGTCGTGGGCGTCCGATCAGTGCTTGCGGCGCGGCTGTGCGGGCGCGGCGCTGCGGCCTTCGATGTGGCGGAAGGTGATGCGGCCCTTGGAAAGATCGTAGGGCGACATCTCGAGCGAAACCTTGTCCCCCGCGATGATGCGGATATGGTGCTTGCGCATCTTGCCGGCCGTGTAGGCGACAAGGTCGTGGCCGTTGTCGAGCGTGACGCGAAAGCGCGAGTCGGGCAGGACCTCGGTGATCACGCCGCGCATTTCCAGAAGTTCTTCTTTGGCCATGATGGACCTCCATGGAGAAAATGAGAAAAAGAAAAAGCCCGGCAGGTGCCGGGCTTTCCGGATCGTGCGGTCGGCAGGTTCAGGACCACGCCGGCCCGGTCGCTCAATCGGCCGCGCGAATGTTCGATGCCTGCTGGCCCTTGGGGCCGGTGGTGGTGTCGAAGCTGACGCGCTGGCCTTCGGTCAGGGTCTTGAAACCCTGGCTCTGGATCGCGGAGAAATGGGCGAAGAGATCATCGCCGCCGCCATCGGGGGTGATGAAGCCGAAGCCCTTGGAATCGTTGAACCACTTCACAATGCCTGTTGCCATGTCTTGTATATCCTGAAAAAAATGAAATAAGGGGGCGAGCCCCATTCGGGACGACGCTCAAGACGGCAGGGTGATGATGGAAGCCCGTAGGACGCAGGCCGTGAACCAGACAACAACAGGACTACTTGAAAATCGCTGTGCATATTATGCATTGATTCCCGCGCAGAGGCAAGGCAAATCTCCGCGCGGGACGGAATGCGCGCCCACCGCAGTTCAAAGGCAGGCGGCGCTTCGGAACGTCCGGCTCAGGCCTTCAGCTTTGCGAACGCCGCCGCCATGGCGCCGCTCACCGCGGGCGGCGCCGGTGAGAGGCCCGGCTTGGCCGGCAATGCTCCACCCTGGCTGCGGGGGGCGCGCGGCGGTCGTGGCGCGGACGCCGACGCGACATCGTTCAGTCGCATCGTCAGCGCGATGCGGCGGCGTTTCTGGTCGACTTCCAGCACCTTCACCTTCACGACCTGTCCGGCCCTGACCACGCTGCGAGGATCCTTGACGTAGCGGTCGGACAGCGCGGAGATATGCACCAGTCCATCCTGGTGCACGCCGATGTCGACGAAGGCGCCGAACGCCGCGACATTGGTGACGACGCCTTCGAGGACCATGTCGGGCTTGAGATCGGCCAGGGTTTCCACGCCATCCCTGAAGCTTGCGGTGCTGAACTCGGGACGCGGATCGCGACCGGGTTTCTCCAGCTCGCGGAGGATGTCGCTGACGGTGGGAACGCCGAATGTGTCGTCGGCGTATCGGGCCGGACTGAGCGACTTCAAGAGCGTACTGTTGCCGATCACGGTGCCGATTTCCTGCCTGAGGTCGGCAAGAATGCGTTGCACCAGCGGATACGACTCCGGGTGGACCGCGGAGGCGTCGAGCGGGTCGTCGCCGTCGATGATGCGCAGGAAGCCCGCCGCCTGTTCGAAAGTCTTCTCGCCCAGGCGTGGCACGTCGCGCAGTGCGGCGCGGCGGGTGAAGCGGCCCCTGGCGTCGCGGTGTGTGACGATGGCGTGCGCGACGCTGGGGGAGAGTCCCGAGACGCGCGCCAGCAAGGGCGCCGATGCAGTGTTGACGTCGACCCCCACGGCGTTGACGCAGTCCTCCACCACGGCATCGAGCGCGCGCGCCAACTGGTGCTGGCTGACGTCGTGCTGATACTGGCCGACGCCGATCGACTTCGGCTCGATCTTCACCAGTTCGGCGAGCGGGTCCTGCAGGCGCCGCGCGATGGAGACCGCGCCTCTGAGGGCGACGTCGAGTTCGGGTAGTTCCTGTGAGGCGTATTCCGATGCGGAATACACCGACGCGCCGGCCTCGGAGACGACGATGCTGGTGAGACCGAGTTCGGGATGCCGCCTGACGAGTTCGCGCGCGAGCCTGTCGGTCTCGCGCGAGGCGGTGCCGTTACCGATGGCGATGAGCGTGACGCCGTGCTTCTGCAGCAGTTGTCCGAGGGTGTGGAGCGCACCGTCCCAGTCATTCTTCGGCGGGTGCGGGTAGACGGTGGCGGTGTCGACCACCTTGCCGGTGGCGTCGACCACGGCGACCTTGACCCCCGTGCGGATGCCGGGGTCCAGTCCCATGGTCACGCGTGGTCCCGCCGGCGCGGCCAGCAGCAGGTCCTTGAGATTCTGGGCGAAGACCTGGATGGCGTCGGCCTCGGCGCGTTCGCGCAGCGCGCCCATCAGTTCGCTTTCCAGGTGCATGCCGAGCTTCACGCGCCAGGCGAAGCGCACCGTATCCGCCAGCCAGCGGTCGGCGGGCCGGCCTGCGTCGCGGATGCCGAAGCGGGCGGCGATGCGCGCCTCGCACGGATTGTGCGGTGCGTTCCAGGCCGGTGCGTCCTCCTCGCTGTCGAGGCGCAGGCGCACGTCGAGCATGTCCTCGCGGCGACCGCGGAACACGGCGAGCGCACGGTGCGAGGGAATGGTGCCGAGGGGCTCCGAGAAATCGAAATAGTCGGCGTACTTTTCCGCCGCTGCCTGCTTGCCCTCGATCACGCTGGATTGCACGACGCCGTGTGACTGCACGTATTCGCGCAAGGCCTGCAGCAGGCCGGCATCCTCGGCAAAACGCTCCATCAGGATGTGGCGCGCGCCTTCGAGGGCGGCCTTCGCATCCGGCACGCCAGGGTTGTCGCCGTCTGCGCTGGTGAACGGCTCGCACAGATATTTCGCCGCCTCGTCGTTCGGGTCGAGCAGCGGGTTTGCGAGCAGTGCGTCAGCGAGCGGCGCGAGACCGGCTTCCAGTGCGATCTGCGCGCGGGTGCGGCGCTTCGGCTTGTAAGGCAGATAGAGATCTTCCAGTTGCACCTTGTCGGGTGCGAGCGAAATCACCTGCAGCAATTCGGGCGTCATTTTGTTCTGCTCGGTGACCGATCGGATGATCGCGGCACGGCGTTCTTCCAGTTCGCGCAGGTAACGCAGGCGGTCGTCGAGCAGGCGCAGTTGCACGTCGTCGAGGCCGCCGGTCGCTTCCTTGCGGTAGCGGGCGATGAAGGGGACGCTCGCGCCCTCGTCAAGGAGGGCGATGGCGGCTGCAATCTGCGTGGGTTGGGCCACGAGTTCCGCGGCGAGTCGTTGTTCAATCGAGGGCAGCATGGTTCCGAGGATAAAAGGGGGGTCGTCTCTGGGACGTTGCGGATGATTCGGAAGGTGGCCATCCGGGATGGCCGTGTGCTCGCCTGAGGCGCGGAGTCAGACCCAGCGCACCACCGCATCGAGAGGCTGTCGTGTCTTCGCTGGCTGCGGATAAGCGCGGTAGCCGAAGGCGGCCATCATCGCCAGTCCGAAGCGGCCGTCTTCCAGCAGGCCGGCCTCGTCGAGGACCGCCTCCGCGTTCTCCCGGTTGAAGCCTTCGATCGGGCAGGAGTCGATGCCGATCAGGGCCGCCGCGGTCATCATGTTGGCGAGCGCGATGTAGGTCTGGTGGCAGGCCCAGTCGAACACGGCGCGCGGCGTGTCGAGACGGAAGTCGCTGTGATGGAACTGCGGATAGAAAATGTGGCGGCGCGCGATGCCCTCGATGGAAAGCTTCTGCACCTCACGCATGAAATTTTCCGTGTAGTCCGAGCCCGGTTGCATGTCTTCCTTGCGCGCGAGGTAGACGATGACGTGGCTGGCGGTCGGGAACTGGCCCTGCGCACCCCAGCTCACCGCACGCAGTTTCTCGCGCAGCGCCATGTCCTGCACCACCAGGAAACGCCAGGGCTCGAAGCCGAAGGAACTGGGCGACAGGCGTCCGCATTCGAGGATGAAGTGGAAATCGTCGTCCGCAATCCTGCGGGTGGGGTCGAAGGTCTTGCAGGCGTGGCGGAAGTTGAAGGCGTCCAGAATGGCTTGCTTGTCGATCATGGCGTGTACCGCAAAAACGATTGTAGAAAAAAATGTTGCGCACTAGAACTGCCCGGTGCGCAGCAACACCAGGGTACACGCGCGCTCGTGCGGGATGCCGGCGGCATCGAGATGCGCTTCGAGCGCCACGCTTTCCGTGCCGGGATTGAAGATCACGCGGCCCGGGTTCAGTCGCACGATGTCCCCGGCCAGCGGCGCGGAACGTTCGGGACCGACGTAGAGCGTGAGGACGTCGACCGTACCATCGATCTCGCCCAGCGTGTGCACTACCGGTACGCCCTCGCTCACGTCGAGCCGGGGGTTGACGGGGAGGACCGCGTGACCCAGCTCCAGCAGCAGGCGAATGGCCTGATTGGAATAGCGTTCGGGCTTGTGGCTGGCGCCGAGGACGGCGACGCGCTGCGGGGAGGTGGACATGCGGGAGGAAAGGTGACGAGGTGGAAAACTCTTGGCCCGACATTCTTCCAGCTTGGCGCACGGGGCGCAAATCAATCGCCCTGCGCGTCCAGGATATAGCCCGCACCGTCATCCTGCCCAAGCATGCGGACCAGATAGGGCATGACGTCTTCGAGGGTGCGGCGCAGCGTCCACGGCGGGTTGATGACGAACATGCCGCTGCCGTACATGCCAAAACCGTCCGCTGAGGGCGCACACACGTTGAGAGTGACGTTCAGCCAGCTCTGCACGGGCAGGCGCCGGAGCTTGTCCGGAAGCTGCCGGGCTTCCGCGCGCGCGAGCTGCGGATACCACACCGCATAGATTCCCGTGGCAAAACGCGCCAGTCCCTCTTGCAGCGCCGAGAGGACGTGCGCGTAGTCGTCGCGGGTTTCGTAGGGCGGGTCGATCAACACCAGGGCGCGCCGCGGAGGAGGCGGCAGCAGGGCCTTCAGCGCATCGAAGCCGTTGGCGGCGGTCACGGTGACGCGGCGACCCTGATCCTTGAAGTTGTCGCGCAGGAGAGTGCTGTCGCTGCTGTGCAGTTCGAACAGGCGCAGGCGGTCCTGGGGACGCAGCATCTGCAGCGCAAGCCACGGCGAGCCGGGGTAGACACGCAGGGTTTCGGCCGCGCGCGTGGCATCGGGATTGCAGGTGCGCACCAGATCCACATAGTCGGCAAGCGCCGCAGGAAGATCGTCCCGGCCCCACAGCCTGCCGATGCCAGCCTCGTACTCCTTCAGCCGCGTTGCGTGGCCGGCATCGAGCGCGTACAGGCCTGCGCCCGCATGGGTGTCGATGATCCAGAACGACTTGTCCTTTTGCGCGAGATGGCGGCCGAGCTGGACGAGCACGAAATGCTTCAGCACGTCGGCGTGATTGCCGGCATGAAAGGCGTGGCGGTAGCTCAGCATGGCGCGGGTCGGGGCGCGAAGGAATTTTTTGCGGTCGGGTGGCTGGCCACGATATCTCGGCTCAATCGACCCGTTTCATGAACCCGCTGAAGCGGCCGTCCGCGGCTGCGATCTCGACGCGCTCGACCCGCGCCAGCGGTGGACCTTTGTGCGCCCAGGCGATGAGCGCATCGACGGCAGACACCTGCCCTTGCACCACCGCCTCGACCGCACCATCCGGGGTGTTGCGCACCCAGCCTGAAACCGCCAGGCGCTCGGCCTCGATGCGCATCGATTCGCGGAACCACACACCCTGCACGCGGCCGTGGATGCGCAGGTGCTGCGTCTTCACGGACGGCTCACTTCACCTTCATGCCCGGCTCGGCGCCGGAATCGGGCGACAGGATGAAAAGCCCGGGCGCATCGCCCGACGCTGCCAGCACCATGCCCTCGCTCATGCCGAACTTCATCTTGCGCGGCGCGAGGTTGGCCACCATCACGGTAAGCCGCCCCACCAGCGCTTCCGGCGCATAGGCCGACTTGATGCCGGCGAACACCTGGCGCGTACCGAGCGGACCGAGATCGAGCGTGAGGCGCAACAGCTTGTCGGCACCCTCGACGTGGGCGGCTTCGGCGATGCGTGCGATGCGCAGGTCGATTTTGGCGAAGTCGTCGATGCCGATCGTCTCGGCAACAGGTGCGGACGGTTGGGCCGCGTGCGTCTGGGCCTCGGCGTGGCGAACAGGTGCCGGGGCGGGGGTCGGTTCGAGGTTCTGCTTGTTGGCGTCGATCATGGCGTCGATGGCTTTCGGGTCGATACGGGTCATCAAATGGTTGTAAGGGTTGATGCGCTGGCGAACGAGAAGTGTCTGCGCGTCGCTCCAGGCAAGTGGCTCGATGGCGAGAAAGGATTCGACCTCGCTGGCGAGCTTGGGCAGCACCGGTTTCAGGTACAGCGTCAGCAGGCGGAACAGGTTGAGCGCGACCGTGCACACCTCGTGCAGGCGATACACCGCCTCGGGCTTCTTCGCCAGTTCCCACGGCTTTTCGTCGGCCACATACTGGTTGGCACGGTCTGCCAGGGCCATGATCTCGCGCAGCGCCTTGGCGGTGTCGCGCGCCTCGTAGTGCGCGGCGATGGCATCGGCTGCGATCTGGAATTCGCCGATCAGTTCGAGGTTGGCGACGCCTTCAGCAAGTTTGCCCTCGAAGTTCTTGTGGATGAAGCCGGCAGTGCGGCTGGCAATGTTGATGAATTTGCCGACCAGGTCAGAATTCACGCGCGCGACGAAGTCGTCGAGGTTGAGGTCGATGTCCTCCATGCTGCCGTTCAGCTTCGCCGCGTAGTAGTAGCGCAGCCACTCGGGGTTGAGCCCCTGTTCGAGATAGCTCGCCGCGGTGATGAAAGTGCCGCGCGACTTCGACATCTTCTGCCCGTTCACGGTGAGAAAGCCGTGTGCGTAGATCGCGCTCGGCAGGCGGTAGCCGGAAAATTTCAGCATCGCCGGCCAGAACAGCGCGTGGAAATACAGGATGTCCTTGCCGATGAAGTGCACCAGCTCGGCCTTCGAATCCGCCCCCCACCAGGCATCGAAATCGAGGCCGTTGTCCTTCGCGTAGCGGGCGAAGCTCGCCATGTAGCCTACCGGCGCGTCGAGCCAGACATAGAAATACTTGCCCGGCGCGCCGGGAATCTCGAAGCCGAAATAGGGCGCGTCGCGGCTGATGTCCCAGTTCGACAGGCCGGAGGCGAACCATTCCTGCATCTTGTTGGCGGCCTCGGCCTGCAGCGTGCCGGAGGTCGTCCATTCGCGCAAGAAGGCCTCGCACTCGCCGAGCTTGAAGAAATGGTGCTCGGAATCCCTGTGCACCGGCGTCGCCCCCGATATTGCCGACAGCGGATTCTTCAGGTCGGTCGGGCTGTAGGTGGCGCCGCAGGCCTCGCAGTTGTCGCCGTACTGGTCCGCCGCGCCGCACTTCGGACATTCGCCCTTGATGAAGCGGTCCGGCAGGAACATGTTCTTCACCGGGTCGTACAGCTGCGCGATCGTCTTCACCTCGATGAGTCCGGCGTCCTTCAGCGCAAGATAAATCTTCGAGGCGAGTACGCGGTTTTCCTCCGAATGCGTCGAGTAGTAATGGTCGAAGCTGATGTGGAAACCCGCGAAGTCGCGCGTGTGCTCGTCCCACACACGCTGGATCAGCGTCTCCGGAGTGATGTCCTCCTTCTCCGCGCGCAGCATGATCGCCGTGCCATGCGTGTCGTCCGCGCACATGTAACGGCAGTCGTGTCCGCGCATTTTCTGGAAGCGCACCCAGATGTCGGTCTGGATGTATTCGACCAGATGGCCGAGATGGATGCTGCCGTTGGCGTAGGGCAGGGCGGAAGTGACGAGGATCTGGCGGGGCATGATCGGGCCAAGAGGCGGAAAGGCGCTATTTTAGCGCCGGAGAGCGGGTGGTGAGCGGGGAGCGGGGAGCGGGGAGCG
>MKWN01000011.1:13556-34988 GCA_001899775.1 Thiobacillus sp. 65-29
TCAACAATCACTCCCCTCCCCCTCGAAGGGGGAGGGGCCGGGGAGAGGGTGACGCCAACCCCCGCACGGCGTCCGCCTGGCTCACACGTCCTCAGAACCGCGAACCCGGCTCCTTCAGGAATTCGATCTCCGCCACGCTGGACATGCGTCCGAGAATTTCATTGCGATGCGGAAACCGCCCGAAGCGCGCGACGACATCGCGATGCTGTCGTGCATAGTCGAGAAAGTTCTCGAACAGCGAGCGCTCGTCCGCTGCCGCCCCCTGCGCCAGTCGCTCGAACAGCGCCACCGAGCGTTCCTGCATATCCAGCGATTCGGCGTGCTCCAGCGGCAGATACAGGAACACCCGCTCGATCGGCGCGAGTGCGCGATCCTCCAGCGCGTCGAGTGCCGCCAGACTCAGCGCGAGCGCCTGCGCGTCACTGGCGAAAGCCGGCGCCTGGTCGCGAAAGACGTGGTGCGGAAACTGATCGAGCACGATCACCAGCGCCAGCCGGCCGCGCGGCGTGTCCGTCCAGTGATCGAGGCGGCCGGCGCGCGCGTCGGCGAGTGTGGTGGCGAAGCGTTCGGTCACCGCGCGGTCGGCCTCTGCCGATTTGCCGAACCAGAGCGCGCGCTGCCGGCCGGCGACGGCAGCGGCCGGGCCCTGCGGCCCGAACCAGAAATCGAGTACCGCTACGGCATCCGCATGCATCGTCACGGATCTCTCAGAACACGTCGTCGGGCAGATCGTTGTGTGATCCGTCACAGAAAGGCTGCCCCTTGGTGTGCTTGCAATTGCACAGCCACACTTTGGTCTTTTCGCGAATGACGACCGACATCGGCTCGAAGCCCGTGCCCTCGTGCGATCCGTCGCAGAAAGGCTGCGTCATTGATCGACCGCACGAACACCACCAGTATTCACCAGGTTCGAGTTCCAGTTCGGCGGGCTGGCGATCATACACGACAGGTTGGGACACGGTGGACTCCTCGGGAAAAAATCCGATTCTAGCCGCGCCAGGAGAAAGCTTGTCCACGTGGGCGGTGGGCCCTTGCGATACGGCGACACGTGGGGCTTGCATCGCGATCTTGCTGCGAAATCGCCTTCGAGGCCACGCCAGCGCGTATTTCGGAGATAATCATCCGGTTTTCAATGTGACTGCCGAGGTTGAACACGTGGACACCATCGCGTCCGGAAACGTCCTGCTCCGATCGGTGGCGTCGCTGCGCGATCTCGATACGGGCGAGGCGCTCGCGAAATGGGTGCGTCATGAACTGCAGGCGGTTTTCCCGCACGCCGCGTTTCTCATCGGGTTGTGGCGGATCAGGCCGGCGGGAATGGCGCCGGTCAAATACTACGCCTGGAATCTTCCGGTGGATCACCTGCCGGCGTTCCGGCAGCCCGACGGCCTGTACCACGCGGCGCTGCTGCATGGATGGCTGAAACGCGGAGAGCCCGTGTTGCTCGACGGCACGCGCACACCGACGGTGGCGGCACACTCCGGGAAGCCCGCGCTGCACAACGTTGCGGTCCACGGTGGCTGGGATTACTCGCGCCAGCACGCATCCTGTTTCTGCTTTTACGGCATCCCCGGACGGTTGGGGGAGGAACACCGTTTGCTCCTCTATTTACTGGTTCCCCATCTGCATACCGCGCTGATCCGGGTGCTGCATCAAGGCAGGCTGGGTGCGCCACGCCTGCGTACACATCAAACCCTTACGCCGCGCGAACTCGAGGTGCTGGACTGGGTGTGCGAGGGGAAGACCAGCCCCGAGATCGCGGCCATTCTCGGTCGCGCCCGCAGCACCATCAGGAACCAGATCCAGAGCATTCTCGTGAAGATGAAGGTCAACACGCGCGCCCAGGCCGCCGCCAAGGCGATGAAGAAGGGTCTGGTCGAACCCCGCCACCCGAACTCGCAGTTCGGTCCGCCTTCCAGAGGCGGATAGGCGTAGCAAACCCCCGTCGATGCGGCAAAGCGTCGCGCACCGGAGTGCACACGATGGCGGCCAACCCCGCCGCTCCACCTCGCGCGTGCGCCTGCAAAGCACGTATGCACGCGGGGAACAGGCTGTTGTTCAGTTGCGGCCTATACACCCTCTACAACTTTAGTCTTAGAGCATCTGCTCTATGGAAGCGTAAGCCCTGACGCCCTAAAGTCCCCTTCGCCTGAAGCGAGCATGTGCTTGAAACCGCTTGCCTGGCAGCCATCAAAAACCACACAGGGGGAGTTCAAATGAAAACCATGCATAAAATGCAGCACGGTCAGGGCATGACCGAATACATCATCATCGTCGCCATGATCGCGATCGCTGCCATCGCCGTGTATCAGTACTTCGGGCAGACGGTGCGCAACCAGACGGCCGCCATTGCCCAGGAAATTTCCGGCCAGGATGGCACCGGCGCCAAATCCGCCTCGCAGGCCTCGGCCAACCAGGCAGCGACCGCGGGGGATACCAAGAACACCCTCGACAGCTACGTCAACCAGGCGAACAAATAAGGCGCGGCCAGCGCTCCGGCCTGTTCCGGAGCGCGCGCCTGTCTGGATGATGAATACACCACGGCCTCGTCTGCAAACCGGCCAGGCCTTGCCGCTGGCCATGGTCATGCTCGTCGCCGTCGCGGCCATCGTCTTCTTCATGTTCAACAGCGGCCAGCTCGTGCAGGAAAAGATCCGGCTCACCAATACCGCGGATGCCGTGGCGTACAGCGCCGGCGTCTTCGAGGCACGCGTGCTCAACTACGACGCCTACACCAACCGCGCCATCATCGCCAACGAGATTGCCCTCGGGCAGGCCATTGGATTGGCTTCGTGGGCCAAGTATGCGGGCACCGCTGCGGAGAACATCAAGCCGTATGCCTACCTGATTCCCGCGCCCTACGGGGAGATGGCGGCCGAGATACTGGACCTCGTCAAGGATATGTCGGAGGCCTACACGACGGTATTGGCGAATAGCGTCGTACCCATGCACGACGCCGCCATCAACGCACTCGCAGTTTCGCAGCTCGTGATGCACGGGCCCGGAAACGGCGTTGCCCTTGCCAGCCGCAAAATGCTGATGGACAGCGTCGCGCACGCGAACGATCCGGATGCAAAAGTCGACGTGCTTCCGATTACGGATGATTTCGCCGGTTTTGTGCAGGCGTACTCCAGCCGGGAAGAGCGAACGCGCATGGGCCGTCTCGTGCAGGACGACCGGGATGCATTCCTGCGCAGCCGCAACTGGGGTTTCGGGCTTGTTGTCCTGTGTACCGGCGAGGAACTCAAAAAGCGCGGAAGCACGGAATTCATCGATCTGGTTGATGGCTGGAAGTCGATGGACACGCTGTCCGTACACCGCCACCGCATCAAACGTTTCAGGTGCAGGCGGTCGGAGCTTCCAATCGGCTACGGGACCGCCTTTTCCGATGGGGATCTGAACGATGACGCATACAGCTACGCAGGTTCCCGCTCCACGAATCCGCGTGCAAGCCTCTACGCCGATTCGGACGAAGGCATCGCGGAAGGCTTCGATCCCGAGCCACCGACGGTGGCCGGCGGGGCGATCCCGGTATTTCATGAACTCTCCGAAGAGGTTTTGAAACAGGAAGATCCCCGAACCACGCTGGTGATTCGCGTCAGCAAGTCGCAAGCCAAGCAGGTGTTTTCCGGTGGCGCGGGTGCGATCAAGCCGCAGGGCAGCCTCGATTTGTATCAGGGTGCGCTGGCCAGTGGCGAGAGCGCAGCCGTTTCCAGCGTCGAAGTGTTTTTCGAACGTCCGGACACCGGCAACAGGCTTTTCGGAAAAAAGGAAACCGGCAGCCTGTTCAACCCATACTGGCAGGCGCGGCTTGCGGCGGTCACGCCCGCACAGCGGGCCTTGGCCCAGCTCAAGCAAGGTCTGCAACTGCCATGAAAAGAGCGACGGCACGATTTCCTCTGCGGTCGATTGGAAGGCTGCCCGCACTTCTCGTCCTGGGTGGCGTGCTGGCCGTGTTCGATTGCGTCGCGGCCCCACCCGCCCAATACAAAAACGCGGAAACGATTATGGGCATTCATGTACGCCGCACGGGCGATGCCTTCGACCAGCGGGAGCTGGCGGGCAAGCTCGTCGAATCGTGGCAGAAGAGCTGCGGATCCCCGTCCGTCATAGAGCAGTGTCAGCTGTTTATGAAGACCCCGGGGGTGGACCCGAAAACCATCGAGTACTGCAAGGGTACGATGTCGAAATTCAAGCTGTACGGCAGTGTGGATGACGTTGGAAAGTTCGTGACCGACGAATATTTCGTGCCTGCGCTGGGGTGGTATACAAAAATTCGCAAGATAAATGTGCTGTACCAGGGTACCGAGCCCTGCAAATCGACCGTGGAGAAGCTCGAAACACACGAGATTTATCACTACGCACCCACCGGCCGCACGAAATATGAGCGCAAGTCCAACAAGGCCGGACAGCATTCCTGGCGGAAGACGACCCAACCATACAGCAAGGAGCTGGCCGCGATGGTGAAGATGGGAGTCGATGCCGGGCTCGCCAGCGGTAAGTTCACTGTCAAGAAAACTGGCGAGAAAACCTATCTTCCGGGCTATCTCTGCGAAGAAAGCAGAATCACGCTGACCGCGGGTGAGAGCCACATCGACGTCTGCCTCCGTCCCGTCGAGATGCAGATACCTGCAGCCATCGTCTTTGCGAGAAAACACACTTACAAGGAAAAAACCGTCTCGGCCGAGACCGTCGAGGCTTTTGAGGACGGAATCGATCTGCAAAAGAGCCTGTTCTGGCCGTCCGCCGGCGAGAAAGTAACCGGCGACATTCCCGGAACGAGCCCGAAAAAGGCAAAGGCCGATCCCGCGAATGCGACGATGAAATGGTGTGCAGCGGAAAAGGCGCGCACCGGCGTCGATCCTTGCGAGGGTGACGATGAATAAGCGGACGGCGTGCCACGCCCGACTGCCACGCCAGCGCGGCCAGTCCACCGTCGAGTTTGTCGTGCTTGCCCTGGTGCTGGTGCCGCTGGTGCTGATCATTCCTTTGCTCGGCAAGTACATGGACATCGCCCAGGTGGCCGCCGTAGCCAGCCGGTACGCGGCGTTCCAGAGCACGGTCAGCCATTCCGGTGCCCTGGGGGGCTGGAAATCCGATGCCCTGCTCGCGCAGGAAGTCCGGCGGCGTTTCTTCAGCAACAGCGATGCGCCGGTGAAGACGGGCGATACGGCGGGAGACTTCAATGCGCACCGCAACCCGCTCTGGTCCGATCATCGCGGCGATCCATTGCTGCCGGCATTTGCGGGCAATGTCGCGGTGCAGGCCACGCACAAATCGATCGCGCAGCCGTTCGGTGCGTTGTATGCAAAAGGGCTCGGCCTGCCCCAGGACAATCTCGTCACCGGACGGATCACGGTCGATATCGCCAATGTTGCCGGCTTCGAACCGTTCGATACGCTGAATCTGTCTGTCAGCCGTGCGACGACCGTGCTTGCCGATACCTGGGCGGCGGGCGAACCAGCCATGGTCGAAGACAGGATCAAAGGCGATGGAGAAAATCCGTTAGGCCCGTTTGCCTACAAAATCACCGATCTTGCCGCGGCACCGATCAAGCCTTTCCTGTGGCTGGAATTCGGTGCTCCACCACCCGACATCGGTCGAGTGGAGCCCGATCGCGTACCCTCGGATCGGCTCAAATGATGCCAACCTTCGTGGCAGTCCTCACGCTGATGGTGCCGCTATGGGCTCTTGCCGCCTGGCCGCAACTGGATGTTCCCGCCGGGGCGCGCGTGGCGTCCGTCGGTGAAAAGATCCGTCTGCACGGTGCGCCCATGCGCATCCAGCGCGTGCTGGTCGCACAGAGACCGGACGCCGTGGCGCGGCACTACCGTGCTGCGCTGGGCCCGCGCTACGCCACGGCGCAACTCCAGGACAGGTTGGTTCTCTCACAGGGCCGGGACGACTACTTCATCACCGTCAGCATCCGGCCGCTCGGGCCGAAGCTGACCGAGGCGCTGGTCTCCATCGCTGATGCGCGCGAAGCGCGGCAGGCGGTGGGACGCCCCTTGGGATTCAATCTTCCGGCGGCGTCCGTGGTGCTCTCGGACATCGAAGCGGACGATGCCGGCAAACGCTCGCGCCAACTGGTCGTCGGCAACGCCCATGCCATCACCACCAATATCGATGTCTTCACCCGCGAGCTTGCCGCGCGCGGCATGCACGCCGACGGGCCGCCCCTGCGCCGCAGCGCAGCCGAACACGTGCAGTTCTACAAGGGCGAGCACCGCGAAGCGCAACTCATCGTGATGCGCCGCGACGGCCAGACGCAGACGGTTCTGACCATGATCGAAACGCAATGAACACATTCTCCAACCGCCAGCTCGGCCAGGCCATGACCGAATATCTCGTCGCGCTGCTCGTCGTCATGTTGATGATCGGCATCAGCTTTGCCGGAGAGGGTTCGGTGATCGACCTGTTTCTCGACGCGGTGAAAACCGCCTTCGACAACCTCGGCAGTTTCATTTCACTTCCCCTGTAACAGCATTGAACCATGGCATTCAAGATCAACAGGAACTGGATCGTCCTCGCCGTTGCCTTGGGCGTGGGCGGACTGGCAGCGCTGGGTGCGAAAAACTACCTCGGCGCGCAACTGGCGGAAATCGAGGCGCGCGAGACGAACAAGGTCATGGTCGAACTCGTGGTCGCCAAGACCGACCTCGAAAAAGGCCGTTCGCTGACACCCGAAACGGTGGCGGTGCGCGCCGTCCCCGGAGAATGGGCGCACTCGGGCGCGCTCACGCCGCAGCAGTTCGGCCGTGTCGAGGGGGCGACGCTCGCGTATCCGGCTGTGGCGGGCGAGCCCATCCTGTGGGCCCAGCTCGAAGGCGAGAAGGCGCCGAGTTTCTCGGCGCGCCTGGCGCCGGGCCGGCGCGCCGTGACGGTGCCGGTCGACGAAATCAGCTCGCTGTCGGGCATGGTCGCGCCGGGCGATCTGATCGACATCGTCGTCTCCGTGAAGAAGGACAAGGGCAATTTCACCTTTGCACTGCTGCAGGGCGTGCCCGTGCTGGCAACCGGCACGCGGGTGTCGCAGGAGGAAAAGGACGCGGAAGGACGCGGCCGCTCCTTCACCACCATCACGCTCGACACCACGCCGGATGACGCCCGCCGCATCATCGCCGCGCGCGAGGTCGGACGCGTGACCGCGCTGCTGCGCGCACCGAACGATACCGCCACGGTTTCCGGTGCGCGCTCGGATGCCCTGGCGCTGCTCGGCCTTGCGTCCGGACCGGCATTCGGGGCCAGCACGGTGCCGGTCATCTACGGCGGAGGGCCGATCACCGAGGGGCAGACCATGAGGCCGGCGCGCAAAGCCGACCCGTTTGGCCGGGAAAGCGGCGAATGATCCGCCTGTGCAGTTGTAGGAGGCCCGCTTGCGGACCGATTGCGGAGTACGCGCGGTTTGGGAACAAGGGGGCGGAGGCCAATAGATAAGAAGGGGAGAGGAGAGAGGGGAGGAGCGGCCGCGGCGGATTGCCCAGGCCGTTGGTTGTAACAACAAGAACCGGTACCCGGCGTGCCGGCATCGCTGCGATGCCGGCATGTCCGGACGCCGACACAAAGGGAGTTCGCAGTTGAAAAGCATTGCATCAGGAATTGCATCAAGGCTGGTGCTGGCCGGCTTCGTCGTAAATATTGCCGCACACGCTGCGCCACCTGCCGCCACCGTGCCGCCCAAGGCCGATGCGGCGCAGACGGACAAGCGCGCGGCAAAGACCCAGCCGGACCCGGCTTTCGTCAGTGAAATCGAAATGTTCGTCGGCGAAACGCGCGTGCTCGAAGCGCCCAACGCCGGGCGCCTCGCCGTGGGCAACGGCAAGGCGTTGTCCGCCGCCGTGCTTGACGACCGTGAGATTCTGCTCATCGCCAACGAGATCGGTGTATCCAGCCTGCATATCTGGACGCGCAACGGCCGCAACCGGCGCATCAAGGTGAACGTCATCCCCAGCGACACGCCGCGCGTCAACCGTGAGGTTTCGGCTTTCCTCGCCGGCATCCCCAACGTGCGCACTTCGGTGATCGGCGACAAGATCGTCGTCGAAGGCGACCGGCTCAGTGATGCCGAGCTGGACAAGATCGCGAGCCTGGCGAAGCGTTTTCCGCAGATTGTCGATTTCACCAACCCGATCGGCTGGGAAAAGATGATCGTCATGGATGTCCGCGTGGTCGAGTTTCCCGTCACCACGCTGAAGGAAATCGGCCTCAAATGGAACGCCACCGGCGGCATGGCGATCGGCGGCGTGTGGATGCCGTTCCGCCGCGGCACCGACGGCCCGTACCAGATCGACATCCAGACCGGCAGCCGCAACCCCGTGCCCATCGTCAACCCCGACAACCCCGGCGGCAGCATTCCGCTTCCCTCCGGGCTCAATCTCCTCTCCGCCGTGAACATGGGCCTGAACGCCCAGTTGAACCTGATGGAGGAAAACGGCAGCGCGGTCATCCTCGCGCGGCCCACGCTCTCCACGCGCAGCGGCTCGAAGGCGAGCTTTCTGGCCGGTGGCGAGTTTCCCTATTCGGTCAGCAACGTAAACGGCACGACCATCAGCTTCAAGCCCTACGGCATCCGTCTCGACATCGAGCCGCGCGTCGACCACAACGGTGTCATCCGCGCACGCATCATGAGCGAGGTCAGCGACATTGACACCTCGGTGTCCACCGTTGCCGGCCCGGCCTTGCGCACGCGCAAGACCGAAACCGAATTCAACGTGCAGGAGGGCGGCACCATCGTCCTGAGCGGCCTGCTGCGCCGTGATACGGGCACCTCGCTCGACAAGGTGCCGTTTCTCGGTGACATCCCCATCCTCGGAGCCCTGTTCCGCTCCAGGCGTTTCCAGAACAACGAAACCGAGCTCGTCGTGTTCGTCACCCCGGTTGCCGTCGATCGCCACACGCTGGAACTGGAAGCGGGCATGAATGCCGCCAACGCGCGCCTCGACGCGACACCGCGCGTCGGCAGTCCGGATCTTGCCGCCGTGCCCGTGCCGAAACCTGGGCCGGACAAGCCCTCGAGCAGCTGGACGGACATGGCTTACTGAGCGGGGCCGCGCATGTTCCAGATCCACATCACTGATCCTGACAGCAAGGAGCGCGCCGAACTGGTGGAAGACACCGCCGCGCTCATCGGCAAGGGGCGCGACTGCCGCATCCGGCTGGCGGGCTGGCGCATCGGACGCGAGCACGCGCGCATTTTCCGCACCCGCAGCGGGCTGTTCATCCAGGACCTCGGCCAGTTCGCCGGCACCTGGGTCAACGGCACGCGCATCGAACAGCACGGCCCGCTCGCCCACGGCGACGAGATCGCCGTGGGGGCCTATGTCCTCAGGATCGAAGACAGGCTTCAGCCCGCAGAAAGCGAGCCGGGCGCGGTGCGTGACCCGTCGGTGGAGCAGCTCCCGCTGCAGGTAGCGCGAACGGTCGAATCTGCGTCGCAGGCCCGTCACCACTTCTGGCGCCGGCGTATCCACGAGCAGTTGCTGGAAGCCATCGACCTGCGCCGCCGCGACCTTTTGCGCATGGAAGACGCGCAACTGCGCGCCGAGACCGAACGGCTGGTACGCGAACTCATCGAGCAGGAAGACGCCCTGCCGCTCGACATCGAGCGCGAGCGTCTGCTTGTCGATGTGCTGAACGAAGCCGTCGGCCTCGGTCCGCTGGAAGACCTGCTTGCCGACGAGAGCGTCACCGAGATCATGGTCAACCGCTTCGACGAAATCTATCTCGAACGCGGCGGCCGCCTCGAGCGTCATCCTTCCGTCTTCACCAGCGACCGCGCCGTGCTCGGTGTCATCGAGCGCATCGTCGCTCCCATTGGCCGGCGCATCGACGAAGCGTCGCCCATGGTCGATGCACGGCTGAAGGACGGCTCCCGCGTCAACGCCGTCATTCCACCGCTGGCCCTCAAGGGCCCGGCGCTCACCATCCGCAAGTTCGCGCGCCGTGCACTCGCCGCCGAAGACCTCGTCGGCTTCGGCGCCATGAGCCGAGAAATGGCCGAATTCATGCGTCTAGCCGTCGTGCATCGCAAGAACATCATCATTTCCGGCGGCACCGGCTCCGGCAAGACCACGCTGTTGAACGTCCTTTCCAACTTCATCCCCGACGGCGAACGCATCATCACCATCGAGGACGCCGCCGAACTGCGCCTTGGCCATTCCCATCTCGTCAGCCTCGAAGCGCGCCCCGCCAACGCCGAAGGGCGCGGCCAGATCGCCATCCGCGACCTCGTGAAGAACGCGCTGCGCATGCGCCCCGACCGCATCGTCGTCGGCGAATGTCGTGGCGGCGAAGCGCTCGACATGCTGCAGGCCATGAACACTGGTCACGAAGGCTCGCTCACCACTCTGCACGCCAACAGCCCGCGCGATGCCCTCGCGCGCCTGGAAACCCTCGTGCTCATGGCCGGCATGGACCTGCCCGTGTCCGCCATCCGCGACCAGGTCGCCTCCGCCGTCGACCTCATCATCCAGCAGGCGCGCCTGGCCGATGGTCGGCGCATCGTCACCGGTATCGTCGAAGTCACCGGCATCGAGTCCGGCAAGATCCAGATGCAGGAACTGTTCCGCTTCGAACAGCAAGGACGCGACCCCGACGGCCGCGTGCTCGGCCGCTTCGCCGGCTGCAATGCCGTGCCGGCGTTCTACGATGCCCTGCGCCAGGCCGGCATCGCCCTCGACCTCTCCCTCTTCGATCGCCGGAGCGAAGCGTGATCCTAAAAACCGCAGTTGACCGCTCCATTCCCTTACGGACATCGTATGAACGCTGAACCTTCAGGCTTCATTCGCCTTCACCTGTTGGGTGAGACCGCTACGCACCCGCTGGCACGCCGGCTCACGCACCTGCCTTTGTCGCGCCTCCTTGCAGGCCCCGGCCTGCGGCGTCGTTGCTTCGCGGCAGGCACGCGATCCGACGCACCATCGGGCGCGTTCAACTGCGGTTTTTAGGATGATCGCCACCGGTCTTGCCATTCTCGTTGCGTTGGCCGTCGTGCTCCTCGTCTGGGCGCTCGCCGATCTTGGCAGCAAGGGCCTTGCCGCCTGGCGCGCCCGCTTCACCCGCGAGACGCGCTTCAGCCTGCGCGAACTCTTTCTTTCCGCAGACCCCGTGCGGCTCTATGCCATCAACCTCGGCCTCATGTTCCTCGCCGCCATCGCCGTCTGGATCGCCAGCGAAAGCATCGTTCTTGCCGCCGGTACCGCCGTGCTGCTCGCCTTCGCGCCGCGTATCGTCTTCGGCTGGCTGCGCCGGCGCCGCATCGAGCGCATCGAAGCGCAACTGCCCGACGCCCTTCTCATGGTCGCCGGCGCCGCCAAGGCCGGCTTGTCCCTCACCTCCGCCATCCGCCAGGTCAGCACCGAACTCGCCCCGCCCCTGGTGCACGAATTCCAGCTCATGCAGCACGAACAGCGTCTGGGCGTGAGCCTCGACGATGCCCTGGAGAATCTCGCCCTGCGCGTTCCCGTGGCCTCCGTCAAGCTCATGGTCTCGGCCATGCGCATCGCCTCGGAAACCGGTGGCGGTCTGGCCGAAACCCTGGAGCGCACCGCCGCCACCCTGCGCAGCCAGCACGCCATGGAACTCAAGATCCGCGCGCTCACCGCACAGGGCAAATTGCAGGCCTGGGTCGTCGGCCTGCTGCCCGTCTTCCTGCTCTGGGTGCTCACCCGCATGGAACCCGAGGCCATGGCGCTGCTGTGGAGCACCCGCACCGGCTGGGGCGTGCTGGCCGGCGTCGCCGTCATGGAATTCTTCGGCGTATGGCTCATTCGCCGCATCGTCACCATCGACGTATGAGGGCGCACCCATGACCCCACGCCGCGCACAGTGCACACCATTCTTCCCGCCGGCCGGCGGGGCAGGGGAGCGCCATGAAACCTGATCCCGCCTGGGTCATCACCGGGCTTGCGCTTGCCGCCGGCCTCTCCTTCGCGCTTGCCGCCTGGGTCGTCTCGCGGCTTGCCGCCGCCGTCCCCGAACAGGACCGCACCTGGTATGACGCCCCGCCCGCCGGCTACCGCATCCTCTGGTGGCCGGTGCAGTGGCTTGCCCACTACCTCGACCCCTGGCTCTCCGCCGCCCGCCAGGCCGCCATCCTCACCCGTCTGCGCGCCGGCGGTCTCGATTTCTCCCTCAATCCCGCGCAATACCTTGCCGGGCGCATCCTCTGGGGAGCCCCCTTCGCCGCCCTGGGCGCATGGCTTGCCGCCAGCTTCCACCTCGCGCCCGGCTGGCCCGCCGCCGCCGGCTTTCTCCTCGGCTGGCTCTATCCCGCCATCTGGCTGCGTGACCGCATCGAAGCGCGCCGCCGGCAAAGCCTCAAGGCGCTGCCCTTCATGCTCGACCTCATCACCCTGTGCGTCGAATCCGGCCTCAACCTCACCGGCGCCATCGCCCAGGCCGTCGACAAGGGGCCCGGCGGCGCCCTGAAAGACGAATTCGCCCGCCTGCTGCGCGACATCCGCGCCGGCAAGCCGCGCGCCGAAGCGTTGAGGGAACTGGCCGCGCGCATGGACATGGCCCCCGTCGCCAACTTCGTCGCCAGCCTCATCCAGGCCGAAGCCACCGGCATGAGCCTTGGCCCCATCCTGCGCGCCCAGGCCGACCAGCGAAGAATCGAGCGTTTCGCGCGCGCCGAGAAGCTTGCCATGGAAGCCCCCGTCAAGCTGCTGTTCCCGCTCATTTTTTTCATTTTTCCGTGCGTCTTCGCCATCCTCATGTTTCCCATCGTCATGAAGTTTCTCGCTTCCGGGTTCTGACATGGCGCACGACCCGACCCTCGTCATCCGTCGCGCCGACACCTTCCTTGCGCGCCTGACCGGCCTGCTCATCGGTCCTCCGCCCGCCCCCGGCGAAGCACTCCTCATCACCCCCTGCGCCGCCGTCCACACCGCATTCATGCGCTATCCCATCGACGTCGTGTTTCTCGATCGGGCAGGCGTCATCCGCAAGAGTGTCGCCCACCTTTCGCCCTGGCGCATCGCCTTGTGCCGCGGTGCGTACCAGGTACTCGAACTTGCCGCAGGCCAGGCGCAGCGCGCCGGTTTGCGCGAAGGCCGGCAAGTCAGGCTTGCACCACCGGTTTTTTCACGTTCCAGGGAGAACACCCCATGAAAGCACGACTCCTGATACCCATATGCCTTGCGCTTTTGAGCGCCTGCAAAAGTGACGGCACGGCAACCGAAACACTCGATTCGACGGTTCTCGAAAGCGCCTTCGTCGCGCAGAGCGGCCTGGTCTGCCCGGATGTCGACTCCCCCTGTTCGCCTCCGACCTCCAGTTCGACGATGGATTTCGTCAAACTCGTGACCGACACGCTCGATGGCATCCAGCCGCGTGCAATCCGCTTCAACGAGCCGGGTATTGCCTACGAGATATATGCAGAAGCCGGTCCCGCCATCGTCACACGGTACGGCGTGCCCATGGAAGCAACCGTGACCACGAACAGCTCAGCCAGCTATGCCAGGGCCACTCCGGAAATCATCGTGAAGCCTGGCATGCTGACCTACGACGGCGAGGAGTTTCCCTATCATTCGACGCCGCCTTCCGGCGAGCCGGATCTGGAGACGCGGCACTATTGCAAGTCGTTCCCGTTCGACTGCGTCATCCTTACCATTCCGCTTGCCCCCGATCTGGTTTTGCCCGCCCGCCACGTCATCGACGTCCAGCGCTATCACACAGTCAAGTCTGGCGACCTGAAAAACTTTTCCGCCACCGATCGCCGCTGGCGCGGCACGCTGGGTGCGCTGACGGATCGTCTCGATGTTCTCGCTGCCGGAAATGAACCGGTCCGCTACTACGGCATCCTCACCATTTTTGGTGGCGACGGCTCGCCCGTGCCCGAGTACCTCTTCACCCACTTCGGTATGGCCGGTTGTCCGGTCTCCTTCACGCTCGACTCCGGCACCCGCGTCATCGATGGCGCCGATATCCACTGCGACTACACCGATGATGACGGCAACCACGTCAGCTTTTCTCTTGCGGGCGAGCGCTTCACCTTGAAGGGTTCCCGCCTGGAGCGCGGTCTTGCTCCCACGCCGCATCCCTATTCGGTAAGCGTGCGCGCGGGGAATGCTTCGCCAGCGCCGCGCTTTGGCTACACCGACGAGGTCAGCGCCGGCACGGACGCCATTACCGGCGCCGTTTTTGGGCCGCAGGGCCACGTTGCCGTCCTGAAGGGCAAGTCTGGAACGAGCGTCTTCGAAATCACCGCCGTACGCGATCCGGCGGCGAAGGTGATGCTGGGACTCGACTGATCCGTCATGGCGCCGCGCTCCTCCGCCATCGCCACCCACTGCGCCAGTCGCTCCCTCTCCCCGTCGGGGAGAGGGTGGGGGAGAGGGCTTGCCGCCCGCGAACGGCGGCCCGCCCAGCGCGGCGCCACCCTCGTCGAATTCGTCGTCGTTGCCCCCACCGTTCTCTTCCTGCTGATGAACCTCATCCAGTACGGCCTGCTCTACCACACCAAGAGCCAGCTCAACTACGCCGCCTTCGAGGCCGCAAGAGCCGGCACCACCGGCAACGCCGACCCCGGCGCCATCCAGGCCGCCTTCATTCGCGCCATGACCGGCTACCACGGCGGCGGGACCAGCACCAGCCAGCTTGCCGCCTCCTACGCCCGGGCCGCTGCCGAAGCCCCGTACACCCGCATCGAAATCCTCTCCCCCACGAAAGAGAGCTTCGACGACTACGTCAGCCCCGAACTTGCCGCCCGGCTCAAAACCGGCAAGCGCGTCATCCCCAACAGCAACCTTGCCTTCATCACCTGTCCCGTCGACGTGCCCGGCTGCAACAACGACCCCAAGACCAACGCATCCGGCCAGACGCTTGCCGACGCCAACCTGCTCAAGCTTCGCATCACCTACGGCATCCCCGAAAGGAAACAGATCCCGCTCGCCGGCCGCTTCATGAACTGGGCGCTCGACACCCTGAACCCTGCCGACAGTGACGCCTTCCGCCAGGGCCTTGTCAAGGCCGGCCGCATCCCCGTCGTCACCCACATCGTCATGCGCATGCAGTCGCCCGCCTTCGAACACGGCAACACCTCGAATCCGGGGCCGGGCAACAACGGCACACCCGAAGACCCCGGCCCGGGTCCCAAGGGCGGCGAACTGCCGAAGTGCCCGGCGACGGATCCGGCGTGTGTGTCGGGGGCGCAGCCGAAACCGAAACCCGGGCCGCAGTGCGACCCGGCGGTCGATCCCGATGGCTGCCTGCCACCAGGTTGTGAACAGGGAGACGCCAGTTGCGATCCCGGCTGCGGCAAGAACTACTGTTGCCTGCTTGAAAAAGGTCTCATCAAGCCGGACGGCTCGCCCGCCGGCAATGCCGCGACCCATGGCGCACCCGCGCCAGACACTTCCCTGCCGCCCACTACCCGGCCTTGAACCATGGATCTGTTTCGCATAGCCCTTCTTGTTTTTTCGCTCTTTCTTGGCATCCCGCTCGCTGCTGCCGACAGCAGCGCGGCCGAGGGCGTCACCCCCACGAGCTGCGGTCCTGCCGATTCCGGCTCCCCCTGCGGGGGGGACGGTCCCGCGAGCCAGGGCAATACCAGCGGTACCAACCAGGGGGCGGGTAATCCGATCAACTTCATCACCGGCAACAAATACCAGCAGGAAACCGATCTGCCTGCGCTACCCGGCGTGCTTGGCCTGGAAATCGTACGTCACTACAACAGCACCCTTGCCGGGGTCAACGCCTCCCCCGGCATCCTTGGTCGCGGCTGGCGCCTGTCCTACGAAACCGAACTTTTTCCCGTTGCCAACACCCTGCAGATCATGCAGGCCGACGGTACACGCATCATCTTCATCCGTGACCCCCAGACCCCCAGCGCCTGCGTGACCAATGACCCCGCCCATGGCCAACTGGCCATCACCCGCGGCCCGCGTGGTGAAAACTATCGCTGGACCTGGCCCAATGGCCGCATTCTCGATTTCGACCACCGCGGCAAACTCATTCGAATCAAGGCGCCCACCGGCGAGTTCGTCAGCCTGGCGTACGATCTTGCCGGCGTTCTCGTCAAAGTCACCGATCCCCAGGGTCGCAGCCTCGACTTCGGCTATCCTGCCCGCCGCAGCCACGAGCGCTTCAACGGCCTTGTCAGCCTGGATACGCCCGCTGGCCGCTTTCAGTACAGCTTCGGTAGTCCGCGGCCCAAGAACTACACCGGCGACCCACGCGTCCTTTTAGCCAACCTCGTCGGTGTCGCCTATCCCGACGGCACACGGCGCCAGTACCATTACGAAGACCCGCGCCACCCCGCGCATCTTGGCGGCATCAGCGTCATCACCGGCAAGACCGCGACACGCCTGTCCACTTACCGCTACGATGCCCAGGGCCGTGGTGTTCTCTCCGTGCGCGGCGAACCCGCACGTCTCGGCGAAGACGGCAAGCGCGTTGCCGGCACCGGTATCGAACAGATCGAACTCGACTTTGCCGCGCCTGGTATTACCCGCCTGACCAACAGCCTTGGTCAGGAGACCGTTTACACTCACGCCATCGTCGGCAACGAACACCGCCTTCTCGAGGCCATTGGACCCGGATGCGCCAGTTGCGGCGAAACGAACGTCCGCTATCGCCACGATGCACTCGGACGGCAAAGCGAACTCACCCGCCTCGACACCCAGGGGCGCCCCCGCCACACCGTTCGCACGGAACGTGACGCGCAGGGCAGGGTGGTCAAGCTCACCCGCATCGACTACCGCGCGGACAGGGCGCTGCCCCAACAAATCGTCGTTCGCTACGAATATAGCGGCAATGCCGATGTTCCCAGTCTCATCGTCCGGCCCAGCGTCGTCCCCGGCAAGGAACTCCGGATTGCCATCGTCTACAACGACGCCGGACAGCCCATCCGGATCACCGAATCCGGATACAGCCCCATCGACAGCGAAGGGAAGCAGAATCCCACCCCCATCACGCGCAACACTGCCTACCGCTACCAGCGTATCAATGGCAGAAGTCTCATTGCCGAAATCGACGGGCCGCTGCCCAACGGGCCGAAGAATGATCCGAGCGACTCCGACATCACACGCGTCGAGTGGGATGGCTTCGGACGCAAGATCATCGCCTTGACGCGCCCCGGCAACGAAACCAGCACGCTGCAATACGATGCCGCAGGTCGCATTGCCCACGTACAGAACGCCATGGGCTTTGGCACGACATTTACGTACACTTTCCGTGGTCAGGCCACGCGCATCGCCAGTCGGGGCAGCGGGTGGGAGCAGGCCGGTATTCCGCCCGTCACCGAAAGCCATCGCTACGACGCATTGGGCAATCTGGCCGAGGTGTCCTCCGGTTCCGGTGACGGGCTGCGCCCCCGAATCCGCATGGCCCATGACATTGCCGGCCGCCTGCTCTGGCAGGCCGAAGCCCTGGGTTTCGTGAAACAGGCGCGCTACGATACGGAAGGCCGTCTCGTCCGCGCCAGCGTGCGCAGCGCGAGTTTCGAGCAGAGCGAATACTACCGTTACGACGCGCACAACCGCGTCACCGAAGTCGCCGACAGCACCGGCGCCACCCGCACCCTAGCCGCCGCGCGCCCGACGCGCACCCGCCCGCCGTCGGCCTTTCATGCCGTGCATGACGACTTCGGGCGCGAAGTCATGGTCACCGGCGCAAGCCATGGCGTGCTCATCAAATCCTGGGATGCCGCCGATCGGCTCATCGAGCAGCGCGATGCCCGGCAGAATGTGCAGCGCAACACCTGGGATCTCGCCGGACGTCGCATACGACATGCCGTCATCCCCGTAACCGGCGCACCGCAGATCACCACCTGGCGCTACCAAGCCGGCCGTCTGGTCGAAATCGTCCATCCCGGGCAGCGCGAGCAGATCGCTTATGACGTGCGCGGCCAGGCCGTCAGCAGGACGGTTCGTCTCCAGCTTGCCAGCGGCGCTCATGTCACGCACCTTACCCGCTACATCCACAACGACGACGGCAGTCTCAAGGCGCAAAGCCTGCCCGACGGCACTTACCTTGAATACGAACGCAACGGGCAGGGGCAGGTCGTCGCCCTGCACCGGCGCACCAGTCCCTGGACCCTGTTTGGCTGGGGCCGGCAGACCCTCGCCAGCGGCCTCGAACGCGATCTCGTCGGACTCGCGCACATTACCTATGGCAACGGCATCGAGGGACGCTGGCAGCGCAGCCGCCAGGGTGTTCTCGCCCGCATCGTCTACACGCGGCCACAATACCGCGCAGTCGATCCGGCGCGTCTCGCCGCCACGCGCGCCGCGGTCCGGCAGCCTGTGGCCGGCAGGCTGCTCGACCTGCTCATCCCCGCGGCGCGCGCGCAGACCGCCCCTGATGCCGCCGGAAAACTGCCCGGTGCCCTCGGTATGCCCGCCGAGCCCGCCGCCCTGTTCGATACCCGCCTCATCTACGACCCGACCGGCAACGTCCTCCTGCAAGCCCAGCGCGGGCGGGGCGCGCATGCCAGCCTCGCCTATGCCTACGACTCGCGTGCGCAGCTTGTTGCCGCGCAGGGCATACCCCGCGCGGCGACCGTCAAGACCGCCAGCCGCGCGCCCGAGGCCAGCGTCTGGCGCTATTACTACGATCGCAACGGCAACCGTGTCCTTGCCCAGGAAGAAGTACCCGTCAGCGAGATGGGCCAGACCCGCAGGGCCACGTACGATGCGGTGAGCAATGCCCTCATCGACCCGCCGCCACAGCGCGAATACCGCTGGAACGCCCAGGGCCAGCTCATCGCCGTTCGCGAGCGAGGCAATGATCTCGCCCGCTACCGTTACGACGCCCGCGGCCTGCGCATCGCCAGTGAAAGCTTCACCCCCGCATCGGCCTCAGCCGCAACCCGCAACGCCCCACAGCGCGGCCATGCCGCCTACACCCTTTACAACGACGCCCGTCAGCGCATCGCCGATCTTGATGCCGATGGTCGCATCACCCGTCAATACGTCTGGCTGGGCGACAAGCTCGTCGCCACCCTCGATCCCGCAAAACCGCAAGCGCCGCAGGCGCCGGCGGATGGCGTTCTCGCCGAACTCGCGCGCACCGCGCAGGCCTTGTGGAACCGCCTTGCCGGCAACGGCGAGCGGACCGCGTTCGTTCACCTCAATCACCTCGGCGCCCCCATCGCCGCCACCGACACCTCCGGCCAGACCCTGTGGCAGGCCGACTACGCCCCGTATGGCAAGCGCGTCGGAACCCGCGCCGAGCGCACCCGGCCCTACGACCTCGCCCTGCGCCTGCCCGGCCAGTGGGCAGACGAGGAGACCGGCCTTTACTACAACGATTTCCGCTATTACGACCCGCAGGCGGGCCGCTACCTCAGCCCCGACCCGCTCGGCCGCCTCGCCGAGGCGCTGGGCAGCCCGAATGCCTATGCCTACGTCAACAACAACCCGCTGAGTTATATCGATCCGTGGGGGTTGATATTATTTGCGTTCGATGGGACGGGGAATACGGACGCGTCAAGGACGAATGTATATTGGTTGCGAGAGGCTTACGATGACAACGACCCGGATAACATTGCAGGCGGCGGGACGCCCTACTATATCGAAGGCCCCGGCACGGGCTCCATCCTCCCCACACTCGATGCAGGCATTGCTTTCACCATGCGCAGCCGCATTAATGACCAGTTAGATAGACTGGACCTGTACGTCACAAAAAAAGTGGATGACGTCCTCAACGTCAAAAACCAGGCAATCAGCTCGGACAACCCGCTGGTCATTACTCTCGACATCATGGGCTTCTCGCGCGGCTCAGCCGCTGCACGGGATTTTGCTAACACGGTTGTCACCAGAGCCAATAGTGGCCATTACCGAAACCTCGAAGGCGTGAATGGCGCATGTGTTCAGGTAAACATTCGTTTCATGGGGCTGTTCGATACCGTGCTCAGCTATGCTGTAGGGTCGTTCAACATGGGTATCCCGGAGGCAGTGCAGTATGTCTCCCAAGCGGTCGCAGTGAACGAACATCGCCGCGATTTCCCATTGGAATCCATCGAGCCGAGTTATGTCGACCGTGGCTTGTCGTCCAATCGAACGGAACGGGGCTTTGTTGGTGCGCATTCTGATATCGGTGGTGGCTACAACTGTACAAGCGGTGCCGATGGGGGGTGTGACGGTGGCGATTTGTCCGATGTGGCGTTGAACTGGATGTGGGATCAAACCAAGGCGGCGGGTGTGAACATCAAGCCGCTGGAAGAAGATCAACGCACAGTATCCAGCCCTATTCTGCATAACGAAACCCGCAGCACGCCATTCAAGATATGGGGTACTGGGCAGGATCGCGAAGTACGCTACCCCGTTGCTGCCGATGCGCCTAGCCCCTTGCCGAAACAGCGCGATGCGCCGATAGAAGGCCTGATTTATTCTGACAGCCTCACTTGGATCACCCCAGATGCAAACCCAACGGGAAGCCGCGAAGGGGTGGTGGATATGTCAGCCTATGGGGCCTGGCTCAAGGCCAATTACGGCATTACTCTTCAATAGGGGCGTCAAAAATGATTAAGCAATGGGTGGCAATCATGGTATTTGGTTCAGTATGGTTATCCGGGTGTGCATCTGCCGGTCTGTTCGGCCAAGGCGAAAATGCGAGTTATTCATTCTGGAATAACTCGGATAAAGATGTCGAAAAGGTTGAGATTGTAGGCATTTATCAAAATCAAAGGAAATACTTGATCTCATCTTCTATTGCGAGAGCGGCGGGTTGGAATACCCGTTGGTTTGTTGGTGGTAGCCAGTATATGGCCGATACCGGCCACAAAGTTCCGGAGGAGGCTGAGATACATTGGCGCAAGATGCCGCCTTCAGGCGGACAGCCATACACCGGCGAAACGGTCGGCCCATTCCGCGTCAAGGTGCGTTCGCGTATTCCCGAGGAGGCGCTGAAACTGGCAAGGCGTAAGGGGTATAGCATTGGAATCGAGTTCTCCGTAGGCAAAGAACCTGTGATGCTTTGCTGGGGGATAGTCACAAAAAATAGTGCCAAGCTGCTAGGGGCCATCATGGCTGGCGGCCAATGTAATCCTGAAGATGTTGCGTGGCGGAAAGACATCGACTGGCGCAATCCGGGTGTATGGTTTCCGGAAAAATAGCCCTCCAAAGGCCAGGGCCTGCAGCACACCCAGACCTACGCCTACGACAGGCAAAGCAGAACGGCGCCCCTCCCGACGCCCTTTGGCAGCAATGCGAAGTTGGAAAAAAACACGCGCCGGATGAAGACCATGAGATTTCCGAGGTGCGGAAAAATGGGGGGGCACGTGATTATTGCATTGATGGGTGCAGTGTTCCCCCCTCCGGTGTCGCGGTGGCTTCGGATGCCGGAATATTTCTTGCCCTTAGCCGCAACAACCCTGCCGGCCATCCTGCATCAAGTTTTTATCAGGCGTGTGCCAATCATGACGTTTGCTCACTACTGTCCGGTTAAATTGAGGAATGAATCGCTGTAAGCCATGTTTGATGCCGG
>MKWN01000012.1 GCA_001899775.1 Thiobacillus sp. 65-29
CTTCGTACTTAGTACAGTGAACTTGATCATATCCCCCCCCAGGTTTATCGAGGGACATGGACATAACCAGTCTGGATGCTGCGATCCCGCAGCAGTCTTGAGTTACGCGTTTCTCCAAAGGGGAGTATATCAGGATTTGCTAATATACATTATGCGAAATTGAGGAGGCAAAGAGGCAATCCGTGCCGCCCCGGAAACCTGCATTCTGTCTTCGGCAAAACCGCCCCATTTCGGGGTCGGCGACTGAGCGGATTTCCCGTCGCTCGATCGAGGGTCGCCGGCCGCCCCATCATTGAGCTTGCACGGCGGAACGCCCTGCAAACCTATTGAAATCGTTTTTGGGGGTGCCGCATCAGCCGCCAAGATGGAATTTCCCTACGCCGGTTCGCTGACCGGCCGTCTCATCGTCCAAAACGGAGCTGGCGATAGACGTCCACACGGATACGCACGCGCATGCACGCGCATGAACGTGTGCACGTGCCCGCAGTATGCGGCACGGCAGCGCTGTGCCGGCAGGATGGAGAGTGCCCGGAGATTGCAACGCCTTGTCAGTGCCCGGAGGGCTGGCTGGCGCGTACATGGGCATCGAAGCCGCCCTTGTTCTTCCAGCCGTCAAAGCCGTCCTGCAGCACCTTGACGTTGTCGTGGCCCAAGAGACGCAGGGCGAACACGGCCTGAGCCGAAAGTGAGCCGGAGTTGCAGTACACCACCACCATGCGGTCCGTCGGCAATTCCGTGCGACGCGCGACGGCCTGGCGCCATTCGATGTTGACTGCGCCGGCAATGTGCTCCTTGGCAAACTGGGCGGCGTCGCGCGCATCCACGATGAAAACCTTCTTCCAGTCCTCTTTTGGAATCTGCTCGGGCCAGATGAGGCTGCTGCTGTATTCGGCAAAGTCGAGATAGCTCGACAGAGCATCGACGATGACGGGGTTCTCATCAGCCCAGGTGGGCGGCGCCAGGAGGACGAGACTGCAGGTGAGCGCGGCGACGGTTTGTTTCATGGTGGGCTTTCCGTGGTGGTGGATCGCTGGCTCTATACCCTTCGAGACGCTCGTCATGACGAATTTTGGCTTGTTTCAGCGTGGCCCCGAAAGAGCCTTTCGTCGTCATCCTACAGCAATGTTTTTGCGGCCTCGCACTGGGCCGGCGAGATGTCGGGCTGAAGCCCGACCTGCGGCGGTTAGCGACACGCGATGCCAACCGACGAACGGCGTGGCCGCCCGCTTTTCTGGAATCCGCGAGCCGATTCGCGATTGACACCTGCTCACCAAACGCTTATAAACGAGAAACATTCTCATATAAATAGACCGCGATATCTCCAGCATGACCGCGCCCGTCACCGTTTCCCCTCTTGTCGGGCCGAGTCTGCGCGGCAGCCGCCGCCCGCGCGTCGCTATCGTCGGCCATGCCGGCGTGGGCAAGCACAGCATCTTTCGCGCCGCATCGAGCACCGCGACGCACCACGAGCGTCTCGCCGGCATCGGCCCGGCCTACGAGGAATGTCTGGTCGAGGTGGGCATCGACCAGATTTCACTGGTGGCGCTGCCTTCGATCGACAGTTTTCATCATCTCGACGACGATGCGGCGGTGGTGCTCAAGTATCTGCTGTGGGGTGACCGCTGGCCGGCCATCGCGCACCACGAAGCGCATCAGCCGGAGCACAGCTTCGCCGCGCCCGATGTGTTGCTGGTGGTGCTCGATGCCACCGCGCTGGCGCGCGGTCTGGAGTTGGCGCAGGAGTTGATGGCGCTCGGCAAGGCGATGGTGTTCGCGCTCAACCGCATGGACGAGGCACGCGCGCGCCGCCAGTTCATCAACGTACAGAGCCTGGCGGCGAAGCTGGGTGCGCCGGTGGTCCCCACCGTGGCGCACATGGGCCTGGGCCTGGCCGATCTGTTCCAGGCGACGGTGCGCGCCGCGCGCACCGCGGGTGCCGCACGCACGCAGGCCGCCGCCTGCCCGGCCAGCCCGCACATCCAGGCGCAGTTGTCGGGAATCGCCGCCATTGCGCGCGACCCGGACGTGGCCGCCGCCTTCGCGACGCCGGAATCGCTGCTGACCCTGCAACTCGCGGAAAACGACGATTATTTCGCGCAGGAACTGCTGGCGCATTTTCCGGCGCGCCATGCCGAACTCGTCGCCGCGCGTGCCGCCGCGGATGCGGCGCTGCCCCGCCCGCTGGCGGAGGAAATCCACGCCGACCGGCACCATCGCGCCGCGCTCTGCTACGAAGACGCGACGCGCCCCGGCCAGGAAGGCGAACAGCCCCGCTGGCAGCGCTGGGCGGATGATCTCTTCCTGCATCCGCGCTGGGGATTCGTGGGTACGCTCGCGGTGTTTGCGCTGGTGCTGTTTTTCGTCTTCGAAGTCAGCGCGGTGCTCGATGCGCTCACCGTGGCGCGCTTGGTGGAGTGGGCCGAGCCCTGGCGACCGACGACGCTCACAGGGGTGCTCGCGCGCGCCGTCGTGGAGGGGTTCATCGGGCTCGCCGGAATCGTGATTCCCTACATGATCCCGCTGGTGCTGTTGCTGGTGTTCCTGGAGGAGACCGGCATCATGCACCGGGTCGCCTTCGTCGTGGACCGAGGTTTCCATCGGCTTGGACTGCATGGCGGGGTGGCCCTGCCCTTTCTCATGGGCCTGGGCTGCAACGTGCCGGCGCTTGCCGCGACGGCAGCAGTCACGCAGGGCCGCGACCGCACCGTGGCGGCGCTGCTCATCACCTTTCTGCCCTGCTCCGCGCGCTCGGCCATCATTCTCGCGGTGGGTGGCAAATACCTCGGCGGCCTGGGGGTGTTCGGCCTGTTCATGCTGGCGCCCATCGTCGTCAGTCTGGTCGGCAAGCTGCTCAAGCGCCGCTATCCGGAAACCACTCCGGGCATGATCCAGCAGATCCCCGCCTATGCCATGCCCACCTTGCGCGCGGTGCTGGTCAACACCTGGGCGCGCAGCCGCGACATCGTCACCATCGTGCTGCCCTTGCTGGTGGCGGGGAGCATCGTGCTGGCCCTGCTGGAGCATTACGGTGCCGACGCCTGGATCAACTTCCTCCTGACGCCGGTCACGATGTGGTGGCTGGGACTGCCGCTGGTGCTCGGCGTACCCATCCTGTTCGGCGTGCTGCGCAAGGAACTGTCGCTGCTCATGATCTTCCAGGCGCTCGGCACGCAGGAACTCAGCGGCGTCCTCGACACCGTGCAGATCGCCACCTTTCTCGTGTTCCTCACGTTCTACGTGCCCTGCGTGTCGACGTTCGCGATGATGCTGAAGCTGCTCGGCCGGCGCGAAGCGCTCTACTCGGTCGCGCTTTCGGTCGGCGTCGCCCTGGTCATCGCCGCGGCGGTGCGCTGGCCGCTGGAGCTCTTCGCCCTCCTCGCCCGTTGACCCGGTTTCAGCCCGCAACGGGCAGCACGCCGCGAACGCTCGCTGCGTCGAACGGCCCGGGGGCGGCGATCAGTGCACGCGCGGCATCGACCTGGTCCCACACGTTCCACAACAGCACGCCGCGCACGCGCCCCGCGTCCAGGTAATACACCACGCCTTCCCGGAACGGCACGCTCCACTGCTCGACCGTTTCGAGGCGCGCATCGAGAATGCCGACGGCCTCGTAGCCGAGATCGAAGAGGTCGGAATAGAAGAAGGGCAATTCGTCGTAGGGCGCATCCTGCCCGGTCATGCACAGTCCGGCCCGCCGCCCCATGGTGACCGCGGCATTTTCGTGCTCGACGCGCAGGGTTCGCTCCAGCGTGGGGGCTGGAAACGCGGCGACGTCGCCGGCGGCGTAGATATGCGGATCGGAGGTGCGCAAGTGCGCGTCGACGAGAATGCCGCCCTGCGCGAGTTCCAGCCCCGCCTCCTCGGCGAGCTGCACGTTCGGCGTGATGCCCAGCCCCGCCACCACTGCGTCGGCCTCCAGCGTGCTGCCGTCGGACAGTTCGAGCGTCGCCCCCGTCGCGCCGGCCCGGCCGCCGCTCACCGTGACGCCGTTGCGTACGTCCACGCCGTGTTCGCGGTAATAGTCGGTCACCGAGCGGGCGAGCCCGGCGGGATAGACGTGCCCGCCGATCGTCTCCCCCGGGAACAGCATGGTGGTCCGGCAATCGTTCATCGCCATCGCCGCGGCGATTTCGCTGCCGATGAAACCGCCGCCGATGACGGCGATCCGTGCGCCGGGCTTGACCCGTGCGCGCAAGCGCAGGTAGTCGTCATAGGTGCGGTAATGGATGAAGCCCGCGCCGAAGGGCAGCGTGCGCGGCGCGCCGCCGGTGGCGAGCAAAAGCTTGCCGTAGTGCCAGTCGTCTCCGGCATCGTCACGCACGACGCGTGCGGCACGATCGATCGTCAGCGCACGCCGGCCAAGTTGCAGCGTGGCGCGCGCCTTGTCGATCGGGCGCCAGATGTCCGCCACCTTGCCACCCTTCCACAAGGCCTTGCTGAGCGGGGGGCGATCGTAGGGCGGATGCGCTTCGGCGCCGAGCAACGCGATCGTCGCCTGCGCGTCGCTCTCGCGGATGGCCTGCGCCGCGGCTTCGCCCGCCATGCCAGCGCCAATGATCAGATAATCGAATGTATGTTGCATGATCGCGTCCCTCGTGGTGCAAACCCGGTCAGGCCTCGACACCCGGCCATTCCTCTACATAATAGAACGCCATACGGAAACATTCGCCGCCACCCGCGCTACGGGTGGACGCGATGCATCAGGAGCGTGAACGATGGGCAACCCTCACCTACCGCAGGACACGCAATGGCCGGCAGGTACGGTGTTCACCGTCGGTCATTCCTCACGCCCGATTGCGGATTTCATCGCCCTGCTCCACGCCTACGCCATCGAACGGCTTGCCGACATCCGCAGCATCCCGCGTTCGCGGCACAATCCGCAGTTCAACGCCGATGCGCTGACCGTCAGCCTGCCGGCGGCGGGAATCGACTATGTGCCGATGCCGGCGCTGGGCGGCCTGCGGCATGCGCACAAGGATTCGGTCAATACCGGCTGGCGCAACGCGAGCTTTCGCGGCTATGCCGATTACATGCAGACCGCGGACTTCGCGGCCGCGCTGGATGCGCTGATGCACCTGAGCCGCGAGCGACGTGTCGCCATCATGTGCGCGGAGGCGGTGCCGTGGCGTTGCCACCGCTCACTGGTGGCCGATGCGCTCATCGTGCGCGGGGTGCCGGTGGTGGAAATTCTCTCGGCAAGCAGCCACCGTAGGCACACGCTCACGCCTTTCGCCGAGGTCGACGGCACGCGGCTGAGCTACCCGACGCCGCCGAATACGTGAAGGACACGACGCGGCTGTCAGCGCCGATACCAGCGGAGCAGGTTCAGTTCCGCAGGAATGCGTGCCTCCGCATGCCACGCGACGAGGCGCGGGGTGAAGTGCTCCGCCGGGCGCGCGGTGTCGATTTCGCAACCGTAAACGAAGCCGTGGGTCGCCCCCGGAATGGTGCTCGCGGGCTGCATGATCCAGGGTGCGCTCGCCTCGCCTTCCAGCGGGTCGGCGTACAACTGGACCTGGACCTGCTCCGGCGGGATTTCGCCCAGATAGACGTGCAGGGAGAACGCCCAGCCACCGGGCCGCGCCCGGGTCTCGAACTGGCTCAGGCGAACCGCCTCCCAGTGCTGCCTGATGAAAGTCTCCCATTCGGCAAGTTCCGTCGCCAGCCGACCCTTGTCGGCAGCGCGTCGCCGGAATGCCGCAGCGGCCGGCAGGTAGGCATCGCGCACGTATTCCTGCAGCATGCGGTTGCTGCTGAATTGCGGCGCGAGTTGCGACATGCTCGCACGCATGCGCGCCACCCACTCGCGCGGAATGCCCTGCGCGTCACGCTGGTAAAAGAGCGGCACGATCTCCTGTTCCAGCAGACGATACAGTTGTTCGGCTTCCACCGCGTCCCAGCCCGGCTCGGGATGCTCCCGCCCGTCGCCGAGCGACCAGCCCACTTCCGATGAATCGTTGCTGACTTCCGCCCACCAGCCGTCGCGCTCGGACAGGTTGAGGCCACCATTGACCAGCACCTTCATGCCCGAGGTGCCGCTCGCCTCCCACGGGCGGCGCGGGGTGTTGATCCACACGTCGATGCCCTGCACCAGCTCCTGCGCCAGCGCCATGTCGTAGTCCTCCAGGAACACGGCGCGGGTGCGAACGTCCGGCCGGCTCACGAAGTCGGACCAGGCCTGGATGAAGCGCTTGCCGTTTTCGTCATGGGGATGGGCCTTGCCGGCGACGATGAGCTGCACCGGACGCGCGGGATCGCCCAGCAGGCGCGCCAGACGGTCGGGGTCGGTGAGCAGCAGGTTGGGCCGCTTGTATTCGGCGAAGCGGCGCGCGAACCCCAGGGTCAGCGCATTCGGATCGAGGATATGATCGGCCTGCCTGATCGCCTCGGCGGTGGCGCCGCGCTGCCCCATCTGGTGCGCCAGGCGCAGGCGCGCGTAACGTACCAGGTCGTGGCGTTCGCGCCCGCACAGCGACCACAGGGTTTCGTCGCCGAGCGCGCGGATCGCGCCGGCGAGTGGTTCAAGAGACCCGCGCCAGCGCTCCTTGCCGCTCGCCTCGGTCCAGATCTCATCGGCCCAGGGCGAGTCCCACGACGGTACGTGCACGCCGTTGGTGATGTGGCGCACCGGCACGTCGCGTTCCGGCCACTGCGGATAGAGCGGCTGGAAGATGCGCCGGCTGACTTCGCCGTGCAGCCGGCTCACGCCATTGATCCAGCCGCAGGTACGTGCCGCGAGAAATGCCATGTTGAACGGTTCGTCACCATTGCGCGGATCGAGGCGTCCCAGGGCCAGCATCTCGCCGGGATCGACGCCGATCTCGCGCGCGAACTGCCCGCCGTACTCCTTCAGCAGGGCTATCGGGAAAGTGTCGAACGCCGCCGCAACCGGGGTGTGGGTGGTGAACACGTTGCCCGCGCGCGTCGCCCAGATCGCTTCTTTCAGACCCACCTGATGCAGATGCATGTAGTCGCGCGCGCGTTCGAGGGTGACCAGCGCGGCGTGCCCCTCGTTCAGATGACAGACGTCCGGATGCAGCCCTAGCGCTTCGAGCACACGCCAGCCGCCGATGCCGAGCACGATCTCCTGCATCAGGCGCATTTCCACACCGCCACCGTACAGCTTGCCGGTGATACCCCGGTCGGCCGGACTGTTCATCGGATCGTTGCTGTCGAGCAGAAGCAGCGTGACGCGTCCCACCTGCGCCTGCCATACGCGCAGCACCAGTACGCGCCCCGACAACTGGATCGGCACCCCCAGCCAGCCACCGGCGTCGTTGCGCACGGGCGTGATGGGCATGCTGGTGGGTGTGTTGTAGGGATAGATTTCGAGCTGCCTGCCACGTGCGTCGAGCATCTGCCGGAAGTAGCCTTCCTGGTACAGGAGGCCGACGGCAACCAGCGGCACGCCCAGATCGCTCGCCGTCTTCAGGTGATCGCCGGCGAGCACGCCCAGGCCGCCGGAGTACAGCGGCAGCGCCTCCGCGAGGCCGTATTCCATGCTGAAGTAGGCAACGAGAATGTCGTGCTCCGCGTGGTTCGCACCGTACCACTCCGGTCCCGTGAGGTAGCCGCGCCGCGACTGGTCGAGGCGCGCCAGTTCGGCACGAAACACCGGATCCTTCGCCAGCAGATCCAGACGCCGCTGCGACACGCTTTGCAGGATCAGCCAGGGATTGCCGGTGCGCGCCCAGACGGCAGGATCGATTTCCTGCCACAGCGTGTCGGCCGCATGGCTCCAGGTCCAGCGCAGATCGAGGGCAAGCTCGACCAGTGCCTCCAGCCCTTCGGGAAGCGGCCGCAGGAACGGATGGGGCTGTGCTTTCATGGTGAGCGGTCTCAGTCGGTGTCGATCAGGAAGTCGACCGCGCACGCAGTACCTTGATCTGGAACAGCGTGTTGCGCTCGTCCTCCTCCAGGGCGGCGCGGATGTGCTGCACCGTCGCCTGGTAGCGCGGAATGATGTTGTACTTTAGCGCATTGACGCGTTTTTGCGTCTTGCGGCTGGCGGCGAGCAGGCGCCACAGGGCGTTCTCCGCCTCGCCCAGCCGCGCCAGCGTCACGGTGAGCTCGCGCAGGCGCTGGCGCGCCTCGTCGAAGCTGGTGTCGGTCCACATCAGGCCGACCGGCTGCAGCGGCAGGGGATCGGCGCTGACGCTGGGATATTCGACACCGACGCTGGAGCGCGCGACGACGCGGATCGCCACCGACGGCCCCAGCCCCACTGATGCCTGCTGCAACATCTGCGCACCCATGCGCATCTGCACGATGCCGAGCCAGCGGTAGGCCTCGGCAAGTTCGCCCTGCGCCTGGGCACGCAGGGTGCGGTATTGTGCGAGACGTTCGTAGACCAGACGGGTCAACAGGTCGCGCTTTTTTTCCAGCATCTGCCGGCCCTGCTCGAGAAAACGGGCCTGGCGGCCGATCTGCAACAGTGCGCTCTTGGTGGGCGGGACGGCGAGGCGTTTTTTCATGCGGCGCTCCCCTCTCCCTTGAGGGGAGAGGGGCCGGGGGAGAGGGTGTGGGGACGCTGCCGTGTCTCGCATTTCCTGCAACGGCTGCCGGCTGACGTCGGATCACCCTCTCCCCAACCCCTCCCCCCTCGAGGAGGAGGGGCTATCGTTGTGTTCATCCGGGTATCCCCTTGTGATACTTCACCAACTCCTCTTCCGTCACGCGGATGAGCGATGCGGGCGGCAGCATGGAAAGCAGCTCCCAGGCGAGGTTGAGGGTTTCGTGAATGCTGCGGTCTTCGTCCTCGTCCTGGCCGATGAAGTGGCGCTCGAAAGCGTCGGCGAAGTCGAGTGCGCGGCGGTCGGCGTCGCTCAATTCCTCCGCGCCGATAATGGCGGCCAGGCCACGCACTTCCAGCGCGCGGGCATAGCTGGCGAAGAGCTGGCTGGCGACGTGCGGGTGATCCTCGCGGGTGAAGTTCTTGCCGATGCCGTCCTTCATCAATCGCGAAAGCGACGGCAACACGGTGACGGGCGGGTACACCCCCTGGTTGGCGAGTTCGCGTCCGAGCACGATCTGGCCTTCGGTGATGTAGCCGGTGAGATCTGGAATCGGATGGGTGATGTCGTCCGACGGCATGGACAGCACGGGGATCATGGTGATGGAGCCGCGGCGGTTGCGGATGCGCCCGGCCCGCTCGTAGATCTCGGCAAGGTCGGAATAAAGGTAACCCGGATAGCCCTTGCGCGCCGGGACGTCACCGCGCAGCACCGCGACTTCACGCAACGCCTCGGCGTAGGCGGTCATGTCGGTCATCACCACCAGCACGTGATAGTCGAGGTCGAAGGCGAGATACTCGGCGGCGGTGAGCGCAGCACGCGGCGTCAGCAGCCGTTCGATCACCGGCTCGTCGGCGAGGTTGAGGAACATCACCACCTTGTTGAGCACGCCGGATTCTTCGAAGCTTTCCTGGAAGAAGCGTGCGTCCGCATGCGAGGCGCCGAAGGCGGCGAACACGACGACGAATTCGGCGGACTCCTCGCCCAGGAGCCGCGCCTGGCGCACGATTTGTGCCGCCACCCGGTTGTGCGGCAAACCGCTTCCGGAAAAGATCGGCAGCTTCTGCCCGCGCGTCAGCGCGTTCATGCCATCGATGGCGGAGATGCCGGTCTGGATGAATTCGCGCGGATAGGCGCGTGCTGCGGGATTGAGCGGCTCGCCGTTGATGTCGCGGCGGTCGGCGGACACGATCGGTGGGCGCCCGTCGCGCGGCAGGCCGGCGCCGTCGAATACGCGACCGAGAATATCGCGCGACAGCGGCAGGCGGAACGGTTCGTCGAGGAAACGCACCCAGGTGCGTTCGAGATCGAGCTCGTCGGTGCCTTCGAAGACCTCGACGAGCACGGCGTCGTCGGCGCTGCGGATGACCTGCCCCGAGCGCAATCGCCCGGCATGGTCGCGCAACTGCACGCGCGACCCGGCGGCCACACCCGGCACGCCGGCCATGACCACGAGCCCGCCCTGGGCCGAGGTGGCAGTGCGGAATTCGACGTGTTTCATCGTAAACCCCCACCCTCTCCCCCGGCCCCTCCCCCCTCAAGGGGGAGGGGTGGGGCTTGCAGGGGAGTCGTGTTTGCGAGTTCACCCCGCAAGGAGAGTCGAGCCCCTCTCCCTTGAGGGGAGAGGGGTTGGGGTGAGGGTGATGTTTCGGCGAAGACGCCCGCTGCGCGGCCGATGTCCTCGAGAACGCCTTCCAGGTTTTCCATGATTTCGTTGTTCCAGTAGCGCAGCACGGCATAGCCCTCCGATTTCAGCCACGCATCGCGCGTTTCGTCGTAATCCGCCTGGTCCTGATGCTGGCCGCCGTCCAGTTCAACGATCAGCCGCCTGTCCGGACAGAAGAAATCGACGACGTAGGCCCCGATCGGTTGCTGGCGGCGGAACTTCAGGTTGCCCAGGCGCCGCGCGCGCAGGTGCAGCCACAGGCGGTTTTCAGCGTCGGTTTGCGAAGCGCGGAGGTGGCGGGCGAAGTCGAGTTTGTTCATGGTTCTGTTATTCGCGCTGGCGCGCGCACCCTCTCCCCAACCCCTCTCCCCTCGAGGGAGAGGGGCGCGCTTGCGCCAGCATTTCGACCCCGATGTGCTGTGGCCGAAGCCCTCTCCCCTCGATGGAGAGAAGTTCGCTTGGGCACGGATTTTCTCCCCTCTCCCTCGAGGGGAGAGGGGCAGGGGGAGAGGGTGAAGCCTTCGCATCGCGCCTCCCTCCCCATCCGGCGACCCTCGCCGCTTTCCCCGACACCACCCGCATTCTCATCCCCTTTCCGCGCCCGTCGCATAGTCCCCCAGCAGCGGCTCGAACGCCTGGGGGATCGCGGCGATCTTCGCTTTCAGCGCCTCGAGATCATCCGAACCGTGTTGACTCTTCCAGCGTCGCGCCTGTGCGAGCAACGGCAACTGGATGAGACGGCGGGTGGGCGCGCCGAGCTTCACGAGTTTCAGGCCCTGCCGGTGGATTTCCAGCAAGGCTGCGAGCAGCGTGTACTGCTTCTGCGGCGAGGCGAAGCTGTCGACATCATCGATGGCCGATTGCTGCAACAGGCCTTCCTTGAGCAGGTTCGCGGATTCCAGGGTCCAGCGCTGTTCGGAGGACAGGGCTTCGACGCCGACGAGATTGACGATGCGCTGCAGTTCTTCCGACGCGGCGAGAAGATCCAGCGCTGCGGCACGCGCGCGCTCCCATGCCGGATCGACTTCCTGCGCCCACCATTTCGCAGCGGATTTCACGTAACCGGAAAAACTCTCCAGCCAGTCGACCGCGGGATAATGGCGTGCATCGGCAAGCTCCTTCGACAGGGCCCAGAAGGTCTGGATGATCTCTTTCGTATGGCTGGTGACGGGCTCGGAGAAATCGCCCCCGGGCGGACTCACCGCGCCAATCAGGGTCACCGAGCCGTGGTCGCCGGCGAGCGTTTCGACCCGTCCCGCGCGCTCGTAGAACGCGGCAAGCCGCGAACCGAGGTAGGCCGGATAGCCCTCCTCCACCGGCATCTGGCCGAGCCGGCCGGACACCTCGCGCAGCGCTTCGGCCCAGCGGCTGGTGGAATCGGCCACCATCACCACGTCGTAGCCCTGGTCGCGGAAATATTCGGCAAGCGTGATGCCGACGTAGACCGAGGCTTCGCGCGCGACCACCGGCATGTTGGACGTATTGGCGACCAGCAGCGTGCGCTCCATCAGCGGACGGCCGGTGTGCGGATCGGTGAGTTGCGGCATGAATTCGAGCACGTCGGTCAGCTCGTTGCCACGCTCGCCGCAACCCACGTAGACCACGATTTGCGCATTGCACCAGCGCGCGATCTGCTGTTGCAGCATGGTCTTGCCGGCGCCGAAGGGACCGGGAATCGCCGCCTTGCCGCCCTTCAGCAGCGGGTAGAAGGTGTCGAGGATGCGCTGTCCGGTGATGAGCGGCGCGACGGCGTGGTCGCGCTGGCGGAACGGGCGCGGCGTGCGCACCGGCCAGCGGTGGAACAGCGCGAGCTTCTCGATGCGGCCGTCGGTGAGCCTCACCCGGCCGATGGTTTCATCCAGGGTGTAGTCGCCTTCCGGCGCCAGCTCCAGCAGTTCGCCGCGCAGCAGCGGCGGCACCAGGATGCGATGGCGGATCGATGCGGTTTCCTGCACGCTGCCGAGCACATCGCCGCCGGTAAGCGTGCGGCCGGGTTGCGCCTCGGGCACGAAATGCCAGCGGGTTTCGCGTGACAGCGATGGCACGGCGACGCCGCGCGCGATGCGATCGCCGCTGCGCTCCCGCACCGCGTGCAGGGGGCGCTGCACGCCGTCGAAGATCGCGCCGAGGAGTCCCGGCCCGAGTTCCACCGACAGCGGCCAGCCGAGCCCCTCGGCGGCTTCGCCAGGTCGCAGCCCCGCGGTGTCTTCATACAGTTGTGCCAGCGCGGCGTCGCCGTCGCGGCCGATCACTTCGCCGATCAGTCCCATGCGCCCGACGCGTACCTGCTCGCCGATCAGCGTCTGGGGCAGTTCGAGCTTGACCAGCGGTCCGTTGATTTCGAGGATTTTTCCCATGATCTCTTAGAGGGTGTTTACAAAATCAAGCGGTCAGTCTACGCAGCAACATCCGTGCTTCAGTCAGCCAAAC
>MKWN01000013.1 GCA_001899775.1 Thiobacillus sp. 65-29
CCCGACTCTCATGACCTCAACTTCTCGAACCGCCCGGTGCGGACCCGCATGCCGGGTGGTGTGGGAAGGGATCGGTCAGATAAACTGACCGCCCCTATCCCGATCGCGTCGGCAGCGCCCAACCCGCACCGCCTGCAAGCGGATCGGGACCCAGGAACGGCCCCGGCTGCGTGCCGCGGCTTCAGCGCACCAGATTGGAAAGCGGCTCGTCGGCCGCCCGCTGGTCGATCTCGCTCATGTGCCCGATCAGCACCGCGAGGTTCGCGTCCAGTTCGGCCAGCGTACTGGCGGGCATTCTCGCCAGCGCATCGCTGATCGGCCCCGTCAGCGGTTTCGGCGCGCGCTCGATGACGGCTTTGCCCGCTTCCGTCAAGCGCAGGCGGACCACGCGCCGGTCTTCCTCGCTGCGCAGGCGTTCGATCAATCCGGCGCGCCCCAGTTTGTCGAGCAGGTTGCTGGCGGTGGAGACATGGATGGAGAGCGCCTGACCGAGCTGCGAAACCTTGATGTCGGATTGTTCGGCGATGGTGGCCAGAATCCAGACCTGCGTGCCGCTGATGCCGCATGAATCTTCCAGGGTGCGGGAATGCTGGCGGACCGCGCCGACAATGATGCGGAACTTGCGCAAGGTTTCCAGAACGAGCGGCGAGGTCATTGGATGCTTTCTTGTCCCACGAATTGGAAGGAGGGCGGCCCGGGGGAGGGCGTGAGGGCGGCTCGTCCAGCGCCGCATCGTACTGTCCCGGCCGGAAAAAAACATCAATAGTTTTCATCAAAACTATTTTGATGGATAATATACCTTTGTACGCCTCACGACCTCACGCCATCACAGTCTGAAATGTCCAGCCGGCCGGTGCAGCGGCCGCACCTGAAGCCGGTGGTGATTCGTCGTCCCGGCTATGACACGGCGACTGGCCACGGACGCTTCCCTCTCCCGGTCCTCCGCGCGCAAGCGGGCGAGGGACCGGGACGCGGCCTCGCTTCGCGAGGCCCACGCTACAAGGAGCCCGCATGAATAGCCGTCCTTTCCGGCAGCGCCGTATTCAACACGAAGCTGCCAACACAGACAGCAACATTCTCCCGGTCGTCGCCTCGCCCGCAGGCACGCCCGCGGAATCGGCCGGTGACAGGCCGGACATTCCGCGATACAAAGCCTGTTCGCTGAACAATTTCCGCGACATTCCGCAAATGGCCGGACTGCCCGAAGCGCTCAAGTTCGACATCGAGGTGGTCGCCCAGGTATTGCCGTTCAAGGTCAACAATTTCGTGCTCGATCAGTTGATCGACTGGGAGCGGGCGCCGGACGATCCGCTTTTCGTGCTGACCTTCCCGCAGCGCGCCATGCTGGCGCCGGCCCACTACGACGAGATCGCCGCGCTGCTCCGCTCCGGCGCCGACAAGCCACGGATCAGGGCCGCCGCCGACCGCATCCGTCTCGAACTCAATCCGCATCCGGCCGGGCAACTCAGCCATAACGTGCCGTCGCTGGAAGGCGAAACGCTGCCCGGCATGCAGCACAAATACCGGGAAACGGTGCTGTTCTTTCCGGGTCAGGGCCAGACCTGCCACGCCTATTGCAGCTTCTGCTTCCGCTGGCCGCAATTCGTCGGCATGGCCGAACTGAAATTCGCCAGCCGCGAGACGGATCGTCTGATCGACTATCTCCGCTGCCATCCCGAAGTCAGCGATGTGCTGTTCACCGGCGGCGATCCCATGATCATGTCCGCACGCAACCTGGCGAGCTATATCGAGCCCCTGCTCGAGGCCGGTTTGCCCAACCTGCGCCGCATCCGCATCGGCACCAAGGCGCTGAGCTACTGGCCCTACCGCTTTCTCGACGACGACGGCGATGCGCTCATGGCGCTGTTCGAACGGATCACGGCCAGCGGTCGCCATCTTGCGTTGATGGCCCACTTCAACCATCCGCGCGAACTGGAGCCGGCCGCCGTGCAAAAGGCCATTGCCCGGGTACGCCAGACCGGCGCAGTGATCCGCACCCAGTCGCCCTTGCTGCGCCACATCAACGACGATCCGGCGCTATGGGCCGAAATGTGGAGCCGCCAGGTCGATCTGGGCTGTGTGCCGTATTACATGTTCCTGTCGCGTGACACCGGCGCACACGATTACTTCAGCGTGCCGCTGGTGCGCGCCTGGGAGATCTACCGCGCAGCCTACCAGCGCGTCAGCGGTCTGTGCCGCACCGTGCGCGGTCCCAGCATGTCGGCCGATCCGGGCAAGGTGCAGGTGCTCGGCACCAGTGAAATCGGCGGCAGGAAGGTGTTGCAATTGCGCTTCCTCCAGGGCCGCAATCCGGATTGGGTGCACCGGCCGTTCTTTGCGGCCTACGACGAGACCGCCACCTGGCTGGACGAGCTGCAGCCCGCCTTCGGCGAATCCCGCTTCTTCTTCGACGAGGATGCCGGCGCGGCTTGACTCGCGCCTGCACGCAACGAACTCCGCCGACATGACCCTGTCCCAAATGAACGCCTGGCTTGCGCAGCACCCGGTTTCCTATATGGCCCTTGGCCTGCTGGCTTTGGTCCTGCTGGCGTGGACGGCCAACTGGATCACCCGGCACATCCTGCTGCGCGGCCTGCGTCGCCTGGTGAAGGCGGCCCTGCCGGACAAGGATCCGGAACTGTCGCCGCTGCGTGTCACGTCCCGGCTCGCCAACATCGTGCCGGCACTGGTGCTGAGCCTGGGCATCGGCCTGATACCCGATGTACCGGCGACAGCGGTGGCGGTGGTCAGGAACGTCAGCAGCGCTTTCATCGCCCTGACCATCGCGCTGGCCATCGGCTCCGCGCTGGACCTCGGCAACGCGCTCTACCAGCGCCGGCCCGACGCCGCTCAGCGGCCGATCAAGGGCTATGTGCAGATTCTCAAGATCGTCATCTACGCGGTGGCGGCGATCCTGGTCGTCGCCAGCCTGATCGACCGCTCGCCCTTGATCCTGCTCTCCGGCCTCGGGGCGATGGCGGCGGTGCTGATGCTCGTCTTCCAGGATACGCTGCTGTCGCTGGTGGCCAGCGTGCAGCTCGGCACCAACGACATGGTGCGCCTCGGTGACTGGATCGAAATGCCGCAACAGAACGCGGATGGCGCGGTGATCGACATCGCATTGCACACGGTCAAGGTGCGCAACTGGGACAACACCATCACCACCATTCCCACCAAGAAACTGATCAGCGACGCCTTCAAGAACTGGCGTGGCATGTCCGAATCGGGCGGCCGGCGCATCAAGCGCAGCATCCTGCTCGACCAGCAGAGCATCCATTTCCTCAATGATGCGGAGCAGACGCATCTGGCGCGTTTCGCCCTGCTGGAGGATTATTTCATCGCCAAGGCCGACGAACTCGCAGCGTGGAACGCGCGCCATCCCGGGACACAGAGTGCGGTCAACCAGCGCCGCCTGACCAACGTCGGCACGTTCCGGATCTATGTCCTGCGCTATCTGCGCGCCCATCCCGAGATCCACCAGGGGATGACCCTCATCGTGCGCCAGCTTGCGCCGACACCGGATGGCCTGCCCCTGGAACTGTATTGCTTCACCAGTGACACCCGGTGGGTGGAATACGAGCGCATCCAGTCGGACATCTTCGATCACCTGTTTGCCATCCTGCCGGAATTCGGCCTGCGCGTGTTCCAGCAGCCGAGCGGGGCCGACATGCAGGCCATGGGCAGCCGGCTCGAAGTTGTTCGCCGCGATGTCTTGTGACAGAATGCGCGTCGGTGTCAAAGCGTGGCGCAGTGGGGCACACGCCGCTTGTTGCGGTTTTGTCACGCACCGGATTTCGGCTTGGGTGGGCATAAGCCCGCGGCTGAAGCGAGTGTAAAGCTCAGGAGGGGGCCGCACGGCCCGTGGAGGTTGCGAAATGTCGCCGCGAACTTGCAGGATCGTCACTGGATAATCCCGGCGCATCGCTGTACGTTTTTGCATCCCCTGTAATCCAAGAGCGCGGCCGGTCCGCGCTTTTTTTGTTTTGGAGTTTTCCGGCATGGTCAAGGTCACGCTTCCCGACGGTTCGGTTCGGCAGTTCGACGCTCCGGTGAGCGTTGCAGAGGTCGCGGCGTCCATCGGCGCAGGGCTTGCCAAGGCGGCGCTCGCCGGCAAGGTCGACGGCCGGCTGGTCGACACCAGTCATGTGATCGACCATGACGCTGCACTGGCTGTCGTCACCGCCCGTGACGCCGAAGCGCTCGACCTCATCCGCCACGATGCCGCGCATGTAATGGCGCAGGCGGTGCAGGAGCTCTATCCCGGTACCCAGGTGACCATTGGCCCGGCCATCGAGGACGGCTTCTACTACGATTTCGCGCGCGAGGAGCCCTTCACCCCGGAAGACCTGGAGAAGATCGAGAAGCGCATGGACGAAATCGTCAGGCGCGACCTGCCCATCGTGCGCGAGGTGTGGTCGCGCGAGGACGCGATGAAGGTGTTCGCCGAGCTGGGCGAAACCTACAAGGTCCAGATCATCGACGAGGTGATCCCCAAGAGCGAGGAATTGTCCATCTACCGTCAGGGCGAGTGGTTCGACGTCTGCCGCGGCCCGCATCTGCCGTCGACCGGCAAGCTGCCGCGCGCGTTCAAGCTGATGAAGCTCGCCGGCGCCTACTGGCGGGGCGATTCGCGCAACCCCATGCTGCAGCGCATCTACGGTACGGCCTGGGCGAAGAAGGAAGACCTCGACGCCTACCTGCACCGCCTGGAGGAAGCGGAAAAACGCGACCACCGCAAGCTCGCCAGACAGCTCGATCTCTTCCACATGCAGGACGAGGCGCCGGGCATGGCGTTCTGGCATCCCAAGGGCTGGATCGTGTGGCAGCAGATCGAGCAGTACATGCGGCAGAAGTTCGTCGAACATGGCTACCAGGAAGTGCGCACGCCTGCCGTGATGGATCGCACCCTGTGGGAGAAATCCGGCCACTGGGAGAACTACCGCGACAACATGTTCACCACCGCATCGGAAAACCGCGACTACGCGGTCAAGCCGATGAACTGCCCCGGCCACGTGCAGATATTCAATTCCGGCCTGCATTCCTATCGCGAGCTGCCGCTCAGGCTGGCCGAATTCGGTTCCTGTCACCGGAACGAACCCTCTGGCGCGCTGCACGGCATCATGCGCGTACGCGGCTTCACCCAGGACGATGCGCACATCTTCTGCACCGAGGCGCAGGTCGAGCAGGAAGTGGCCGACTTCATCGTCATGCTGCAGGCGGTCTATGCGGATTTCGGGTTCCAGGATGTGCTGGTCAAGCTCTCAACCCGCCCGGAAAAGCGGGTCGGCTCGGACGAATCCTGGGATCGGGCGGAGGCCGCGCTGGCCGCCGCACTCGAACGCAATGGCCTGGCGTTCGATCTGCAACCGGGCGAGGGCGCGTTCTACGGGCCGAAGATCGAGTTCACGTTGAAGGACACGCTCGGCCGCCTGTGGCAGTGCGGTACCATCCAACTCGATTTCAACCTGCCGGTGCGTCTGGGCGCCGAATACGTCGACGAGGACAACAGCCGCAAGCCACCGGTGATGCTGCATCGTGCGATTCTCGGTTCGATGGAGCGCTTCATCGGCATCCTCATCGAGCATCATGCCGGCAACTTTCCGTTGTGGCTGGCGCCGGTGCAGGTGATGGTGATGAACATCAGCGAGCGCCAGGCCGCCTACGCCGGGGATGTCGCGCAAACGCTGCGCCGGGCCGGCCTGCGCGCCGCGACGGACTTGAGCAACAACAAGATTACCTATAAAATACGTGAACATAGCTTGCAGAAGTTGCCTTATCTGGTGGTTGTCGGCGACAAGGAGATGGAGACCCGCGCGGTCGCCGTCCGCGCGCGGGGCAATCACGACTTGGGGCAGCTCGGTTTGGAAGACTTCATTGCGCGCCTGAAAGCGGAAACGCTGGCGCGCCAGTAAGCGCGGTCAAACAAGGCGTTGGGGATTTTCCCGCGCCTTATTTGTTTTTGGTTTGGCCTGTTTGCCGCGACGCACGGCGTCGGGCCTTGAATTGGAGATAGCTCATCGCGACAGAAAAGAAGCAGACGCGCATCAACGGCGAAATTACGGCGCCCGAGGTGCGATTGGTCGGTACGGAAGGCGAACAGCTTGGCATCGTGAGAATCGGTGAAGCGCTGCGCCAGGCCGAGGAAGCGGACCTGGATCTGGTCGAGATTGCACCCATGGCGCAGCCACCCGTGTGCAAGATCATGGACTACGGCAAGTTCAAATACCAGGAAAGCAAACGCCAGCACGAAGCCAAGCTCAAGCAGAAGCAGGTGCAGATCAAGGAAGTGAAGTTCCGTCCGGGCACGGACGAGGGCGACTACCAGATCAAATTGCGCAACCTCGTGCGATTCCTGCAGGAAGGCGACAAGACCAAGGTGACGCTGCGCTTCCGTGGTCGCGAGATGGCCCACCAGGAAATCGGCATGGAACAGTTGAAACGTGTATCGGCGGATCTTGCCGAACTCGCGGTCGTCGAGCAGTTCCCCAAGATGGAAGGTCGCCAGCTGGTGATGATGCTGGCGCCGAAAAAGAAGGTTTAGGGATTTACGAGAGCGGCGTTTCTCGGACCTTCGGGTCGAACAGCGCCAACATACGTGCAGTCGGGTCGTTGAAGCATTCCGCGTCGCGGAATCACCTGGCCGCATGAGATAAACGAAGGAAGTATCATGCCCAAGATGAAGAGCAAGAGCGCCGCCGCCAAGCGGTTCCGCGCGCTGGGCGGCGGCGGTTTCAAGCGCTCGCACGCATTCATGCGCCACATTCTCACCAAGAAGAGCACCAAGCGTAAACGCCAGCTGCGCGGGATGGAAACCGTTAACGCCAGCAACCACAAGGCGGTTGCACGCATGTTGCCCTACGCATAAAGGAGAGAGAACATGCCACGCGTCAAACGGGGCGTAACCGCCCGCGCCAGCCACAAGAAGATTCTCGACGCCGCCAAGGGCTACCGGGGTCGTCGCAAGAACGTATTCCGCGTCGCCAACGAAGCGGTGATGAAAGCGGGGCAATATGCCTATCGCGACCGCCGTCAGCGCAAGCGTCAGTTCCGCGCGCTGTGGATTGCCCGTATCAACGCGGCCGCCCGCCAGCACGGCCTGACCTATAGCGTGTTCATGAACGGCCTCAACCGTGCCGAGATCGAACTGGACCGCAAGGTGTTGTCCGACATCGCGATCTTCGACAAGGATGCCTTCGCCAGGATCGTCGATCAGGTCAAGGCCAAGCTCGCCGCGTAAGCGGCACCGGAGCAGCAAGAAAAGGCCGCAAGGCCTTTTTTTGTTGGTGAGGTTTGAAAAACAATTTGTCCGCGAAGGACGCGAAGTTCACGAAGCAAACCAGTATCTTCTTCGCGTTTCTTCGCGTTCTTCGCGGATGAATTCAATCGCTATCCAATCATGCGCAATCCGAACGAAATCGTCGCCGAATCGCTCGCCGCCATCCAGGGCGTGGCCGACCTGCCGGCGCTGGAGCAGGTCAAGGCCGCCTACCTTGGCAAGAGCGGCCAGCTCACCGAACTGCTGAAAAGCCTCGGCGCGATGCCGGCGGAGGAACGCAAGACCGCCGGCGCCCGCATCAACGAAGCCAAGCAGGCGGTCGAGGCAGCGCTGAAGAATCGCCGCGAGGCCTTGCAGCAGGCCGAGCTCGACCGTCAGCTCGCCGCCGAGACGCTCGACGTGACGCTGCCGGGGCGCGGTCTTGGCGGCGGCGGCCTGCATCCGGTGACGAAAACGCTCTCACGCATCCAGGCGCTGTTCCACTCGATCGGCTTCGAGGTCGCGACCGGCCCCGAGGTGGAGACCGACTTCTACAACTTCACCGCATTGAACATTCCGGAGGACCATCCGGCGCGTGCGATGCACGATACCTTCTATCTGCAAACCGGCGAACTCCTGCGTACCCACACCTCGCCGGTACAGGTGCGCTACATGCAGAACCATCAGCCGCCGCTGCGCATCATCGCGCCGGGGCGGGTGTATCGCTGCGATTCGGACGTGACCCATACCCCCATGTTTCATCAGGTCGAGGGCCTGTGGGTCGACGAAACCGTGTCGTTCGCCGATCTCAAGGGCGTGCTCGCCGATTTCATGCGCAACTTCTTCGAGCGCGACGATCTGCCGGTGCGTTTCCGGCCCTCGTTCTTTCCGTTCACCGAACCTTCGGCCGAAATGGACATCGGCTGCGTGATGTGCGGTGGGGAAGGGTGCCGGGTGTGCTCGCACACCGGCTGGCTGGAAGTGCTGGGCTGCGGCATGGTGCATCCCAACGTGTTCGGGCATGTCGGCATCGACGCCGAGCGCTTTGTCGGCTTCGCCTTCGGGCTCGGCGTCGAGCGTTTGGCGATGCTGCGCTACGGCGTCGACGACTTGCGGCTCTTTTTCGAGAACGACCTTCGTTTTCTTAAACAATTCAATTAACTAGAGCGCAAACATCATGCAATTTCCAGAATCCTGGTTGCGCAGTCTGGTGAATCCTGCGCTCGATACCGCGGCGCTGGCGCACGTCATCACCATGGCGGGGCTGGAGGTGGAAGCCCTGGCACCGGCGGCGCCGCCTTTCACCAACGTGGTCGTCGCCGAAATCCTCGCGGCGGAAAAACACCCCGAAGCGGATCGCCTGCGCGTGTGCCAGGTCGACGTCGGCGAGGGGGCGCCGGTCACCATCGTGTGCGGGGCGCCCAATGCGGCGGCCGGGCTCAAGGTGCCATGTGCGCGTCCGGGCGCGCAACTGCCGGGTATCGAGATCAAGGTTGCGAAGGTGCGTGGCGTCGAATCCTTCGGCATGCTCTGCTCGACGAAGGAACTGGGGCTGGAAGGCGCGGCCGACGGCCTCATGGTGTTGCCCGACGATGCGCCAGTGGGCGAGGATTTCCGCGCCTGGCTCAATCTCGACGACACCCTGGTCACCCTGAAGCTCACCCCCAACCGCGCCGACTGTCTGTCGCTCACGGGCCTGGCGCGCGAAATCGGCGCGATCACCGGTGCCGAGGTGCGGCTGCCGCAGAGTGCGGACATCGCGCCGACCATCGGCGACAGCGTGGCGGTACAGGTCACGGCCCCCGCTGCCTGCCCGCGCTATCTCGCTCGTGTGGTGCGCGGCATCGACGCGCAGGCGCCGACGCCGCGCTGGATGGCCGAGCGCCTTGAGCGCAGCGGCATCCGTCCGCTGCTGGCGCCGGTCGATATCACCAATTACGTGCTGCTCGAACTCGGCCAGCCCATGCACGCCTTCGCGCTGTCGCGCCTGCAGGGCGGCATCGAGGTGCGCCTTGCGCGCACCGGGGAAACGCTCGAACTGCTCAATGGCGAAACCGTCGAGCTCGCGCCGGACATGCTGGTGATCGCCGATACCCGCGGCCCGGTCGCGCTCGCCGGCATCATGGGCGGACAGCCCAGCAGCGTGGAGTCCGTCACCGTCGACGTCATGCTGGAAGCCGCGTTCTTCGCGCCGGCGGCGATTGCCGGCCGCGCGCGGCGGCTCGGCCTGGCGACGGATTCCTCGCACCGCTTCGAGCGCGGCGTCGACTTCGGCGCCACCCGCCAGGCGATGGAACGTGCCACGCAACTGCTCATCGACATCTGTGGCGGGCAACCCGGCCCGGTCACCGAAGCGGTGGCCGATTTGCCGCGCCGCGACCCGATCACCCTGCGGCTGGCGCGCCTCGCGCGCGTTGCCGGCGTCGCGCTCGATGCCGAGCGGGTGGCAAACGGGCTTGTGGCGCTGGGGGCACAGGTCGAGCGCCATCCTGACCGCCTGGTCGTTACACCGCCGAGCTTCCGTTTCGATCTTGCGATCGAGGAAGACCTGATCGAGGAGGCGGTGCGTCTCTTCGGCTACGACAACATTCCCGCGCAGCCGCCGGCCGCGCCGTCGTTCATGCTGCCGCAGGACGAAACCCGGCTCGCCGACGATGTCCTGCGCCGCACCCTGGCCGACCTCGACTACCAGGAGGTCGTCACCTACAGCTTCGTCGATCCGGCGTGGGAGGCGGCGCTCGACGCGGCGGCGCGTCCGCTGCCGCTGGCCAATCCACTTGCCAGCCACCTGTCGGCGATGCGCACCACGCTGTGGGGCGGCCTGATCGAGACGCTGCGTTACAACCTCAATCGCCAGCAGACGCGTGTGCGCATCTTCGAGTTCGGCCGCGTGTATGCCGGCCTCGACACGCAACCCCTGAAAGCGGGTGGCCTTGCCCTGGGTGATGTACTGCCTGAGCAATGGGGCGCAAACGCCCGCCCCGTCGACTTTTTCGATGTCAAGGGCGATCTCGAACGCCTGGTCGGCGGCACTCTCGACACGCGGCGCGGCAACCATCCTGCGCTGCATCCCGGGCAGTGTGCCGAAGTGTGGCTGGACGGCCGTGCCGTTGGCTGGCTTGGCGCGCTGCATCCGCGCCTGGTGCAGGCCTTCGATCTGCCGTCGGCACCGGTACTGTTCGAACTCGATGGCGAGGCCGTGGCGCGCCGTGTGCTGCCACGTTACGCGAGCCTGTCACGCTTCCCACAGGTGCGGCGCGACCTTGCGTTCGTGCTGGACGCGAAAATTCCAGCGGGCGAGCTGCTCGCCGTCTTGCGGCAGCGGGCGCCCGCCCAGGTGCGCGCCATCGAGGTGTTCGACGATTATCGCGGCAAGGGGCTGGAACATGACCAAAAAAGCATTGCAATCCGTATAGTTATGCAAGATACTCAACGCACATTGACGGATCTGGACGTGGAGGACGCCATCCAGCTTCTGGTGGACGCGGCGCAACGTCAGTGTGGCGCGAGCCTGCGCGCCTGATACCCCTTTCATTCCAATACAACAAGAGCTTATGACCACCCTCACCAAAGCGGACCTGGCCGAACTGCTGTTCGAGAAAGTGGGCTTGAACAAGCGCGAAGCAAAGGACATCGTCGAGGGCTTCTTCGACGAAATCCGCGCCGCGCTCGAACAGGGGGATATCGTCAAGCTGTCCGGCTTCGGCAATTTCCAGTGCCGCGAAAAACCCCAGCGCCCCGGCCGCAATCCCAAGACCGGCGAGGAAATGCCGATTTCGGCGCGACGCGTGGTGACCTTCCATGCCAGCCAGAAACTCAAGTCCCAGGTTGAAAGCGCCGGAATTGGATCGCCCGCTGCGGAGTGAACTCCCGCCGATTCCGGCGAAGCGCTATTTCACCATCGGTGAAGTGTCGGAGTTGTGTGCGGTCAAGCCGCACGTGCTGCGCTACTGGGAACAGGAGTTCACCCAGCTGCGCCCGGTCAAGCGGCGCGGCAACCGCCGCTACTACCAGCATCACGAAGTCCTGCTGATCCGCCGCATCCGCGAACTGTTGTACGAGGACGGCTTCACCATCAGCGGTGCCCGCCAGCGCCTGGAGCACGATGGCGAACCCGCCGCCGCGCCGGCTGCGGCGCCCGTCGCTTCCCCGGCGCTCGACACCGGCCTCCTGCGTGCCGAGCTCGCCGCTATCCTGAAACTCCTCGGCTAGCGAATCCCGCTCACCAAGAACCCCTCTCCCTCGCACGGGACAAGTAAGGGGGCAGGGGAGAGGGAATCTCCCCTGCGCGCCTCCCCGGCACCCGCGCGCCGCCGCAAAAATACTCCGTCCAAACTCCCTCCAGGGCTTCCGCCGCGTGCCGCTCCTCTGCTAGAATCTCGGGCTTCGTCGGGGCGTAGCGCAGCCTGGTAGCGCACCTGCATGGGGTGCAGGGGGTCGGAAGTTCGAATCTTCTCGCCCCGACCAACAAATCAGGGAATCAGGGTCGGCCGGTGCCGACCCTTTTTCTTTGCGGCGGCAGAAACCATGCCGTCTTCGCGGCATCTGAAATGCCCGGTAAAGCGACTATATTTACCGTCTGTATCGTTTGTTCAATATCTGGAGAGAGTTATGGAACACACCCTGCCCGCATTGCCCTTCGCCATGGATGCGCTCGCGCCGCACATGTCCAGGGAAACCTTCGAATACCACTACGCCAAGCACCACCAGGCCTACGTCACCAATCTCAACAACCTCATCAAGGGCACCGACTTCGAGAACAAGTCGCTGGAAGATATCGTCAAGACCGCGCCCGCCGGTGGTGTCTACAACAACGCCGCCCAGGTGTGGAACCACACCTTCTTCTGGAACTGTCTCACCCCCAATGGCGGCGGTGCGCCCACCGGTGCGCTGGCCGACGCCATCAACAAGAAATGGGGCAGCTTCGACGAATTCAAGAAGACCTTCCAGACCTCTGCTGTGGGCAACTTCGGCTCCGGCTGGACCTGGCTGGTGAAGAAGGCCGACGGCTCGGTCGACATCGTCAACATGGGCGCCGCCGGCACTCCGCTGACCACCGGCGACAAGCCCCTGCTGTGCGTCGACGTGTGGGAGCACGCCTACTACATCGACTACCGCAACCTGCGTCCCAAGTTCGTCGAGACCTTTCTCAACAACATGGTGAACTGGAAGTTCGCGGAAGCAAACTTCGGTTAAGCCAGGCTTCGCGGAAGCGAATTTCGCTAGAGGGCGGGCGCCGGGAGACCGGATGCCGCCTTCGTGCAACAAGGGCCGCTGATGCGGCCCTTGTTGCGTCCGGCGGCACGGATGGGCGATAGAAACCTTGCATAAAACAATAGAGAGGTTGAATAACTTGCCTTTGCTCCTATAGTTTTTTTATGCATTGAATTGGTGCGCATAAACCGAAGGAGGAAACGACATGCAAGTGACCCGACGACAGTTCTTCAGGATTTGTGCGGCAGGTGTCGGAACATCCAGCCTGGCGGCGCTGGGTTTCGCACCCGGCGAGGCGCTGGCTGAGGTAAGGACCTTCAAGCTCGCCCGCGCCACGCAAACGCGCAACACCTGCCCCTACTGCTCGGTGGGCTGCGGCCTCTTGATGTACAGTTTGGGCGACAAGTCCAAGAACACCGAAACCGCGATCTTTCACATCGAGGGCGACCCGGACCATCCGGTCAACCGCGGCACGCTGTGCCCGAAGGGCGCCGCGCTGGTGGATTTCGTGCGCAGCCCCAATCGCCTGAAGCACCCGGAGTACCGTGCGCCGGGCAGCAAGGAATGGACACGCATTTCCTGGGACGATGCCTTCGACCGCATTGCCCGCCTGCTGAAGGACGACCGCGACAAGAACTTCATCGCCGCCAACGACAAGGGCGAAACGGTGAATCGCTGGCTCACCACCGGTGTGCTCGCCGCCTCCGCCTCCAGCAACGAAACCGGCTACGTGACGCACAAGGTCATCCGTAGCATGGGGATACTCGGATTCGACAACCAGGCGCGTGTCTGACACGGCC
>MKWN01000014.1:0-11173 GCA_001899775.1 Thiobacillus sp. 65-29
CGCCTTTGGCCGAAAAGCACTCAGCCGATTCCGGGAGCTCAGCGGCAGCACCCCCCAGATTGCTGACCTTCATTGCTTCGAAATCCATCGCACATCGTCACAGTCCAGCGCGGTGCCGCGTAGCCTCTTGAAAACTACGCTCGCACACGACCACATATGCCTGAGTATTCGACTCGATTTCGTGGGGCAAATTTGGGGCAATTCAAGCGCCAAACCATGCCCATCTATGCCAATTCGACCTCCGCGAGGCGATGGTCACAATCGGTATAACCTGTTGCTTCCAAACAGAAAAATCGATCTATAGTTGAGCGCCAAATCAGTGTCACAACACAATCGGCGTGTGCCTGTCTATTGCCTTATTCAGCAAAGTGTCGTCCAATCAAAAAATATGCTTCTACCGGTTTTTTTACGTGCAGGCAATCGTGAGCAGGGCTGGAACCCGCGTCGTTCATTGACGAAGCAGCGAAACGCAAGGATATCTTGATCGACACGCACTCCCAACCGGTCGAGTACGCTCCGTGTCGAGCCTGTGCCGTCGTCCACAGGCTGGCGGGCGCGCTGCTCGTCGCGGCGACGGCGCTGTTCTGTGCCGTGGCCTGGATTGAACCAGGTACCTTGCATGCGCAGCTGCCGGTAACGTCCGGAATCGGCTTCAATACTTCCGTGGCACTGTCGCTGGCGGGCCTGGCCTTGCTCCTGCCGCGCGCCCGCGTATTCCTGGGTGGACTCGTCGCGGCGATCGGTGCGGCGGTCCTCGCGCAATATCTTCTTGCCTGGATGCCCTCCGACGGGCCGTGGCGGCTTCTCATCAACGTCGACCGCAGCATGGCGCCGTGGCCGGGACGCATGGCGCCTCTTACGGCTTTTTCCATGGTGTGTGCGGGACTGGCGCTGGCGCGTCTGGATCGCGCGCGCGGCATTGTCGAACAGGTGTTGCTGCAGGTCGCGCCGGGGTTGATCCTGGTGGCGGCGGTCGGCGGTCTTCTCAATTACAGTCTGGAGGGAATGCTGTTCGCCGCGACCCTGGATCGCTATGCGGTGATGAGACCACCGACCACGCTCGCGCTGTGCGTGTTCGTCGCGGGTTATGTCGCGGCACTGGCCGAAACGGCATGGTTTCGCCGCTTCCACGCCGCGCGCGCCGAGCGGCAGGTGCTGGCGATCGGTCTGGTCGGGGGCGTCGCGGCCCTGCTGCTGGCGGGCGCGGCATCCCTCGCCCTCCTCGGCCGGCAGATGCAGCAGACCGTCGAGGAGGAGCTCGCGCGCTCGGTGCAGGGCCAGGCGGCGATGCTGCCGCTGGCGATCTCGACCACCTTGCACAGTGTGTACGCGCGCGCGGCCGGGGTGCTGTCGCACGAAGGAGACTCGCCCGCCATGCTGCGCGCCATGGCCGGCACCGCGGGTACTGCGTGGCTGGAACATCCCGACGGATCGCCCCAGGGATCCGTCGACCGGCCGGCAGCGGCGTCGCGGCTTCGCCTGCCGCTGCCCGACACCTCTGACGCATGGCTGACCTGGAATCGCGGCTGGATGCTGGAAGTACGCTTCCCGGCGGCGCAGGGGCGGGGGAGCGTGGTGGTGCAGGAACCGCTGGCCAGATTCCAGGGCTTCCTGAAGGATGGCGCGAACGGCGCGGCAGGTGGAGCCGGGACCTACGTGTGCGGCCGCGTGGACGACGAGCACATGACCTGTCTGCCATCCGGCTCGCTGCCAGGGCCGTTCCGCGCCCGCATGGGTGTCAAGGAGGAATCCGTCGCGACGCAATATGCCCTGGAATCGCACCACGGCATCGTGGTCGCACCCGATCACCGTGGCGCGATGGTGGTGGCCGCGTATGCGCCGGTACCCGAACTGGGTTTCGGCCTGGTGCGCGAGATGGACGCGGAAAGGATCTACGGGACGCTACGCAGCGCGATATGGCGGACCATCGCCATCATTGCGATCATCGGCGCGATCGCGGCCCTGCTGATTTATTTGCGCGTGCGCTCGGTCGTGCGCCTTGCCGTCGAAAAGGGACGACAGTTGCAGGGGGTGCTGGAAGCATTGCCGGTCGGGGTGTGGATCGCCGACGCGACCGGGCGCATCGTGCTCGACAACCCTGCCGCGCGCCGCATCTGGGGTGGAGTACGGCGGCACCATGCGGGGCACTGCGACACATGCAGAGGGTGGTGGCACGACACGGGCGACGCACTCGGCACGCACGACTGGCCGCTCGCGCGTGCCATTGCGCAGGGCGATACCGTGCTGGATGCGATCGTCGACATCGAATGTACCGACGGCAACCGCAGGACGATCAGCCATTCCGCGGCACCGCTCCACGATGACAGGCAGGTCCTGGCCGGTGCCGTCGCGGTGTGCAAGGACGTCACGAAGCAGGTGCAGGCGGACGCGCAGATCCGCCGCCTGGAGCGCGAGTTTCACGACCTGGCCGAGAATCTGCCCGATGTCGTGTCCCGCTTCGACCGGGACTTGCGCCGCGTCTACGTCAACCCCGCGATCGAGGAAGCCACCGGCATGCCGCGCGACTTTCTGCTGGGCAAGACCCACGCCGAACTAGGCATTCCCGGCGAACTGGCTGAAATATGGACCAGCGTGCTGCAGCGGGTTCTGATGAGCGGCGAGTCCCAGGTATTCGAGTTCGCGTCGACCACGAAGAACGGAATCGTCAAGTTCTTCCATACGCGAGCCGTTCCCGAGCGCAACGCAAGCGGCGCGATCGAATCGGTCCTGACCATCGCCCACGACATCACCGCCCTGAAAGGCGTCGAAACGGTTCTGCGCGAGAACGAGGAACGGCTGAACCGGATCACCTCGAACGTGCCGGGTATGGTGTTCCAGTGTTTCCAGCGCGTCGGCGACGACAGCCTGCATTTTTCCTACATCAGCAGCGGCGCGAAATGGCTGCTGGGACTGGACCCTGCGGGTATCCTGCATACGCGGCGTGCTCTGAGTGACTTCATAGCCCCGGACGATCTCTCCGCCTTCCAGGAAAGCCTGCGGCAGTCGCAGGAAACGCTTTCGCTTTGGAACTGGGAAGGACGCATTGTCGCCGGCGACGGCGCTGTGAAGTGGATCAACCTGCGCGCGACACCACGCCGCAACGGTACCGACGCCTGCACGTGGGACGGTGTCGCGATCAATATCACGGACAGCAAGGCGAGCGAGGAAAAACTCGTCAGCTCGCAAAACATGCTGCGGGAGCTTTCGGCCCACCTGGAGAGTGTGCGCGAGGAGGAGCGCAAGCGGATCGCACGCGAAATCCATGACGAACTGGGACAGACGCTCACCGCGCTGCGGATGGATGTCTCCCTGGCGCGTCTCGGCTTTGGCGGCTCCGACCCGAAGTTGCTGGCGCAGTTGCAGTCGATGACTGATTTGGTGGACCGAACCATCAGCACCGTCCGGCATGTCACATCGAGCCTGCGCCCCGGTGCACTCGATCTTGGCGTCGTGGCCGCGCTGGAATGGCTGGTGGAGGAATTCATCGCCCATGCCGGCATCCCCTGCGAACTGGTGCTGGGCGATGGCGATATCGGCCTGGACGAATTGACCGCAACCGCGATTTTCCGCATTGTCCAGGAGTCGCTGACCAACATTGCGCGCCATGCCGAAGCGACCCAGGTCGAGATCACCGTGACGCGAAACCCTGGCGAACTGTGCTTCGAGGTTCGCGACAACGGCAAGGGATTCGACCGGAATGCCGTGGCGAGTGCGAAATCGTTTGGTGTGGTCGGCATGCGCGAGCGGGTGGCGATGCTGAACGGGAAGTTCGAATTCGATAGCGAACCGGGGCACGGCACGCGCGTTCGCGTCTGTGTGCCGGTGGTGTGAACGGACGATCGCGGCGAGGGCGCCGCTCCTACAGGGGGGCGCGGTTGTGGAGGGCCGCCCCCGGCCCGACAGACTATCGGATAATCGGAACTCATGACCAGAATCATCATCGTCGACGACCATGCCATCGTGCGTCACGGACTCAAGCAGATCCTCGCGCTTGCGCCGGATCTCGCTGTCGCCGGTGAGGCCGCCAGTGGCGAGGAACTCCGGACGGTACTCGCGCGGGTCGAGTGCGATCTCGTGCTTCTGGATATGAACATGCCGGGGCTGGCGGGCGTCGATCTGATCAAGTGGATTCACGACGCATATCCGCGAGTCGCGATTCTGGTGTTGAGCATGCATGCCGAGGGGCAGATTGCCAGCCGCGCACTCAAGGCGGGTGCGCGCGGCTATCTGACCAAGGACAGCGAGCCGGAAATCCTGATCGGCGCCATCCGCAAGGTCGCGCATGGCGGCAAGTTCATCGATGCGGCGCTGGTCGAAACACTCGTGTTCGATCACGATCCGGCTGGCAGCGCGCCGCACGAATCCCTGTCCGAACGGGAGCTTCAGGTCTTTCTGCTGTTCGCTTCGGGCAAGACGGTCAGCGAGATTGCGAATGAGCTGTTCCTCAGCATCAAGACCGTCAGCACGCACAAGTTCCGTCTCATGCGGAAGATGAATTTCCAGACATCGACCGACCTGGTTCGCTACGCCATCCGTCATCGATTGATCGACGGCTGAGATTTCCGGCATCGCATCGCGGCCGGGGCCAATCTGGTCCCTGGAGTGGCCGGTTCATCCGGCATCCACGCCTCGCAACGACATCAAGACAGTTTCAGCGTAGGAAACATCCTACATCACTGTCGGCGTGCGCCGACTCAAAAGCAGATTCAGCCGACTTCAGTTCCTGCGTGCAGTTTTCGATACTCAGGTTGGGGCTGCGTGCCTGCCTGACGGCCTGCCGGATGCAACGTGGGAGGGATGAAAGAATGAGACTACTGCTGATCGAGCCGTCGAATCTTCTACGTGAGCGCCTGGCAGCGATGCTGGCAAGCCTTGGTTGTGCGGAGATCATCGAGGCGATTTCGGTCGAGGAGGCTGCCCAGTTCATTCTGGTGCTGCGTCCCGAGATCGTGATCGTGGATGCCGGCTTGCCCGATCGGGGCGCGCTCGACGCGCTGGCCTGGGCAAGGGAGAAATGTCCGGCGGCGTGTCTGGTGGTGGTGAGCGTCCATTGCGCGGAGCCCTACAGGAAGCGCTGGCTGCAGGCGGGGGCGGACGATTTTTTCGATCTTTCCGCGCAGATCGATGGTCTGGTGAAACGGGTGCGGCACTGTTGCCGGACGCAGTTCTGTTCGGCGCTCTGATATGAATGCCGGCGACAGGGAGCAGGAATGGGGTTCAGCGCGAGTGGGGGCATGGCGACGGACATGACGACCAATTTTGCCGGAATGGAACTCGCGTTGCTGGCGATGCTGCTGTTCGCCTGTGGTGTTGCGGCCGGGTGGCTGGCGCAGCGCTTCCGGCTGTCCCGGCATTCCAGGGCTGACGTAGTGCCGAACGCGGCAGCCGCATCGGCGGAGGGTAACCGTATCCCGAATCTCGACAGTGTATGCGCGAACGTGTTGCCGATCTGGGGGAAACAGATCGAGGCGGGGCGCGCGCAGACCGAGGATGCGGTGACCGCACTCGCGGTGCGCTTTTCCGGGCTGGTGGAAAAGCTTGGGAACGCCGTGTCGGCCTCACAGTCGGCAGCGACCGGAAGCGACGCGGCGCATGGGCAGGACGGTGTGGTCGAACTGCTTGCAACGAGCCAGCGGGAACTCGGGTCGATCATCGAGTCGCTGCGCGAGTCGACGCTGGCGAAGCAGGCCCTGATGCGCGAGATCGACCGGTTGGCCATGTTCACGGGCGAATTGAAGAAGATGGCCTCGGAAGTGGGCAGCATCGCCATGCAGACCAACCTGCTCGCACTCAATGCCGCCATCGAGGCGGCGCGTGCCGGCGAGGCGGGGCGGGGCTTCGCGGTGGTCGCCGACGAGGTGCGCAGGCTTTCCTCGATGTCGGCGGAAACGGGCAAGCGCATCAGCGCGGGCGCGGAAGAAATCTCCGCTGCGATTGCCTCCACTGTGGCTGCCTCCGAGCAATCCGTTACGCGTGACACGCAGTCGGTCACGCAGTCCGAGGCGGTCATCGGCCAGGTAATCGAGCGCTTTCACGGGGCAACGCGCCGGCTGGCCGATTCGTCGGGCATCCTGAACGAGGCCAGCCTGGGGATTCGCGACGAGATCGCCGATGTGCTGGTGTCTTTGCAGTTCCAGGACCGCGTGAGCCAGATTCTCGCGCATATCCGCGACGACATCGCGAAGTTCGAAACGCAGGTCAACGGGTGTCTGTCGGGTGGCCAGTGCACACCCATCGATACCGAAGCCTGGCTGGCCGAAATGGAGAGAACCTACACGACGACGGAACAGCGGGAGACGCACAGCGGTGCAAACCTCACGCAGTTGGCCGCACCGGCGGAAATCACCTTCTTCTAGGAGCAAGCAATGGCAAAGACCATCATGGTTGTCGACGATTCGGCTTCGCTGCGGCAGGTCGTGGGTATCGCCCTCAAGGGCGCCGGATACGATGTTCTCGAGGCCTGCGACGGCAGGGACGCGCTGTCCAAGATCAACGGACAGAAAATCCATCTCATCATCAGCGACGTGAACATGCCGAACATGGACGGCATCAGCTTCGTGCAGGAGGTGAAGAAGATGGCGAACTACCGGTTCACGCCCATCATCATGCTGACCACGGAATCGCAGGAGGCCAAGAAGCAGCAGGGCCAGGCGGCGGGTGCCAAGGCCTGGGTGGTCAAACCCTTCCAGCCGGCGCAGATGCTCGCTGCGGTGTCCAAGCTGATCATGCCCTGAGGCGTGCGACATGGAGACCGGCATGCACATCAACGCGCGACATGAAGACGGCATTTGCAGTATGCGGATCGAAGGTGAGTTCACGATCTACAACGCTCTGCAAATCCGGGACGGCCTGCTGGAACACCTGGCCTCCAGCGACGGGATCGAAGTCGATCTTGGTGGCGTCACCGAGATGGATACCGCCGGCTTCCAGCTCTTGCTTGCAGCAAAGCGAGAAGGCGCGCGCCTGGGCAAGGCCGTGCGTTACGTGTCCCACAGCCAGGCCGCGCTGGAAGTCATCGACCTCTACAACATGGCGACGCATTTCGGGGATCCGCTGCTGATCTCCGCACGCCCGTAACCACCGGATATCGAGGAGACGAGCGTGAGCATGGATCAGGCCTTGCAGACCTATATCGAGGAAAGCCACGGGCTCCTCGAGGAAATGGAAGCCATTCTGCTGCGGCTCGAAAGCGAGCCGCAGGACGATGAAACCGTCAACGCCATGTTCCGTGCCGCGCACACGATCAAGGGATCGGCAGGCCTGTTCGGGCTCGACGCGATCGTGGCGTTCACCCATGTCGTGGAAAACGTTCTCGAGGCGGTGCGTGACGGCACGCTGGCGGTCAATGGCGAGCTGGTCGAGCTGCTGCTCAAATGCCGCGACCATATCGGGCTGCTGATCACGGTCGTGGCGGAAACCGGTACGGCGCTCGATGCGCAGCAGGCGGCCGCGGGTGAGGCACTTGCCGCGCGGCTGCGCGCCTTCCTGGGGGGGCGTATCCACGGGTGAGGCCGGCATGCCGGCGGTCCACGAAAGCCAGTTGGCTGCGAGTGGCGGCGGCCCCGTCGAGGGGGATTACTGGCACCTGTCGATCGTCTTCGGGCGCGAGGTCCTGAAAAACGGCATGGAGCCGATCTCGTTCATCCGCTATCTGTCCACCATCGGCGACATCGTCTCGCTCGACATCGACGACAGCGATTTGCCGGAGCTGGCGGCGATGGATCCGGAAGCCTGCTACCTGAGGTATTCGCTCGACTTCAAGAGCGAGGCGGACAAGCAGACGATCGAGGATGTTTTCGAATTCGTGCGTGACGACTGCGAGCTGCGCATTTTTCCGCCACCGAGCCATCTCGCGACTTTTGTCGAGCGGCTCGAACACGCCAGCGGCAACACCGACATGCTGGGCCAGTTGCTGATCGAGGCCGGCATCCTCACCGAACACGAGCTGGAAAACGCATTGCGTGTCCAGGACAGCCTGAAAGCGGTGGGTGGCGAACCGCCCATCGGTGAGGTGCTGGTCAAGGAAGGCATGGTGCAGAAAGAGGTGGTCGACGTGGCGCTGAAAAAACAGCGCCAGATCCGCGACCACAAGGCGCAGGAAGCGCGCTTCGTGCGCGTGAGCGCGGAGAAGCTCGACGAGCTCATCAATCTCGTCGGTGAACTCGTCATTGCCGGCGCCGGCGCCTCGCTGCTTGCCAGACGTTCCGGCGACGCGGCGCTGCACGAGGCGAATTCCGCCGTGTCCAACCTGGTCGAGGAAATCCGCGACGGCGCGCTCAAGCTGCGCATGGTGGAAATCGGCGAGACCTTCAACCGCTTCCAGCGTGTGGTGCGCGACATGAGCCGCGAGCTCGGCAAGGATATCGGCCTTGAAATCAGCGGTGCGGACACCGAACTGGACAAGACGGTGGTGGAGAAGATCGGCGATCCGCTCATGCATCTCGTGCGCAACGCCATGGATCACGGCATCGAGCCGGTGGACGCGCGGCTGGCAGCCGGCAAGCCTGCAAAGGGCAAGCTGCGGCTCAATGCCTATCACGACTCGGGCAGTATCGTGATCGAGGTGGCGGACGACGGCGGCGGCCTGAAGAAGGAAAAAATCCTCAGGAAGGCGATCGAGCGCGGTATCGTCAGCCCCGGGCAGAACCTCTCGGACAGCGAAATCTTCAACCTCGTCTTCGAGGCCGGATTTTCCACTGCCGAACAGATCAGCAATCTTTCCGGTCGCGGTGTCGGCATGGACGTGGTCAAGCGCAACATCCAGGCGCTGCGCGGCAGCGTGGACATCGACAGCACGGCGGGGCAGGGCACCACGGTGCGCATCCGGCTGCCGCTCACGCTCGCCATCATCGACGGTTTTCTCGTTGCTGTCGGCAAGTCGTCTTTCGTGGTGCCGCTCGACATGGTGCTGGAATGCATCGAACTGTCCGAGGCGGACCGGCAGCTCGCGGCGAGCCGCAACTACGTCAACCTGCGCGGCGAGGTGCTGCCGTTCGTGCGCCTGCGCGACGAGTTCGAGATCAAGGCACCGCCGGGCAAGCGCGAGAACATCGTGGTCGTGCAGTACGGCGGGCAGAAAGCCGGGTTCGTTGTGGACGAGCTGCTGGGGGAGTTCCAGACCGTCATCAAGCCGCTGGGCAGCGTATTCAGGCATTTGAAGAGCATTTCCGGTTCCACGATTCTGGGAACGGGCGAGGTGGCGTTGATTCTGGATGTTCCGGCACTGCTTCAACTGGGTGTCGCGCGTGACGGGGCGATGCTTGCCCACGGCGCATGAAGGGCCGTTGCAGAGCGTGAGTTCATTGGCGATTTAACAGGAGAGGGGGGACGATGTTCAAGAACATGAAAATCGGGGTGCGGTTGGGAATTGGCTTCAGTCTGGTCGTGGTACTGATGGTGGCGATCGCCGCCATCGGCATCACCCGCATGGCCGTGCTCAACGCATCGCTGGAAAACATCAACAAGGACAAGTGGCCGAAGGTTCTGCTGCTGGAAGAAGGACTCGCCGGCGTTAACACGATCGGACTCGGAGCGCGTGACCTTCTCCTCGCCACGGACAAGACCGGCGTGCAGAGTGCCAAGGATCGTATCCTCGAGGGTCGCAGCGGCATCGGCAAGGCTTGGGAAAAACTCAAGCCGATGCTCGTTCAGCCCAAGGGCATCGAGATGTTCCAGTCGATCCTCGAATCGCGCGAAAAATACATCGCAGCGCAGGATCAGATCATCAAGCTGGTGGAGGACGGCAAGGCCGAAGAAGGGCGGGTTTTCCTCGAATCTGATTTCCGTCCGGCGGCCAACGAGTATCGCAGGCGCGTCAATGACCTCATCCAGTTTCAGGGTGCCCTCATGACCGAGTTGGGCAACGCCGCCGCGGAACAGTACAACCAGGCACGAACCCTGATGCTTGGAATGAGTGCGGCAGCTTTTCTGCTGGCGGCCGTGATTGCATTCTGGGTCACCCGCTCCATTACCCGGCCGCTCGGTGAAGCCGTAAACGTCGCCAACAGCCTTGCCGAAGGTGATTTCAGCGTGAGGATCGAGGTTCAGTCGAAAGACGAGACCGGCATGCTGCTCGGTGCGATGAAAAACATGGTGGAAAAACTCGCGCAGATCATCACCGAAGTGCGCAGTGCAGCGGACAATCTCTCCAGCGCGTCCGAGGAGGTCTCGGCCACGGCGCAGTCCCTCAGCCAGGCGTCCAGCGAGCAGGCTGCGAGCGTGGAGGAAACGTCCGCCTCGATCGAACAGATGTCGGCATCCATCGGCCAGAACACCGAGAACGCCAAGGTGACCGATGGCATGGCATCGAAGGCGGCGAAGGAGGCTACCGAGGGAGGCGAGGCAGTCAAGGAAACCGTCAATGCCATGAAGAGCATCGCCGGCAAGATCGGCATCATCGACGACATCGCCTACCAGACCAATCTGCTGGCCTTGAACGCCGCCATCGAGGCCGCGCGCGCCGGCGAGCACGGCAAGGGCTTCGCGGTGGTGGCGGCCGAAGTACGCAAGCTGGCCGAACGCAGCCAGGTGGCGGCGCAGGAGATCGGCGAACTGGCGAGCGGTTCGGTGGGTATGGCGGAACGCGCCGGCAAGCTCCTGGATGAAATGGTTCCCTCGATCAACAAGACCTCGGATCTGGTGCAGGAGATCACTGCGGCCTCCGAGGAGCAATCCGCCGGTGTCGGCCAGATCAACACCGCCATGTCGCAACTCAATCAGATCACGCAGCAGAACGCATCGAGCTCGGAAGAGCTGGCCGCCACCGCGGAGGAAATGAGCAGCCAGGCCGAGCAGTTGCAGCAGTCCATGAGCTTCTTCCGCCTCGAAAGCGGGTCTGCTACGGCGATTGCAAAGGGCAGAAAATCGGCCACCCAGAAGCTTGGCCAGGTCGCGCATGCCAAGGGGGCTGGCGGCAAGACCGCAGCGAAGGTGGCACCGGCCCTGATCGACGAGCTCGAATTCGTCAAATTCTGAGGAGGCCGCATGAGTGCGCTTGTGAACGTGGCGGAGCAGCCCGCGCCGGATGCATCCCCCGACGCGCTGCAATACCTGACTTTCATGCTCGGCGGCGAGATGTTCGCGATCGGCATTCTCGCGATCAAGGAGATCATCGAATACGGCAATCTCACCGAGGTGCCCATGATGCCGGACTACATCCGCGGGGTGATCAACC
>MKWN01000014.1:11217-22224 GCA_001899775.1 Thiobacillus sp. 65-29
CGAACTCACCCGCCGTACCTGCATCGTCATTATCGAGATAACGAACGGCGAGGAGCATCAGGTGATCGGCGTGGTGGTGGATGCGGTGAACGAGGTGCTGGAGATCCCGCAGGAGGAGATCGAAGCGCCGCCCGCCTTCGGCGCGAAGATTCGTACCGATTTCATTCGTGGCATGGGCAAGGTGAACGGCCGCTTCGTGATCATCCTCAACGTGGGCAACGTGCTGTCGCTCGACGATCTCGCCATGCTGGACCAGGCACATGCCGGCCACCCAGGTGACGCGGGGATGGAGGCGGCAGGATGAGCGGTCCGTGGCACGCTCCGCTGACGCCGGCCGGGTTCCATCATTGAGGGGGCACGTGAGGCATGCAGGCATCCGCGCTGTCCGACCAGGATTTCGGCGAGTTCCAGAGACTGCTGTACCGGCTCGCCGGCATCAGTCTTTCGCCCGCCAAGAAGGCGCTCGTCTGCGGCCGTCTTGCCAAGCGGCTGAAACATCATTCGCTCGATTCCTACCGCGATTACCTGCGTCTCCTCACCAGCGGACGCGAACCCGAGGAATTGCAGACCGCGCTGGACCTGCTCACCACGAACGAGACCTATTTCTTTCGCGAGCCCAAGCATTTCGAGTTTCTGCAGCAGATTCTTGCCGAACGGCGGCCCGGCGCGCCATTCCGGGTCTGGAGCGCGGCGTGCTCGAGCGGCGAGGAGCCCTTCAGCATCGCGATGCTGCTGGCCGATCGGCTGGGCGAGGCGCCATGGGAAATCCTCGCCTCCGACATCAGTACCCGCGTGCTGGAACGCGCGCGCAGTGGTCTCTACGCGATGGAACGCGCGCAGCACATTCCACAGCGTTACCTGAAGGAATACTGCCTGCGGGGTGTCGGCTCGCAGGCCGGTCGCTTTCTCATCGACCGACGGCTGCGCGCGCGCGTGAATTTCCGGCAGATCAACCTCAACGAAACCCTGCCGCAACTGGGTGAGTTCGACGTGGTGTTCCTGCGCAACGTCATGATCTATTTCGACACCGACACCAAGGCGCGGGTCGTCCAGCGCATCGCCGCCACGCTGAAGCGCGGCGCCCACCTGCTCATCGGGCATTCGGAGAGCCTCAATGGCGTGACGGACGCACTGGCTGTCGTGCGCCCGTCGGTGTACCGCAAACAGGCCGGCTGACCACCATGAAGAAGCCGCCCCACGTCATCGAGATCTTCCTCAACCCCGGCGAATACTATTTCGGCGATCGGGATACGCGCATCCGCACCATCCTCGGCTCATGCGTGTCCATCACGCTGTGGCACCCGAAGCTGCTGATCGGCGGCATGTGCCACTACATGCTGCCGAGCCGCCAGGGGCGGGGGGCGCCTGGCGCCGACGGCAAATACGCCGACGAGGCCCTCGGTCTGCTGTTCGAGGAAATCCGCCGCAGCGGAACGGCGCTCGAGGATTATCAGGTCAAGCTCTTCGGCGGTGGCAACATGTTCCACCGGCAGGTGCGCGCAACGCAGACCCATATCGGCATCAGGAACGCCGAGGTGGGGCGGGAACTGGTGAGGCAGCATGGCATGTGCCTGGCGGCGGAGGATCTCGGGGGCGCAGGCCATCGCACGGTGCTCTTCGACATCTGGTCGGGACACGTTTGGGTGCGACAGATGGTTCCGCCGCGGGTGGAGCAGCGCAGCGGCGAAGCGGAGGCGCAATGTCGGCACGCATAAAGGTCCTCATCGTGGACGATTCCGCCGTGGTGCGGCAGGTGCTGTCCGAGACGCTGGCGCGCGACGCGGGCATCGAAGTCATCGCCGTGGCCGCCGATCCGCTCTTCGCGCAGGAGAAGATGAAGAAACAGTGGCCGGATGTGCTGGTGCTGGACATCGAGATGCCGCGCATGGATGGGCTCACCTTCCTGCGAAAGATCATGACGGAGCACCCGACACCGGTGGTGATCTGCTCGTCGATTTCGCAGAAGGGTTCGGAAACCGCCATGCAGGCGCTGGCGGCGGGTGCGGTCGGCATCGTACCCAAGCCGGGTATCGGCAACCGGCGCACGGCCATGGAAGATGCGGCGGCGGACCTGATCCGCGCGGTGAAATCGGCGGCGCACGCCAATGTGCGCAACCTGAAAACTCATGCCGCGCCACCGCCCGTGGTCGCGGCGCCCAAACTCAGCGCCGACGCCATCCTGCCGGCGGCGAGTCAGGCCCTGGCGCAGACCACCGAGCGGATTGTCGCCATCGGCACCTCGACGGGCGGCACCCAGGCGCTGGAAACGGTGCTTGCGGCATTGCCACGTGTATCGCCCGGCATCGTCATCGTGCAGCACATGCCGGAAAAATTCACCGCATCCTTTGCCGCGCGGCTGGATACGGTATGCCAGATCGAGGTGCGCGAAGCGCGCAACGGCGACCGCGTGATACCCGGCCGCGCCCTGATCGCACCCGGTGGGCGGCACATGCTGCTCAAGCGCAATGGCGCCCAGTACCACGTCGAAGTGGTGGATGGTCCGGTGGTCAACCGCCACCGACCTTCGGTCGACGTGCTGTTCCGCTCGGTGGCGAAATTCGCCGGGAGGAATGCGCTCGGCGTCATCATGACCGGCATGGGCGACGACGGCGCGCGCGGCTTGAAGGAAATGCGCGACGCGGGGGCGAGTACCGTGGCCCAGGACGAAGCCACCTGTGTGGTCTACGGCATGCCCAAGGAGGCAGTCAGGCTGGGCGGCGTCGATCGCAGCGCACCCTTGCAGGCGATCCCCGCGGAGATCATGAAATATGCGTGATTTTCGAGCAAGGTCGTGCCGCCATGCCTGAGCGTCGCTCCGCATCGGCACCACCGCACCCGTCGCTTCGCTACGGCGGCGGGGGCTTTGCTGTGTTCCTCATTGTCAGCCTGGCGGTCGTGACCGGCATGCTGTCCATGAAGGCCCGCAGGATGGAAATCGACGCGGCGGGCGAGAGCGTGCTTCACGGTCTGCTGGACATCGCAACCGTGGTGCTGGCGGGCATGATCGCCAGTCTTGCCTGGCAGGCGGCGAAGACCCACGGCGCAGCCTTGCTGGTCACGGTTGCGGCAGGCATGTTTGCCGCCGGTCTGTTCGGCACAGGTCATCTGTTGTCGCATCCGGGTATGCCACCCTTCGGTGCGCCGCCCGCCGTGGATGGCTCACTGTATTTCTGGTACGCGGAACGGATCAGCGTGGCCGTCACATTGTTCGCCGCAGTGCTCGTGGTTCCGGCAAGCATGAAACCGGCCGTGCGCCATGCGGTGCTGGGCGGGGCACTCGCCTGGGTTGCGGCGACGTCCTGGCTGGCCGCCCATCCGCCTGACTGGCTTGTGGCAAGCTTCGCGCCACAGCACGGCCGCATGCCGCTGGCACTCGGCATCGGTTATCTCGTTGTCACGCTGCACGCCGCGGCGGCGCTGGTCCTGTATCCGCGGCTGCGCACGGCACGCGACGAAGCGGCGATGTTTCTGTTCGCTGCACTCGGCATTCTCGTGCTCGGTGAGATCAACTTCACGCTGCACACGCGGACGCACGATGTGTTCGACCTCATGGGACATGCCTGCAAGATCACCGGTTACATCCTGCTCTACCGCGCCATCTTCGTGATCGCCATACAACGGCCATACCGCGAACTCACGGTATCGCAGAACACCTTGCAGAAAAGCGAACAACGCTTCCGCATGTTGTTCGAGTCGGCCCCGGACGCCCTGTTCCTGATCGATGCCAGCGGATGCATCGTGACGGTGAATGCGAGCGCGGTGGCGATGCTGGGTTATCGCCACGAGGAACTGTTCGGCCTGCCGATGGAGCGCATGTTCCGGGAGCGCATCGACGATAGCCCCTTGCCACAGAACGGGTGCCGTGTTGTACGCCCGGCGCCCGATCTTGCCGTGGTCAAGACGGAATCGCTGGTCCGGCGCAGGGACGGCGAGGAACTGCCGGTCTCGGTGAACCTGTCGCGCATCGAGCTGGGCGGAACCTGCGGCACGCTCATCGCCCTGCGTGACATCAGCGCGACCCGGGAGATGGAGAACATGCTGCGCAGGCATTCGCAGGAATTCCAGACGCTGGTGGAGCACGCACCGGATATCATCGCGCGTGTCGACCGGGCGCAGCATTTTCTGTATGCCAACTCCGCGCTTGCGGCAGCGATAGGGAGCGAGCCCGACGATTGCTGGGGCAAGACCTGGGTCGAACTGGGGCTGCCGCCCGACGCAGCCATCCCTTGGATTCACGGCGTCGATGCGGTGTTCGCGTCCGGCGAGCCGGTCACCCTGGAGTGCGGGGTCGAATTGCCGCACGCGGGCCTGCGCCATTTTCACGTGCGCATGGCTCCCGAACGTGACTTCGAAAACCGGGTGGTGTCGGTTCTGGTGATCGCGCGCGACATTTCCGAGCGCAAGCAGCACGAAGAGGCTCTGCTGTACCAGGCCGGCCACGATGCCCTCACCGGCCTGCCCAACCGCACGCTCATCCTCGACCGGCTGCGCCAGGCCATTGCGCATGCTCGGCGCAGCGAACGGCTGCTCGCCGTGGCCTATCTCGATCTGGATCGCTTCAAGGACGTCAACGACACCCTCGGCCATGGCGCGGGCGATGTGCTGCTGCGCCAGGCGGCGGCACGAATCGGCGCCGTGCTGCGCGAGGATGACACGGTGGGGCGGCAAGGGGGCGACGAGTTCATCCTGCTGCTGCCCGACATCGTGCAGTTGGGCGACGCGGCAGGTGTCGCCGAAAAGATCCTGGCGGCCCTCGCGCAGCCCTTCGCGATGAACGGCCGCGAGGTCTACGTCACGGCCAGTCTCGGCCTGTCGGTCTGTCCCCTGGATGCCGCCGATGCCGAAGTCCTGCTGCGCAATGCCGACGTCGCCATGTATCGTGCCAAGGAAGAGGGCCGCAATACCTTCCGTTTCTACGTTCCGGAAATGGATGCGCAGATGCATGCGCGCATCGAACTGGAGCACGACCTGCGCCTTGCTCTCAAACGGGACGAACTGGTGCTGCACTATCAGCCGCGCGTCAGCCTGGCGTCCGGCACGGTTCTCGGCTTCGAGGCGCTGGTGCGCTGGAATCACCCGCGCGAAGGCCTGCTCGGTCCCGATCGTTTCATCGGTGTCGCCGAAGCGACCGGCCTCATCACGCAACTGGGTGAATGGGTGCTGGAGGAGGCCTGCCGCTGCATCCGGCAATGGCAGGCCAGGGGCCTGCCGCAGACGCGTGTGGCGGTGAACCTGTCCGCGCGGCAGTTCCGCGATCCCGAACTGGTGGCGCGCGTGCAGCGCGTGATCGCCGATACCGGAATCGATCCGGCGCATCTCGAACTGGAAATCACCGAGAGTACCGTGATGCAGGACAGCAAGGCCGCAGCCGGCACGCTGCATGCGCTCAAGACGCTGGGCCTCACGCTGTCGGTGGACGATTTCGGCACCGGCTATTCCTCGCTGTCCTATCTCAAGCTCTTCCCCATCGACGCACTGAAGATCGACCGCTCCTTCGTGCGCGATATCGCCACCGACCCCGGCGATGCCGCCATCGTGCGCGCCATCGTCAACCTGTCCCGCAGCCTGGGGCTTGCCGTGATCGCCGAAGGGGTCGAGGACGCGGAACAGGCCGTCTTTCTGCGCGACGTGGGCTGCGACGAGTTTCAGGGCTACTGGTTCAGCCGGCCGCTTCCCGAAACCTCGGCTGAAGCGCTGCTGCGCAGCGGGCGCGGCCTGGATGAGGGCATGATGAGTCACGAAGCGCTTGCGCAGGCCGGTGCCGTCGGCGAGGGAACGGGCGACGCAGGGGCTTGTGCGTGAAACGCATCTTCAAGAGCCTGCGCTCGCGCCTGATCGTGCTGCTTCTGGCAGCCATGCTGCCCTTGCTGGGTATCATCGGATTTTTCGGGATGCAGGTTTATCGCCACGCCCTCAATGATGTCCATCTTGAAACGCAATCCCTGGTACAGAAGATATCCATGGAGCAGGCAAGGCATATCAATGCCGCGCATTACCTGTTGCTTACCCTCGCGGCCAACCCGCAGATCGCCGAACGCAGGCCCGGTTTCTGCTCCATTTTCAGGGACATCCTTGCGCAGCGGATCATTTTCGCCAACGCAGGCATGACCGATCTCGAGGGCAATACGGTTTGCAGCGGTGCGCGGAAGACGCGCGACGCCAGCTTCAGCGACCGACTCTGGTTTCAGTTGCTGCGCCAGGGGCACGATCAGACCGTGGTGGGCGACTATCACCTCGGCGTCCAGGTGGACGAACCCGTGGTGATCGTCGCCATGCCGCTGACGGGTTCCAGGGGCGAGCACCGGGCCTATCTTTTCGTGTCGGTCGACCTGTCATGGTTCGATCGTACCCGCCTCGGCGACGCGCTGCCGGAGGGAAGCGAAGTGATTTTCCACGATCAAAACGGCCTCATCCTGCATGCCGATCCCGCACCCGAAGCCTGGCGCGGCAAACCCTTTGCCGCGGCGGTTCACCCGGTTGGCGCGGTGGGGTTCGGCCCAGGCGTCGTGGAAGCCTATGGCCGGGACGGCCGGCTGCGCCTGTTTGCCAGCGCCCGGCTCGAAAGCGGTGCGACAAACGAAAACGTGTTCGTCGCGGTGGGCGTTCCCGCCGACATTGCCCTGGCGCAGGTGCATCGCACCGCACGCTTCATGGGGATGATCGCCGCAGCGGTATTTGCCGGAATCCTGCTGTTCGCCTGGTTTGCAAGCGATCGCCTGGTCGTCGTGCCGGTGCGCCGCATGGTTCGCCAGGCGAACGCACACGCCGCAGGCGACCTGACATACCGCAGCGGCGTGGCGGAAGGTACCGAACTGAGCCAGCTCGCCCGGGCGCTGGATGCCATGGCCATGCAGATGGCCAGACGCGACCGCGAACTGGCGCAGCACCTGCGGGCCTTCGACGCGCACGCCATCGTCAGCGCTACGGATACCGCGGGGCGCATCGTTTATGCCAACGACAAGTTTTGCGAGATCAGCCAGTACAGCCGCGAAGAAATTCTCGGCAAGACCCACCGCCTGATCAATTCGGGTTTTCATCCGCCGGAATTCTTTGCCGGGATGCTCGACACGATTTCCAGGGGGCGCGTCTGGCAGGGCAACATCCGCAACCGTCGCAAGGACGGGAGCTTTTACTGGGTCGCCTCGACCATCGTGCCGTTTTTCGATGAAAACGGCTGCCTGGAGCGTTATTTCGCCATCCGCACCGACATCACCCGCGCGCTGGCGATCGACGCGGCCCTGGAGAAAAGCGAGGAACGCTTCCGTCTGCTTGCAACGAACGCCCTCGACGTGATTTGCTTGCATGAGCCGGATGGCCGTTTCGCCTACGTCAGTCCGTCCGTAGAGCGCGTGCTGGGGCGTGAGCCTGCGTCCCTGATCGGACAGGATGGCTATACGCTGATCCATCCGGACGATGTCGCGCGTATCCGTGGCATGTTCGTACCGGCTCTGCGGGGCGAGGCCGGCCAGTGCGACTACGTCCGCTTACGGCACGTCGAGGGTATCTATATCTGGGCCGAGTTGTCCGCCGTGCCGGTCCGCGACACGACAGGCTACGTCAGGAATGTTCAGGTGACGATGCGTGACGTCACGGCGCGCAAGCGCATCGAGGACAAATTGCGCCTGCACGACCGGGCATTGGCGGCGAGCGGCACCGGCATGGCGATTTTCCGCTCGGGCGACGGGGCAATCGAGTACACCAACGCCGCCTATGCCGAGATCGTCGATCTGCCGCAGGCCGCCATACCCGGCGAGCGCTGGCCTCTTCTGGTCGAGAGCAAAAAAGATACGCAGGGCTGGCACCTGCTGTACGACGCACTTGCCCACGGTGCCGAACGGCACGCCGTGGTCGAAGCCCTGACGCGGCGCGGGCGGCAACTCTGGTGTGATATCTTCATCTCGCCGGTGCGCAGCGATTCGGGCGAACTCACGCACTACGTCGCGGCGCTCAGCGACGTGAGCGATCAGGTCGCGCTGGAGGCGGCGCTCACGCGGGCGAAGGAAGCCGCGGAACAGGCCAGCCTGGCCAAGACGCGCTTCCTTTCCCATGTCAGCCATGAATTGCGCACGCCGCTCAACGCCATCGTCGGTTTCGCACAGTTGCTCGAATCCGACCCCGAGGCCCCGCTCAACGAGACCCAGCAGGACGGCATCCAGCGCATTCTCGGCGCGGGCTGGCTGTTGCGCGAACTGATCGACGACGTGCTCGATCTCTCTCGCATCGAAACGGGCCGGCTGGAGCTGAAGCCACAGGAGGTCAATGTGGTCGGGCTCATTCGCGAATGCCTGGAACACGTCGCGCCGCAGGCCGGAGCGCGGGGACTGGAGCTGGTCGACCTGAGCGCGGAATGCGGGCGCCAGACGCTGCACGTCGACGCGAAGCGCTTCCGGCAGGTGTTGCTCAATCTGCTTACCAATGCGGTGAAATACAACCGGCCCGGAGGTCGCGTGACGGTGACCTGTCATCGGCTGGAACAAGGCATGCTGCGCATCGCTGTCAGTGATACCGGGATCGGCATCCCACAGGCGAAACGGAACGAACTGTTCCAGTACTTCAGCCGGCTGGGCGCGGAACACACCAGCGTGCCCGGCATCGGGGTGGGGCTGGCGCTGTGCAGACATCTGGTCGACTTGATGGGGGGGTCGATCAGCGTGGAAAGCGTGGAGGGAGAAGGAAGCAGTTTCGCGATCGAACTGCCGGCTCCGTGCCACGCGACGGAAACGATCTGATTTTCCGGTGCAGTGCGCACCGGCCTGATTTGCAGCTTATCGAAAGGAGAAAACGATGAACATAGACACCCGCAAGGATGGCAATACCGCCCGCATCGTGCTGAACGGGCGCTTCGATTTCAACAGCCACCGGCTCTTCAACGATGCGACCAGTGCGCTCCTCAGCGAACCGGGCGTCAGCGAGCTCGAAGTGGATTTCGACGAGGTGAAATACATAGACAGTTCGGCCATGGGCATGCTGCTGCTGCTCAAGGAGCGCGCGAAAAGCGCGGCGAAATCCATCACCCTCCTGAATTGCAAGGGGGCCGTGGCGCAGGTGTTCGAGCTTTCGAATTTCCGCCGCCTGTTCAATATCAAGTGAAGCAGGATGCAGGCAGCATGAATAAATCGGGTATGACGGTCCTGGTGGTGGACGACGTGGCCAACAACGTCGCCATTGCCGGCCAGGTAGTGAAACGGATGGGGCATCGCTTCATCGAGGCGCGATCGGGTGAGGAGGCGCTGGAAAAATTCCATAGCGAAGCGCCGGACATGATATTGATGGACGTGATGATGCCGGGAATAGGCGGCCTCGAAGCGACACGCCGCATCCGTGAGGCGGCGGGTTCGCGCTGGCTGCCGATCCTCATGGTCACTGCGCTTTCGCGCGAGGACGAGGTGCTCGAAGGCCTGCGCGCGGGGGCGGACGATTATCTGACCAAGCCGCTGTCGCTGCCCGTGTTCCAGGCCAAGATCCAGGTATTCCAGCGCATCGCCGAACTGCAGCAGGCGCTGTCACGCTACTCGGACGAACTCGCTACCTATTACCGGCAGGCCGAGGAGGAGCGGCGTCTCGGGGCGAGCCTGATGGAGTACATGGTGAACCGCGAGGGCCTCAGCGATTCCGCCCTGCGCTATCGCGTCACCCCCGCATGGCACTTCAGCGGCGACCTCGTCGCCGCCGCGCGCACGCCCGGAAAATGCCACCATATCCTGTTGAGCGACGGCATGGGGCACGGCCTGCCCGCAGCAATGGGCTCGCTGCCGCAGTTCGATACTTTTTACGCGATGACCGAGCTCGGTTATGGCATCGCACGCATCGTCGAGGTGATGAACAGCCGCATGCACACCATGATGCCGCCGGGACGGTTTTCCGCGCTCACGCTCGTTTCGGTGAATCCCGTGGCGGGAACGATCGAGGTGTGGAACGGCGGCAATCCGGCGCCCTGCCTGCTCGATGCCGGCGGCAGCATCGTCAGGCGCTGGAAGTCGCGCCATCTGCCGCTTGGCGTGTTGCCGCCGGAAGAATTCTCCGCGGAGCCGGAAGTGTATTCCTACGACGGCGCTTGCCAGTTGTTCCTCTGGTCCGATGGCCTGAGCGAGGCGGAAAACGCCGAAGGCGTGCAGTTCGGCGACGAACGCGCGGAGGCGGCGCTGCGCGCGGCGGCAAGGGAACAGCGCTTCGACGCCTTGCTGCAGGCGCTCGACGCCCATCGGGCCGGCGCGGCAGCGGACGACATCAGCGTCGTCGCCGTCGAAGTCCCGGCGCCCGGAACGCTCACGGAGTCCTTGCACGCGCCTCGCAGTGGTGGAGAAAGCGGCAGCGATCGACTTTGCATGTCCTTCCATTTCGAGGCCATGGACCTGAAGAATCTCGACGTCGTGCCCACCTTGACCGGAATGATCGAACGCATCGACGCCCTGAAGGAGCATGCCGGACAGGTTTTCATCATCCTGTCCGAACTGGTGGCCAACGCGCTGGACCACGGCCTGTTGCGGCTCGATTCCACACTCAAGACGAGCAGCGAAGGCTTTACCGCCTATGCGACCCAACGGCAGAAAGCCCTGCAGGCGCTCGAGCAAGGCTTCATCGAAATCCAGCTCGAAGTCCTGCGCCGCGACGGCCGGAAGATGGCAAGGATTACCGTGCGCGACAGCGGACCTGGCTTCGACTGGGCGGCGTGCTCGCAGATACCGGATAACGCGCTCTACGGTCGCGGCATCGCCCTGGTGCGTCGCCTGAGCCATGAAATGCGCTACGTGGGGACCGGCAACGAGGTGGTCGTGTATTACGAGTTGAGTTCCGGTGCAGGCGCGGCAGGACATACCGCGCCGCACGCGCTCATGCAGTGAGGGGACAGCCCCGGCAACCGCGCCCCCCTGTAGGAGCGGCGCCCTCGCCGCGATAGGGCGGTGGAACCATCACGGCATCGGGCCGGGGGCGACCCTCCTACAATGGCGCCCCTCCCTGATAGGGGTAGAGAAGGGCGCTCGCCCTCCCCTCCCTCCGAACCGTGCG
>MKWN01000015.1 GCA_001899775.1 Thiobacillus sp. 65-29
CCGACAGCGGATCGGTCCACACCGGCTCGGCGACGAGGCCATCATGTACCGCGTTTGACAACGCAAAGCCGATGTCCAGCAGATCGTCGTGCAACGTTTTGAGCTGCTGCGCGAACGGCAGCTCGAAGACGCGAATCTCCATCTCGGGCTCGTCCTCGCGGCTGCGTGCCAGCAAGGTGGCGATGCGGGGCTGCGCCAGGCCGTCGCAGATCGCGATGCGCAGATGGCTCTGGTACCCCTGTGCCGCGGCCTTGGCGCTCTTGACTGCCTGCTCCACGGTGGCCTGCACGCGCCGACATTCGCCTAGGAACACCTGGCCAGCCCAGGTCAGCCGCGTCAGGCGTGTGCTGCGGTCAAACAACTGCACGCCAAGCTGGCTTTCCAGGTCGCGCATCGCACGTGACACAGGCGATTGCTCGATGCCCAGACGCTCGGCTGCCCGGGCCAGATGCAGTTCTTCCGCGACTGCGATGAAGTAGCGCAGCAATCTGAAATCCAAGGCCACCTCCTGTTCGTCTTCTTCTGGTTCGGCCTCTCGGGCGCCAGCATCTCCATCCACATCCCGCCCACTTACGCCCCGCCAGGCTTGCGATGTGCCGGCGCCCTTCCGCCAATGAGGTGCGGAGGGCGACGTTTGCGCCCGCCAGAAATCGACCGTTGGCAGCCGTCTGAGATAGCAGTTCTGCTGTTCATCGAGACCTCTTTTTCGTGCTTCCCCTCTTGCGGTCTGGCTGCATAGTGGTAAACTAGTAATAGATTACTCACTTTTTGGGATGCAAGCAATGAGCGGACACTCCAGGCATCTGCCGGCTGATGAGAGGCGCGCGGCCACCGTCGAGGCAGTGGTCGACTTGGCTGCCGAACAGAACCCCAGCGACATCACGACCACGGCCATCGCGCAGCGCATGGGGTTGACCCAGGGAGCACTGTTCCGTCACTTCCCGACTAAGGACGCAATCTTGCAGGCGGTGATGTCCTGGGTTACGGAACGCCTGATGGCTCGAGTAGACAAGGCCGCAGAAGGTGCTACGTCCCCCCTCGCAGCTCTTGAAGCGATCTTCAAGACGCACATCGACTTCGTGGCCGAGCACACGGGGGTGCCGAGGATGCTCTTCGGCGAATTACAGCGGCCGGGGGAGACCCTGCCCAAGCAAATGGTGCAGACCTTGACCCGTCAATATGGTGAGCGGTTGCGTCGACTGCTCGAAGCCGGTAAGGCGCGAAGCGAGCTGCATTCAGAACTGGATGTGGACGCGGCCGTCGTCTTGTTCATCGGCACAATTCAAGGGCTGGTGATGCAGTCGTTGCTGGCGGGCGATGTAGCACGCATCCGCCGCGACGCGCCAGCCGTGTTTGCCATCTATCTCCGTGGCATCACGCACACCCGATGAAACGCCTTCCATCCTGCCGCCACGCAGTTCCTCGGTCAGCCGAGAGGCACACCACGGTCATGCGATCGCGTTGCGCCTCCAGCGCGAATCCGCGTCATTCAACACTCAGCCCGACCGCCCGGCGGAATGCACACGCACGCCGCGACGACGACGAAGGCCTGGGAGTTTCCCCGATCAAGTAAAGGCCATGAAGATGACCACTCATCCACAACGCAGCATCTGGCACTGGCTGATCTCCCTGCTTGCGATCGGCTTCGGTCTGCTCACTCTTCGGGAGGGCGGCGCCGTTCTGTTTGTCGACGGCGCGGCGCGCCAAGCCGCCGGCCACTATGTGCCCTTCGTGCTCTGGTTCAATTTTCTGGCCGGGTTCGCCTACATCGTCGCCGGCGTCGGCTTGTGGATGCGCCGGCGCTGGGCCGCGTGGTTGGCGATTG